>JBKJUP010000098.1:0-158635 GCA_046590675.1 Ferruginibacter sp. | reverse complement strand
TTTGGTTGGATTATTTCTGGCAACTAAAACTGTAAGTATATCTGTAACTGGATTGGGGCCTATCGTAATTTTTTCTGTAACACTGCTGCATGCATTCATATAGTTTACTGCTGCAGTATCGAAGTAAAAACTTGTATCGGTACCGATATTTATTTTAAGCCGGTATTGAATTGTAATGCCTGCCGGCAATGCAGTAAGGTCATCTGCGTAGGTGAAATTTGCAGATTTAAAAAGCCCGGTGGATTGTTTGGTTGTTAAAGCCGAAAATGAAGTTTCACCCGGCAATTTTCTTTCTACCACCACACTCATTCCAGCGGCAGATTTAACGGTCCAATCGATATTGGCAAAGCAATTATTGTCGATGGTTATTTGTTCGGTAAATAATTTTTTTATGAGCGATACAAATGCTTTTTTCGCATCCGGAATTCCATAACCGGTCCGGTCATCGGGGTTATTTATTTTGTCGGATGATTTTCTTAAAGCATCAATGATGGCAATGTTATTTACTTCAGGAAAAGCCTGCCAAAGGCAAGTTCCAATACCCGCCATAATAGGGCATGCGAAAGAAGTACCATTGTTATAAGACGGATCGCCGGTTACCTGGTTAGCAACAACTGCTCCTTGTCCAATGGCTGCCACATCTGGTTTTATTCTGCCATCTGCGGTAGGCCCGTAACTACTAAACCCGGCTGATTGTCTTGCTGCATTTACAGCGCCTACAGTAAGCACACTGTCTGCATCTGCGGGTGCCAGAATATAGTGCCAGGTGCTGTTACCAAGGTTACCTGCTGCAACCACCAGCAATATCCCTTTTTTTGCTGCATAGTCGCTTGCCCGGGTAATAATGGTTGTATTACCATCCATATCAGCATAAGTATAATTGAAACCGCTATTGTCAAATTGATTATACCCCAGCGACACTGAAAAAATATCTACACCAAGGCTATCGGCTCTTTCCGCTGCTGCGGCAAAATTTTGTTCTTCAACCGGGTATTCACTGTTGATATCTTCAGTGCGGTATAAGTAGTAACTGCTTTTAGGCGATGTACCCACGAAAGACCCCGGAAGATTTGCAGCGATGGTACTAAAGCAATTCATGCCGTGGGCAAAATCTTCATTTACACTTTTTTCATTGTCGACAAAATCCCAGGTGCCCAATACCTGGTTGTTATTGCGCACACTGTCGAAGGTTGGCAATGTTTGATAATGATAAAAACCGGCATCCATTATTGCCAGTTGCATACCTTCTCCCCTAAAACCAAGGTTGTGTAAAAATTCTCCATTGTGTATGTGTATTTGCGGGTAGGCAAGCCCGTAATCGTACACATCATTGATGCCTTGTGGCCTTGCTGCAATAATTGGACTAGTGGTAATTGGTGGTGCAGGGTCAAGTTGTTTATTGACAGGCGTAATAATTGAAGCCTGCCTCGCCGCTATGGGTGAAGACTTTATTACAAAAGAAAATGAATTGATTTTTGCCAGTGCTGCAGCATCGGTGGTAAGTATGCAGACCTGGTTAAGCCATTTACTAACATTTAATATGGTGACATTTCCGGCCGATTGAATGCTGTCAATGTATTGTGGTGATATTGGCAGATCAGTTACGTCTAAAGGAATATTATATCTTATTCGCCTGTCAATGGATCGTTGGGTTAAAAATTGAATGGGATTACTGGTTGTAAATGGAGTACCGGCTTTATCTTTTAGTTGTACAATATACCGGGAAAATTGTGCAAAGCATCCTGTATGAGCAGTGAAGGTTATAAAAATAATAATCAAACATTTCTTCATACTGTCAATTGATACCCGGTTATAAAGCCTGGTAAATTTACGAACAAATGCCACAAACGGTTCGGAGTTAATTGTGATCGATCATAGTGAGGGTGACGCCAAATGAGCCGTCGCTAAATGCGCCGCCGGTGCCGGGTGTGGGAGGTTGATACTCCAGGTGTACAAATCTTCGGTAAACCAGTCCGATGCCTTTTGCATAGTTCTCTGAGCTATAGTTTATTTCACTGTATGAATTGGGGTCTGAAGGATTGCCAATAATCTCATCACGTTGATCAACTTTTACAGTGTTATCAAGTGTAATAGTTCCCAATGTAATGGGTGAGTTTACGCTGTCATACATGTAATCCCAATCGTCCAGGTATTTTACATCCGAATTAAACGAATATGTATCTATGTAAGAATTTCCCTTCCAGGAATAACCATCCTTGATGGGCAACTTCATCTTTAAAAAACGCATGTTGTTTTCTATAAACTCCAGTGAAAGGCCTGTATTGATTGCGGAGAAAGTATTATCAGGTACCCATTGATTTGATGCAGTTTTGCGAATGTATCTTGTAATGCGGTATGCAGGCCGGTCAAGGTTATCTTTTACCAAATCACTCACCTCGTATTTAACCTGGTAACTAATGGTTGTTTTTGCAGTGCCAAAGTTTTGGTACACCAATGAATCCAGTTGATAGGTAATATATTTTCCAACAGCATAAGGAGCATAGTCACTAATAGCGTCTGTGGCAAATACTTCAGCATCTTTTTTGCAGGCACTGAAAATAAGTGTGCAAAAAACAAGTGTCCCCAAAAAAATTCTTTTCATATTATAGGAAGTTACATAAACAGACGTACATTTTTATTAAAAGGCTGCTTATACATCTTGCAGATACGGGTTACTTCATCAGGAAATTAGCAGGGCGTTGAATAATTCCTCCGCCGATAACATCATCTCCTTCATAAAAAACCGCACTCTGCCCTGGGGCAATACCTTTTACATCTTCATAAAAACGAACTTTTACGCCGTTTTCGTATGTGTACAGGTTACTTATACCACCTTTATCTTTATAACGGATTTTTGTCAACACTTCCATGCCTTCTGTGTATCCGTCATATTTTATCCAGTTAATTTTGGCAACATTCATTTCGCTTCCTCTCAGGTCGTCCTCATCTCCCAAAACAATGGTATTGCTTTCCGGGTCAATAGCCGTTACAAATGCAGGTTTGCCCAATGCAATATCCAATCCTTTACGCTGGCCAATGGTGTAAAATGGATAGCCTTTGTGTTTTCCAAGAACTTTTCCGTTTTTATCAATGAAATTTCCGCCATCTACTTTTTCTTCCAGTCCATCCACGTTTCTTTTCAGAAAACCACGGTAATCATTATCCGGTACAAAGCAAATTTCGTAGCTCTCCGCCTTTTTTGCCAGTTCCGGGTAGCCAAAATCGTGGGCCATTTGCCTGATGGCAGTTTTATGATAAGTGCCCAGTGGCAATAGTGTACGGCTCAGTAAATCCTGCTGCAAACCCCATAAAACATAACTCTGATCTTTAGTATCATCAATTCCTTTTCTAATAAAATATCGTCCGTTGGTATGTTGATGAATTTGAGCGTAGTGGCCTGTTGCGATAAATTCGCATCCCAATGCATCTGCTCTTTTTAACAAGGCACGCCATTTAATATGCGTATTGCACATAACACATGGATTGGGCGTTCTGCCCGCCATATATTCTTCCACAAAATTTTCAACTACAAAATCGCCAAATTCTTCCCTGATATCTAAAATAAAATGGGGAAATCCATGCTGAACGGCTGCAAGGCGGGCATCATTGAAACTATCAAGATTGCAACAGCCTGTTTCTTTTTTGCTGGTTGTACCTGCACTGGTTGCATAATCCCATGTTTTCATGGTAATGCCAATTACTTCATATCCTTCTTTGTGTAGCATAAGGGCTGCAACGGTACTGTCTATACCGCCACTCATGGCCATTAATACTTTTCCTTTTGTACTCATATCGAAAATCTTCGATGCAAATATACAGCATTCCCGGGCTTTATAGGGCCTGCATCATCGTTAATTATTGTTCAAATTGATGGGTAACAGTTGCAGTTTGCAGAAAAATTGTAGCTGCATCTTTAATATTTATCTGAAAAAATAGATTCTTTTGATTTTACAAGGTTTAAATTTGGTGCCACATCTTATTTCAAACAAAACGGTATTATCAAACTTTATTATTTATGAAAATGAATGTATTAAAATTCAGGGGTAAATTATTTATTCCCGTAATTGTTTTTGGGTTTTTTATTACGGCCTGTGCCAGTACAGATACCAATCCTGCTACTACTGTTGGTGCAAACGGAACAGCACATACCGGTTCTGCTGAAACTGAAGCTGCTGTGCATGAAGAAACTCACGGTGAAATGGCAGATACTGCAACTATGCATACAATGGAACCTGTAGATTCTGCATCAATGCATACAATGGATAAAGTTGATACAATGCCTAAAGCAGCAATGGACAGCATTTCCAAAAAAGCAGCGAAATAACCGTAAATAAAAAGGGCTGATAAAATCAAGGATTCAATAACTCCGGGCCAGGTAAAATAAGATTAGCTCACTATTGTTGAACTATTTTACCTGGCAGGATTCAGTTTTTTAAAATCTGTCCGGTTCCGCATTTAATATGATTGATTGTTGAAGAAAAGCTTGTCTATTTTTTATATGGATTACTTGTATGATATCGAATGGATATATAAGTCTTCTACTTTCTTTCTTGCCCATTCTGTTTTTCTTAAAAATTTAAGACTTGATTGAATGCTTGGATTGTCCGTAAAACAATTGATCCGTATCATACTTCCCAATTCTTCCCAACCAAATTTTTCGACCAGGTAGTCCAATATTTCCTTTAAAGTTTTCCCATGGAGTGGGTTGTTCTTTTGTGTTGCTTCCATTATGTAATAATGTATGATGCTTTTAACAAAGTAACGCAAAAAGTAAATAGCCAATGATTACGTGACATTAACAATAAAGGAATTATATTATTTTTATTACCCGGTACAAAAGCAAACCAGGTTCTTAAAAAAATAAATTAAAATCAATGGCAGATAAAAAAGTAAGCATCTTAGATACAACAATACTTTCCAATAACTGGTACACCCTTAAAAAAGTAACGTATCAAATTGAAAAAAGCAATGGAGAAAAGGCGGTTCAAACAAGGGAGGCTTATGATCGCGGAAATGGAGCCGTTATTTTATTATACAACAAAGTGCAGCAATCAGTAGTGCTTACCCGGCAATTTCGGTTGCCAACTTTTATTAACGGCAATGAAACGGGGATGTTGATTGAAGCTTGTGCCGGGTTACTGGACAATGATAACCCGGAAGATTGCATCAGGCGGGAAACGGAAGAAGAAACAGGTTATCAGTTAACGGCTGTTCGTAAAGTTTTTGAAGCCTATATGTCGCCAGGATCAGTAACTGAAATTTTGTATTTTTTTGTTGGCGAATATAACAAAGAAATGAAAATTACCGAAGGTGGCGGAATTGAGCATGAGCAGGAAGATATTGAAGTACTTGAAATGAGTTTTGCAGATGCTTTACAAAAAATTGATACCGGCGAAATCAAAGATGCAAAAACAATTATGTTATTGCAATTTGCAAAAATTAATGGCCTTTGTAACTGATGTAAATCGATTGAACCTGGCGAATAACTTATTTATTACACGAATTATAAAAGGCGAATTACACGAATTAAAAAATAAGCAACACATTAATTCGTGTAATTCGTGCATGAAATTCGTGCCATCATATTTCTTTCTTAATTCGTGTAATTCGAGCATCAAATTCGTGCTATCAAATTCAACCTTATCCAACTCAGCCAACCAGTAATAGATTTCATGGAGAAAACACATCATTATAAAACATCGGTTGAATGGACAGGTAATACCGGTGCAGGTACAAATGGTTATCGGTCTTATAACCGGAGCCACACAATATTGGCTGATGAAAAAAAGCCAATTGAAGGTTCATCAGATCCGTCATTTCTGGGAGATATTAAAAAGTACAGTCCCGAAGATTTGTTTCTTGCTTCTGTTGCATCCTGTCACATGCTTTGGTATTTACATTTATGTTCCGATGCAGGGATCATTATTACATCCTACATAGATCATGCAACAGGCACGATGATAGAAACCAATAATGGCGGTGGCAGATCTACAGAAATAACGTTGCATCCTGAAGTAATGGTTACGCAACAATCAATGATTGCAGCCGCTGAATCACTCCACGCCAAAGCAAATGAATTGTGTTTTATTGCCAACTCATGCAATTTCCCCATTCATCATCAACCCATAATTTTAATGAAATAGAAAAGGGGCAACATTGCTGTTACCCCTTTCTGTATCTTATTTTTTCCTGCAAAAAAAGAAAAGGTTGTTGCCTCATCTTTATCATTCAGGAAAATATTAACTACCCATTTTCTTCTTAAGATTCTCGTCAATTGCATCCAGGAATTCTTCCGTATTCAGGTAATTTTCACCATGCTTTACTTTATTTCCATGAATACAAACTGCAAGATCTTTTGTCATTTTACCACTCTCAACCGTTTCAATACAAACTGCTTCCAGCGCTGTACAAAAATCAATCAATGGTTGGTTGCTGTCTAATTTTCCGCGGAAGGCAAGGCCTCTTGTCCATGCAAAAATAGAAGCAATCGGGTTGGTAGAAGTTGGTTTGCCAGCCTGGTGGTCCCTGTAGTGACGGGTAACCGTTCCATGTGCTGCTTCTGCTTCCATCGTATTTCCATCAGGAGTAATCAATACAGAAGTCATCAAACCCAAACTTCCAAAACCTTGTGCAACGGTGTCACTTTGTACATCGCCATCGTAGTTTTTACAAGCCCATACAAAATTACCATTCCATTTTAATGCACTGGCAACCATGTCATCAATCAGGCGGTGTTCGTAAGTAATGCCTGCTGCTGCAAATAGCGCTGTAAATTCAGCATCAAAAATATCCTGGAAAATATCTTTAAAACGGCCATCATATTTCTTAAGGATGGTGTTTTTTGTAGAAAGGTATAGAGGCCATTTTTTGCTAAGCGCCATATTGAAACAACTTCTTGCAAAACCCATGATGCTCTCATCCGTATTGTACATGCTCATTGCAACGCCATCGCCTTTAAAGT
Source organism: Ferruginibacter sp. (assembly GCA_046590675.1). Classification (GTDB taxonomy): domain Bacteria; phylum Bacteroidota; class Bacteroidia; order Chitinophagales; family Chitinophagaceae; genus Ferruginibacter. The sequence goes on along the minus strand of JBKJUP010000098.1, from coordinate 151,674 downwards.
TGTACACTTCAAAAACCTGTGCTTCGCCACCATCTTCCGGTGTAAATGTCATGGTTAATTTTCCTTTTCCTTTAATAACGGTATCTGTTGCACGGTACTGATCGCCAAATGCATGACGGCCCACAATGATCGGCGCAGTCCAGTTAGTTACCAGGCGGGGAACATTTTGCATAACAATTGGCTCTCTGAAAACAGTACCATCCAAAATATTACGAATGGTTCCATTCGGGCTTTTCCACATTTGCTTCAGGCCAAATTCTTTAACCCTTGCTTCATCGGGAGTAATGGTAGCACATTTAATACCTACACCATATTCTCTAATGGCATTAGCAGCATCAATCGTAACCTGGTCGTTGGTTTCGTCGCGGTATTCCATACCCAGGTCATAATATTTAATATCCAGTTCCAGGTAGGGAACAATTAATTTATCCTTAATAAATTTCCAGATGATCCTTGTCATCTCATCCCCGTCAAGCTCAACTACCGGGTTGGCAACTTTAATTTTACTCATAGTTATTTTAATTTTTTGGAGTCAGCAAAAGTAACGCTATTTAGCTTTTGTTGCGTCGCACACGTGTACTTTCTCCTTAATATCAGCTTTACCTGCCCCATTTATAAATGCTTAATAATTTCATCCCCAAACTCACTTGTTTTAAGCAGTGTGCCATCTTTCATTAAATTGAAGAAATCGATCGTTACTGTTTTGTTGCGGATCGTTTTACCAATCGCAATTGTTATCAACTCAGCCGCATCTCTCCAACCCATATATTCAAACATCATAACACCACTTAATATAACAGATGACGGGTTCATCGTGTTGGTGTTTGCAAACTTTGGTGCTGTACCATGTGTAGCTTCAAACACCGAATGCCCCGTTAAGAAATTGATATTGGCGCCTGGTGCTATACCTATGCCACCCACCTGTGCGGCCAGCGCATCACTGATATAATCTCCGTTCAAATTTAAAGTGGCAATTACACTGTAATCCTGCGGTGCCAATAAGGCTTGCTGCAAAAAGTTATCCGCAATGGCATCTTTAATTAAGACTTTGCCCCCAACTGCACATAATTTTTTTTCTTCATTGGCCACCGCTTCCCCGCTTTCTTTTTTGGTGCGTTCCCATTGGTTCCAGGTATATACTTCTCCGGCAAATTCTCTTTCAGCCAATTCGTATCCCCAGTTTTTAAAGGCACCTTCCGTGTACTTCATAATATTTCCCTTGTGTACAAAGGTTACTGAAGGAAGTTTATGATGAATGGCATGTTTAATGGCACTTCTTATCAATCGCTCACTGCCTTCTTTACTTACAGGTTTTATTCCCAAAGAACTTGTTTCCGGGAAACGAATATTTTTCACCCCCATTTCATTGATCAAAAAGTCGAGCAATTGCTGACATTCCGGTGTTCCGGTCATGTATTCAATACCGGCATAAATATCTTCTGTGTTTTCCCTGAAAATAACCATATTCACTTTTTCGGGCTGCCACATGGGCGAAGGAACTTCTTCAAAATATTTTACCGGCCTAAGGTTAACATACAAATCCAGTTCCTGGCGCAGGGCCACATTTAGGCTACGGATGCCACCGCCTACAGGTGTTGTCAATGGTCCTTTTATAGAGATCAGGTATTCTTTAAATGCATCCATGGTAGCTTCAGGCATCCAGCTACCGGTTGCTTTAAATGCTTTCTCGCCGGCCAACACTTCCATCCAGGTTATCTTTTTTGATCCTTTATATGCTTTTGACACGGCTGCATCAAATACCCGAACCGCAGCAGACCAAATATCCGGACCAATGCCATCACCTTCAATAAACGGAATGGTAGGATAATCAGGAACATTTAGTTTGCCATCATTACCCATTGTAATTTTTTCTGCCATATAATATTATTAATGATTGAAATTTGAAAGCTAAGCTACAAATGTAAGTGTTAGCGGCTATATTATGGAAACACTCCGCTGAGGGCATCTCACTATAAATTTTTTATGTTTCGACCAAGACAACTACTAGCCTCGACATTTGTTATTTTAATAATTTCTTGCGATAACGTTGACAAACAAAAGGAGCAAACCAGTCCACAAAGTTTGGCAAAAGATACCATTGCTGCTGTTTCAAAACAGACGGAAATAAGTCCAGACACAACAAATATTATTGCAAAAAATGCCGTCACTTTTGAAATAGAAAAGTCATCAAAGGCATTTGACACCGATTCAAATTTTCAGGTTCAAACTTCATTAGAAAATGATTTTAAATTAATTGAACAGAGTTTTCAAGATTTCGCAATCAATGCTAATTTTGACACAACTCTTTTATGCAGGGAAGGAACGATCTTAAAAATAAGGCGTTCAAGTTTTTTAATTGCATCTACTTTGACAGAGGTAAAAGGAAAAATCACTTTTCAGGTAAAAGAGTTTTATAAAATATCAGACATACTTTCAGCCAGACTTTCAACACTTTCGAACGATATTATTCTTGAGACGGGAGGAATGCTTTTTATTCAAGCAATTTGTGATGGACAATTATGTAAACTAAAAGACAATTCAGCAATTGAAATTTCATTTCCATTTACAGAAAAAAAAGACAGCATGCTTTTGTTTAGTGGAAGCTGGGCAAATCAAAAAATAAATTGGGAACTATTTCCGCCAAACGAAGCCAATCAAAAGAAAGTCGAAGAACCTGCAGAATTTCCAGGCGGAACCTTTGCTTTAAGAAGATTCATTGTTAATAACCTTGTATACCCCGATTCTTTATTAGAAATAGGAATTGGCGGTAGCATTCAGATGGATTTTACAATTGACGAAAATGGAAAAGTAAAAGATTTCAATTTCAAAAACCCTTTTCAAAAAGGTTTTCAAGATGCGATACTTTATACATTTTCAAAAATGCCACAATGGAAACCTGCAAAGCGCAATGGATTTCCTGTAAAATCAACTTATTCCCAATTAATAACTTTCTACAATGAAGGACAAACTATAAATGATACCATTTTCAAAAATGGTTTTGAAGCAACAATTAATGACAACAATATTAAAGAGGTAAAAACTGCCGACATCCAACAATATATTTTTAGTACGTCAAAACTGGGTTGGATTAATTGTGACAGATTTTATAACAGCCCAAAAACGAGAACAGACTTTTATGTAGAATGCGGAAAATATACAGAGATTGATATCAAACTTGTATTCCATTCCTTCAGGGCAATTTTGGACAATTATGCCTCTAAAACAACTGGTAAGTTTCAAAATATACCAGGCGACGAAGCGATTACAATTGTGGTAGTTAAGAAAATAAACAATGAAACTTTTATTTCGCTGGAAGAGAGCAACACAAATTTGAGATCAATAGGTAACCTTGCATTTGAAAAAGTAACTATGGAGGGGTTAAAACAGAAACTGGATCAACTCAACAATCTACAGTGAGCAATACGGATTAGGTAGTTTCAAAAGTCATTGCCAGTACAAAGGTCAATTAATTTATCTCCATACTGCAATTGGTCCAGCCATTGTCAAAACTTACATTGTCCAATTTTTTATAGAAGTTAATGGCCGGTTCATTCCAGTCCAGTACCTGCCAGGCAATGCCACTCATATTTTTTTCCTTTGCGGTTTTTATTAATTCGTCAAACAATAATTTGCCTACACCTTGTCCACGCAATTTTTCGGTTACCAATAAATCTTCCAGGTACATTCTTTGTCCTTTCCAGGTGCTGTAACGAATGTAGTAAATGGCGAAGCCTTCCACTACACCATCTACTTCTGCCACAAAGCCCCACCACACAGGGTTTTCGCCAAAGCCACTTTCTACAAAGTGGTCAAATTTCACAATAACTGCGGTTGGTTCCTTTTCATAAACGGCCAATTCCTGTACCAGTTCCATGATCCTGCTGCAATCCGATGCCAATGCCTTTCTAATAATTAAATCCATGTTTTATTTACTTTACAATTGTTGAATGTTTCAAAATTCGTACAATCAATTCACATTCTAGGTGATTGATGTTATTAAAAACACCCTTTTGTTGCGCCCCTTTATTGCTTTGGAGCTTAACTTGCAGCCCATGCAACAATATCTTCAATTACTTGAGTACATCATTGAAACCGGTAACGATAAAAGTGATCGCACAGGAACCGGCACAAGAAGCGTTTTCGGATACCAGGTGCGATTTGATCTAAGTAAGGGCTTCCCTTTGGTAACAACAAAAAAATGTCACCTGAAAAGTATTATTTATGAGCTGCTCTGGTTTTTGCAAGGCAATACCAATATTGCGTATTTGAAAGAGCACAACGTAAAAATCTGGGATGAATGGGCAGACGAAAATGGCGACCTGGGGCCTGTTTACGGCAAGCAATGGAGAAGCTGGGAAGGCGCCGATGGGGTAGAAGTGGACCAGGTAAAAGAATTGATTCAGCAATTAAAAAATAACCCTGACAGCAGGAGATTAATTATTAGTGCATGGAATGTTGCAGATCTTCCAAAGATGAAACTAATGCCCTGTCACTGTTTGTTCCAGTTTTACACAACACCTCCCGGCGAAAATGGTAAACGGAAATTAAGCTGCCAGTTGTACCAACGTTCGGCAGATGTGTTTTTAGGTGTACCATTTAATATAGCATCTTATGCATTGTTCACCATGATGATTGCACAGGTTTGCGACATGGAACTGGGGGATTTTGTGCATTCATTTGGCGATGTGCATTTGTACAATAATCATTTTGAACAAGCCAACCTGCAATTAAGCAGAACACCTTTTCCATTACCGCAAATGAAAATTAACCCTGAAGTAAAAGATATTTTTGGTTTTAAGTTCGAAGATTTCGAATTGCTGAACTACCAGTCGCACCCGGCCATTAAGGCGCCGGTAGCTGTTTAGTAAAAATATATTCCCTGGTTATTGATCATAAACTACCAATCAAAATATGAATGAAATACTGAAAAATTTTTCCGTTGATGAAATACCCGGAACACAGGATGTTAGCATCGGAATGGTAGTGGCAGCCTCCACCAATAATATTATTGGAAAAGATAACCAGCTAGTCTGGAAATTGCCCAACGATCTCAAGTTTTTTAAAAACACTACCTGGGGATTTCCTGTAATCATGGGACGTAAATCTTATGAGTCGCTTAATAAGCCACTTGCCGGCAGAACCAATATTGTTGTAACGAGAAAAGCAGACTGGCATGCAGCCGGAGTAATTACTGCACCCGATATTGAAACAGCTATTGAAAAAGCAAAGGCGTCAAATACCAAAAATATATTCATTATTGGCGGCGGGGAAATTTACCGCCAGTCCATGGAAATAGCAGATACCATCTATATTACAAGGGTACATGCAATTGTAGAAGGCGATACCAGTTTCCCGGAAATTGATGAGGCCAAATGGCAACTGGTTTCAAATGAAGATTTTCCTGCGGATGAAAAACATGCTTATGCGTATTCATTTCAGCTTTGGAAAAAATATCAGTAGCGGCAATACCTTGATTTAGCATACGCTTCCTTTCAAACCTATTATACCCGCCCACCCAGCATGTACAATCACTTTCAACTGGCAAAAAAATATATTCACTATTACCTCACTGCTGCAAATGGCAAGGGGCATGGTGTTCATTCGCCTTTTGTTTTCAACTTTATAAAAAACGTATTGCTGGATAAAAAAAAGTATGATTGTTATGATGCGATTGAAAGAAGAAGAAAGCAATTAAAACGTAACCGGGATTTAATTGAAGTAGTAGATTTTGGGGCCGGATCTAAGGTTATAAAAACCAGGCAACGGATCATTAAAGACATTGCCAATTCTTCTCTTAAGCCAAAAAAATATGCACAGTTATTGTATCGCATAGTTGGGCATTACCAACCGGCAACGATTTTGGAATTGGGTACTTCTTTTGGCATCACGTCAGCTTACCTTGCTTCAGGAAATGAAAATGCAACGCTTTACACCTGTGAGGGAGCAAAAAGAATTGCATCAATCGCCCATGAAACCATTCAGCAACTGCAATTAAAAAATGTGAAGTTGATCGAGGGAGATTTTGCTAAAACACTACCAACGCTTTTTGCAAAAATTAAAAAGGTTGACCTTGCCTTCGTAGATGGAAATCATCGCAAAGAGCCTACCATTCAATATTTTCGTGACTTGTTGAAGCTTGCTGATATCAATACAATATTAATTTTTGATGATATTCACTGGAGCAAAGAAATGGAAGCCGCATGGCAGGAAATACAGGCCAACGAAAGGGTTACATTAACGATCGATCTGTTCTTCATCGGGCTTGTATTTATCAATCCCGATTTTAAAATGAAACAACACTTCACAATACGGTTTTAATTTTTAATTATCTTTAAAACAATATAACAGCTTATGATCATTGGTGTTTTAAAAGAACCGGCTTCGGAAACAAGGGTTTCTCTGTTGCCCGAACATGTCGTCATTCTAAAAAAATGGAAGGTAGATGTTGTAGTAGAAAGCAATGCAGGTGTAAATGCATTTGCCGGCAACGAAAAATATATTGAAGCAGGTGCCTCAATAATCAGCAGGGATGAAGTAATTAAAAAAGCTGATGTAATACTAACCATCAATGAACCGCAGGAAAGTGAAATTGCATTACTGAAATCAAAAATATTGCTGGGCGTTTTTCAACCACTTTTTAATAATCATTTAATGGCAGAATTTGCTGCCAACCATGTTACGGTTTTTAGCATAGATATGATTCCCCGTACCACCCGTGCCCAAAGCATGGATGTATTGAGTAGCCAGGCCAATATTGCAGGATATAAAGCTGTACTTACTGCTGCCAATCTCTTCCCAAAATATTTCCCCATGTTTATGACCGCTGCCGGTAGTATTCCTCCAGCCAAAATGCTGATTCTTGGAGCAGGGGTTGCAGGGCTGCAGGCCATTGCAACCGGCAAAAGGCTGGGAGCGGTAGTGGAAGTTTTTGACACCAGGCCTGCTGTAAAGGAAGAGGTAATGAGCCTGGGTGCAAAGTTTGTGGAGGTAGAAGGTGCGGCAGATGCCAGTAAAGCAGGTGGCTATGCGGTAGCACAAACAGAAGATTTTATGCAACGTCAAAAAGCAAAGATTGCTGAAAGTGTTGCTAAAGCTGATATTGTTATCACTACCGCACAAATTCCGGGCAAAAAAGCACCAGTATTGATTACAGCCACCATGCTGGAAGCCATGAAAAGCGGCTCTGTGGTAATAGACCTGGCGGCCGCTACCGGTGGTAATACTGAACTAACAAAGAATGATGAAACAGTCGTTCACAATGGCGTAAGCATTGTAGGTAACTCCAGGTTGGCAGCAAGTATGCCAAGCGATGCCAGTAAATTATATGGTAAAAATATTTTGAATTTCCTGCAACTGGTTATTGATAAAGAAGGCATTTTAAATTTAAATTTTGAGGATGATTTGGTGGTTGGTACCTGTATCGTTCATGCAGGAAAAATCACCAATGAAAGGGTACTGGCATTAATGAATGCCGAATAACATTTTTTAAATTTTACGATAAATTATTTCATATCGTTCAAGTGTAAGTGCTGAATAAAAGATAACATCGGGATGTTGATGAGCATGACTTGATGCCCGATTATAAATCAATGTTGATCAAATAAAAAACAACCAAATATGCAATCCATCCTCGACTTTTTTAGTTTACATATTGAAATCATTTACATAGTTATACTTTCCATTTTTTTAGGGATTGAGGTAATTGGCCGGGTACCAAGCGTGTTACATACACCATTGATGAGTGGTGCTAATGCCATTCACGGTGTGGTGGTTATTGGTGCCATTATAGTGATGGGAGAGGCACAGCCGGGCAATTATATAGCATTGGTATTGGGCTTCCTGGCAGTATTGCTGGGTACGCTTAACGTGGTAGGTGGATTTGTAGTAACTGATAGAATGCTGGAAATGTTCAAAAGCAAAAAGAAGCCTCAAAAACCTGTAACTCCGGATGCTGCATAAGTCTTAATGAAGGCCAGCAAAAAACTTAAGACTTCAATCATACAATCAAAAGCTTTCCTGTAAAGGGTGAGCAAATAATAATAATATGGGAATTCACATACTTTCAATCTGTTATTTAATTGCATCGGTTACATTTATTCTTGGGTTAAAAATGTTGTCACGGCCCGATTCTGCAAGGCGGGGAAACCTGGTGGCAGCAGCAGGTATGGCTATCGGAATTTTTGGAACCATTTTTTTATATGAGCAACAAGTTGGTGGTGAAAAACATCACCTGAATAACCTGGTATTGATTTTTAGTGCGTTGCTTATTGGTACCATACTGGGCTTTATATCGGCAAAGAAAATACAGATGACGGCTATGCCGGAAATGGTTAGTCTCTTCAACGGTATGGGTGGCGCATGTGCCATGCTAATATCTGTTATTGAATTCAATCATTATTTATTTACTGCTATGCCGGCAGTTGGAGGCGTTATTTTTTTAACGCAGGAATTAACGACTGTCTCAATGATTGCGATTGTTGCAGGGTTGGTAATTGGCAGTATATCTTTTGCAGGCAGTATCATCGCATGGGGTAAATTAAGAGGTGTAATAAAAGATATATCGTTTAAAGGACAGCGAAACCTCAACATGTTTTTATTACTTGTACTGATTGCTGCAGTAGTTCTTTTAATAATAAAAACACCTATTACCAGCGGGGAAATTGGTGGATATACTTTACCATTTACGGATGGTACCAACTCTGCCTGGGCAATTACTTCCTTTCATATTTATTTATTTTATGGTATCCTGGCATTGGCATTGGTGTACGGTGTCATGTTCGTTTTTCCGATTGGTGGTGCAGATATGCCGGTGGTAATTTCTTTGCTTAACTCTTTTACGGGTGTTGCTGCAGCCAGTGCCGGATTTATGTATAACAACCAGGCTATGCTAACAGGCGGTATTTTAGTAGGTGCTGCCGGAACCTTGCTAACGATATTGATGTGTAAGGCCATGAATCGTAGCCTGCTGAATGTAATTATAGGATCATGGGGAGGTGGTGCCGGTGCTGTAGCAGCAGGTGCATCTGAGCAAGGGCATTATAAAGAAATTACCTTAAGCGATGCAGCCATGGTAATGAGTTATGCCAATAAAGTAATGATTGTACCTGGTTATGGATTGGCGGTTGCACAGGCGCAACATACCTGTCATGAATTAGAAAAACTGTTGGAAGAAAAAGGAGTGGAAGTGAAATATGCAATACATCCGGTGGCAGGCCGTATGCCCGGCCACATGAATGTGTTGTTGGCAGAAGCTGATGTGAATTATGAAAAACTATTGGAAATGGACGACGCCAATGATGAGTTTAAAACCTGTGATGTAGTATTGATATTGGGCGCAAATGATGTGGTAAATCCTGCTGCAAAAAAAGATCCTGCTTCACCCATTTATGGAATGCCTATCCTGGAAGTAGAACTGGCAAAAACAGTGATTGTAAATAAGCGAAGTATGAAACCCGGTTATGCCGGTATTGAAAACGATCTTTTCTTTCAACCAAAAACCAGCATGTTATTTGGCGATGCAAAAAAAGTATTACAGGATATCATTGCTGAAATAAAGTCAGTATAATTTTCTATCAACAAATTCCAATGATGTAAATAAAAGCCCGGGTTATACCGGGTTTTTATTTGGGAATATTTGTAAGTTAGTTTCGTGATTGTTTGTCTCGTCAGGGAAAGTCTCACGCCGTAAAATGGTTAAGATAAATGGCCGGGTGTATTTATAATCCGATCTATCGAATTGAGAGGCTTACTTACGGTTCTGTGAGGAGTAGGGGGTGAAATTTCCCTTGCTTACTCGCCTAGCGGTAGTTATTGTCGTCTGTACTGTCACTTTTTCTGAGTTTCTTCAATTGCTCAACATCTTCCATATCTGTAGGCCTTCCCTGACTTTCTTTATTAAAGATCAAGTCTTCCATATTAATAAAGGGAACTTCAACTCCGTTAACATCAAGACGTTCACAATTGGCAAATGAGTCACGAAATTTTTGTAAGTTTCCAATAGATGGTAAGAAATCTAATGTGAATTGCTCAAAGTCGAATTTAAAAAAAGATCGTTCAGGGTCTGGTGTTTGTTCATTTCTAAACTCGCTTACATCTTCTCCCAGATTTTCTAACGCATTCAATAGATTGAAGTAATTTGGATAACTCGGATTATACCAAATATCTAAATCATATTTTTCTGTTTGAACTCCTGATCGGTTTCTTGACATCCTAAAGAAACCGTGTAGTGCAACAGCGGAACCGCCAACTATCAAATATTGGACACTGTTACTATTCAATGTTTGGCAAATGCGAAGAATAATCGCTTCTAATTCATCCTCCATAAAGATTAGAATTGTTGTTCGAGAAATTCTCCCTGGTAATTTTATATTTTCGAAGATTAGCAAAGATTTTTTTAAACGTTACTTCCTTTTTAGAAGACGTTTTGATAGCAGCAACTGTATCAGCTTTAAGATTTTCAAAGTTTTCGTAACGTTTCAACTTACTCATAAAGATTTCAAAGTGTTTGTTCTATAAAATTACAAATTTAAACTGTATATCTACTTAGATCCATCAGAGCCAGGAACTCTATTATAATTACCTGTTAGCCGCAGCAATATTCTGGCATTGAAGAAATCATTTTATCAGTTAAGTCCTCTGTTCAATCCAATGAACGGTAAGGTTAATTAATAATTTAAGGTCTGTTATACTTTTTCCCACCCACTTTCTAACATAATGAGTTTCGTCGTTACCAATCCATGTTGCTCTTTTCGCTATGTCTTTAATTTTGTCATTTTTTTATGTAGTCACTAATACATTTCCCTAAAAGTAGCTTTTCTACGGTTTCTTGTAGATTATTGTCCTTGTAGACTATGTAATCTTTGATAAGAAATTCCAAAGCTTTTCTGTAGCCTACACCGCAAATTTGATTAAGTCCATTTTGTTCTGCTGATTTTGCTTGATAGAAAATTTCAACAAAGTCTGATGAAATCCCAATAATTGTTTCTGAAAACTCTTTCTGTTTAAGTCGCCCTAAAAGTGTTCTTGTCAAATAAAAGTTGTCCGAACGCTCTTGCTCGTATTCACCGATAAAATAACTGTTGCAATCTAATCTTGGACAAAAGAATGCTAAATGAAGAAGCCCTTTTTCAAAGTGCCGAAAATACTTCACCGAAATGAGCAAGGATTCTAAACTCATCTGCCTGACCTTCGTAAAACGAGGCTGATGAAAACCGGAAATCTGCAGGATTACTGTACAATAACCAGTGCGGCTGCATTGGATTTAAATGCATGTAATCGAGCTTTTGTGTAACGATTTCCAGGTTGAGGATAACGTATTGCCAGCGGATCCTTTTGCCACGTATTATATTGCCTGTCTTCGGCTGATAATGCATAATTTTTTAACGCAGCATCATTCGATGCCTTCATATTGTTGATGAATGTTTTGGGAGTATATTTTTCGAAACTGTTTTTTGGAAACTCTTTTCGGTTCATTTTTAATTGTTCCCACATATGGTGAATGTGATTCGGCATTATAGCATAGCGTTATTTTTTACCAATTCGTTTTGTACCAACAATTGCAGGCTATTAATTACAATCATTTTAGCTTCATCCTGCTTTAATAAATGCTGCCATTTATTTATAGTAATGGTTGAAAAATGCACTTCACTTAATTCGGTGTACGAGTTGCGATAACCTTTTGTTGCCTGCTGGCCTTTACTTGAAGTTTAAATTAGCTACCCCTTTTGCTAAATCTATTTTGTCATTAAAAGGAATAACCAAAATGAAATATAGCATATCCTTTGACTTGTAGAAAATTATTTCGCTTGCTGTTTCTTTGTCGTACTTAATTAAATATTGATTCTTACTAATTTCGTTTTCAATTAAAAGAGTTTGAAATTTACCTTTGAATGACAACCTGTCTAAAGATTCATATTGTAATATTTTAGCCTCTTTATTGAAGTCCAAAATAAGTTTATCTGACTGGTCAGTACAAAGATTTGAACTAATACTTACATGCTTGTTTCCTTCCCACGTTTCGAAACCTTCGGATGATTTTATGGATATTTTGTTCGGGTTAAGTTCAATTTGTTGGTGCTTTACTTCATCAAGCAACACTTTGTCAAACTTTTTATCCTCTACAATTAAATACCGATAGAGATTTTTGTAATTATACAAGAAACGAAATTTTGAATTTTTAATATTTCCAGCCGCATTTTCTATTTTTAAATTATTTGTTACACTACTATCAAACAACCAAAAATATCTATTGGAAGAAACTTTATCATTAAGAATACACGATGATACTTTAACTAGATTTAAAATAAGAACTAGAAGAATAATTATTAAAATAGCAGCAAAAAATATTTTAAGTGACTTCATTTTAAAAAGAAGGTTAGGCTAGGAATGTTAGCGGAATTTTTTAGTCACCTGAAATTTTATAATTAATTATTTTTTCGTTCCCTTCGCTAATTATTTTCAATGTAACACTCTTGTAATCGTCAGTTCGATAATATTTACCATCTCTTTCGGCAATTTGATATTGTTTTGCTTTCTTTTCGAAGAAATCCTGATTCTGCATCAAATAGAATTCATTAGGATTTTCAAAAATTGGAGACTTAATAAGTACTTGTGCATTCAAATCAGTATTTGTAACAACATAATCTTTGTATTTCGGCGTACTAAATATTTTAACTTTTATACTGTCTTTTTCAATGTTATTGGTAGAGATAAAATAATGATACCTAGGAGCAGTTGTAACTAAACAAGAATTTAAAGTTCTGGATATAATAAATAAGATAAAAACTGCTTTTATTTTTCTCATTTCAATATTTGTGGAGTGTCGATGAAATTTCCACCATGTTATATGCCGTTTCCAAATTTGTAACGATACGAGCAAGGTCAAAACTTTTAAAAGTTTGTCTTACCCTGAAATAGGTTTACCATTTTTTGGTGATTAAAATTTTGGTCAAGTTATTGTTTTTTTCCGGAACATTGATAAGCTTAAAAAATCTATACATGGATTTTTTAAACTTATCAATATGCTTTGGGGAAGCTATCTGCGGCCGCTAAAACAAATGGCATCAACGCCTGGTAATAAGTTGTTTTCACTCCCGTGGTTGGTATGTTTCTATCATGAAAACCTCTCTCCCGTGGTCGTGTGTCTCACCGACCACTCCCTCCTTTAGAATACTTCACCGAAATGAGTAAGGATTCTAAACTCACTTTTATTGGTAAGATAAGTAATTTTGCTACCGGTCGGTGAGACACCGACCTTGGGTTGAAGAGTTATCACCAACCCTGGAAGTAGTATCGGCTACTAATCACCTATAGCAATATAGGCACCCAGCCAGGCGTCGGTGAACAAAGAATAACCGAAAGCCCCCGTTAATCTCTTTTTAATGCGGGGCATTTTTTTGGGAGACTTGCGGCTATTCTTCTTAATTGTAGCTGCTGCCATATTCTCAAATCGTCCTGGTCTATTCAGAAAAAGCAGTAAATGTTTTTCCATCATAGCGATTTCGGATGCAACGAAACCTTAGTATTAGCACCAGTAATTTATTCTATTTATTTCTAATCCATTTTGTGCGCCAACTCATGCTCGGGTCAGGGTCTGCACTTCTTAAGAACAAAGTATCCCCTATAATTTCAAAAGCTCTTTTGTATGGAGTTCCTTCTTTTTCAGGTCGAAGATTTCCACTTATTGTGTGTGTTACAATTTTATTATTCCAGTCCACCGAATAATCTCCAAAATAAGCATCATAGGTGTCAATAATTTTTCTTGATTGGTCAAGTGTCCAACTGTTATTACCCAACCCAACTCCGAAAGACTTTCCATCTTGGTTCATTATTGTGTCGTTTACTAATGAAGTCCTGCTTCCATGCCACAACAGTTGTACACTCATTATTCCATCCGCCGAGTAAATTAGCAAGCCTCTCACATTGGTATCTTCATTTTTGACATTGTTACTATTATCTAATTCTTGGTCTGCAATAAATTTCCAAGAGCCAATTAGCGAGTTGTCATTATTCTCTCGTTTCTGACTTGTCGTCTTACAGGATTGGATAGTCACAATTAATACAAAGAGAAATATTTTTGTTTGCCGCATGGTCATGGTATTATTGGTGCTAACGTTTATATTGTCGCAATAAAAAAACAAACCTATTGCGACAATACTCCAAATATAGCTTTATATGCGTCAATTTTAAAGTTGGAGTGCCAATAAGAATAACAATTTTAGCATAGTAAAAATTGCTGTTGCAAACGATGCTTCCGTACAGTTGCGAATAGGAACTGGCCCCAACTACTGCTGACGCACCCGGCGAACGTTGCCAGGTTTTACAAATTCATTATTGCTACCAATATCGGATCTTATTTGGTATGCCATATTTAAAAAGACTGCTGAAATCCTGCGGATTGCCTGCGTGAGGGATAGTAGCGGAAAGCCCGGTGAAGGTTTTTCACTCCCGTGGTTGGTGTGTTTCTATCAAGAAAATGACTCGTCCGTGGTCGTGTGTCTCACCGACCACTTCCTCCTTTAGAATACTTCACCGAAATGAGTAAGGATTCCAAACTCACTTTTATTTTGTAAGATAAGTAATTTTGCTACCGGTCGGTGAGACATTGACCTTGGGTTGAAGAGTTAACACCAACCAAGGAAGTAGCTGTCGAACAAAGTTGTTGAAATTTTACTTTCTTCAATGTCTTTTCGTTTGTTTTTAATGAGTTCATTGACTGCTGCCCATAAGTTTCTGTTTGCCGTCCAAAACTTAATGTCAACTGCAAGAACATTATTTAAAAGGTCGCCTGGATAATAATCGCCTTCAGCAAAAATGTCTTTTTGTAAGTGTTCAATTGCTAACGGAATTAAATATTGAAGTGAAAACTCTTGTCCAATCATCAGTCGTAACTCTTCAACTGTGAATTTGTCAAGCGGTACTCTGCATAGCTCAAGGCAACGTTTTACCATATTGGTCGGTGCCTCATTAGGATTGCCAAAGTCTTGCTTCTCCAAATTTTCAATGGTCATGCGTCGCCAATTTTTTACCATTACCATTTTAATTTGTCCTTACTACTTGGCGTTTAAAATTTGTTTCAGATAATTTTGAAAATTCTCAAATCCATTGTTGGAAGGATTTTCCAAATCAATCATTTGTCCTAATCCGGTGTCAAATATTTGCCAATTCTGCTTTTTTGCCAACAGGACTAATTCATATAGTCCGTTTTCACCGTAAAGGCTAAACATTTTATTACTAACTTTTTCACCGTCGTCGAAGTAGTCAATAGCAAAATCTTTACCTTTTATTTCTCTACGATTGTCGCTCTTTATAACTTGGTCAAAATGGTTTTCAAACGCAGTGCAGAAGTCTGTTGGCTCTAATTGAGTGTCGTCCAATTCTTCTATAGAACTAATTTTTTGTTTAGAATTAAAAAGAAAAATGTCCCAACTCATTGTGTGTTTAAATTGTGATTATCAATGTCAATACTGAATATCTACTCCCGTGGTTGGTATGTTTCTATCAAGAAAATCTCTCTCCCGTGGTCGTGTGTCTCACCGACCACTCCCTCCTTTAGAATACTTCACCGAAATGAGTAAGGATTCCAAACTCACTTTTATTTGTAAGATAAGTAATTTTGCTACCGGTCGGTGAGACACCGACCTTGGGTTGAAGAGTTAACACCAACCAGGGAAGTAGAATGTTCATATTAATATCACCTTTTGTTAGTGGCAGCCTTTTCGTAGAAGTCATTTTACATTTTTTAATGACTTCATAATTGCATTAATATCAATTTCTTGATCGCCCATTGGTCTATACACCTTATATTCACTTGAAAGAGTTATGAAAGCAGTAGATAATTTGTAGTCGTAATTTGTTGTATGAACTTTTGTGAAGGAAGTATCCGTGTAGCCAAATTTTCTTACTATTTCAATAACATCTTTTTCTTGATAATGATCACATTTTAAGCCAAACCTTATTTCCTTCAAAGCGCTTTTTGGAAAGCTGTAATGCCCGCTTTTTTTTGCAATAATTCTTACTTCTTTTTCGCTTTTCCAGTGAGTAGACTTTCTTGTCAAAAGTTTATTCAATAAATTTTCAGCCGAGCTTTCATAATTGATTTGCTTAATCTTGTTGCTGTACATAACTGTCTGTATTTTACTGAATACTTTTTTAAGTTCACTTACATCAAACTTCAAAAGTATTCCTTTGTGATTTTCCGCATAATGTGACCACATGATTAAATTATCCTGCACCTCCGAGAAGCAACACACACCTACGGTTTTCCTTAAATTTTCTAAAGCAAGATTCAATCTGCCAGGGTTGCCAGTCAAACTATTGTTATAATTATTGAAATCTTCCTCTGTTTTAAATCCTTCAGTTTTTTTATAGGATTCAAGTGCAAAATCTACAGGCACATTTGAGTCATAAGGGTCATTAAAATCAAATGGAGAGGAAAACCACAGTTCGCCACGAATCAACATTTCATATAGGAACTTGTTGATTGAAGTATATTTATACATGAATTGCGGCAAATTATTTTTCATCAAAAATTCAAGTTTTGATTAAACATTTTGGTTACTCCCGTGGTCGGTATGAACCTATCAAGAAAGCCGCCCCCGTGGTCGTGTGCCTCACCGGCCACCCCGTCCTTTAGAATACTGCACCGAAATGAGTAAGGATTCCAAACTCACTTTTATTTGTAAGATAAGTAATTTTGCTACCGGTCGGTGAGGCACCGACCTTGGATTGAAGAGTTAACACCAACCACGGAAGTAGAACGCCTCCACCATAAAAAAACTATGAAAATATCCCGCAACCCAACCAATGAAAAAGCAGGCTGCTCTGGTCTGCTACCTCCACCATAATCTCATCAGCGACAACTCCATAATCATACCGCGGCTAGCCGAAGGTTTCGTTCAACATCGGTTTCATGTCTTGCCCTGCGGGCAACACGAAACCTTAGTTATTGGCTGCTGCTCTATTTTTTGTGTGTCCGAATTTCTTTTAAAAGAGCTGGAATTTCTGACCATTCATTTATCCAAATAGTTTTTACACCAAATGAAGTCGTATCCGTTTCGTCAAACCTCTGGATAATTTCAATTAGAAATTTAATGGTGTCGTCAAGCTTCATTTCAGCTAAGGATTTTTCATTTAATATTTGTGTATTTTCTTTTAAAATAGTCTCAACTCTATTTTTAATGATTTCTTCTTTGTATCGCATTTTAAAAACAAAATGATATTCCTCTTTGACACCTTTTTGTCGTTTTGCAATATCCAATAGCCGTCTGATATTTGGGTCTGTCAAGGATGACCCAATAAAAAGGCAGTTTGAATCTCTAAATTTATTTATTTGAACGATATTGTTCCAACTGTAAATGTCATTGTATTGCTTATGGTATATTGATTCTCCAAAAGTGATTTGATTATTTTCTGATAATTTCCCTTTTTGTGGTAAATATCCGTGAACGTGGTAAATTGGAAGGTCGCCATTAGGGTTCATTCCAATACCAAAAATAGGTTTGAAGGGAACTTTAATTCCAATCTTTGAAAGTCGTTGTTCAAGGATGTCATCAAAATTATAAGAAATAATACTATCTATATTGGGGCTTTTTCCTGGTGCAACACAAAAGTTTACTATTTCGTCCATTAATTCTGAAGGCTGATTTATGTCTAAATTTTCGTAAAGAGTTTTACGAACTGCCTCTTCAAATGAACGCTTTTTATCTTCATAATTTCTTTGTAAATACCTACCTGCAATTAAAGGGCTAGGTGAAAATATATTTGTAAAAAGTTTAGATAAAACGGTAGAAACTTTTTGTTCTTTTTCAATTGTATCAATCATTAACTTTTGTAAAAGTGTGTCCCAATTTGGTAACCCAAAACCCATTGATACACCTGCACCAAGAACTAACACTAATTTTTCGTCGTGGTAGTAGCTACTTATTTTACGAACAATTTCTTGCTTTGAGTATGTTTTTGTCTCGGGTAGATTATTTATAAAACTCTTTAATTCCTTTGTGTCGCCAAAAATATCAGCAAACTGTTCAAAAATTTCTTTCATTGAACCTTCTGGTACTTGAACAGCAGTGCTTATAAACATAATGTCAATTTTAAATTTTTAGGGTGTTGCGAAAGAGTAGCAGCCAACGTTTATATTGCCGCAATAAAAAAAATAATGTATTGCGACAATACACCAAATATAGCTTTATATGCGGCAATTTTAAAGTTATGAGTGCTAATAAGAATAACAATTTTAGCATAGTAAAAATTGCGGTTGCCAACCATGCTTGCGTGCAGTTAAGAAATAAGAGCTGCCCCCCAATTACTACTGACGCACCCGGTAAACACAGCCAGGTTTTACAAATTCATTATTGCTACTAATATCGGATCTTATTTGGTATGCCATATTTAAAAAGACTGATGAAATCCTGCGGACTGCCTGCGTGAGGGATAGTAGCGGAAAGCCCGGTGAAGGTTTTGTGTTGGGGTCGTGCCGGACTTGCAGCGGATAGCCCGGCCCCGTTTGCATTTTGTGTAAAGGTTTTGTGCCGGGCAAAAATGCTTTACGGGGACACGCCCAAATTGGCTTGCTAAAGTTATTGCAGGTTTAATTTTTGTATGCTGTTGCCCATAAAAGTTTGTTTCATTTCCTGCTGCGCTTTATTGAATGGTTCTTTATAAACAAGCCTGGTAATTTGTACTTTAAACTAGCGGTAATTTTGGTGGAGGCCAACGCCTCATCTAAGTTGGGGTGTATTTAATAGTTGTCATTGCATGCAGAAGAGATACCGTCTTTTTATACCCGGCTTTTAACTTTAATGCCCTTAAATAAAGGTAACATCTCATGCTACAATTTTAATACACCTTAATGGACCTTTTGTTATTATGCTAACTAACAAAATGCTAACTTACCCGAACGATTGTGTCTTTAATAAAAAAAACTTGCAGGTATGAAAGGTCTCATGATGGACTATGCCCTTACCACCAACAGCATTGTTGATTACGGTAACAGGGTTTTTCCCAACAAAGAAATAATTACAAAGCTCCCGGACGGAACCCGCCACCAGTACAGTTTTCACGATATGTATGTTCGGGTAAAAAAACTTGCCAATGCATTGGTGAATCAACTGGGGATAAAGCCGGGAGATAAAGTGGCCACCTTTGCGTGGAACCATTACCAGCATATAGAACTATATTATGCCATTCCGGGAGTGGCTGCAGTTTGCCATCCGCTCAACATCAGGCTTTCGGGTGAACAGGTTGAATACATTGTAAATCACGCTGAAGATAAAGTGATTTTTATCGATGCCACATTGGTTCCTTTCTTTGAAAAAATAGTAGCACTCACACCAATGGTTCAACGCTTTGTGTTGTTGAATGCACCGGCTGGTTTTATTACCACATTGCCCAATACCATTCATTACGAAGCATTAATTGCCAATGAACCCGACATTTTTGAATGGCTGCCTGTTGATGAAAATGATGCCTGCGCTATGTGCTATACAAGTGGTACCACCGGTAATCCTAAGGGGGTATTGTACAGTCATCGCTCTACCTACTTGCATGCACAGATTTTATTAACACCCAATGCATGCAATCTAAGTTCTAAAGACCGGGTTTTACTGATTGTACCACAGTTTCATGTAATGGCATGGGGCTTTCCGTATGTGTGTGTAATGGCTGGCGCTGTTATGGTAATGCCTTCCTGTCATTTGCAACCTGCTGCATTGATCAATATGATGCTGCAGGAAAAAGTGACCGTTGCAAATGGGGTTCCCACCATTTGGTTGGGTATATACCAGGAGTTGAAAAAGAATTTGCCTGAGCAAAAATTTTTACTAAGGGAATATATTGTTGGTGGATCAGCGCTTCCTTTGTCATTGATAAAGGGGATGGAAGAAGACTTTGGTTTAAAGGGTTTGCAAGCCTGGGGTATGACAGAAACATCGCCGGTTGGAACTGCCGGGAGGATTCAGCCTTGTCATGATGAACTTTCAGTTGAAGCATTATATAAGATCAGGGCAAAGCAGGGAATAGAATTGCCGGGAGTAGAAATAAGAATCATTAAAGAGGATGGAACCATGGCTGCTAAAGATGGCACAACTGCCGGGGAAGTGCAGATACGGGGAGCCTGGGTAATTAAGAGTTATTATAAAATGGAAGATAACAGTTCTTTCTTTACAGAGGATGGATGGTTTAAAACAGGTGATGTTGCCACGATGGACGTTGACGGCTACATGCAAATAACAGATCGTACGAAGGATTTAATAAAAAGTGGTGGCGAATGGATTTCGAGTGTTGCGCTGGAAGTAGCACTGATGGCACATCCGGCAATTGCCGAAGCATGTGTTATTGCCATTCCAAATGATCGTTGGGTGGAGCGGCCACTTGCCTGTATTGTGCTCAATGAAGGCGCCAGCTTTTCAAATGAAGAAATGCATCGTTTTCTCTTAAGAGATTTTGTACATTATCAAATTCCTGAGCAGTATGTTATTTTGCAGGCAGTGCCTAAAACAAGCGTGGGTAAATTTGATAAAAAAGAATTGAGAAAAATGTATGCTGATGGCAACCTGATGTAGCAGTTACTATTTGCTCATAAAATCTACAATCAATTCAAAATCTTTTTGCTGTTCTTCTACCTGTGGATTGTGCCCGCTTTTTTCAAACATAACAAAGCTGGCCTGCGGGCAATATTTTTTATATAACACCTGCATAGCAGATACAGCCACACGATCATATCGGCCTGCGTATATCAGTACAGGCATTTTCAGCGATTTTAATTTGGTGCGAAAATCGAATTTGCCAATATCGTTTGATAAAATAAAATCACCATCTCTGCCAACCATTTGGTAATACAATTTTGAATTAAATGGATTGGGATATGATTTGCGTTTGCCACGATTGATAAAATTTTCGGGGTTGTATGCATACAGAAAACCATAAGGAACCTGCCCATAAATTTCCTGGTGTTTCAGATCACTGCTAACAGCGCCATTCTTTCGGATGGCCATTAATTCATCCCATACTTCGGGGTAGTTTGTTTTTATTTCATGATTACTGTTATCATCGTTTTTCTGCCACATGGCATAGCTATGAAATCCATTGGCTATAATCAGGTGGCCGAGATGATTGCCATATTTTAAAGCATAGCCCTGCGCCACCAGGCTGCCATAGGAATGCCCCAACAGACTGATCTTTTGCAGGTGTAGTTGCTTTCGCAGTTCCTCCACATCTTCTATATCCCTGCTAAGGCTATACGCTTTTACATTAGTAGCAGTGTCGGATTTTCCCCTGCCAAATGCATCATAATAAATAACCTGGATATTGCCCTTTACAGCCAATGAATCAAATACCCGGTAGCCCAAATGATTTCCCCCCGGCCCACCCGGTATAATTAATAATGGTTCACCGCTACCTACGGTTACTACCCAAAGTTTGGCGCCGTTAATGGTGTAATACTGGCCTTCTGTCCAGCTATCGGGAAATTTTATTGAGTCTTTAATTTCCTGGGAAACCGCTGCGGTTTGGATATTTAGTAAAACGATTAAGTAAAATACAATGCGCTTCATGTTGGTATATTTGTAAATAAATATAATTCAATGCCCTTTAATTAAACGGGTTGGTGTCTCTCGAGCCCCGGCGTTCAGCCGTGGCGGATGTCCTCACCCGCCACTTAAGGTCTGTTAACTAAACGGCATTTAAATATAAATGATTAATCCTTCATGATGAATTGCAATATTTTTGCGACTTAAATAAAATGCCAATTGCAGGTTCCTGAATCATTGATACATGCTTTGTTAACAGCAAAGGGCTTTAATAAAGAAGCCTTTGAATCAGTGCATGCATCTGGCAATCAAATTACTTCTATCAGGTTTAATCCCGCCAAATTAACCGGTGATTTATTGGAACAGTATTTTAAGGGATTAGCAGCAGAGAAAATTCCCTGGTCATCAAATGGATATTACCTGGCACAGCGCCCATCCTTTACAGCAGATCCCTTATTTCATGCAGGTGCATATTATGTGCAGGAAGCCAGCAGCATGTTTTTAGAAGGGGCACTCAGGCAAGTAACAGATTTATCGCAGCCACTAAGGGTACTGGATCTATGTGCAGCACCTGGAGGAAAATCAACCTTGATACAATCTTTATTGAGTGAAAAAAGCCTGCTTGTAAGCAATGAAGTGATTAAAACAAGGGTAAATATTTTGACAGAAAATATTACCAAGTGGGGAGGTGAGAATGTGATTGTAACCAATAATGATCCAAAAGATTTTAAACGGCTGCCCGGTTTTTTTGACATAATTGTAGTGGATGCGCCTTGCAGTGGCAGCGGGCTTTTTCGTAAGGATCCACATGCCATAACCGAATGGAGCGAACAAAACGTTCAATTATGTAGTCAGCGGCAACAGCGGATATTGGCTGATATTTTACCTTCATTAAAAGCAGGTGGCATGTTGATTTATTCTACCTGTTCCTATTCGCAGGAAGAAGATGAAACCATTGTTGATTGGTTGATCGAAGAACATCATTTATCCGCTCTTCAATTGCAGTTAAATAAGGATTGGGGCATTATTGAAACTAAGTCTCCTGCACATCACGGAAACGGTTATAGGTTTTATCCGGACCAGGTAAAGGGAGAAGGTTTTTTTATTGCAGCGTTTCAAAATGGAGAAGCAAATATTGAAGATCATATTGGCAATACCAATGAATCAAAAGGTAAACGCAAAATAGCGAAGTCTCCGGATATCGATATTGAAAACCTGAAACCTTACCTGGATAACACTGATCATTATTTTTATATTATACAAAATGGCGATGTTGTTGCAGTACCGCTGCATCTTGAAAAAGAGTTGTCAATGATCCAGTCAACGCTTTACATAAAAAAGGCTGGCATTAAATTGGGTACTATCATTCGAAACGAATTAATTCCAGATCATGAGCTTGCTGTTAGTACCATTATTTCATCGGCAGTAAGAAAAATAAATGTTGACAGGGAAACTGCTTTACAATATTTAAGAAGGCAGGAAGTAAAAGTGGAACATGCAGAAAAGGGCTGGGCATTGCTAACCTATAACCGCTTGCCATTGGGCTGGGTAAAGGTTTTGCCAAACAGGATTAACAACTATTATCCAAAAGACTGGCGCATTCTTAATAAATAAATTGAAACCGGCTGATAAAAAAAGTTGCATCATCTTCATAAAATATGTTGTTTATAATTTGAATGGTAATTTATTAATATATCCTTTTAAAAGTATAGTTAAACTATGTTTAGCATTGTTCAATAGTTCGACTAACCAACAAATTTTCTCATCTTTGCATTGAAAAAAATATAGGTATGAAGCGTTTAATTTTTTTATTATTTTCTTTTCCGTTGTTTGTCTCTGCACAAAATAATCCATTGATTGTTGAAGGTGTTTCACCCGCATTATATTTAACACATACAGTTGCACCTAAAGAGAATTTTTATAGTGTTGGCCGTATTTATAATATCAGTCCAAAAGAAATTGCACCGTTCAATAATATTGAAATGGAAAAAGGATTGAATCTTAACCAGGTGATAAAAATTCCATTGTCTGAAGCTAATTTTCTTCAGCAGGGAAGTGCTGCAGATGATGAAGTATTAATACCCGTTTACCATACCGTGAAAGAAAAGGAAGGACTATATCGAATTGGGGTTAATTATAATAACCTGCCGGCAGAATCCATTGTGAAGTGGAATCATCTAAAATCAACCAATGTTCCTGGTGGAACGAAATTAATTGTTGGGTATCTTAAAGTAAAAAAGGACCTGTCTAGCCTGGCATCTAGGGCAACAGTGAAGCCTGCAGATGATGTTGCAAAAAAAGTGGACGAAGTTGAAAAGCCTGTTGCTGAAAAGCCACAGGTTGTGGTTGCTGCTAAAACGGCAACCCCGGTTGTAAAACAAACCGAACAGGTAGTAAGCGAGCCTGTAAAAAAAGCATCCGTTCCGGTTGTAACAACTGCGGAAACAACGGTTAAAAAAGTGGCTGTTGCAAGGAAAGACTTTTATGGTGGTGTGTTTAAATCGGATTTTGAAAAGCAAGCTAAAGGCAGCAACCTAAAAGCTGAAACCGGTGAAGCAGGCACATTTAAGAGTACCAGTGGTTGGGAAGATGGAAGATATTATTGCCTGCACAATACTTCAACTCCCGGAACAATTATAAAAATTACCAATAACAATACAGGTAAAAATGTATATGCAAAAGTATTGGATGTAATACCAGACATGGCTCAGAATAATGGCTTGTTAATAAGGTTGAGCAATGCAGCAGCAGATGAATTAGGAGCCGGGGATGCAAAATTCAATTGTACATTGAGTTATTCTAATTAAAGCATATAATCGGCTATCATAAAACAAAAACTCCCGGCTTTTAGTCGGGAGTTTTTCATTTTATATGGTATAAATATTATGGGAAAATCCCTAACTCGGCATAAGCAGTAGCTACTTTGTTGATGGCATTTACATACGCAGCAGTACGCATATCGGGTATCTCATCATTCTCCAGCCATATCTCCATTATTTCCCTGGTTGCATTAATCATCGTTTCTTCCAGGCCGCTATGTACCAGGTCAACTTCATCAGCTCCATGTAGAATGAAGGCTTTTTCTTTTTCACTAACCGACTTGCCACTCAATTCTTCGATCTGTCCAAGAATGCGGAAATTCATATTCTCATCAAATCTTTTTTCCATCCTTCCATACCTTACGTGGCTAAGATTTTTCAACCACTCAAAATAACTAACAGTTACACCACCTGCATTCAGGTACATATCAGGCACACATAAAATGCCCTTTTTAATAAATATTTCGTCTGCGTCAGGAGTGCAGGGGCCATTGGCTGCTTCGCCAATGATTTTTGCTTTTACCCTTTGAGCGTTTTCAATATTTATTACGTTTTCAAGCGCTGCCGGAATTAGAATATCACATTCAAGTTCCAGGGCATCGGTACTTATTGAGAGGTTAGTTGCACCAGGAAAATTTAAAATCGTTCCTGTTTTTTTACGGTGTTGATATACCTCTTCTTCATTTAATCCATGAGCATTGTATATGGCGCCCTCGTATTCTGCAAGGCAAACAACCCTTGATCCATGTTCTCTAAAGAATTTCGCTGTATGGTATCCAACATTTCCCAGGCCCTGTACCACCACGGTTTTACCAACAACTCCTATTGGCATACCCAGCTTTTCCATTATTTCAGGCATGTTACAAACCTCACGTATGCCATAAAAAACACCCAGGCCAGTTGCTTCTTTTCTACCTCTTACCCCACCTTGTGTTATGGGCTTTCCGGTTACACATCCTGCTCCATCAATTTCCCCGGGTTTCAAGGAAGTATAGGTATCCACAATCCAGGCCATTTCTCTTTCACCCGTTCCATAATCAGGAGCAGGCACATCAATACCAGGACCAATAAAATTTTTCTTTACTAACTCCGAAGTATAACGACGGGTTATTTTTTCCAACTCGTACTCTGAGTATTTTTTTGGATTAATTTTTATGCCGCCTTTTGCTCCGCCAAATGGTACATTAACGATGGCACATTTATAAGTCATTAATGCAGCCAACGCCATTACTTCATCCTGGTTTACTTCATCACTAAACCGGATACCACCTTTGCAGGGGGACTTATGCTGACTGTGCTGAACGCGGTACGCCTCTATCACTTCAATAGTTCCGTCATCCCTCTTTATTGGGAAACGCATTCTGTAAACACTGTTACAGGCCTTAATTTGTTCAAGAATTCCGATATCCCATTTGGTGAAACGGGCGGCTTTGTCAAAGCTTTGACCAACGCTGTGGAAAAAGCTGTAAGATTGTTGTGCTGACATAGATTATTTTTAATTAGCAATCGTATTTAATATAGCAACTGGCAAGTAGCTAAGAAAGAAATGGTATAATACCGTTACTATAACGGTGAGGTTTTAAAGTTTATTCTGTTATCGGGCGGCAGGATAATTATTATTGTTTGTCTTCTATTTTACTAATCTTCCTGTCTATACTAATTAGGTATAAAAAAAGCCCCGCCAATATGGTAAGGCAAATTGCAAGCACTACATAAATTTTCCCGTTGCTTCTCATCGTTGATTCAACCACATCGTTGTTTTGGGCAAATACCTGGCTGCTGATAAATAAACCACACAACAATAACAGTAAACTATAAAGGCTATTCCGCATTGATTAAATTTTTATCTCTTATTAAGTACATCCTTATATACAACGTGCTGATCCAAACGCCTAATAAAGTCCAGCCAATTACTGCCGGCCAAAAAACCATTCGCATTGTGGGATCCAGGTCAGCACCGTTTAGTCCGGGATTACCTTCTACACCTTTTCCACCCGGATGAAGGGATTCAACCATCCTGGGTAAAATCATTATCAGTGGCAAATAAATAAAATAGGCAAATATATTATAAACTGCACTTACCCTTGCCCGTTTATCAATATCCGGAATGGCATTTCTTAAAACCAAATATGCGAAATAAATAAGCAGGGCAATTGCAACACCAATTTGTTTTGGATCATTGCTCCAGGGTTCGCCCCAGGTATATGTAGCCCAAATGGCACCCGTGATAAGACCGAGCACGCCCATTAAAATACCTGTTTTTGCAAATGCTTCGGCATAAATATCGTGCTTAAGATTAGGCTTGTGCAGGTATAAAATAGAATAAATAAGGGAAATGGTTAAAAGAATAATTTGTCCAAACCACATGGGTACGTGAAAGAACAGATTCCGGATGGTTTCTTTCAGATTGCCTATATCCGGAACTTTAATAAGAAAGCCCGCAGTAAACGTGTAAAACAATAATACGGCTCCCAATATTTTCCACCAACTCTTTCGCATTTAAATAAGATTGATGCAAAATTAGGGGAAAGGAAGTGTCGTGCAAACAGTAAATTTTTTTCTTTGAAACTAAGAACTGTTATTGACAGGTTAAAATATTAGTAACACACTGCCTTTAATCTTTCCATAAAAAAGGAAACAATATGATAGAAAGGGCCACTACCATAATATCTAAACCTACAATGAGCAGGGATAGTTGCAATAAGGCTCCGTCACGAAAAATTTCGCCAAATGCACTTTTGGATAAACGGGTTAATAAAAGTAGTTGAGGTATAATTAATGGAAAGCCAAGAATGGCCATCAATGCTGCATTTTGTTGCGCTTTGGCAGCAATGGCAGCTAGTAATGTAAATACCAGGCTAAGGCTAATACCGCCAACACATACAATGGCGATAAACCTTGTTGTGTCAACCAATGGATTTTTTAATAAAACAAAAAAGAGTGCAAGGCTTAATAAACTCATCAATAACATAAGGATGATGTTATATATAAGTTTTGCAATTATAAATTCCCTGGCACCCGCTATTGTGTAGAAATAAAGCATTCGTCCGCGGCTTTCCTGTAAGAAGCTTTTTGCTACGGCATTTACACATACAAATACCTGAATCACCCAAAATAAACCATTCCAAACTTCGCTCTCAGGATTATCGATGGTTAGTTTTAATACAAATATGGTTGAAGCCACATACAATAGAATGCCAAAAAAACTATGCTGTTGCCTTAATTCCAGCAACAGGTCTTTTTTTAGTAAAGCATAAATTGACTTGATCATTAAGAAATCTGTTTAAATATAATGCTGTAAAAATATGATGGTGGGAAATGATGCCATAAAAATATGAATTTGAATGGAGCACTTCGTTTCTCAGTGTAAACTCTGCCAATGTCGATGCCATGAAATACTCCCGATAGCTATCGGGACCGGTGAACAAAAAAATTTCTACAAGCATTTTCGAAAGCCGTTTATAAATTATTATAGAGAATTTTTTTGTGAAAAGAATTCATTCCAGGTGAAGCCTTGTTTATTTGTTTAAGTCAGTAAATTAATTATAGTTTGACAAGTCAAACTTTGCTATGTTTTTTTTGTTGACCAGCATCAGTTTTTATGGCAGCATTGTTGTGTCACTTGCCGATTTTCATCGGCATCCCGATGTTACAATTAATCGGGACTTGTACTGCATCTTTTCATGGCATCTTTTCCCAATTAATAATTGAAACTATTTGTACTTCCAACTTTAATTTTAGACATGTCAAAGTAGAATTAATAAGCCATTATTTTTTGCATCAGCTACTTGTTGGTACTATTTATTTTGTGCGCAGTACCGGCACCTTGGTTCATATACATCTTTTTCTCCTAATAAAAACTGGCCTTCAGTTGCAGATTTGCGATAACTGAAATTGGCGATATTACCACACTGAACACAGATGGCATGTAGCTTGGTGATGTAATCTGCAATGGCTAATAAATTGGGCATCTGGCCAAATGGTTTGCCAGTGTAATCCATATCCAACCCTGCAACAATTACCCTGATACCTCTTAATGCCAGTTGTTCGCAAACCATTGCAATTTCTGCATCAAAAAATTGAGCTTCATCAATGCCCACGACATCTGCACCCTGGGCCATTAGTAAAATATTCTGAGAATTACTTACGGGAGTGCTCTGTATATAATTAGTATCGTGGCTCACAATTTTTATTTCATCATATCTTGTGTCCATCGCCGGTTTGAAAATTTCGGCTTTCAAATTTGCAATCTTTACACGCTTTAACCTTCTTATCAGTTCTTCCGTTTTGCCGCTAAACATACTGCCGCAAATCACCTCTATCCAGCCTCGCCGCTCACCTGATAAACTTGGTTCAATAAACATTTATATATTTTTTTTAGAATTGAGTTAGTAACTTTATTGGGATAATTGCAAAGATTACTGTTTTGAAGCATTAGTCAAAACTAAATTTCTTTCTGAATTGTAAATCATAAATTAATCGTGTTTTATATGGAGAGAGTGGAAACACTTATGCAAAAGTTGCAACAACAGGTTAAGGAAAAGTTGGAGATAGACCAACTATTGGTTACCGTGCAAATGCTGCAACATGAGTTATTACATCTTCGGGGTAATCCAAAGAGGGTTGATAAGAATTCTATTGTCGTGTCTATGCCATTGACTAATCCTGCACAGCAAAATTCTGTTGCCATGCAGGTACAACATAGCAAGGCTAATGAAGAGAAAACCGTAGAGGTTTTGCAGGTAAATGAAGACGAAATTGCGGCTGAGCTTGACGAGTTGAAAAAGAATGCTTCTGTGATGCAACGGTTTGGTGGCAAAAGCAAACCTGCATTACTTTTTGATGCAGCAGAAGATGAGATTCCCACATTGGCCCACCAGGATTATAGCCGCTCAAAAGAAGTCAACCAGTCCATCGAAAGCGAAGTTGCTTCCTTAAATGACCGGTTAAAAGAAATTAAAATTGAAATCAGTGAAAAGTTAACCGAGCTGCCGGTAAAAGATTTGAAGAAAGCAATTGGTATCAACGACCGGTTTCTGTATATCAATGATTTGTTTAGAGGCGATGAGGCGATGTACGAAAGAAGCATTAAGACCATTAACAGTTTTTCAATTTGGGCAGAAGCAGAATATTGGATTCGCAGGGAATTGAAAACAAAATTAGGCTGGACGGATGAAGACGAAACTGTAAAGCAGTTTGATCAATTAGTTAAAAGACGATTTTCCTGAATAAACTGGATGATTTTTTTACTGGCTCCTTTATGAGCGTACACAAAATTCTTTGCAATTTTTCCTCTTCTGTTTATTTGCTCTTTATCCTCAAAAAGTTCATTTAACACTTTTTCTAAATGCAAGGTGCTTTCAACAGAAATAGTACCACCACACGCTACCAGGTCAACAGCTTCAATGTATTTTTCAAATTCTGGCCCATGTATTACAGGCTTGCCATATACTGCAGCCTCCAGTACATTGTGTACGCCTTCGGCACCGAAAGCCCCGCCAACAAAGGCTATTGTGGCGTAATGATACAGCCTCGACAGCATTCCTATATTATCTATTATTAGTACGTTGTGCAAAATGTTTTCTTCTTCGGAAACATCTTCACCTAAGGCTAATCGCTCAATATTTTTTTCTGTAAGCGCTGAATAAAAAATACATCCCGGAAATTCTTTTCTTACATCATCCAGGCTTTCTTCATCTATTTCATGTGGGGCAATTACGAAACGGATGTCGGGATTTGCATGCATATAATGAGCCAGTCCTGCTTCATCATCTTCCCAGGTACTACCGGCAACTATAACTTCGTAGTTGCCACAAAATTTTTCTATTAAAGGGATGGGTTCAAAATTTTCAGCAATATCTATCACCCTGTCAAAACGTGTGTCGCCATTTACCTGTACGTTTTTATGGATGCCTACTGAGGATAAGAGTTGTTTTGATTTTTCATTCTGCACAAAAAACTGGGTAAAACATCCAAGCATTTTTTTCCACATGCCACCATACCATTTAAAGAATGGTTGCCCTTCTCTGAAAATACCCGAAATCAACAATACTGGAATATTTCTTCTTTTTAGTTCTTCCAGGTAATAAAACCAATATTCATATTTAACCCATAATACAAGCGAAGGGTTAATTGCGGTAATAAATTTCCGGGCATTTCTTTTGCCGTCAAACGGAAGATAAAAAACGTAATGGGCCCCTTCATAATTCTTCATTGCTTCATACCCTGAAGCAGAAAAAAAAGTGAGCAGTATTTTTATATTGGGGTGAGATTGTTTTAAGTTTTCAAGTACGGGCCTTCCTTGTTCAAATTCGCCCAGGCTTGCGCAATGCATCCATACCAGCTCCGATCCCTCACCTGCATTTTCACTTTTTAGTTGTTTTTTTATAGCAGAAAAAATATGTTTTCTTCCATCAATACCCGCCTTTGCCTTTCCATTAAATAAATACGCTATTTTAAAACCAAGGCCATATAAATTCAGGAATATGATATACAGAATTTTACTCAATGTTGATTTTTATACAAATCTAACAGCAAATTTCCGATCTTCTGTATATTGGATGAATACCCTTTTCAATATTGGTTCTCAGCCCCGAAACCCTATCTTTGCACACGAAAAAAAAGAATATATGAGACCATTGCAAATGGTAGATACCAGGACACAATACCACAAAATAAAAGGAGATGTGGATGCTGCTGTACTTGGCGTATTAGAGAGTTCCATGTTTATAGGAGGTAAAATAGTAAACGATTTTGCAGAAAATCTTGCTGCATATAATGGGGTTAAATATGTAATTCCTTGTGCAAATGGAACCGATGCACTTCAGATAGCCATGATGGCACTGGATTTGCAACCGGGCGACGAGGTAATTACACCTTCCTTTACCTATATAGCAACGGTAGAAGCTGCGGCAATTTTAAAGCTGCAGCCGGTATTTGTAGAGGTTGACCAGCAAACCTTTTGCATGGATCCTGAGGCATTGGAAAAAGCAATTACACCTAAAACAAAAGCAATTATTCCGGTGCATTTATATGGTCATGCTGCAGATATGGAAAAAATAATGCAGATCGCAAAGAAGTATAATTTATACGTGATTGAGGATAATGCCCAGGGGATCGGTTGCGATTATACGTTTAGCGACGGTACTGTGCAAAAAACAGGAGGAATTGGTCATATCGGCTGCACATCTTTTTACCCAAGTAAGAACCTTGGTGCTTATGGAGATGGTGGTGCAATATTCACAAATGATTCTTCGTTAGAAGAAAAGTTAAGAAAAATAGCTATTCACGGGCAAAGCAAAAGGTACTATCATGACCTGGTGGGTTGCAATTCAAGATTGGACGCAATTCAGGCTGCGGTGCTCGATATAAAACTGAAACACCTTGATGAATACAATGCCGCACGGAGACAGGCTGCAGATTATTATGATCTCGGCTTTGCAAAATCGGAGCAAATAATTACTCCTTTCAGAGCCGCTAATTGTAAACATGTATTTCATCAATACACCCTCATATTGAACCAGGAAACTGGTAATTCAAACAAAAGGGATGGATTAAATCAGTTTCTTGCAGAAAGAGGTATTCCCTCCATGATATACTACCCGGTTCCTTGCCATAAACAAAAAATGTTTGATTCCCTTGGTGGAAACAAATTCGATTTGCCGGTTACTGACTGGCTTACCGAAAGGGTAATTTCTTTACCCATTCACACCGAGTTAGATGAAGAACAACAAGACTTTATTATTTCAACCGTATTAGAATATTTAAACTAAAAATTAAAATGAAAATCGCAGTAATCGGAACAGGCTATGTAGGATTGGTAACAGGTACTTGCTTTGCTGAAACCGGCAACAATGTAATCTGTGTAGATATTGATAAGACTAAAGTCGATAAATTGTCAGGTGGTACAATAACCATTTATGAACCCGGCCTGGAGAAAATTTTTCTCAGGAATCAAAAAGAGGGTCGTTTACAGTTTACAACATCATTGGAAGATGGTATTAAAGGTGCAGAAGTTATTTTTCTTGCCCTACCCACTCCTCCGGGGGAAGATGGAAGTGCTGATCTTAAGTATATTTTAGGTGTTGCCAAAGATCTTGGTGTCCTTATTGCAGCAGACGATTATAAAGTAATCATTGATAAAAGTACGGTGCCTGTTGGTACTGCTGAAAAGGTAAAACAAGCCATTCTTAATAATGGTGGAAAAATAGAATCATTTGATGTAGTAAGTAACCCCGAGTTTTTACGGGAAGGTGTAGCCGTAGATGATTTTATGAAACCAGACAGGGTGGTAATTGGTACGTCATCTGAGAGGGCTACAAAAATACTCAAAGATTTATATGCTCCATTTGTACGCCAGGGTAACCCGGTAATTTTTATGGATGAAAAAAGTGCTGAACTTACAAAGTACGCAGCCAATTCCTTTCTTGCCACAAAAATTACATTTATGAATGAAATTGCCCAGTTATGCGAATTACTGGGTGCCGACGTGGATATGGTTCGCAGAGGAATTGGTAGTGATGAACGTATTGGAAGAAGATTTTTATTTCCGGGTATTGGTTATGGCGGAAGTTGCTTCCCGAAAGATGTACAGGCGCTTGCCAAATCATCAACAGAAGTCAACTACCAGTTTAAAATATTGGACGCGGTGATGGATGTAAACGAAAAACAAAAACTTCATTTATTGCCCAAAATAAAAGCCTATTTTAAAGATGGCCTTAAAGGGAAAAGAATTGCATTATGGGGTTTGGCATTTAAACCAAATACCGATGATATACGCGAAGCTCCGGCCTTATATATTATTGATGCATTGTTGGCGGAAGGTGCAACTGTAGCCACTTTTGACCCGGAAGCTATGAAGAATGTAAAACAGGTTGTTGGAGATAAAATTACATTTGTAGAAAGTCAATATGATGCATTGCAAGATGCAGATGCACTGGTAATTGCTACAGAATGGAGCGAATTTAGAACACCTGATTTTGATAGAATTATTTCAACATTAAAGAACAAAGCCATTTTTGATGGTAGAAATTTGTTTGATCTGAATCAAATGGAGAAGCTTGGATTTCATTATGTAAGTATTGGAAGAAAAGTAGTGAACCCTTTGTAAGAGATGTTTAATTTCTTGCCAGAATTTTTTAACTGAAACATGTAACTATTTTATGAGTGATAATATAATTGAAACTTCCGCCTCTAAAAAAAGGGGGAAAAGAATCCTAATTACAGGGGCTGCTGGTTTCCTCGGTTCACATCTTTGTGATCGGTTTATTAAGGAAGGTTTCCAGGTAATTGGAATGGATAATTTAATTACA
Source organism: Ferruginibacter sp. (assembly GCA_046590675.1). Lineage (GTDB taxonomy): Bacteria > Bacteroidota > Bacteroidia > Chitinophagales > Chitinophagaceae > Ferruginibacter. The sequence goes on along the minus strand of JBKJUP010000098.1, from coordinate 118,020 downwards.
GGCGACTTGAAAAACATTGAGCACCTGTTTAAATTGAAAGAGTTTGAATTTTATCATCACGATGTTTCAAAATTTATTCATGTACCAGGTGAGTTGGATTATATACTTCATTTTGCATCCCCTGCAAGCCCGATAGACTATTTAAAAATTCCCATTCAAACCTTAAAAGTTGGTTCCCTGGGTACACATAATTGCCTGGGACTTGCTTTATCAAAAAAGGCGAGGATACTCGTGGCAAGTACAAGTGAGGTTTATGGTGACCCAACGGTTCATCCGCAAACAGAAGCTTATTGGGGGAATGTTAACCCGGTAGGACCAAGGGGCGTTTACGATGAAGCCAAGCGTTTTCAGGAAGCTATTACAATGGCTTATCATACCTTTCACCACTTAGAAACAAGGATCATCCGAATTTTTAATACTTATGGTCCCCGTATGCGATTAAATGACGGTCGTGCACTGCCTGCATTTATTGGCCAGGCACTTAGAGGTGAAAACCTCACTGTATTTGGGGATGGCAGCCAAACCAGGAGTTTTTGTTATGTAGATGATTTGGTTGACGGCATTTACCGCTTATTAATGAGTGATCACGCACAGCCTGTTAACATTGGTAACCCTGATGAAATTTCATTGAAAGAATTTGCCGAAGAAATTATTAAATTAACCGGCACCGATCAAAAGATTGTTTATATGCCATTGCCTACGGATGATCCAAAGCAACGTCAGCCGGACATAACCAAAGCTAAAGAAATACTGGGCTGGCAACCGAAAGTGAACAGGGCAGATGGATTGAAAATAACGTATGACTATTTTAAGTCGCTTCCAAAAGAAGAGTTATACAAATTACCGAAAGAGTTTATCCGAAAAAATACAGCCTGATATAAAGTTATTAGATAGCTCAGTTTGATTGTGATTAAATGGTTTTTAAAATTAAAGTCGTAGGATAAATTGACTGCTGTTACAGAACTTAAAAAGACAGTTCTAAATATTTAAGCGTTTAAAATAATGTACAAAAATTTAATAGATAAAAATAAAACGCTTGCAGTCATCGGGCTTGGTTATGTGGGATTACCCATTGCATTGGAGTTTGCCAAAAAGTTGAAGGTGATTGGTTTTGATATCAATGCAAAGCGTGTAGAAATGATGCGTAATGGGATTGATCCAAGTAAAGAACTTGACTCAGCAGCATTTGAAGGATGCGATATAGAATTTACTAATGATCTTGAAGTACTAAAAAAAGCCAGTTTTTTTATTGTGGCAGTGCCTACTCCGGTAGATGAGCATAATACACCGGATCTTGTACCGGTACAACGAGCTAGTGAAACAATTGGAAAAGTAATTAAAGAAGGTGATTATGTGGTGTTTGAAAGTACGGTATATCCCGGTTGTACCGAAGAAGACTGTGTGCCGATTATTGAAACCTTATCTGGATTAACAAATACCGAGCACTTTAAAATTGGGTATTCACCCGAGCGTATAAATCCGGGCGACAAAGAACATACACTGGCAAAAATTATTAAGGTAGTAAGTGGTTGCGATGAAGAGAGCCTGGATGTAATTGCAAAAGTGTACGAGTTGGTTGTAACTGCCGGTGTACACAGAGCTTCGAGTATTAAAGTGGCCGAAGCAGCAAAAATAATTGAGAACACGCAGCGTGATCTCAACATTGCATTAATGAATGAGCTGTCTATCATTTTTGACAGAATGAATATCAATACTTATGAAGTACTTGCAGCCGCAGGTACCAAATGGAATTTTTTAAAATTTTCCCCGGGATTGGTGGGCGGACATTGTATTGGAGTAGATCCATATTACCTCACTTATAAGTCAAGAGAGCTAGGCTATAATAGCCAGGTAATTTTAGCAGGCCGTGTAATCAACGATGGTATGGCAGGCTATGTGGCCAAAAAAATATTGCAACATATTATCAAGAACAATGGAAATATTAAGGATGCAACAGTGCTGGTAATGGGCGCTACTTTTAAAGAAAATGTAAGTGATATCAGGAACAGTAAGGTTGCCGATGTGGTAAAAGAGCTGAAGTCATTTTCTTTAAATGTTGATTTGGTAGATCCGCATGCTTCCAGTGCTGAATTACAACATGAATATGGATTAAAGCTGGCGGAAAATACTGGCAAGGATTACGATGCTGTATTGGTTGCTGTTCCTCACAGCGATTACAAATTATTAGATGATGCTTATTTTTCTTCCATTACCAAAGAGCATGCATTGATTGCCGATTTAAAAGGGACTTACAGAAATGTAATTCAAAGCAGAGATTACTGGAGCTTATAATTGCACCAGGAAATTCAGTGTTTAAAAAAAATTCTTCTACATAAGTTTATACATGATCAACAAATTCCATACAGAGGATATTTCTAATACCTCTTTTTTAATAACCGGTGGCGCAGGTTTTATCGGTGGGCATATAGCCGAATACCTGTTGCACCATGGCGCAAAACAGGTGAGGGTATTGGATAATATGGTTAACGGATTTCAAACAAATCTTGACATACTATCAAAATATGCAGCCTTTGAATTTATAGAAGGCGATATACGAAATGCAGATACCTGCATGCTGGCCTGTAAAGGAATAAATTATGTAAGTCACCAGGCCGCACTCGGTTCGGTACCAAGATCCATCAAAGAGCCTGTTTATTTTAATGAGGTGAACGTAGGTGGATTTGTAAATATGTTGAAAGCCGCTGTAGATAATAATATCAGCCAGTTTGTGTATGCCTCATCATCGTCAGTATATGGCGACGAACCAACCTTGCCAAAAATAGAAAGCAGGGTAGGGAAGTGTTTATCGCCTTATGCCGCAACTAAGAAAACAAATGAGTTATATGCCCAAATTTTTGCTGACGTGTATGGTTTAAAAATTATGGGTTTTCGTTACTTCAATATATTTGGCCCCCGCCAGGATCCTGATGGAGCCTATGCTGCGGTCATTCCACTTTTTGTTAAGGGCATCATGAAAGAAACACCGGTTTACATAAATGGTGATGGGGAACAAACACGTGATTTTACATTTGTTGACAATGCGGTACAGGTAAATGTAAAAGGAATGCTTACGCAAAATACCGAAGCCGTCAACAAGGTTTACAATGTAGCAGTGGGTGAAAGTTTTTCTGTTAATTATTTATACAACGCCTGCAAAGAATATCTCAATAGCCAGTTTGAAGCAACATACAGGGAGCCAAGAGCCGGCGATATTAGAAATTCACTGGCCGACATTTCACAGGCCCGGGAATTATTGGGATACCAACCCACCAAAAGATTTGAAGACGGTTTGAAAGAAACCATCCACTTTTTTAAAGAGCTGTATTCCATTCCTGCATGACATTATAACCCCGGCTCGGTTAATACTTTAATGTAAAGTCATTAGCTTCGCAGCATTAAAAAAATTGTTGAAAAATTTCAATTTATACAATGCCAATAATAAAAACGGAATTGCCTGACCTGGTTATTTTTGAACCCGTGGTACACAACGATCAGCGGGGTTATTTCTTTGAAAGCTATAATGAAAATATATTTACAGATGCTGGTATCGATATAAATTTTGTACAGGACAACCAGGCCGGGTCCACTTATGGCGTCGTTAGGGGATTGCATTATCAACTGGCACCTTATGCTCAAACAAAATTAATCCGCGTATTGCAAGGCAGTATCCTTGATGTAGCGGTTGATATCAGGAAAGGATCGCCAACCTACGGCAAAGTTTTCTCAATTGAATTAAGCGCTGAAAATAAAAAGCAATTATTGGTTCCCAAAGGGTTTGCACATGGCTACTCGGTTTTAAGCGAAACGGCTGAGGTGATGTATAAATGCGATGCGTTTTATAATAAATCAAGTGAAGGAGGATTGTTATATAATGATCCGGCACTTGCCATTGACTGGATGATTCCTGCGGAAAAAGCAATTGTTGCCGAAAAAGACCAGGTGCATCCGGTGCTTGATAAATGCATCAATAATTTTGTTTTTGAAGGGTAGGGAGTATTTGGGAATGATTTTTTTGTTCCCGGCATTTGTAATTAATGGCATCCACATCGGCAGAGTTTACACTGAGGAACGAAGTGCTCCATTCAAACTCATATTTTTATGGCATCATTTCCCACCATCATATTTTTGCAGCATTAAATTTAAACAGCTTCTCAGTATTTCAACCTTTTTAAATCTTACATATTTCCATGCAGAAAAAAATATTGGTTACAGGCGCCAATGGTCAATTAGGTAATGAAATAAAGGAATTGGCAGCATTGTTTACAGGCTATGAGTTTCTATTTACCAGCAGGCAACAACTTTCAATAGAAGATAGTGAGTCGGTTGCCCAATTTTTTGAAACGCATAACATTGATTGTTGTATCAATTGTGCGGCCTACACAGCAGTTGATAAAGCAGAAACCGAAACGGCTTTGGCATTTCGGGCAAATGGAGAAGCTGTTGGAAATCTTGCAGCCATAAGCAAAAAGCACAATGCACTTTTCATTCATATTTCAACGGATTATGTTTTTGATGGAACTGCCACATCTCCTTATCAAGAAGACCATCCGGTAAGCCCGGTTAATTTATATGGCGCTTCCAAATTAGAAGGTGAGCAATTAGCAGTGGCGAATAATGCTGATACCATTATCATCCGTACTTCCTGGGTATATGCAGCTCATGGAAATAATTTTGTAAAAACCATGTTGCGGTTAATGAAGGAAAGAGAAAGTATAAATGTGGTGAGCGATCAACAGGGATGCCCAACGTATGCTGCAGATCTTGCAATGGTAATTATGAAAATAGTGACTAATTTAAAATGCACTTCAGGAGCCGTAAAACAACTTGCTTTAGATTCAAATATTTTCCATTATTCAAATGCGGGTATTACAAACTGGTTCGACTTTGCTGTTGCAATAAAAGAGTTGTCCGGTGCTAATTGCCAGGTAAATCCTATTCCAACGGTTGCTTATCCAACTCCGGCAAAGCGGCCCGCATATTCTGTAATGGATACTACTAAAATTCAGGAAACATTTAAACTTACCATTCCATCCTGGAGAGATAGTTTACAAAAATGCATCATTGCTTTAGCAAAATAGTTAGGTGCCATATTATGGAGACATCGTACACAAAATATCATCCGACTGAAATACTTCAAATCATACATGCTAACTACAGACAGCAGCAGCAGTATGACGACATAGTATTGAAAGATCAAGAGTTTACTTTTGACACGACAATTGCTGACTGTCGTGACATCTGCGATTTGGTTGACCCAAGCGAACTATGGAAATACCTAAATTATTATTTCCGTTTAGAGCTTGGCAGAGAATCCTGGATGGCTGTACTTGAACCAGAAGACAAAAAATCTTTGAGCGATCTTTGTAATTTCATTTCTTCTCATGCTCATAAAGAAATCATAAGACCAATAAAACTATTTGGCAGCAATTGTGAGACGGCCGCAATATTCAAATCCTTAACTGCAAAACTTAAAGACCGTGGCGTTGACATTTCTGATATTAGACCTTCATCGCAACTTGAACCGTTGGTAAAAAAATACAAAAGCATTCTAATCGAAGAAATTAATCAGATTGCCCCAACAGTATTGCCGCGGGTAAACTATAAAACAAATTGGGTTTATAAGTGGGGACTAATAATATTTATAACATTGCTTTTTGTTACGTTTTTCCTTGCCTATAAAGAATCAAAATGGGCCTGGTGGACAGGAGGAATTTGTTTGCTTGGTTACACTATGATATGGATTGGTGCAAGACTAAAACCTAAGCAAGCAAGTTTTGCTGACATTCATACTATTGCAGACCTGGTGCGACGAATCAATACGGCACCTGACATTATCAAACCTATTTGTATTGATTAAAACTATCTTGATTTATTCATGGCCGGCTTCATATCGTGGTTGCGAATAAATACCAGTTTACTTCCACCTTTCTCGGTTTCTCTTTTATCAATTTCAAACTGCGGCAGCGACTTAATGAGCGGGGTTAGTTTTGAAAATCCATAGTTACGTGGATCAAAGTTGGGCTGCTTTTTTAACAGCAGGTTGCCCACATCACCCAAAAATGCCCATCCATTTTCATCTGCCAGATCCTCGATGGTGGTGGCAATTAAATAAAGGGTTTCTTTATTCATCTTGTCAAAAGAGGTCTTGGGTTTTGGTGGGGCCTTGGCTTTTGGTTTATTGTTGTTATTATTTATTTCTTCCTCTTCTTCCGCTGCTTCCGGCACTGCAATGATCTCCATATAAATAAATTTATCACAAGCAACTATAAAAGGATTGGGTGTTTTCTTTTGACCAATACCAAAAACTTTCATACCAGCCTCACGCAGGCGGGTAGCCAGCCGGGTAAAATCGCTATCGCTTGAAATAATGCAAAAGCCATCCACTTTTCCGGAGTACAATATATCCATCGCGTCAATGATCAATGCACTGTCGCTTGAATTTTTTCCCGAAGTATAACTGTATTGCTGAATGGGGGTAATTGCATTCTCAAGTAATACACCTTTCCAACCCGAAACGGTAGGTTTGGTCCAGTCTCCATAAATTCTTTTAAAAGTGGGCGTGCCATATTTTGTGATTTCTTCCATCACTCCTTTTACATTGCTGTAGGGCACATTATCTGCATCTATCAAAACAGCAAGGCGTATATCTTTCTGAAAATCCATTACACAATATAATGAATTTATTTGCTAGCCGACAATGACCCAAATGCCCCAACCCCTAAAGGGGAGTAATGTGAATTAGAAGGTTAAAGCGTACGCTAAAATTCGTGTCAATTTTTATAACTTGATTTATAGGTTAGATAGTTTTGCCGGGGCTCTAATAAATTATACTGCATTACAAACCTGCCTTTAAGGATTGGGGGCTTCTTATTGTTTAACTTCGCAGATATGCAATTATTCAATATTACAAGTAAAATAATCATCACCTGCAGCAATAGGTTATCTCCATATTTGCAGCAGGAAATTATTGAGTTGGGGTTTAAACCGGTTCGGGTATTTAAAACCGGTGTGGAGTTAAATGGTAGCCTGCTGGATTGTATCCGGCTCAATTTAAATCTTCGTTGTGCCAGCCAGGTGTTGTTTTCAATAAAGGAGTTCAGAGCATTTAATGCAGATGAGTTATACAAAGCTTTATTGGATTTTGAGTGGGAAGACATCATACCGGCAACAGGTTATTTTTCTATCACCAGCAATGTTGATAATGACACGATCAATAACTCATTATTTGCAAATGTAAAAGTTAAGGATGCCATTGTAGATCGGTTCAGGGATAAGACCGGGCAACGCCCAAACTCAGGTCCCATTCCCGATAAAACAGTGGTTCATTTATACTGGAAAGAAGAAATTGCAGAAATATTTATAGATACTTCCGGCGAAACTTTATCTAAACATGGATATCGGAAAATCCCGGGAAAGGCGCCCATGTTGGAAGCATTGGCAGCGGCAACAATCATAGCAACCAAGTGGGATAGGAAATCACCTTTTATCAATGCCATGTGCGGTTCTGCTACACTTGCTATTGAAGCTGCAATGCTGGCAACAAACCGACGGCCGGGTTTATATCGATCTAATTATGCGTTTATGCATGTAGTAGGGTATAATGAAGAAATTTACCAACGTGAATATAAGCTGCTGGAGGAGCAAGTGATGAATGTGCCGGAACTGAAAATTATTGCAACCGATATCAGCCAGGATGCCATTAATATTTCAAAAATAAATGCAGGAGCTGCAGGCGTTGCGGACCTGTTGGAATTTGCAACAGGCGATTTTGAAACTACTTTTATACCTGAAGATCAACCGGGCATAATTTATTTTAATCCTGAATATGGAGACAGGCTGGGCGAAGAGGCAGCGCTACAAATTACCTATGGCCGTATTGGTGATTTTATGAAAAAGAAATGTAAAGGCTATACGGGTTACATTTTTACAGGCAATCTTGAACTGGCAAAAAAGATTGGATTAAAACCAAAGCGCAGGATAGAATTTTATACCAGTAAAATTGATTGTCGCCTGTTGGAATATGAACTTTACGGTGGTACACGCAGGGTAACCGAACCAACCGTTTCTGCTGAAGCGGAATAAATCATTGGCAATAATATTAAGATTAAACTATGAAAGAATTACTGGTTGAATATGCCACCTATAATAAATGGGCAAATCAAAAAATGTTGGAAATTGCAAGCCAATTGAATGAGACGCAGTTGCACCAGGAAATTGACAGTAGTTTTTCAAGTATTTTTAAAACACTATTACATATACTGGATGCAGATAGCATCTGGTGGCAAAGAACGAAATTAGCCGAGGTAGTAGAGGTTCCCAGCAAAACTTTTAGCGGGAACTTTAAGGAGCTTCAACAAAAAATATTGGCACAATCAACCGACTGGATGAAATGGGTTTCAGGAGCCACCGAAAATCAGCTCACACATGTATTTGCCTATCAGAATACCAAACAACAACAATTTAAACAACCCATGCACCAGGTGCTACTTCATTTATTTAATCATGGCACCTATCACCGTGGCCAGTTAATTACCATGTTTCACCAGCTTGGCGTAGAAAATTTGCCAGCCACCGATTTCATTGTATGGACCAGGGCAGTCAGTAAAAAATAAAGCACAACGATTAAGCTGTGCCTTATTAAATTATAATTGAAATAACTTTCTTTATCGGATATCCCCAAGTTGCCGGGATGAAGTCGTGGACTAACTATTATAAGCCCAGGTAACCAAAGTAGCACCCCAGGTAAATCCGCCGCCAAAGGCTGCCAGTACCAGTTTGTCTCCTTTCTTCAATTGTTTTTCCCATTCCCAAAGGCACAGCGGAATAGTGGCTGCTGTAGTATTTCCAAACCGCTGAATGTTCAACATCACTTTGTCGTGCGAAAGTCCCATGCGGTTTGCGGTAGCATCAATAATTCTTTTGTTGGCCTGGTGTGGAACCAACCATGCTATATCATCACCGGTCAAATTATTTCTTTGTAATAAATCGTAAGCCGCATCAGCCATACCTTTAACGGCAGCTTTAAACACCTGCGGGCCCGACTGGTAAATATAGTGTTCTTTGTTCTGCACCGTTTCCACACTTGCCGGCCTCAACGATCCTCCGGCTTTCATGTGTAAATAATCTTTTCCACCGCCGTCACTTTTTAAAAGACTGTCAGCCACACCAACGTCTTCAGTAGATGGCTCCAGCAAAACTGCGCCGGCTCCATCACCAAACAGTATGCAGGTGGTTCTATCGGTATAATCTACAATTGCACTCATTTTATCCGCTCCAACAACTACCACTTTTTTATAACGTCCACTTTCTATAAGCGCCGCTCCATTGGTTAATGCAAATAAAAAGCCCGAACAAGCTGCACTTAAATCGTATCCCCAGGCATTTACCGCACCTATTTTATCACAAACAAGATTAGCGGTAGCAGGAAAAATCATATCAGGGGTTACCGTAGCACAAATCATACAATCAATTTCTTCCGGTTTAATCCCTCTTTTTTCACATAGCTCCAAAACAGCGGGTACACACATATCGGATGTTGCCAGGCCATCACCTTTTAGAATCCTTCTTTCTTCCACGCCGGTTCTTGTTTTAATCCATTCGTCATTGGTATCAATCATTGTTTCCAATATGGCATTTGTGAGCTTGTATTCCGGTACATATCCGCCTACTGCTGTAATGGCTGCTGTAATTTTTTGCATGCTATAGTTAATTGGTTTTAGTGGTTAATATCATGATATGGTTGATCATAATTGTTCGATTATTTGTCCTTCAATTTACCATCAATTTTTCCTGCGGAACATGATAAAATAATTTTAAGACTGAGTCATCCTCAATCAATTTCTTATTGCCAGCTTAAAAAATGGCTGTTAATAAGATAAATACAAAAAAGTAAAAACTACGTTAGTATTGAACGGAAGGAGGGGAATTCATGTTTACTTTGTTTGTTAACTGGTAAAAGCTAAGGAGATTTTATTTGAATCCTTGCGTGTTTTACCATGGGTTTTTTCCAAAGAGAACATTCCTGCATAACGGATGTTTCGCTTTGATAGACAATAATGTTTCAAAAGTACGCACAACTGTGTATTCCCCAAAAAAATCCTTATTTTCGTCGCCATTGATTTTGAATTATGTATGCATATTTACAAGGGAAATTTTCCCTAAAAAATCCGGCCCAGGTTTACATAGATGTGAATGGAGTAGGCTATGAAGTTAATATAAGCTTAAACACCTATGTGCAAATTCAGAACAGCGAAGGTGGTAAATTGTACACCTATCTTCAGATAAAAGAAGATGGCCACACGCTGTATGGTTTCTACGATAAAAGTGAAAAAGATATTTTTGTATTATTGATCAGTGTTTCTGGCGTAGGTGCAGCAACCGCAAGAATGATGTTGTCTCACTTAAAAGCCGCCGAAGTAAGCCATGCAATCCAAAGTGGAAACGTAAAATTATTAGAAAGCATAAAAGGAATAGGTAAGAAAACTGCTGAACGATTGGTACTTGAGCTAAGAGACAAAGTAAATAAAGTTGAAATAAGTGTAAATCTCCAGGCTTTGCCGGGCAATACTATCCACCAGGATGCGTTAAATGCATTGATAGCGTTAGGGATATCCCGGGTTCAGGCTGAATCATCTATTAAAAAATTATCGTTAACCGAGTCTAATATTGATAACCTGGAGGAATTGATAAAAAAAGCACTTAAAGCCATTTGATAGAAAATTTACATTAACAAATTACCGGATGTTTCGCAATAGTAATTTAACACCAAAATTATTTGGCTTTGGGTTAGTGTGTATAATATTTCTCTCAATTATTTCATTACCACTTACTGCTGAAGAAAATGGCCTTAATCTTTCTCCCACCGGGTATAGTGCTAACTTGCCCGATACATTACCGTATCCCATTCATGAAAGAAGCGGCGACCCGGTAAGCGACAATAAAAGAAGTTCGCTCGATTTTAAATCTCCAGAAAATATTACAGATTCTGTTGCCTATGATTTTAAAACAAGGTTATATACTGTTTATGAAAAAATAGGGGATAAATATTACAGAACGCCCACTACCTATACTTTTGATGAGTACTGGCAAATACGTGGCCGGCAATCGGAGGTTGAATATTTTCAGAAGCGGGCAAATACCATGAACCTGCTCAATCGTAAACTTACAAAGCCAAGGTTGTCATTGTACGATAATTTATTTAATCGCTTGTTTGGAAATGGAAAAATAGATATCAGCCCACAGGGTAATGTCGATATCACCGCTGGTTACCAGGGGCAAAATATTAAAAATCCAACCTTACCTGAAAGAGCAAGAAGAAACGGTGGATTCGATTTCAACATGGATGCACAGGTAAATGTAAATGCCAATATTGGTGATAAATTAAAATTCCCCATCAACTACAATACACTGGCAAATTTTGGGCAAGACAATCAGTTAAAACTTGACTATAGCGGAGTGGATGATGAAATCATCAAACGCATTGAAGCTGGTTCTGTTTCTTTTCCATCACGCAGTACATTTATACCCGGTGCCCAGCAATTGTTTGGTTTAAAAACGCAGTTGCAATTTGGCAAACTAAATATTACAACAGTATTGGCCAGCCAAAAATCACAAAGACAAAATGTGAATTTACAAGGTGGCGCCGCTGCACAGGTAATAGATATTAAGGCAGACGAATATGAAGAAAACCGGCACTTTTTGTTGGGCCAGTATTTCAGGGATAATTATAATACAGTACTTGCCAGGTTGCCGGCGGTTACCACACCCGTACAAATTCTTCGCCTGGATGTGTGGGTTACCAACCGCAATGGTAGTACCACCAATACACGTGACATTGTGGGTTTGATGGATTTGGGAGAAAAAAATCCTTATCAACAGCCACCCACCATCAATGTGTTAAGCAACTTTGCTCCTCCTGATAATAATACAAATGACCTTTACAGTAAAATTTTAAACAATCCGGGCAGTAGAAATCCGGCAATGATTGTTAGTAATTTGCAGGGCCTGGGCCTTTCTCCTGTACAGGATTTTGAAAAAATATTTGCCCGTAAACTAGATTCAACCCAATATATTTTTAACAGGCAGGCCGGATATATTTCTATCAGTCAGCCATTGCAGCCTGATGAAGTGCTGGCAGTTGCGTATCAATATTCTTACAACGGACGAATTTACCAGGTGGGTGAATTCTCCCAGGATCTTCCGCCAGACAGTGCCTCGGCAACTCAAAAAGTATTGTTCCTTAAATTATTAAAAGCCACTTCTCAACGAACAGCTTTACCTATCTGGAACCTGATGATGAAGAATGTGTACTCTGTAGGTTACGGAACACTTACACCCACCGATTTTAAACTGAATGTATTATACCAGGAGCCAAGTTTAGGTTGGAAAAGATATGTGCCATTTGGTGACAAAAACCAGGGAGAACCAATTATTTCTTTGGTAAATCTTGATAGGTTAAATAATCAATTGGATCCCCAACCAGATGGGGTGTTCGACTATGTAGAAGGGTTTACAGTGATCTCACAATACAGTCGGATTGTGTTCCCCGTGCTGGAGCCATTTGGACGGGATCTTGCAAAACAGGTGTATAATGTGATACCATCAACTGCAAAAGATACTTTATACTACGCATTGTATGATTCCATAAAAGCTGTAGCGCAGCAGTATCCCAACCTTAACCGGTTTGTATTAAAAGGTTCTGCCCGAACTTCGGGTTCATCCGATATTAGCATTGGCTATAATATACCCCGTGGTAGCGTTACCGTTACCGCAGGCGGGCAAACATTGATTGAAGGTGCGGATTATGATATCAACTACGATTTAGGCACCATTAAAGTAACCAACCAGGCCATATTAAATGCAGGATTGCCCGTGCAGGTAAATTTTGAAAACAATGCTGCCTTTGGTTTACAACAAAGAAATTACCTCGGATTGCGGCTGGATTACCTGGCAAAGAATACGTTGAAAGAACAGCTTGCCATCGGGGCTACCATGGTTCGGTTGAGTGAGCGGCCTTATTTTACGAAAAATAATATTGGTGAAGACCCCATACGAAATACCATGTATGGTATGGATGTAAACTATCGGAAAGAAATGCCAAGGCTTACCAAATTATTAGATAAACTTCCATTTTATGCTACTACGGCGCCATCTACCATCAATGCTTATGCGGAAGGTGCTTTTCTGCAACCCGGTCATGCACCACAAATTGGGAAGGGATCTGCAGGAACTGTTTATATAGATGATTTTGAAGGCAGTAAATCCGGCATTGACTTACGCTTTCCTGCTATTAGCTGGGCACTTGCATCAACACCGCAGGGCGCAACGGACCAAAGCGGAAATATTCTTTTTCCGGAGGCAACGTTAAATAACAACCTTGATTATGGAAAGAAAAGAGCAAAACTTGCCTGGTACCAGATTGAACCGGCTTTGCAGGCATTTAAAGGTGTTAACAATCCGTTGAGTGAAAACAGGGCAGAGTTGAGTGATCCAAGAGTAAGGCTTGTAAAGCAAAGTGAAATATTTCCACAGCGCACCACCGATTTTGGTCAGAACCAGCTCATCACTTTTGACCTTGCATATTCACCTACCGAAAAAGGCCCTTACAACTACGAATCATCATCGGCTAATATTGATAACAATAACCTGCTAAAAAATCCAAAACAAAAATGGGGTGGATTGATGAGGAATATTGACCAGTCGGATTTTGAAACTGCCAATATTGAATTCATCGAATTTTGGGTACAGGATCCGTTTATAAAAAATCCTAATTCAACCGGGGGTAAATTATATTTTAACCTGGGAAATATTTCGGAAGATGTGTTAAAAGACGGACGCCGGTTTTACGAAAATGGTTTGCCTACACCCACGGCACCAGCGCAGGTAGATAATTCATCTGTATGGGGACGGGTTCCTTTAAATCCTATCCAGGTTACCAACGCTTTCAGCAACGATGCTGCCGACCGTGCCTACCAGGATCTTGGTTTTGACGGTAACAACAACGATTCGGAAATGGTGAAACGTTCTGCGTATCTCGCCCAGTTGCAGGGTGTGGTAAGTAATACCGCTTATCAACAGGCATTAAAAGATCCATCTTCGGATGACTATTTAAACTATCGTGATAATTCATTTACTGCAAATGACGGGATACTTAAAAGGTATAAAAACTTTAATAATCCGGAAGGTAATTCGCAGGTAAATGACGGCTCAATATTTTCATCCGCCGCAACTTTATACCCGGATGCCGAGGACCTGAACAGGGATAATACATTGAGTGAATCTGAAGAATATTTTCAGTACATCGTTGATATAAAAAATACCAATGATCCATCGATGCAGATTGGAACCAATTACATTGTTGATAAAAAAATTGTTCCCATTACAGGATTGCCGGATGGTACAAGCCGAAACGAAATCTGGTACCAGTTCAGAATTCCAATCGGTTCGTATGACAGAAGGATTGGCAATATTCCGGATTTTAAATCCATCAGGTTCATACGTATGTTCCTGACCGATTTTGAAGATGAAACAGTCATGCGTTTTGGAAAGCTGGAACTTACCAGGAATATCTGGCGCAAGTTTCCAAACAACATCGATTCTACCGGAACCTATTCTCCCATTAATACCAGTGCCGAGTTAAATGTAAACGGTGTAAATATTGAGGAAAATGATAAGCGTTCCCCATTGCCTTATCGTACCCCGAGAGAAATTCAGCGCCAGCAAATACAAAGTAACAATGGTGTAAATCTTTTACAGAATGAGCAAAGTATGTCGCTTCAGTTTTGCGGACTTGGAAAAGGTGATGCAAGAGGTGTTCAGCAAACTTTTGCCAACAGGGATATCAGGCAATATGGCAACATGTCGATGTTTATACATGCCGAAAACAATGTAAAAACGCCTAACAGTATTAAGGACCGTGACCTTACTGCTGTAATACGCGTAGGTACCGATTTTGTAAGCAATTATTATGAGATCAGGATACCACTATATATGACGCCACTTTCGGCTGGTACCTTAAATCCAAATTCAGATGAATACAATGATACTTTGTGGAGGGCCATCAATAGCCTCGATATTGACCTGACTACATTGCCAAAATTGAAACAGGAACGAAATCTGAATGGCGTTCCAACAACCATATACCGCAAACCGCAGGCTAACGGCCACACTTATTCTATTTTAGGAGATCCAAACCTTGGTGAAGTACGTGGTATTTTAATTGGTGTAGAAAACACGGATGGAAGTAATGCATGTGGTGAAATGTGGGTGAATGAATTAAGGCTAAATTCAATCAATGAAAAAGGTGGATGGGCGGCCATGGCCCGTATTGATATGAACCTTGCTGATCTTGGTACTATCACAGGGTCAATCACTAAACATACAACCGGCTTTGGTACTTTGGAACAACGTGTAAATGAAAGGTACCGCGATAACTTTACGCAGTTTGATGTTGCAGCTAACCTGGAGCTTGGTAAATTGTTGCCGAAAGCGGCGGCTATTTCTATACCGATGTTTGCAAGTTATTCGCAAACGGTAAGCATGCCTGAATACGATCCGTACGACCTGGATATAAAACTGCAGGATAAAATCGGTGTTTCCCCTTCATCAAAAAGGGATTCTATAAAGAATGCAGCCATTGATTTTACCAGTACTAAAACATTGAATTTTACCAATGTAAGGAAGAATAGAACAAGTGAAAAAAGACCTAAAATTTATGATATCTCCAATTTTGATGTCAGCTATTCATACATCAATGTGACGGCGCATAATCCGCTAATTGAAAATAACGAAGTAACCAGGCACCGTGCCGGATTGGGGTATAATTTTACACCTCAACCGCTGTACCTGGAGCCGTTTAAAAAGATTAAGTTTTTGACAAAAAGAAAGAAGCATTGGTTTGACCTGGTAAAGGATGTAAACTTTAATCCCATTCCTTCTCAACTAAGTTTCAGGGCAGATATTCATCGCCAGTTTGGTGCCATCCGACCACGGAGTGTAGGGTTGGATAAATACAAGATTCCCGAAACCTATGATAAGTTTCTTACTTTCCAAAGGGATTATATTGTGCGCTGGGCATTTACCCGCTCTATCAATTTTGATTATAATGCTACCAATAATTCAAGGGTAGATGAGCCTTTTGGCAGGCTTGACACAAAGGAAAAGAAAGATAGTTTGTGGAGCAATCTTTTTAAAGGAGGAAGAAATACCCTGTTCAATCAAACTGCCAATTTCTCTTATACTTTGCCTACAACCAAGTTTCCTTTGCTGGATTGGACAAACATCAATTTGAAATACCAGGCCAGTTACCGGTGGATTGGCGCTTCAAGACTTGCCGTAGAATTGGGAAATATTTTAGAGAACGGTCAAAGCAAGGAAGCTACGGCCCAACTTGATTTTACCAGGTTATATAGTAAGTTGAAATTCTTCCGTTCTATTGAACAGCCAAGGCGGCAAAATGCAGCGGCAAAAGAAAAAAATTACAGAAAAGATTCCATCTTTAAAACAACCATCAAAGATAGCCTTACCATTAAGAAATTCAGGCGCATAAAAACTACCAGGATAAAAGACCCTAATTATTTACCCGATGTGGGAACACTGGGCCGTGTTTTTGGGAAATTGATTACCAGTGTAAAACAGGTAAATGTTTCAATATCTGAAAATGCCAATACCCGTTTGCCGGGATATCTTGATAGTACCCAGTTTGTTGGGGAAAATTTCAGAAGTATGCAGCCGGGGATGGGTTTCATTTTGGGAAAGCAGCCCGATACCGCCTGGCTCAATAATGCTGCCCGAAAAGGATTGCTTTCGCCAGATAGTAATTTCAATTCTATCCTGCAGCAATCATTTGATCAGCGGATAACTTTTTCTGCACAGTTAGAGCCTGTAAGGGATTTAACAATCAGCCTTAATCTGAATAAAACATTTAATAAAGATTACTCAGAACTGTTTAAGGATACAACTGGCACCGGCAATAACTTTGGCCATCTAAGCCCTTATAGCGGCGGCGGATTTGACGTTAGTTATATTTCGTATAAAACCTTGTTTGGAAAATTTGATCCTAACCAGATTTCTACAACCTTTCAGAAATTCCAGGATTACAGGTTGGTTATTTCCAAGCGGCTGGGCGTTAACAATCCTTACAGTACCAACCAACCTGTTGGTGCAGATGGATATGCGTATGGCTATGGCCGTTATGCAAACGATGTGTTGATCCCGGCTTTTATTGCAGCATACTCAGGCCAGGATCCAAATACTGTTGGGTTAATAAAACAAACCAATCCTTCGTTGAAATCAAATCCGTTTAGTAAGATAACTCCAAAACCAAACTGGAAAATAGATTACAACGGATTAAGCCGTTTGAAAGGGTTGGAAAAAATATTCAGCAATTTTACTTTATCGCATGGTTATAATGGAAGCTTAAGTATGAATGGATTTACATCCGCCTTACTTTATAAAGATGTTTCAAGATTTGGATATCCATCATTTTATGATTCACTTTCAGGAAACTTTATTCCTTATTTTCTTGTACCCAATATTACCATACAGGAACAGTTTGCACCCCTGGTAGGAATTGATATGATGTTTACCAATCAAATGCAATTCAAGATTGATTATACCAAACAACGAACACTTAGTTTAAGCCTGGTCGATTTCCAGTTGAGTGAAACAAGATCTACTGAATTTGCCATTGGATACGGTTTCCGTAAGCGTGGATTAAAACTTTTTGGCGGATTGAAATTGCCTAAATTCTTAAGCAAGGAAGGATCGGGGAAACTGGATAATGAAATTAATTTTCGCCTCGATTTCAGGATAAGAGATAACGTAACGGTAAACAACAGGCTGGATCAAAATTCTACATTACCAACGGGTGGAAGTAAAGAAATTACCATTTCACCCACCATTGATTATTTCCTGAACAACCGCGTAAATATCAAATTATTTTTTGATCAGCGCAGGGTGATACCATATATTTCTTCCAGTGCGCCGATTACCAATACAAGAGCAGGTGTGCAGATAAGAGTATCGCTTGCGCAGTAGTATGATGGTTAAATCACGAGGGTGAATTGATAACTTTAAAGAACGACTTCAACTTAATAAAGAGGCCGGTTAATAAACCGGCTTTTATTTAAAAACAAAGCAGACTGCATTGTTTGATGACGACTTTAAGTTAAACAACTATGGAGTACTTCCCCCGGAAGAATTATTATTATCCTGAACCGAACCATTGCTTTTATCCAGGTTTTGCGGTTTGATTTCACACTTTCTAAAGTCTCGTTTAGCTTCAATGATTGTCCCTTTCAGCTTTTAGGTTTCTTATTTTCTGTCTTCTTTCAGGGCCGCTGATGCTTTTATTGCGCCTGGTGGTTTTAATTTGATTATTGTAATCAATCTCAATGGATTGAATTTCTAAAGACAAATTATAAGGTATTCTCCTGTTTTAATTTTGACTTCCATAGCCGTCACCGTAAGCATTGCCCTTTTGGCGAAGAATGAAAACCGAATATTGAATCGGGCAAAATAAGTCCTGATTGATTTTAACCTCAAACCTTTTAAAATGAATGATTTTAGTTTACCCTGAATGATCATACGCATTGTAATATGGCCATAAAAAAAGCGCCCTTTCAGGCGCTCTATAAAAACTATTTAAAACAAATCATTTTACCTTTTTCAGCAACATTACATACCCGCACAAGTCTTTTTTCTTTTTATTTACCTGCACAGGTTTTATCATGTGGTATTCAGAAAATTTTGGAATGTAAGAGTAGCTGATAATATTTCCGTCAACATCACCCCATTGCTTTTTTTGGTAGGCAACCTGTTTTTCATTCCAGTCAAACATCCGCACCTCATACAATTTTGAAGTGATATCTCCTATAAAAACAAACTGGTACCAGGTACCTTCATTAAGCGGAACAATTACCGGCATTTCATATTCACTTTCCATGGTCATTGAAGCTTCTTTCACAATGATAAATCCTTGTTTTCCCATCTCTTGCTTGATGCTATCTGCCTGGTGTAATATTGATTCGTTATTGCATGAAGATTGCCTGATTACATTTTGTGCAATGGCATGAAAGGAAGTAAGGGAAAGGCATAGAAAAAGTACAATAGCATGTAAGGTTTTCATCTGGGTTTTATTAGGTAAAGGATATTGCATATAAAAAGGCTGGTGTTTCAGATGATCATTTTCCATGTTGTAAGGATGATCAAAGTCGAAATTCATGCCAATTTTTTACTTTGTAAAGTAAGGATACAAAGTTTTAACTAATAACTACTGTATGGCTTCTTTATTGTGTTTTACTAAAATAATATATGAATGAAAATGCACTGGCAGAGGTCAATAACGAGGTTGACTTTAGTGCGTTAGTAAAATCCCTATAAACCCTCCGCTTTACCTGCGAAATTTACCTGAGTAAAACAACGGTACCCTGTTTTTTAATAACCTGGCCTGTAAATGTTTCTCCTTCGGCCATCCACACATAAGTGCCTGCATCCTGTGGATTCCCTTTGTAGGTTCCATCCCAGCCCGCTCCCTGCATAGAAGTAGCAAAAATTGCCTGCCCCCATCTGTTAAATACCCTGAAATATTTTAGTGAACGCATTCCTAAAAGAATTGGTTTAAATACTTCATTCCTGTTATCGCCATTAGGGCTAAATCCCGTAGGTACATAAAAGCTTGGAGGAACTTTATAAACTTTAACAAAAATGCTGTCATTACCGGAGCAGCCAGCTACATTGGTAACTTTTAATTTATATAAAATGTCATCTTCCGGAAGCGCCGTTGGGTTTGATATAGTTGGATTACTTAACCAGGTTGATGGTGTCCATAAATAATTTGTAGCACCGGTTCCGGTTAGCATTAGTGGTTGGCCAATTACTACTGATGTGTCATGCGGCCCTGCATCTGCAACAATTATTGGAAAAACCCTAACCCATACACTGGCCGTTACAGATTTGGGACATCCTAACACATCTTTTACAACCAGCGTGTATTTTATATCTGATGTTGGTTTTACTGATGTGGGATTGGCAATATTGGTTGCGGTTAAAAATGAAGCAGGAGACCATGTATATATCGAGCCTCCGCTTGATCGAAGTGGCGCTGAATCACCAAAGCAAACAGTGGTGTCCGGCGATATATTAGCCTGTGGATAAGGAACGGTTCGAATGGTTACCTGGTCGCTGCTCTGGCATTTTCCAATATTTCCAATAACGGTATAAGTAATGGTTGCATCCAAAGGCGTTGCTAATGGGCGCTTTGCAATATCGCTGTTAAGATACAATGCAGGACTCCATTTATAACTCAATGCATCGCTTACAGTATTGATTAAAATCCCATCGGTTCTGCAAATGGTGGTATCATTTCCGGCATTGATTGTTACAAATGCTTTTACATCTACAAAAACTGAATCCCGGTTTTTACATCCAAACGGATCGGTTAAGGTGGTAAAATATTTTACCGGAAAATCGGGGCTTACAAACGGCGAAGCTACTGTGAGGCTGCTGATATTTATATTGGGCGACCAGGCAAAATTACCATTACCTGTTGCCTGTAACTGCAATGTGTCTATGCTACAGATCAGTGTATCGTTGGTTAATGTTATTGGTGGAAGCTGTCTCACCAAAACCTGTACTGTATCAGTTCTTAGAGCGGTACATCCTGCAGTGCCTACCAACACTTTGTAGGTAGTGGTAGTTGTAGGTGATGCAATGGGGTTGGGTATGTTGGCATTGTTTAATCCCGCAGCGGGTATCCATTGATACGAATTACCTCCACTGGCAGTTAGCTGGGTGGTTGTTTGCCCCAGGCATATATAAGCATCAGGGCCGGCATCTGCTTTGGCAAGTGCTTTTACGGTTATCAACTGGCTGGAAGTGGTAACGCAATTGCGTCCCAATCTTGTTGTTAATGTATAAGTAGTATTGGTTAAAGGATAGGCTTTCGTCACTTTTAGCAAAGGATCACTCACCGTATTGGCCGGGCTCCAACTCCAGGAAAGGTTATTTGTATAATTGCTATTGGCCGTAAGGGTAATGGTATCTGCCTCACAAATATTGGTGGAAGATGCGGTAATAGAACTGGTAAGATCGTTTTTGGGCGACACTTTTACCGAGTCCCTGCTTATACAACCTGCCAGGTTAAGTGCTACTGTATAAACAGTTGGTATGGTTGGAAATACTAACGGGGTAGCCGTGTTGGAATTAAGAATTGTACTGTTATTAGGCGTCCAGGAAAAATTGCCCGTTCCAGTTGCATTTAATTGAAGTGTATCAAGGCCACAATAGCTGGTATCTTTTGAGAACAGGCCAATGAGAGGATTGTCGGCAATAATGACGGGTTTGATAATGGTGTCAATGCAACCGAATGTATTACCTACAATTAATCTTACATTATATGATCCGGGTAAGGGATAAGCATACAGTGGGTTTTTAAGCAGGCTGGAGTCATTCGTTGCAGCAAGGTTTCCAAAGTCCCAACGCCACCCGGTTGGTGTTCCATACTTGGTGGTGGTTTTATCAAGAAACTGCACAGGCTGCCCTATACATAAGGGGCCCGTAGTGGCAAAATCTGGAAAAAATCCGGGATACACCTTTACGTTAATAGAGTCTTTACTTTGACAAACGCCACCCAATGCGACATTCAGCACGACTTTATATGAACCGGTATCAGTATAAATATGTGTTGGAGCAGCAAGTGCAGAATTATTGTTGATACCGGAAGAAGCATCTCCAAAATCCCATGAATAAATAGTGCCTGATTGCAAAGGGACCGCATTGGAGAAATCCAGCGAAAAACCATCACAGGTTACAGATTTTGGAGCCAGTTTAGCCTGGGCCGGTACACAATCCTGTACCTGCATGTGCAATTCTTTTCTTGATTCGCCTATAAAAATTCCTGCCCGGTATTCAGATACACAAACCGTTACTACAAATTCACCCGAAGTTGATGGTGCAATGCCACTGATTAAGCCTGTTTTGGGATCAATTGAAACCCCGGAGCCCAATGGAAAACTTCCGGAATAACCGCTGTTATAAGTTACCGGTATGTAAGGAGGCGGATCTGCAGGATTTGGTGCAGCAATACCGATAGAACCGCCTTCATAAGCACCGCACATCGAATAAGTGAGCACATCTCCATCTTTATCAACCGCTGTAAAAGGGTAACTAAAGTAGCTTCCGTTACAAACAACTGCGGTATCATTTATCGGAAAATCCGGACTACTGTTTTTAGGTGCATTAGGTACAAGCGAATTAGTTCCCGGAATATTAATGGAATAAGTATTACCTACACTTCCGGAACCCGATATATTGATCATATTAGGTATGCGACAACAACGCTGGTAGCTGATGGTGTAACCCTCGGGAGTTTCGGGTAACTCATAATTATCTAGTTCATATACAACAATGGTATAGTAGCAGATGGCCTGGTTATTAGTAATACAAGGATCATCGGTTAGTTTGGCCAAATCAAATTGCCTTTTTAATGCCACTGATGGATTATCCACCATCGTAGATGTGTTTGCTTTAAAAATGGTAAAAGTTATAGGATCTGTAAGCTGTCCGGATGTAGGATGGCAAACCATATAAACGTTGAGGGTAATCTTATACCTGTTGTAGCTGGGATTATTGATACCTTTTCCCAAATATTCGTACGTAAAAAAACCTCCCTTTATATGAGCAGGGAACGCTTGAAGGAAACAAATGGATAAAAATGTTACGAAAAGTATTTTCTTCATATTCAGTAAAAAGCAAAATAAAATTAAATATAGACAAAATACAGGTCGGCCATATAGAGCAGTTGTTAAATCTGGCAGGATATAAAGCACTATCTGCTCATCGGCAAAATGACGGCGGTATTTATTGTAAAAATTTCAGCAGGATGGTATTTGATTTATCAGGTTCTTCCCACATGCCAATATGTGCCGAATTGCTTAGTATATGCACATGCGATTGAGTTGGCAAATAACATTGTTGTAAACTAGCCTGCAGTGGTACTGCCAAATCATGTTCGCCAATGAGGAACAGTATAGGGTTTTGAAATGTTTTTAACAGGTCAGTTCTATCGGGCCTGCCAATCATGGCCTCGTAATATTGAATGAGTGCTTCGGGACGTATATTTTTTCCTTCATCTATAAGTTCATCAACCAGCGATGGGAAATTTTCTACAAAAGATTTTGTAAACAATGCCGGTGTGCTTGTTTTTAAGAAACTATAGGAGCCGTTTGCTTTAATAAATTCGATTGCTTTTAATCTCACTTCTTTTTTTTCTTCCGAATCTGCAAAAGCTGAAGAGTGAAACAGGCAAAAAGAAGATAAATATTCAGGGTACTTATCCGCAAAGGCCAATGTGATATATCCTCCCATGCTATGGCCAACCATATTTATCTTTTCCGCATTATCATCTAAAAGGTTGCCAGGCAATTCTGCATCCAGTACCAGTTTTACAATTTCGGCGTAGGTCTCCATATCAGCACCGTCGATAAATTCAGAATGTCCACTACCCGGCATATCGGGTACGATCAAACGAAAATTATCTTGTAAGAAATCAATCTGTCTTTGCCATACATCACCATTTTCGGCAAACCCATGTAAGAGTATCACAGGTTTTCCTTCTCCATAAACCCGGTAACGTATCGCTGCATTATTGTATTTGATGATTTTCTCCTCCACAATTAGTTAAGTTTACTGAGTAATTAATTCCTGTACTTCAAAAGTTCCAATATCCATTTTGCAAATTCAATGCCACTGCATTAAATGATTGATTTGCTGGCAGGAGCAGCAATTTTGTACGAACGATAGATTGTTAATAGGACAATCGGAATAAGTGCATTGTTCATTTGTTGGGGTAAAAAGAACCATGCAACTAATAATAGGAAACCTGCAATTGCAGTGAAATTGAAATATTTTTTTACCCAACTTTTTTTACTGTTTATAAAAAATGCTAAAGCAGCATGTGTTGGCAAGGCCCATAATAAATTGTAGTTGTTTTTACACATTGCGTGATCGGTAGCGGTCCACATAAATATCAACAGTATACCCATAGCTCCTAAGATGAAAAAGAAAATTCCATCAAACCCTTGTAAAAATGCCTTTGCTGTTTTGTTGTTAGAAAACCCTATAAAAAAAATAGCCAGGAACAAACCTGAAAAGACAATCACAGGTGTAAAAAAAGATTGACTACTGCTGGTTTTTTCCATTGGATAAAGGTTGCTGGCAGATAGTACCCATTGTTGTTTTTGATTGCTGCTATCAAGGGTTTTCATCAGGTTGTCTGGTAAAAACTGTGATTGTGCAACCGTCATCACTGCATCGGTTGGCGCACCCAGTAAAAGATCTATTCCCAGTTTACTCCAATCCTTTTGATTTTGATCCAGGTATAGATGTATCGCCTGGCGAAACCTTGTATTTTCAGGCATTACGGCATTAAATACGGGAGCATTTTTTTTGTATTTCAATAGAAGGTCCCTTGGCCTTGTGGTACAGTTATCGAAAAAGAAATCGTATTTGTAAGAGCTATTTTCCGGCTTAATATTATTATACAAAGCCTCTGAAATATTGATTTTTTCTTCAGCATCCAGGTTTAAGATTTGCTCTCTTATACTGCGATTATCAGCCTGGTAGGCAAATACAAAATCTTCAAATTTTTCGGCCGATAAATAATACAACAGTTTACCCCGAATAAATTTTGTATAAAATCCCGGAGCTTCAAAATTAAAAGTGCCATAGTTAAAAACAATGTCGTTCACACTGTTACTATCCGTTACCCTTATTGCAGTATGCCCAAATGTTGAATACAATTCCTCACCCGGCGAACAGGTTAGCAACGAAATCCGGATATGAGAAGAGTCTTGGGCAGATGTATTTACGTGTTGCGTAGTAAAGAAAAAAATGAAGCAAATTTGAAGTAATAAGCGGCGGCTAAATAAAGTAAAGAAATCGAACTTAATCAGAGAAAAAAAATGCGAACAGGTTACTGAACCCGAATATTTGCTATGCAGCGTTTTTTTCATAATGTATTATTTGCCACTGATAAACAAATGTAAATGAGTACACTTTTTCTTTGTGAAAATATACTCATTTACCAACACCCATTTCTTACCTGTTAATGTCTATCGGCTGTAATTTGGAGCTTCTTTTGTAATGGCAATATCGTGGGCATGACTCTCCTTCATGCCGGCATTGCTGATTTTAACAAAAGTTGCTTTTTGTAAATCTTTAATTGTTTTGGCACCACAGTAACCCATACCCGCTCTTAACCCTCCGGTATATTGATGAACCACTTCTTTCAGCGGGCCTTTAAATGCAACCCTGCCTTCTATACCTTCAGGCACGAATTTTTTTATATCAGCTTCCACATCCTGGAAGTAACGGTCACTGCTACCCTGCGACATGGCTCCCAGCGATCCCATACCGCGGTACTGTTTAAAGCGGCGGCCTTCATAAATAATGGTTTCACCCGGACTTTCCTCTGTACCTGCAAATACATTTCCCATCATTACGCAACTGGCACCCGCTGCCAATGCTTTTACCATATCACCCGTGTAGCGAATGCCACCATCACTGATGATACCTACGTTCCTGTTTTTTAATGCAGCAGCGGCTTCCATTACAGCGGTAATCTGCGGTACACCTGTACCGGCAACAATCCTGGTAGTACAAATTGATCCGGGTCCAATGCCAACTTTCACTGCATCCGCTCCGGCATCTGCCAGCGCTTTTGCACCGGCACCTGTTCCTACATTTCCGGCAATTACCTGCATGCCTTTAAAAGTTTTTTTGATGGCTTTCAATGTATCCATCACACCTTTCGTATGTCCATGGGCGCTATCGAGGCAAATAACATCCACACCGGAATGTTGTAAGGCAGCAACCCGATCGAGTGTATCGGAAGTAATGCCAACACCTGCACCTACCAATAAACGGCCAAAGGAATCCTTAATGGCGTGGGGATGCGATGTTAGTTTTAATATATCACTGAAAGTAACAAGCCCAATCAGTTTACCTGATCTGTTCACCACCGGCAATTTTTCTATTTTATTTTTTTTGAAGATGAGCTCTGCCTTTTTAAGATCGGTGCCTTCAGGAGCAGTAATCAGGTTATCTTTTGTCATTACAGAACTCACCTTTTCTTTGTGATTTCTTTCAAGGCGTATGTCCCTGTTGGTTAAAATTCCAACCAGTTTGTGATCACCATCAACAATGGGAATGCCGCCAATTTTATTTTCTCTCATCATACGAACTGCATCACCAACGGTAGCATCCGGGCTTAAGGTTACCGGATCCAGTATCAAACCATTTTCACTTCTTTTTACTTTTCTTACCTGGTCTGCCTGGTGATTAATGCTCATGTTCTTATGCAAAATTCCCAGTCCGCCCTCTCTTGCCAGTGCAATGGCCAGGGAGGCTTCAGTTACTGTATCCATAGCTGCACTCAGCATCGGCACATTCAGTGTTATTGTACTGGTAAGTTTTGTGGAAATAACCACATCGCGGGGGAGCACTTCGGAATAAGCAGGCATTAGTAATACGTCATCGAACGTTAAGCCTTCACCGAAAAATTTTTTTGATTTGTTTTGAGCAGAAGAGTTGTTGATTGTTGCCATAGGCAAAGATATAGTGAAAAATGCAAAAGCCCCAATTCGTCGCCCATACCTTTTCAAAATTTTACAAAAGTTAAAGGTTTAGAAACCATTTTTTTGTTCACCGGTCCCGATAGATCGGGAGTATTTCATGGCATCGACATTGGCAGAGTTTACACTGAGGAACGAAGTGCTCCGTTCAAATTCATATTTTTATGGCATCATTTCCCACCATCATTTTTTTACAGCATTCTTTTCAAAAGGTTGCTTACAATTTAATAATATGGCGGTAATCAGGGAACAAGTTTATAAACCTTGCCAGGCAGGCTGCTTACCAACCCCTGCATTTCCAGCATGAGCAGTGCTGCTGCCACAGCGCTGCTGCTAAGCCCGGCAGAAAAATAAAGCTGATCAATTTGAATGCTTTCGCAGGATTGCAGAATATCAATCACTATTTTTTCATCAGCAGTCAATTCAATAAAAAGTTCACGTTGCTTTTTTGGCTTAATTTTTTTTGTTTCATTCCAATTCATTATTTCCAGCAGATCGGTTGCATTGGTAATAAGGGAAGCTTTATTATTTTTTACCAGGTAATTGCATCCTTCACTTTTACTATCAACCGTACGACCGGGTATTGCAAACACATCTTTGTTATAACTGTTAGCTAATTCGGCGGTTATTAATGAGCCGCCTTGTTTTCCGGATTCTATCACTACCAGCGCATCGCACATACCTGCAACTATCCTGTTTCGTTTAGGAAAATTTTGTTTGTCCGGAATGGTATTGCTTAAAAATTCCGTCAGTAATCCACCCTGTTCGGTCATTTGTTTTGCAAGCGCAGTGTTTTGTGGCGGATAAATTCTATCCAGGCCATGAGCCAATACACCAACAGTTTGCAGATTATTACGTAGTGCGGCTTTATGGGCAATGGTATCAATGCCAAATGCCAGGCCGCTTATTACTAAAACATTGGCATCCATTAATTCTTCCACCAATTTTTCACAAACAGCTTTGCCATAATCGGTGTGTTTGCGGGTACCCACAATTGATACAATTCTTGAACAATTTAAGTTGGCATTGCCACGGTAAAAAAGCAACAATGGGCTGTCGTAACAATTTAAAAGCCGTTGCGGATAATTTTTATCGGTAATAAAAAGCGGCGTTATTTTATATTGCTCAATGAATTTTAATTCATCTTCGCTGCTTTGAAAATTTGTAAAAGCCTTGATGCTGTTGGCTCTTACAATTCCAATACCTTCCTGGTTTTCCAGGTCGTTTCTTTTAGCTTTAAATACAGACTGTGCATCTCCGTACCGGTTTACCAATGCTTTGGCATGAACATCGCCAATATTTGGAACGAGTGTAAGCGCAACCTGGTATAGCAAGTCTTCAGACATATCGGTACTGATTTTATCAAATATAAAAATTAATTCAATTAAAATTTATACGGATATGTCTCAGTCTCTTTATGGTTGAAAGCGAACTATAAAAATGTGAATTGAAAATATTTTAGAACTGTGAGATGAGCCAGCTTTGGTACGGCTGGTTAATTACTGATAACGCTCAATTCTGTACGCCTGTTTAAAGCCTTGCCGGCATCGGAGCTGTTGTCGGCAATTGGTTTTGTTGCTCCAAAGCCCTTGGCCTCCAATCTTTCTTTGGCAATTTGTCTGCTGTTCAATAAATATTTTACAACAGCTTGTGCCCTGCCTACAGAAAGGGTTAAATTATCCTGGTCTTTACCTACATTGTCTGTAAAGCCGCTTATAAGAATTTTCAGTTTTGGATTTTCGCTCATTAGCTGAATCACTTTATCAAGCTCTACTGTTGACTGCGGGTTTAGTTCAGTTTCCCCGGTATTAAAAAAAATGTTTTTTAACACTACTACTGCGCCTGCTGCTATTGGCTGCAATGGAATATCTGCAGTAAATACTGAGTCAATACCGCGGTCACTTAAATTGAAGTTGGAGGAGGAGAACAGGTAGCCCTTTCTATTTACATTAAAAGCATAATCTTTACCAACGGGCAATGTAGTCAGGTAATAGCCCTCTTCATCGGTTTGTACCTTGCTGATCATTTGGCGGCTACTGATATCTGTTAGTTCAACCGAAGATGGAAGACCTGCTTTTGTTTTAGCATCAAATACCTGCCCCTTTACCCACAGTGTTTTTGGTGGCTGAAGATCTTCTCTTAATTGAAAACTGAATAAATCGAGGCCACCTTTACTATCGCCTTTATCGCTGGCATAGTAAGCAGTTTTGCCATCAGCCGCTACAATTAAGGAACCTTCTTCATCAATGGTATTGATAGGGTAACCTAAATTTTCCGGCGTGCTCCAGGTACTATCATTTAATTTCTTCGACAGAAATATATCGGCCTGGCCATATCCGGGGTGTCCATTGCTATTGAAGAAAAGTGTTTGGTTATCGGCATACATAAAAGAGCAGCTTTCGTCACCTGCAGTATTAATAACAGGCCCCAGGTTTTTAGGACGATCCCATATTCCACTGGCATTGCGATGGGTTACCCAAATGTCTTTGCCGCCATATCCGCCACCCTGGTTGCTGCTAAAATAAATATCTCTTTTATCCGGTGATAAGGATGGTGCCGATTCCCAAAAATCTGTATTTACATAAGGCCCCAGGTTTTCAGCTTCGCTCCATCCCTGTTTTGTTTTATAAGAAATATATAAGTCGCAACTACCTTGCCCTTCGGGGTAATTACATCCTGTAAATATGATCCATTCGCCATCCTGTGCAATATTTTGAGCACCTTCATTTAAATTGGTATTTACTCTTCCGCCAAGCGCTGTTGCTTTGCTCCATTTACCATCCACCAGTACGCTTTCGTAAAAATCTTCATCGTTATTTTGACGGCGGGTAAAAATAATATGTTTACCATCAATGGTTACTGAGGGATAATATTCAAGTGCCGTGGAGTTAATACTATCTCCTAAATTTTTTGGCTCAAATACATAATTATTCATGGGGTGTTTTCCTGCATAATCAACGGCAAATTCATATACAGATTTTCGGTAGTTACCGGCCCTTACACTTTGTGAATTTAATTTACTGTAGTCCAAAAATATATTTACAGCGTCAAGTGCTTTCTGAAACTCACCAATACCAGCCAGCGAAATTGAATAAGGAAGTAAGTAGGTAATTGTATAAACGGAATCTAATTGAATTGCCTTTTCAAAATCAGCTACAGATAAATCGTATTTTTTTAAATTGGCATATATACCAGCCCTTGATAAAAATGCATCTACAAATTTTGGCTCCATAGAAATTGCCTTGCTGATTTTTTCAATGGCTGCATCATATTTTTCGTCCTGTGCATCTTCATAAGCACGTGCATAAATGTCACCCGCTTTTTTGTTTACTTTATTTGGATCGTACCATTGTGCATTGGTAGAATAAGCGGCAAAACAAATTAAACAGGTTAATAAAATAAACCTTGCAATCGTAAATGGGGGTCTGTTCATTTCTATCATTTCAATAAATGAAGTTAGAACGAAATGAGCACAGTTTTATTTTGAATCTGTTAAAGTGAACCAATGATAAAAGCGCATCACGGCAGTGTTGCTTTTCAATGCGGGATGAAATGGGCGAGGGTATAGAAGAGACAAAATAATTTATGGAACGTTAATATACTTGTGTATTTGTAAAGAAAGCTCCCACTGGGGATGTTGTTTGATGTATTCGATGATGATTGGCGTAATGGTGGCGGCTTTATCCCATTCCGGTTGCAGAAATAATTTACATTCAGGCGATACCATGGCTGCATATTGTTCTGCCCATTTAAAATCTGACTGGTTAAATATTACCACTTTTAGTTCATTGGCAAAAGGCACCACTTCGGGTAGGGGAGATTTAAATTTTTTGGGAGATAAACAAACCCAGTCAAGCGTACCACTGAGGGGATAGGCACCGGAAGTTTCTATGTTGGTTTCAAATCCATTTTCTTTTAAGGCGGCTGTTAACTCAGTTAAGTTGTGCATCAAGGGTTCGCCACCTGTTATCACTACCAGTTTGGTTGGAGTAGCTTTTACAAATGCAACCAAATCACTGATGGCAATTTTTGGATGCCTGGAAGGATCCCAACTGTCTTTTACATCACACCATACACAGCCTACATCACAGCCACCCAACCTGATAAAATAGGCTGCCTTACCCTGGTGAAAACCTTCGCCTTGTAATGTATAAAAATGTTCCATTACCGGAAGCGCCTTTGTTATGATAGTTGTTGGTTGATTCATGATAGATTTGACCCTGCTGAGAGAACTCTTGCCTGCTTTATTGTTAAAAGCAGTTTTTGTAAATATTGAAATGATATATTGCTTTTATAGAAAAACTACTGTTCGCTTTTCAACAGGCAGGCATTGTATGTGTTCATTAAAAGTGCTGCAATTGTCATTAAACCTACGCCGCCCGGTACTGGTGTGATATAACTACACTTTGGAGCCACGTTTTCAAAATCAACATCTCCTTTAATTGAGAACCCGCTTTTTTTGCTGGCGTCAGGTACACGGGTAATGCCTACATCTACCACTACAGCATTTTCTTTTACCATATCGGCAGTCAGAAATTTAGGCCTTCCCAATGCAGCAACAATGATATCTGCCTGCAGGCAAATTTCTTTTAAGTTGGGTGTGTGACTGTGACAAACAGTTACGGTACAGTTGCCCGGATTTGTATTGCGGTTTAATAAGATACTGATGGGCCTGCCTACAATATTGCTTCTGCCAATTACCACAGCATGTTTGCCTTTTGTTTCTATATTGTAATGCTCCAGCATTAGCATAATGCCATAAGGTGTTGCAGGAATGAAAGTGGGTAGCCCTTGTACCATTTTACCAACACTCATTGGGTGAAAACCATCTACATCTTTTCCGGGATCAATCAGGCTGATGATTTTTGCTTCACTTATTTGTTTAGGCAAAGGCAGTTGAACAAGTATGCCGTCTACATCGTCATCCGCATTGAGCTGTTGAATGGTGGCAATTAAAACAGCCTCATCAATAGTGGCATCCAGCCTGATCAATGTGCTTTTGAATCCGATTTCCTCACAATTTTTAACCTTGCTGGCCACATAAGTTTCACTTGCCCCATCTGAGCCCACCAGTACAGCCGCCAAATGAGGCGCTTTTTTACCCGAGGCAATCAATTGTGCTGTTTTTTCTTTAACCGTATCTTTTACAGCCTTTGATACAATTTTGCCATCTAAAATTTGCATGCGCAAAAGTAACGACAAATGTTTTAAAAGCCAATGGAATCAGCAGTTCAAACTGTTAAGAAAGCTGTTCAAACCTTTATAAACAGTTACAAATTGATAAAAACTCACGCTGGCTGGCTGATTTTTTTTAATCCACCGTCTCCAGTGGGGTGCTATATGCATTTTATCTTTATATTGCTGAATAAACTGCACTGTTTTGAGAAAGAAATTAATTACCTCTGTTAGCTTATTGGTTCTATTGGTACAATTTGGAATATCCCAATCTTTGCGTCAACCCATATCGGCCATCTATCTCGGATTAGGGTCTTATAGTACACAACATACAGATGTGTTTTCTTTTTTAAATAACCAGGCTGCCCTGGCACAAACCAAAGATGTAGCAGTGGGTGTTTACGGCGAAAAAAGATTTTTGCTAAATGCTACCAGCATGTATGCGGCTGCATTGGCCATTCCTTCTAAAATGGGCAATTTTGGTGTGAGTATGAAATATGCCGGATACAAAAGTTTTAATGAAAACCAAATAGGGTTAGCTTATGGCAGAAGCCTGGGATCAAAAGTAGATTTAGGCATACAGTTTAATTATTATGGTTATAAAGTGCCTTCATACACAAGTGCCAATGCAGTTGACTTTGAGATTGGTGCCATTGTTCATTTAACCGATCAGTTAAATGCAGGAATTCATGTTTACAACCCGGTTGGTGGAAATTTTTCCAAGACCGATGAAAAGCTTACATCTGCCTACAAGATTGGATTGGGATACGACGTATCTGAACAGTTTTTTATAGGTGCTGAAGTTGTGAAAGAGGAAGACTATCCGGTTAATTTAAACGCCGGTATTCAATACCAGTTTGTGAAGCAATTTTTTGTACGTGCCGGAGTTTCATCTGCAACTTCAACTGGTTATGCCGGTGTAGGTCTTAGCTGGAATAACCTGCGGCTCGATATCAGTGGTAGTTATCATCCGCAATTGGGTTTGTCTCCGGGCCTTTTATTAATCATGAATTTTGCAGACAATAAGAAATAAGCAGGCTGGTAAAAAATTAACTTTAAAAATGCCCCTTCAATAAATGCTTAGTTTTAAATTCAACATATTAAGTGTTCGCAGCATTTTAAAGGCTTTTTGCCTGCCGTACAACAAGCAGGCAATTAGGTTTTTGAAACCGATTTTTTACCTGCCATTTTTTGTATGTTTTTTTTGTAATAGTGCACAGGCACAAGTTCCGGAAAATCCACCGGCTTCAAATATTGGGGAGCAACAACTGGAGGCTATCACGGAAAACAACGAAGATGTTGAAACAGAAGATGATTCGTTTTTACAATCTATGCGCCAGTTTTTAAAGAATCCGATCAATATTAATTCCAATGATATCTCTACACTAAAAGAATTGAATGTTTTAACGCCTATACAGTTACAAAACATCATTTCTTACAGAAACTTGTTTGGCAACTTCCTTAGCATTTATGAATTACAGGCTGTTCCCGATCTTGATATAATCACCATTGAACGAATCAAGCCATACATCACTGCCACATCGCCCAGGAATGTGGTTACTTCAATAGGGGAGCGTTTAAGCGGTGGTACAAGATCTTTATTGGTAAGAGGTACACAAATTCTTGAAGAGCAAAAAGGATTTAAACTTGATCCCGCCACTACCAATAACTATTATCCCGGTTCCCGCCAACGCATTTACGTGCGGTATAAGTACCAGTTTAAAAACCTGCTTCAGTATGGTATTGTAGGGGAGAAGGATGCCGGCGAACAATTTTTTAAAGGGGCCCAGAAAAATGGTTTTGATTTTTATTCTGCTCATCTTTTTGCAAGAAATATTGGTATCATCAAGTCTTTGGCCATTGGTGATTTTACCGTAAATCTTGGGCAGGGCCTTACACAATGGCAAAGCCTGGCATTTAAAAAAAGTGCAGACGTTACCAATATCAAAAGACAGTTGTTAACATTGCGGCCCTATAATTCTGCCGGGGAAATTAATTTTCATCGTGGAATAGGTATAACGGTTGCAAAAAATAATGTAGAGGCAACGTTATTTGCATCCTATAAAAAGATTGATGCCAATTTTGTTGCAGGAGATACTTTATCGTCCACCGAAGATTTTATTTCATCATTACAAACTTCCGGCTTGCACCGCACCAACAGTGAAACAGTTGACAAAGGGGTACAGCAACAGCTTGCAGTGGGTGGCAATTTGCAGTACAATTACAAAAATATTCATCTCGGCGTCAATGGCGTTCAGTACCATTTTAAATTGCCACTTACAAAGGCTGCAGACCCTTATAACGTTTTTGCATTGTCGGGTAAATCATTTGGTAACTCCAGTATAGACTACAGTTACACGTACAGAAATTTGCACTTTTTCGGAGAAGCAGCTTTTACCAATAATTTTGATAAGGCCTTTGTAAACGGGGTAATTGTTAGTGTGGATTCAAGAGTTGATATGAGCATGTTGTACAGAAATATCTCTCAAAAATACCAATCGCTTTATACCAATGCTTTTACTGAAAGCACTTATCCAAATAATGAAAAGGGATTATATACAGGTGTTACCATTCGCCCCAATCCTATGTGGCGCATTGATGCTTATGCGGATTTTTATAAATTTCCCTGGCTAAAATACCTGGTTGATGCACCGTCAACCGGTGTGGACTATCTTGTTCAGGTTAGTTATAAACCTAACAAACAACTGGATATGTACATGAGGTTTAAAACTGAAACCAAAGCAAAAAATTATAATCCGGATAATATTACATACTCCCCTGTGGTTGCGCAACCAAAACAAAATGTGCGTTCACACATCAGCTACAAATTTAACCGTACACTTACTTTACGAAACAGGGTAGAACTGGTTTGGTTTGATAAGAAAGGCGGAGGCGCACAGGAAGGTTTTTTAACTTATATAGATATGGTTGTAAAGCCTATGATGAAACGATATTCGGGCAGTGTTCGCTTACAATATTTTGAAACCGGCGGTTATGATAGCCGGTTATACGCTTACGAAAATGATGTGCTTTATAGTTTTTCTATACCTGTATTTTATGACAAGGGTTACCGCTATTATGTAAATTTTAATTACGATGTTACCCGTAAACTTACTGTTTGGTTAAGGTTGGCTCAAACGATCTATGATGGTAAAACAACCATTGGTACCGGCCTTGATGCGATTAACGGAAATAAGCGGACAGAAGCCAAAATTCAGGCTATGTACCAGTTTTAGTTAAAGCAACTGACGATAAAAATTTATAGGAAAATAATTATTTTATGAAAGGCTTCTGAAAATAAGTGTTCATTGTAATTATCTTTACAAGAAATAAAAAAAGATTATGAGTAGTATACCTGAACAACCCGGCCAGTTAAACATTGAAATATCCGAAGAAGTATCAGAAGGAGCGTATGCGAATCTTGCAATTATTACCCACAGCCATGCGGAGTTTGTAATTGATTTTGTGAACGTAATGCCCGGTACACCCAAAAGCAAAGTTAAAAGCCGGATTATTCTTACTCCGTTTCATGCAAAGCGTTTTATGAAGGCTATGATTGATAACATTAAGAAATTTGAATCGGCCAATGGTACCATTCAGGATATGGAGCAAATTGAAGTGCCATTTACCTTTGGAGGCCCGCCGGCACAGGCATAAATTTAAATCTCATTATATTAAAAGCCCGGTGAACTGCCGGGTTTTTTAATGCCTGTTATCCGGAAAAGCTGGCGCCTGTAGTAAAAGTTGAAATAGAATGGCCTACACTATTCGAGTTATAAATTATGTGCATTGGCCATCTCTTTTAACTCTAATAAATTGGTAACACCTAATTTTTCAAACATCCTGGCTTTATGTGTGCCAACCGTGGAAACCTGGATTTTTATTGAAGCGGAGATTGAACTAATTGTTTGGCCAGCTAAAAGCAGATTAGCAATTTCAAATTCACGGGCAGATAGTTTACTAAATGGATTATCTGACTTTGTATCGAAAGATTCATTGGCTAACACAGAAGCAAGTGAATCGCTGATATATCTGCGGTTTTCCAGTATTTGAGTAACAGCTTTTAAGATTTCTTCTAGTGGAGACTCTTTAGAAATAAATCCCCTGGCCCCTGCTTTTAAAAATCTTTTGGCATGAACATTTTCGGAACTCATGGAAAATACCAACACTTTTGTTTGCGGGTAAAGCTTTATAATATTTTGCATTAACTGTAACGAATCCGTTTTGGGCATTTGTATATCCAGCATAACGAGGTCGTAAGAACGTTTTCCAAATTCCTCCATCGCAGTTTCTCCATTGGCCGCCTCGTGCACCTCTACGTCTTCAAATGATTGCTGAAGGAGAGTCCTGATTCCTGAACGCACAACAATATGGTCATCGATGAGAAGAAAATTTTTCATGTGTGTTTTGTATGGGTACTGCAATTTTAATTATAAAAAAGTAAAAAATGGAATGAATGTTCCTTTTTATTTTAACCGGTATGCTACTTTAATATTTTAGGTGTATCAAATAGCAGTACTTAGTAAATAAATCATAAATATTTTATTGTACAAATTGGTGCAATCATCGTGCAACATATTGCACCATATTCTTTTTATTGGCATGGTTTTAATTTAAATATTATTAAAACATTTTTTACAAAATTAATTTTTTCTTATGGCTATTAATCTTTTACAGGCAATTCAGGAAAATCTTCATTATCCACCACTGCAAAAAATAGATCCAAATACTGAAGTAGTTGAAGTTTCATCACAACCAAATGAACACCGGTTTAGCCAGGCCGCAATCCCCGCAGTATTAACTGGTTTATATAGTTACAGTAGTAACGATGAAAGTGCTGAAAAAATTTTGACCGGAGAAATTGATTCCGATTGGATAACAGAAATATTTGGTTCTGTAAAGGATGAAGTTGTTAGTAATATTTGCAATTATTCATATCAACCGGATAGAGCATTGGCAGCAAGGCGAATTAATGATATAGCGGAAGAGGCAGTGGCACTTATAAAAAATGAAATATCTCAGGGCGGTACAGCAATGGATGTGAAGAAACTATTGTCTGCACAAACAACTCAACTACTGGGTTACTTGCCTGCCGAATTGCAGATAGGCCAACTGCTAAAGGAAGAAACACTTGATGATAATACCAATAAAATGGAAGGCCCAATTTCAAGTCTTATGCATAAAATTGGTTCTGCCTTTTCAAATCCTTCGGGGGATACCGAAACTTAAATTGATTGTTTTTCAACACATATTTTTGAAAGATCCGCAGCAATTTTATTTATAAGATTTCTAATATGTAGATTAATTTTCCCATTTAAATCATTACTGGAAAATTAGTTCTAAATTTTATTGAACAAAAATTTAATATTAGTAATTTTTCATGTTAATTATAATTATTAATACAACAAATTAAATCAATTTTTATGGGTAACATTTTATATGTAATAGCTGTAGTCTTAGTGATTATTTGGGCCATTGGCTATTTAGGCTTTCAAACTGGTGGAATCATCCATATTTTATTGGTAATTGCAATCATTGCTGTTTTGTTAAGAGTTATACGTAGGGGCGCTGTTTAAATATATAGCTAACCAAATAGTTAAAGTCAATTAAAAAACGTTGACTGCGTTCTTTTATCCGCTTTCAGTTGTTTATATTTAATACAAACTCTATCAAATGCAGAAAATATTAGTTGCACTCGATTACGATCCAAGTGCAGAACAAATAGCGGAAGCAGGCTATGCGTTGGCGAAAGCTACCAATGCCCAAACCACCTTAATACATGTAATTGCTGATGCTGTGTATTATTCAGGATTGGAGTACTCGCCTGTTATGGGATATACCGGATTTGGTTCTCCCGGAATGGTTCCAATGGTGGATGTAAATGACTTAAAGACGGCTGCTACCGAATTTTTAGAGCAAACAAAAAAGCATTTAAATGATGATACCATTAAAACGATCATTGGCGAAGGCGATTGTGCCGAAGCAATTTTACACGCAGCTACAGAAACAGGCGCCGATATAATTGTGATAGGTTCTCACAGCAGGCGTGGCTTGGAAAAAATATTAATGGGCAGTATTTCAGAAAAGGTATTACATCATACCACTATCCCGCTCTACATTATTCCAACAAAAAAAGATAAATAGATATTATTGCAGCTTATTTATCAACTTAAAAATTATTATTTCAATCAGCATATTTTTCAACACTTTGTTATTGACTAAAGCATGCTAGTAAATCGGCATGTAGGAAATTAACTAAAAAGCAAATAGTTTAAATAAAGCATGTTTTTCCTGTATTGAAACGAGATATTTGAATTTATATTTGGAATTGTAAGGTTATAATATGAATAAAACACAAGAAAAATATACCAATTTAAATTTTTTAAAAGAGCATACACAGTCCTCTCCGGGCTTAATGATTGAGATGATAGAAATTTACCTTGATCAAACTCCCCAAATGATAAAAGCAATGAAAAGTGCAATTTTAAATTCAGACTGGCAAGTAATTAAAGCAGCCGCCCATAAGTTAAAGCCGTCATTCCGGATTATGGGTATCAATAAGGACTATCATTTATTGGCAAATGAAATTGAAAAATTAGCGGAAGATAAATCTCCTGTTTTCCAAATAAATAAGTTGGTTGTTGAACTCGAAAAAGCATGCAATAATATTTATATTGAATTAAACGGAATAATGATGGACCTGCAGAAAAGCATAAAATAAAAGAGCGATTTATTCTAGCCATTTTTTCTTAAATTTAAATACGAATATTTCATCGGGATTATAAAAAAGTGAGTTGTGCACATTTTTGGATTAACACTTCTGAAAAACAATTTGTAACGCAAACCTGCATTTATCCCATGGTCCAGGTTTTAAAACACAATTCCTTTGTATAAACTTATTAATCATTTAATAAGGCGTCCATGAGTAAAAAAAATAAAAAGAACATTTTCTGCGTTGATGATGATGCGCTTTTTCTGAAATCATTTGAAATAGAATTTGCTAAAGACAAACTGTTTAATATTTATACTTTTTCAACCGGCGAAGCTTGCCTGGCAAATTTTTCCCTGAAGCCAGATATCATAATTCTTGATTATTTCCTGGATGGAATTAATAAAGAAGCCATGAATGGTTTAAGAACGTTGAATGCTATTAAAAATATAGATGATTCAATGCCTGTTGTTATGTTATCATCGCAGGATAGTATTGAAGTGGCAGTTAACTGTTTACATCATAACGCGTTTGATTATGTTGTTAAAAGTGAAACAGCATTTCTTCGATTAAGAAAAAATATTTCCAGTATACTCCTCTACAAAAGACTTGAGCTTGATTTTAAAAAAGAAAAGCAATAAAGTCAGCCAGCAATTGGCATTCGATTTAAAAATCGGCATGATTGTTTTATTATAGCCATAAATATGTTTCATTTAACTTATAAATGATTTGAGAAAACAACTGTATAATAATATTCGGCATGTCATTGCGGCTTTGCTTGCAAAATTAGACTTTGTTGAAATGTATAGAAGAAAGTCATTTGATCGGATGCTGATGAAGCGTTTTTTCACTATCAACAAATTATTTTTTACTAATGCAGCAGGAATCGATATGGAGCACATAATTCACAAAAAAATAGATATGGAACGGCAACTGAGGTTAGAAATAAATCGCTTCATAAATTTCAGCGTAAATGGTTTTTGTTGCCTTCAATAAGTTTAATGTTTTAAATTGGAGAAAGTTTAGCTGACGTGCTAAACGCAATCCTTCTTTCAAAACAATTTTTTAATAATTTTCAAAATAAAAAATATGGAATACAACAAATTGACAAAAGACGAGGAGAGGGTTATATTGCATAAGGGCACTGAAATGCCCTATACCGGCGAGTATACTGATAATAAAGCAGCCGGCACTTATGTTTGTAGAAGATGCAATGCTCCATTATATAAGTCCACCGATAAATTTGATTCTCACTGCGGATGGCCAAGTTTTGATGATGAAATTGCAGGTGCTGTAAAACATTTACCCGATGCCGATGGACGCAGAATAGAGATTGTTTGTGCCAATTGTGATGGTCACCTGGGACATGTATTTAAAGGCGAAAGAATGACTGCAAAAAATACCAGGCATTGTGTAAATTCTATCTCCATGAAATTTATTCCCGAAGTGCAATAATGCAATTAGCGAATAAAAATTACGGTTTTTGTAACTGCCTTTTAAGTACCATTGATATTTACAAATAGGCGAAAATTTTCTTTTAAAATATATTTATGCCCTTACAGTTTATCTGGCTTTTCGTTTTGCCCATACCGGTTGCCTGCATAGCATGGACAGTTACCCACGAAGAAGTTTTTCGGGAACCCAGGGAATTTTGCAAAAGAAAAAGCGAGGGTTGTAAAAATTTGTTGCAGCAAAAGTTTTTTTATTTATTTACCTGCGAGTATTGTTTTAGCCATTATGTAACGCTGGCTTTTATACTGTTGACAGGCTATAAATTGTTACTGGATGATTGGCGGGGGTATGTTATAGCAGCATTTTCCTTAGTTTGGATTGCAAATATTTATATGAGCATTTTCGCATTGCTAAGACAGAATATTAAACACGAAAAAATTAAAAATGAAGTAGCAGAAGTTGAGCTGGATACTGCAAAGGAGAACATACATAAATAATCATTACAAAATTTGATTGACCTAACCCCTTAGCTTTCCCTATTCATAAAAGCGAAGTTTGTTTTGAAGCCGCATAATCTCATCTTCTTTTTTCTTTAATTTTTCCAATAAATGAAATACAGTCTCTATCCCTTCCAGGTTTAATTCAAGATCGTGGTGTAGCCTTACATATTGT
This sequence comes from Ferruginibacter sp., assembly GCA_046590675.1. Taxonomy (GTDB): domain Bacteria; phylum Bacteroidota; class Bacteroidia; order Chitinophagales; family Chitinophagaceae; genus Ferruginibacter. The sequence continues at coordinate 77,382 of JBKJUP010000098.1, read as the reverse complement.
TCAGCTTCTTTAATATTACTTTCAGGTATGTAAGCCACATCATCTTTTGTAGTTATTTCTACAAGTCCCGTTTCGTGTAGAGCTTTCATAAAAGAAAATTCTACATTATAACAAACGCAGAAAGTTTCAACTAGTATTAATTGTTCTGTTTGCATACGATCGGTTTTAATTGCTGGTTGCAGATAATTCTTTAAAGAGTTCTTTTTGTTTTTCGGTTAAGTTCGTTGGTATTTTAACATGATAGGTAATATATAAATCACCAAACTGTCCCTCTTTTTTATAAACCGGAAAGCCCTTAGCTTTTAATCTTGTTTTAGTATCATTTTGTGTTTCAGGATTTACTTTTAGTTTTAATTTTCCGCTGAGTGTTTCGATGGTTATATCGCCACCCAATACAGCGGTGTATAGATCCAACTCTTCTGTTACATACAGGTCGTTGCCTGATCTCTTATACCTGGGATCGTTTTCAATAGAAAAACTAATGTATAAGTCGCCATTGGGGCCTCCGTTAATTCCGGGAGCTCCGTATCCACTTAATTTTATTACCTGGCCGTTCTCTATTCCTGCCGGAATTGTTATACGTACATTTTTCTCATTAATGGTTAAGGTTTGCTTGTGCGTGGTATATGCAGCTCTTAAAGACAATTTTAATTCACTATTATAATCCTGTCCACGAAATTTTGTTTGCCTGCTTCTTCTGCCGTCACCTCCTCCAAACATCGATTCAAAAAAATTTGAAAATCCACCTTCTCCAAAATCCTCTGCATCAAAACCTCCGGAGTATCCGCGACTTTGTTGACCCGATTGACCAGCTTTTTCAAACTTATCTGCATGTTGCCAATCCTTACCATACTGGTCATATTTTTTTCTTTTTTCCGGATCACTCAACACTTCATTGGCTTCGTTAATTTGTTGGAATTTTTTGTCAGCATCTTTGTCATCCGGATTAAGATCCGGATGAAGTTTTCTGGCAAGCTTTCGATAGGCTTTTTTTATTTCGTCTTCAGTTGCAGTTTTCTTAATACCTAACACCTGGTAGTAATCAATAAAATCCATAGAATAATTTTTACAGGATAATGCAGTTTTTATGCCGTTACCTTTTTTTTTTGTTATTGCAAGCAAGTCTCATAATATTCAAAACAGTAAAAGCTAATTTACAAAAAACGGGTAAATGTGTTTAAGTAAATAATACCATCTCATGTGGAATATATTCTACAAATATACCCAATAAAAGTAATGTTACACATGATTTGAAACAGGTGCAGGATTGATTTACGTATAAAAATTAAGATTTATGAGTTGGCAAGGTTTTGTTAATGTCTGTTACATATTTAATCATTAAAATAAAAAACATCATGGGAAATTTATTGTATGTAATAGCAGTCGTTTTAGTGATTGCCTGGCTAATTGGATTTTTAGGATTCCACGCTGGTGGTCTCATTCATATTCTATTGGTAATCGCAATCATTGTGTTTTTACTGAAAGTAATAAGAAGAGCATAAATATTTTAAACTTAAAATTTAGAGTTATGGAAACATGGAAATTAAAATTAAATGGATCCTGGAACGAAGTAAAGGGAAAAGTTAAAAAGGAATACGCTGATCTTACCGATGATGATTTATTATATGAAGACGGTAAAGACGACGAATTGCTAGGGCGCATACAACAAAAAATTGGTAAAACAAAAGAGCAGATTAAGGATTGGATTGAAGCACTTTAATTTGTGAAAATTATTTTTTAATGTGTTCTGCAAACTGATGCCATCATCCTATTGGTTTTACAAAAGGGTGATGGCATTTTTCAACGAGATAGAAAATGAACGAAACTAGAGAAACTCCATTTTACCAAAGATTGAGCCTTACGTTGCTTGGTCTTGCAATTATAACAATCGCAATTTATGTAGGCCAGGATATATTGATACCGCTTGCTTTTGCAATTCTTATTGCTATATTATTATTACCCTTGGTTGGATTTTTAGAACGAAGAGGAATTCCCCGTGTAGTTGCTAACCTGATTTCAATTTTTTTATCCATCATATTTTTCGGAGTAATTATTTATTTTTTGTCTTCACAGATAAGTAGTTTTCTCCAGGACCTGCCATCTATCAAGCAGCATTTAAATGATCACCTTAAGACATTACAGCGATGGATTGGACGTACCTTTCATATGAATTATTCGCAACAAACATCTTTATTGGATGATGCGACTAATAAAATAAAAACTACCAGCACTGGTATGTTAGGCGATACTGTTATAACAATTACACAGTCAATTTTACTGCTGGTTATTATGCCGGTTTATATTTTCCTGATTCTTTATTATCGTGACATGATCCGTCAATTCCTGGTAAAGGTTTTTAAAGATGAGCATGAGGCAAGAGTCCTTGAAGTTTTGAAAGAATCAAGATCAATTGTACAAGGTTACATGATTGGTCTAATTATCGAAATGTGTATTGTGGCAGCCATCAATTCGCTCGGCTTTATTTTGTTAGGTATTCAATACGCTATTTTTCTCGGTGTACTTGCTGCTATTTTAAATATGTTACCATATATCGGAATGTTAATAGCTACAGTATTTTGTGTATTGATAACATTAACCAGTTCAACAGAAATTAAAGACATCATTGGGGTAATAGTAATACTTACTGTTGTTCAATTTATCGACAACAATATTATAATGCCAAAAGTCGTGAGTTCTAAAGTAAAAATTAATGCGTTAATTACCATATTAGGTGTGCTGGTAGGTGGCGCAGTCGCAGGCATGTCTGGTATGTTTTTATCGATACCGGCAATAGCAATTTTAAAAGTAATTTTTGACCGCGTGGAGGATTTAAAGCCCTGGGGAATGTTGTTGGGAGATGAAATTACCGGAAGGAAAAAAAGTAAAATTTATATGAAATTGGATAAGTTGAGTCATAGAATAAAACTTCCATCGCCACTAAAGCCGCCCACACTTGAGTAGCATGAGTGGTTAAGGCTCTGGTAAATGAAATCTTTAAAATAAATTTATTATTTTCTGCTAACGACTAGCAACCATCTCATCCAATCAATTATTATTTTTGGTTGTTTATGATAAAAATGTAGAAAAAAGTGCTCAGGAATTTGTCCTTTCATTGCTTTAATAATGAAGAAACTTTAGTTGGTAGCTGTAGCATTTAATGGTACATATATTGCCAATACACATTTGCGAAAGTTACCCGAGCGTAGGTGTTTAAAAAATACAGCCGCAATTGGTAATGTCAATCGTGGCTTAGATTATTCTAAATAATTAATTTAAATGCGCTTTCTTAAAAGCCCTTAATCTCAAAAATAAAACTTAAATAAAATAAAAAAAATTATGAAACCTAACATTGGACTAACAGACAAAAACATTACTGCCCTAACCACCATGCTTTCCAAAGTGTTGGCAGACAGTGTTGTGTTGTACACCAAAACCCGCAAATTTCATTGGAATGTTAAAGGTGAAAGCTTTATGGAATTGCACAAGCTTTTTGAAGCCCAATATGGCAAGCTTGAAGAATCAATTGATGAGATAGCAGAAAGAATCAATAAAATGGGAAGTCCTACAATTGGAACGATGCAGGAGTTTATGAAGATATCGTCTCTTAAAGAAACTCCTGGAAAATACCCTGCACAAAAAGATATGTTGAAGGAATTATTAGTAGATCATGAAACGGTGATAATTGCCCTTCGGAAAAACATTGATGATGCTGATAAAAAAATGGGTGATGTAGGTACTGCCGATTTTCTTACCGGCTTACTGCAGGAACACGAAACAATTGCGTGGACATTAAGAAGGTATTTAAACTAAAAATAATATTCTGATCTATTCATAAATTATCATGCAAAGCGAAAGTAAGAAACCTGTAAAGGACCCTGATTTAAGTAAAAAAAACATACCTGCCGCAGGGGGTGATATTAAGACGGATTCAACAATAGCGCAGGATGTTGATGATAAGTTAATTGGTGATGATAAGGAGTTGGATGAAGTTTTGCAACCGGCCAAATCCATTTCGGATAAGCCTGGTATGGGGAAGAATAATTATTAAGCATTAAACATCAACATGGGGGCAATATGCAAAAAGATCTTTCATTAAGTGAGGTGATAGAAACATTTAAAAACAAAGGATATACATATAGTTTTTACAAAAAGAACAACTATATCTATTGCAATGAACCGGCCTTAAATTTTCATACGCACGAACTTAAAATTGAAGAAGTATACAGTGCAGGTGAAAAAGGAAATATTTCAAGCCGGTCGGTTGTCTATACGATTGAGTCTGCCAAGCTTGGCATTAAAGGATTACTCATCAGCGATTATTAAACTTTAAAGAATAAAATTTGGTAGTTTATCTTAGAAATGTTTTTAACGATGCCGGCGCCGCTACCATCTTTGCAGCAAGATTTTTTAAGGAAATTTTTCGGTTACCGTTTGAATTTAAAGAATTCTTCAGGCAATGTTTTGTAATGGGTTACAAATCACTTCCACTGGTCGGTATTACAGGTTTCATTATGGGATTAGTGTTGACATTGCAGTCTCGCCCTACACTGGTTGATTTTGGTGCGGAATCGTGGTTACCTGGTATGGTTGCACTTTCGTTGATTAAAGAAATTGGGCCGGTAATTACTGCTGTTATTTGTGCCGGAAAAATTGCTTCGGCAATTGGAGCAGAGTTGGGGTCTATGAAAGTAACTGAGCAAATAGATGCTATGGAGGTTTCGGCTATTAATCCATATAAATATCTTGTAGTTACCCGGGTGTTGGCTACCACTCTCATGATACCATTACTGGTAATTTTTGCCGATGCTATCGGACTTTTTGGTTCCTACATGGCTATGAATATTCACGCAGATATCACGCTATTTCGATTTCTTTCAAAGGCAATTGGATCAGTTGAGTTTATAGATATATTACCTGCAACTATCAAAACATTCTTTTTTGGTTTTTTTGTGGGAATGATAGGTTGTTATAAAGGATACACTGCGGCCAATGGTACAGAAAGCGTAGGCAGAGCCGCTAACTCTGCGGTAGTGTCTGCGTCTATTACAATATTTATAATCGATATGCTGGCTGTTCAAATTACAGATATTTTTTTTTAAAAACTGCATAATGGTAAAGAAAGAATCTACAAATCATATTGGCGAAAATTCTGCAGCAAAACCAGTTATACAAATTACCGGATTGCAAAAATCTTTTGGCAAAACCAATCATGTTTTGAAAGATGTTAATCTTTCCATCAATAAGGGCGAAAATCTTGTTGTATTGGGTAAATCAGGTTCTGGTAAATCTGTACTTATTAAATGCCTGGTAGGTTTAATACGGCCGGACAAAGGAGAAGTTCATGTATTTGATACAGACATCACTTCTATGGATGCTAACCGGTTAAATTCAATCAGGGTAAGGATGGGATTTTTATTTCAAAATGCCGCGTTGTACGATTCTATGACGGTTAGAGAAAATCTTGCATTCCCTTTAAAACGACATCAGAAAAACTTATCGCCTGAGGCACTGACTGAAATCATAGAAGAGGCATTGGAAAGTGTAGGTCTTAAAGCAGCAATTGATAAAATGCCATCTGAGCTTTCTGGTGGTATGCGTAAACGCATTGGGCTGGCACGTACACTTATTTTAAAACCAGAAATAATGCTTTATGATGAACCAACTACTGGGTTAGATACAATTACGTCTAGAGAAATAAGCGAACTCATTTTAGAAATTCAGCAAAAAAATAAAACTACGGCTATCATCATTACACATGATATGGCTTGTGCTAAACTTACAGGCGACAGGATAGTGGTTTTAAAAGACGGGGTGATAGAAGCAGAAGGAACTTATGACGAATTGGAAAATAGTGAGGATGAATGGGTGCGTTCATTCTTTATTTAAATAATGTTGACTAAATTTTATTTACATGAAAAATGAATCAGGCTTCACAGTTAAACTTGGCATGTTTGTAACACTTGGATTGCTGCTTTTTGTGGTGGCTATTTATTTTGTTGGAAAACAAAAAAATTTATTTGGATCAACCTTTAGGGTTGAAACACATTTTAAAACAGTAAGTGGATTAAAGGTTGGTAACAACGTGCGCTTTTCGGGAATCAATATTGGTACTGTTGATGAAATACAATTGTTAACCGATACATCTGTACGTGTAGTGATGGTTATAAAAAATGATGTGCAGCCTTTTATAAAAGCAGATGCAACAGCCAGCATTGGATCTGATGGTTTAATGGGTGATAAGGTACTGACTATTTACCCGGGAAGCAATGCGGCTGGGCCTATCAAGGAAAATGCGGTGATAAGTTCACAGCCTTCTGTGGAAATGGAAGAGTTAATGGCAAGCGTAAAAACAACGCTGGATAATGCTGGTATCATTACAACACAACTTGCACAGTTTACTTATAAAATGAACAATGGCAATGGAGCATTGTCTAAATTTATAAGTGACGAAGAGTTTTCAGGCTCGCTTAAAAGCACATTGCAAAATCTGCAAACAAGTACCAATGAGTTTGCAAAATTTACAACTAAAATGAATGATGAAGATGGCGCATTGGCTAAGTTAAGTGATCCTGAATTTGGTGAAAAACTAGACTCTACTATGTCGAACCTTCAATCCGGAACAAAAGGATTAAGTGAAAATATGGAAGCTGCAAAACATAATTTTTTATTGAGAGGTTTTTTCAAAAAGAAAAAGAAAGCAGAAGAAAAAAAGCAAGCTGAATTAAAAAAGAAAGCTGCACAACAACAAAAAGCCAATTTAAAATTGAAGCAGTCGATAGATACAAATGCAGTTAATGGCTCATTGGTTAAACAGCCTGCAGATAGTTCAGGAAATTAACTATTATACATAAGATATTAGCACGTAAAGACTGTTTAATAATAATTGTTTTCTTCATGAGCACGATTGTTTCATGGCATTAGTATCGGCATCGGCCTTTCCCGCGTTCTAATCAGAATCCGTTCACAATTATTTTTTATGTCGTTATTTCACACCCCAATTTTTTACAGAATTAAATTTAAACCCATAATTACATATTTGCATTATGGTGTTCATACAATGTAGAAATGTTTACCCAGGAATAAGACAGTTTTGGAACTTAAGATAAAAAAGAGTATATTTTGAGTAGATGCTGGTCATTTTACAAGGTAAATTTTATGGAATGATTTTTTGGCAATGTTTTGGTGTAAGCTTAAATAAATTCTTTAACAATAAATAAAAATAAACATTATGAAGACAGGTAAATTAATTACAGGAGTCGTGGTTGGCGCAGCAGTAGGAGCATTATTAGGCATATTGTTCGCACCCGAAAAAGGGAAAGACACACGCGGTAAAATATCGAAAAAAGGGAATGATTTTAAAGATTCAGCGAAAGATAAAATTAATGAGCTGGTTGATAGCTTGTCAAGTCATTATGAAAATCTTAAAAGTAAAGCCGAAAGCAAATTTGACGAAGGAAAAGAAAAAATGAAAAGTACAAAAGAGGAAGTGAAAAATTCAATGTCCTAATGTTAGGCGGTAATAACTTCGAAGATTTAAAACAAAAAGAAATGGATAATAACCCAGGTACATTTGAATCACTTTACGAAGATGCAGGTAATTATCTGGATACTAAAATAGAGTTATTAAAGCTAAAGGCTGTAGATAAAACTACAGACTTAACATCATCACTGATCGCCAGGATTTGTATGCTTGTTACAGTTATGTTTGCAATAATAATATTTAGTATTGGATTGTCGCTTTGGATCGGCGAAATAGTGGGTAAAGTTTACCTGGGATTTTTCATTGTTGCAGCGGTGTATTTCGTGTTGGCTTTGTTACTTAAACTATTTAAAAAATCGTGGATTAAGGAACCTTTAAGCTCCATGCTAATTAAAAAAATGCTTAATTAATGTATAGTAATATCAAAAATTCTGTTGATCTCAAAACTGCAATTTTGAAACTGGAAGAGCAGGAGGTCATTGAAAAAGAGAAACTGATTTCCAACTTTCAATCATTTAAAGAAAGTTTGAAGCCAGGCAATCTTATAAAAGATGCCTTTCACAAAATAACCTCCAGGCCTGGTGTTGCAGGTTCATTAATTAAAACCTCACTTGGTTTAGGTGCCGGACTTTTATCTAAGAATTTATTTCTTGGCCAATCACCCAGTATAATTAAGCGCATTGCAGGTGGCGCAGTAAAACTTGGAGTTGCAGGTATCATTGCAAGAAATACGGATAAAATTAAGTACAAAGGTTTAAAGTTGCTTACCAATATACTGGGTAAAAAGCACGATAAGCCTTAATAATTATATATTGGTTATGCCTTTAAGTAATCAATAAATGCCCCTTTCCAAAATAAAGGGGCAATTCTTTTATCTTCGCATCCATGTCAAAGTTTTTAATAGTCGGGCTCGGAAATACGGGTAATGAATATGCGAATACACGTCACAATATAGGGTTCGATGTGGTTAATGCATTCGTAAATAAACATGGGGGCAGTTTTAATGTAGAGCGCCTTGCTTATAAAGCAGAAATAAGATGGAAAGGAAAAATATTCATCTGTATTTGCCCTACTACATTTATGAACTTAAGCGGGAAAGCGTTTAAGTATTGGATGGATAAAGAAAAGGTACAACTTGAAAATACACTAACAATTGTAGATGATTTGGCATTACCATTGGAAAAACTAAGGCTTCGCCAAGGTGGTTCGGATGCCGGCCATAACGGGCTAAAGGATATTCAAAATATATTAGGTACCGGTCAGTATCCCAAACTAAGGTTTGGTATTGGCAATAATTACCCTAAAGGAATGCAGGCAGATTTTGTTTTAAGTAAATGGCTAAACGGCGAAGTGCCACTGGTGCAATTAAAAATTCAAAAGTGTGTAGAAGTAATCGAGCGATTTGCAACCATTGGTATTGAACAAACTATGAATGAAGTAAATAAACTTTCTATTCAACTGTAATTACGTTTGCCCGTTTATACATAATTGTTTTATTTATTTGATTTGTCTATATTCGCTGTCATATTAAGGGATATTCTAACTTAGAAAAACATGAAGATAATATGTGTAGGCCGTAACTATCCGGCACACGCCAAGGAACTTGGCAACGACTTACCAGATGAACCGGTCATATTTATGAAACCGAAAAGTGCCTTACTGCAAAGTCACACCCCTTTTTATTATCCTGAGTTTAGTAATGAATTAAACTATGAGTGTGAACTTGTTTTGCGTGTTTCTAAAAATGGTAAATATATACAGGAGCGCCATGCATCAAATTATTATAATGGCATTACCGTTGGGATAGATTTTACAGCAAGAGATATTCAAAATGAATTAAAGGCAAAAGGGCTTCCTTGGGAAAAAGCCAAGGCTTTTGATAACTCAGCAGCTATCGGGAAATTTATAGATATAACTCCGGGGTTCAATAAGAAAAATATCAATTTCACTTTCTATAAAAATAAAGAATTGATGCAGGAAGGTAATTCCGGCCAAATGATTTTTAGTTTTGATTATATCATTTCACATATATCAAATTACTTTTCTTTGAATATTGGCGACCTTATATTTACGGGTACTCCCGCTGGTGTAGGAGAGTGTGTGGTAGGGGATGAACTGGAAGCGTTTATTGAAAAAGAAATGCTACTAAAAATGGAAATTAAATAGTCTAACCCTTTTAATTTTACCTGTACTGATTCACAATTCTATTGTGAATTTTTTTATGCCTTTTTTAAAATTGGCTGATTTTTAAATGAATTGACAAGTAATGTAACTTTTATTAAGCGTGAACTTTAATTCTCCCAAAGTGTTTTCTTGATAGTTTCGTTGTTGATTGAGCTACTCTTCAGATTAATATTTTTAGAACCCCTTCTGAAATTTATATCAATTAATTTTGATGTATGTTGAATAACGATGTCTTGTTAAAAGCCTTTAGGCTTATGTGTACCGCCCGTGCAATGGCAGAAACTTACGAACTTAACCGGAAAGACTGCAAATATGTCCATTCTACTTCACGCGGTCATGAGGCCATTCAATTAGCCACAGCCTTTCAATTATTACCATGCGATTATGTAAGCCCTTATTACAGAGATGAAAGTATGTTGCTGGGGCTTGGCTTTACGCCTTATCAACTGATGCTGCAATTGATGGCTAAGGCAGATGATATATTTACTGGTGGGCGTGCCTATTATTCGCATCCAAATTACACTGGCACTGATAAGCCACGCATCATTCATCAAAGCAGTGCTACTGGTATGCAGGCCATACCAACAACAGGCATTGCACAAGGTATTCAATACCTTGAAAAAATAAAATCGCCTTTATTGTTTGCAAAAGAAAAGGCCAAGGATAACACTGATTTTAATGAGGGTACTAAACAAAATGAATGCAATAATCCGGTGGTTATTTGTTCAATGGGTGATGCTTCTGTTACCGAAGGTGAGGTGAGTGAAGCCTTTCAATTTGCAGCCTTGCATCAATTGCCTATTATATACCTGGTACAAGATAATAACTGGGGTATCAGTGCCTCGTCTGCCGAGTCACGTACCGATAACGCCCAAGGCTATATAAAAGGCTTCAGCGGCATTAAAAGCATTAGTATTGATGGCAGCAATTTCATTGAAAGTTTCGAAACAATGCAAAGGGTAGTTGCCGAGGTAAGAACAAGCCGCAGTCCTTACCTTGTACATGCTAATGTTCCGTTATTAGGACATCATACCAGTGGTGTAAGAAAAGAGTCTTACCGTACTTCAGAAAACCTGGCCTTTCATTTTAGAATGGATCCGGGGCCGTTGTTAAAACAAGTTTTGTTAGAAAGAGGTGTTGAAGAATCCGACTTAAACAAAATAGAATTGGAGACATTAATAGCCGTAAAAGATCAATTTCAATCTGCATTGGCCGCAGGTGAGCCAGATACAAATACGGTGGCTGATTTTGTGTTTGTGCCTACAACTGTTCTTGAAGAAAAGGGTGATCGCAGTCCGGCTGGTAATGAAAAAGTTTTAATGGTAGATGCTGCTTTATTCGCCATAAGGGAAATAATGGAAGCATTTCCGGAAGCTGTATTATATGGCCAGGATGTTGGTAGCAGGCTGGGCGGTGTATTTAGAGAAACAGCAACGTTGGGTGATCGGTTCGGTACGCACCGGGTGTTCAATACAGCTATCCAGGAGGCATATATTATCGGATCCACCGTTGGAATGAGTGCTACGGGTGTTAAGCCGATTGTTGAAATTCAATTTGGTGATTATATTTTTCCGGGGTTTAACCAACTGGTAACTGAGATATCAAAAAGTTGTTATTTAAGTTGTGGAAAATTTCCTGTGCAAACGTTGATACGGGTGCCGGTAGGTGCTTACGGGGGCGGAGGTCCTTATCACAGCGCAAGTATAGAAAGCACCTTGCTTACCATCAAAGGAATAAAAATCGTTTATCCTTCAAATGCTGCAGATATGAAAGGGTTAATGAAGGCAGCATTCCTGGATCCCAACCCGGTTATTATGTTGGAACATAAAGGGCTTTATTGGAGTAAAGTGCCGGGTACCGAGGCAGCTAAATCAATAGAACCGGGGCCTGATTATGTGATACCACTTGGCAAAGGCAATATTGTCTTATCAGCTACAGAAGATAATATCAGTGCTGGGGAAAGTTGCTGCGTAATTACCTACGGCATGGGGGTTTTTTGGGCCTTAAGCGCAGCAGCACAGTTGGGTGGCAAAGTAGAAGTAATAGATTTGCGTAGTTTATTTCCACTGGATGAGGCATTGATAATTGAAACTGTAAAACGGCATGGGAAATGCCTGGTTTTAACGGAAGAACAACAAAATAATTCATTTGCAGAAGCACTGGCAGGTAGAATTTCGAAGGCTTGTTTTAGCTGGTTAGATGCCGCCGTGGAAGTAATGGGGGCATTAAATTTACCCGCTGTGCCCATGAATATGTCACTTGAAAAGGCAATGTTGCCCAATGCCGACAAGGTTTTTGTAAGATTAAAAGAGCTTTTGTATAATTAGCTTTTAAATTTTAGGGAAATCTCCTATATTTGCACCCCAAAATGTCGGGGTAGCTCAGCTGGTTAGAGCATCGGATTCATAACCCGAAGGTCGGCAGTTCAAGTCTGCTTCCCGATACATAGCCTAGGTCCTTGAATTAATAAGGATTTAGGCTTTTTTAATGCCTCAGGTTTTTTGTAAAGGCATATATAACAAGATTTAAGTTGTATTAGAAAATCATTAGAAATGAGCATGTACTTCAAATGGGTTTATTGATGTCTTACTTTTGCCATCATCATTAAAAATGCCTGCAAATTTTAATCAGTTTATGTTCATATTTAATAATTCATTCTTAACTAATAAGTATTACTTTTATGAGAGTAGGGATTAGTTTAATTTTAATTTCCCTTTAACTTGCTTCTAATTGCTTTTAATTAATTTGCCATTAATAACGTTGCTTAAATTATTTAGATTTACCCTGTTCTTTCTCTAACGCTTTCAACTTATTGGATATGAAAAATTATACCATTAACAACATCCTGGTTCCAATTGATTTTAGCGAAACATCGCTCAATGCATTGCATACAGCAATTGAAATGGCCAGGCGCCACAGTGCACAGGTAAAACTCCTGAATGTGCTGGAAGAAGGTGAAGATAGCAGTCAAATAAAATTGGATCATACCAGGCAGATGGACGACCTGGTAAACAAGATTGCTACGCAGGAGGATTTAGTGTGCAACTATATAATTGAAAAAGGTGAGGTTGCCGAAACAATTGCAAAGATTGCCACACATTTCAATGCAGATTTAATTGTTATGGGAACGCATGGTGCTACTGGTTATAACGAAGCATCCATAGGTTCTAACACAGCCAGGTTGATAGATAATGCAGGTTGCCCGATGCTTACTGTACCGCCTCTAAAAAAATGGCTGTCATTTAAAGAAGTTTTATTCCCAATACGTCCAACTTCCGATGCTGTTGAAAAATACGATTACATCGAAAATATTATCAGTAAAAATGAATCAATATTAAAAATATTGGGCTTGTCAAATGACTACGAGGGAAACATAAGCCTGTTAAGGAAACTAGCCTCACAATTAGTTGACCGCGTTAGTCTTGATAAAGTAAAAACTTCCAGCTATTTTAAGATTGGTAAAAATATGGCGGGGGAAGTTTTAAAGATATCCAACCTGCTAAAAACAGATCTCATAGTAGTCACATCATCGATTGATGCTACATTTCAACAATTATTCACATCGTCTTATACAAGGCAAATAATGAACCAGGCCAAAGTTCCGGTATTATGTCTTCGGTCATCAACCACACTTAATTAACTATCAATTGTAATTATTTTTCCCGCTTAATGCACCGATTAACTCGATATGCACTCCTTGCTGGGAGAAATATTTTATAGTCTTGAATTAAAATAGTTTGATCGCTTTAAAATATATGAAAGCAGGTTGTATTACCTGTCTAAACGAAAAGCTTTCATGCTAGATGAAAAATTTTTTTCCCGGACCTATTTTTTTGTGGGCGCTTTTGCAACTTTTTTAACTGGAGTTTTTTTAACCGGGTCCTTATCTATATCGTTTATTTTAGCCGTAGTTTTTTTATCAGCAACCTTTTTAGCAGGTGCAGGTTTAATGCCCTCGCCTAAAATTTTGGCTGCCTTTTTTATACGTTTGTCAAATTTTTTCTCTCCTAAACTTTCTTTAAGTGAAACCAGAGCACCGGCTAATGTTGCTGTAATGTCCTGAACTATTTTTTCCTTTGCTGATATTTCTTTGGGCGCTGTTGTTTTCTTTGTTGTCATATTAATTAGTTCAATGCTTTATAATTGATAACATAAAATTAATATAAAGAATGGCGATTGCAATGTTAAGTTTTGTAAAAGCGATTTTTTCGGCAAGAAGCTGTTGCAATCAACACCAAAGCCAAACTGCAATAAATTTTTAAATAATAAAAAAAACTTTGAAGATTAAATGGCAACTGCAAGGTTTTGCATCTGCAGCCGGTCGAAATCCATATTCTGTTTTATTACGTCCCAGTACTCCTTGCCATAACTTACCATTATTTCGGCACCTGCAGGTATGTTGGCAATTGCCTGTAGATAAATTTTTCCCTTTATTTTTATGTACTGAGTGTTGTTACGAATACCCTTAATTTTTTGCATCCCCCGGGCATCGTTTGCATATCTTGCCAATGAATCTTTGTGATGACGGGCATCAATCACATGATTTCGGGTTACATAATAAATGTAAACGTTTGTACCCTCATCATGATCTACTTCTTTCCAGGTTGTAACAGTGCCGGTATATTCTATTATAATAGTTTCTTTTCTGATTGTTTTATTTGTGAAAAGGCCCATGCCTGCACCTGGGATTTTTGATTGTTTTATTTCCAATTGTTTTTCCAGCAAAATCATGTTAATTAAATTTTATAAACTGAAGATATTGATTAGAATAATTACTGCAATATCTTTTTGGAAATGAAATTTATTTGGGATGTTATCTGCCGGAAATAATGGAATAAAGGAGGATTTTTTAACGGATATCCATTGGGTTTATTGCTGAGACATGGGCAGTATTATTATGAATTCAGCGCCCTTTCCTTCAATGCCTTTTGCAATAATATGTCCGCCATGTTTTTCAACAATCTTTTTTGATATTGCCAGTCCTATTCCTGTGCCTTCAAATTTATCTTTGGTGTGCAATCTTCTAAATAACGTGAAAATATTTTTAGCAAATTTGTCATCAAAACCAATGCCGTTATCCTGAAAGCAAAGGTAGCAGTGACCGCTATTTAATTGCACGTTTGGCTCGTCTGAATTGGAAGATTTTATTTGCGCACTTATATGAATAGAGGGATGCGCATCTTTTCGAACAAATTTTAATGCATTGCTAATTATATTCTGAAATACCTGGCGCATTTGACCAGCATTCACTTCTATTGAAGGAAGTTTTTCAACAACTATGTTGGCTTTTTTTTCTTTAATCAGTATTTCGTAATCTTCCAACACTTCATTCAAAATATCGTTTAAGTTCGTTTTGGTAACACTAATGTCATCTTGCGATAGTTGCGAGTAATTAAGAATGTCGATAATCAACGTTTTCATTCTATTAGAAGATGAGATGATTTTTTGCAGGTAAATACCAGCTTCTGCGGAAAGTTCCGAAGCAAATTTTTCTTTTAGGAAATTAGAAAATATCTGGATTTTTCTAAGTGGTTCCTGTAAATCGTGCGAAGCAACTGTTGCAAACTGGTGTAAGTCCTGGTTGCTTAATTCAAGCTCATAATTTATCTGTTGGAGCTTTTCATTATTTACTTTTAATAGTAGTTCTGTTTGTTTTTGAGCGGTCAGGTCAGTAAGAATTATGCTTAATGAAGGGCCCTCATTCAACGACAGTATATTGATGGATAATTGAACCGGGATGATCCGGGCAAGGCCAACAAGTAAAAGGTCGCCCCTCGTTTCCTGTTTCCACCCTGCTTCTACTAATGAATGGTAGGTCGTTTCATCACCCGGTGCAATAAATGATTTGAATGAAATACCGGTAACTTTTGATAATGGCAGCCCAACCATTTTTACAAATTGAGCATTGCTGTAAAGAATAATTCCCTCTTTATTTATTGTAATGGCCCCTTCCGTCATTTTTTCGATAAACAAACGGTAAGTTTGATCTGTACTTTTTAATAAGTCCGGGTGCTGATTATTGGTTGCCGTATCTTCTTCCTTTGTTTGCTTAGTTTCCAACTGCTCTATAAGGGCATAAGCCTGCTGCAACCGTAATTTCAATTGCTCTATTTCATTTGATAGCGTTTCAGTAGATTTATTAAGCTGGTTCATGTAATTATTTAGTAATAGTAAAACTTTCCTGCATAGTTGGCTCCCATTCAGCCCTGGTTAGTTTATAAATGTTCAGGTCAACAAATTTTTTGTTTACATAGTCACCTTTTTTTAAAACTAATTTCCAGCTAAATTTAAGCCGTTTAGCTATAGCCTCACTTTTTATATTATCGATGGCACACCTTATTTCAATTTCATTTAATAACAATTCCCAGAAACTCATTTCAATTAATTTTTTACAAACTTTCGTAATTATTCCCTTCCCTTCGTAAGCTTCACTCAGCCAGTATCCCAATGAAGCAGTTGCGTGCTCGCTAGTAATATTATAAACGCCACATCTGCCAACAACATTGCCATCGGCAAGAATTATATAACTTAATTGCCTGCCTGCAGCTATTTCATTCTTTGTGTTTTGTATGTAGGTATGAAAATTATGAATGGTCAGCATGCTATCCACCCAGGGGAGCCATTGTCTTAAATGTTGCCTGTTTTCTGTTATTAAATCAAAAACCGGAATTGCATGTACATCTGAAATCAACTCCAGCGAAATATTATCGGTTACATGTACTGTCATAATTGAATGAGGAGAAGATACAAATTCAAGTTGTAACAGAAGATAATTTTGATTAAATTTAAGACAAACGATGTTTATATTTTCCGTTAAATAGCTTTACTATCAAAAATAGAAAACCAGGTGCAATTGTTATCTGAAATGAAGTTAATAATTGGCATAAAAATCCATACCGCTACAATAATCAGCCTTTGTTGAATTTTATTTTTGTAAAAACCCTTGTAAATAAAATGTATAATGTAAATTAAGGTTAGAAATTTGCTCATTGAGGTAAAAGACTCTATAGAATTTTACAGTAATGATTTTTTAATCAGATTTAATTAACAATATTTCGTAATTAATTTGCCCCGAGCATGAATAACATATTTGATAAAGTTATCGGAAATAAAAAATTCAATTTTGCCGAATTTGAATTTGGCGATCAATCAGGGTATCATGTAGATGTGAAGGACGAGGATGGAATAAGGTGGGAATTCAGAATAATCCATAAATCCGGGGTCTTAAAAATGGAAGGAGAAAAATTACCTGAATGGATTACTGGCATGCAAACTGAATTATTAAAAGCCGTAAATGATCATGAGTGAAGACAGTTGTTAGCCCAATTAATAAGATTAAGTTTTCATAACTTAGATGTGCCACAAATTGTACAGATAGTAACACGAACTATTTATCGTCTTATTTGAATTTTGAGGAGTACAAAAAACAGAGAATTAAATTCAATTTCCTAAAATAGTTTCAACATACTTTTTGCTATGAATTTTACTTACCAGTGAATAATTTAAATGTATTTTGATTAGTGTTAAATAGGTTTGGGTATTCCATGACTTATAATGATTACTCGTTTAAGGATATTAAGTTATGAATCATCTCATAGACATTTTTGTACTGAATGAAGATGTGGTAAAGAAGATGATTGATAATCCACATCCCTCCCAAAGAAATAATTACGAGGAATTGATTATAGTTACCGCGGGTGATCCTAAATATATATTAGATTTTAAATTGCTCAACTTCCCGGTGCCTGCAATGATTTACGCTTCTTTTGGACGTATTAATCAGTTTATTCCCGATCTTTCAACGCGGGGTTGGTGTATCAGGTACAAAAATGAATTTCTTCCCCCTAATGGTTTTCAATACTATGAAAATTATTCCAACATTGGCTACTACGATTTAAGCGCTGGCAATTATCTGCACAACATTGAAGCGCTCTGCCAGCTAATTTCAACTGTTTTACAACAAAGGCCGCCAGATATAAATCTTGTAAAGCAACTTTTAATTGCATTACTGTCTGCTGCTCAGTTTGCACGTAGAATCAAAGATCCATCTCTCGGCCAGCCTAAAAATCCTGATCTTATGATACTGGATTTTTTCCTTCAATTGCTGGAAGAAAACTATAAGAAAATTGAACCTGTACAGTTTTATGCAGAAAGAATGTTTATGTCCGTTCGAAATTTGAACAGGCTAAGTCATTTGTTTTTTGAAGAAAGTATTTCTGCAATAATTGAAACAAGAAGATTAGTAGAAGCCCGAAAGTTACTTAGCAATACCAATTTAACGGTTGCGGAAATTGGTTACTCCCTGGGCTATACGGAAAAGTCATATTTTACCCGTGTATTTCATAAAAAAACAGGCTATACGCCTACCGCATTCAGGATCGCTATGCAGTCTGTACAGGTTTAAATAGCAATGAGCAGGCATCTGTGAAACCCTGCAATTTTTTGCGTAATGATTTGCCACTTGAAAACGATGTCATCTAATTAGGGGGATACTAAATGGAAAGTGACTACGTGAGAAAATAAATAGCCATCAACAAAGCTGTTGATGGCCACTAATTTTAAATTAGGTTATACCGGGTTTAACTTAATTAGATAGAAATGAGTTAACGTTTTTATTAAATAATCCATTTTTGGAAACCATCTGCAACGGTTCTTCATTAACTTTTTCACGCTCAGCAATCATAGTAAATCCAATTGAAGGGAGCATAACTTTTAGTGTTTGGAATCGTATGGTGGCCGCATTTTCTTTAAAAGAAATGATGGGGTCATCAATTAATCTCACCATTCCGGCCATATTTACAGAAGATTTTTCAAGTTTGATATTTTGATAAACAGCAGTAAACTGTTGCAAAATATCTATTTCTTCTTCATGAATAATTGCCGGTTTGGATTTCCAGTAAATAAAGTTTATTACCCCTGGAACTTTTTTAAGCAGTACTAATTCGTTTTCGCCAATATGAACAAAAACAAAAGAGCTGAAAAGCGGCTCGTTACTGATTTTTTTGCTGTTGGGATTTACTTTGCAAACTCTGTTTACAGGATAATAGTTGCTAATGCCTCGTTTTGTTAGTAGGTGAGCTACTTTTTTTTCCTGGTGAGGTTTTGTGTAAACTGCATACCAATTTTGTGTCATTCTTGTGGTGTTTTGGTTTGTGATAAATGCAGGATTTCACCGAATTAGATTTTGAGCTTTTCTAGGGAAAGTGGCTAGTGAAATTGGGATGGTAAATTGAAGGGATATTAGATATGCGAAAACAGAAGTGATTACAAATATACATTTCTCTTTGTAAAATCAAAATGTTTTTATTATCCGAAGGGGAAATCTTTTTAATAGGAGGCAGTATGGTGCAACTATTACCAAATAGTGAGCATAAGTTGAGAAAGTAAAACTATTGTATAAAGAAAATTAAGCCACATCATTATTGAAGTACTGTAAATTCGTATATGCTTTCCTGTATCGAGGTTGTATTAATTATTGGAAAGGAAAGGTAGCAGTTTTTTGCTCTTACCATTGTATTGTTACTTTACCCATACTTTTCCTTTGTTCCAGAAAGTCATGGGCTGCAGCTATTGCCGATACGGGAAACACTTTTGCAGGTGCAGGAATAAAAATACCCGTTTCTGTTAGTGCGGTTACCTGCTTAAGGCAATGTTGGATGGTTGTTGGTTTACTGTCGGCTATGCGAAGCATATTAACTCCTATCATTCCTTTCGAGGCCATCATGAACATAACGGGATGGTATATACCAAAATTAATAGCCGCCAAAATCTTCCCGAAAATATTTTTATTACTCATGTCGGCTGCGCCATAGCATAGGATTCTTCCTCCTGGTGCAAGTGTACGGAATCCTTTTTTTACTGATTTCCCACCAACAGCATCAAATATTACGTCAACACCTTTTCCATTTGTAATACTTTTTATTTCCGTTTCAAAATCCTGTAAAACATAATTAATGGGATGATGAACGCCCGATTTTGTTAAGTGATTCAGTTTTTCCGGGCTACCTGCCGTAGAAAAAATTTCGCACTTTTTATGCGTAGCCAGTTGAATTAAGGCCGAACCTACACCTCCTGCACCTGAATGAATAAGCACCCGATCGCCTTCATGCAAGTTTACCATTTCTGCCCCCAAATAGTATGCGGTGCAATATTGAGTTGCAAGTGAAGTCGCCGTGGCAAATTTAAGTTCGTTAGGAATAATTGTTGTCGCAGAAAATTCAGTTAATGCATACTCAGCATATCCCCCAAAACGTGTCATTGCGGTGACACGATCGCCAGGTTTCACATTTTTGACATCTTTACCGACTTCAGCCACTGTTCCAGCAACATCATATCCAAGCACGCATGGAATGGGAGGAGCTTCTTTATACATGCCTCTTCTTGCCATTATATCAGCAAAGTTCAGTCCTGATGCCGCTACTTTAATCAGTACTTGTTCAGGGCCAGGTACCGGCTTTTTTATTTCCCGGGTTTCAAAAGCATTAGCAGCTTCACCCGTTTTTATTAAAAAAATGGCTTTCATAAAAATAGAAGATAATAAGCTTTAAGTGAGAAGCTTTGTTAGATGATTGATGTTTGGTTAACAGTTTTTAAATGTAGTATATATTAGCTTATTGAAGGTGATCATCCACATCAAAATGGACTTATGTGGAAATTGGCCTGCATAACATACTGCACGATCTTTCAATAAAAGCTTTATTTCTTTAAATCTGGTAATGAATACCTTCTTTTACGATTGTCATTATTCAGCATATTTTAAATAATATTGATTTTTATCAAACATAAGTTGCGAAACCTGGAATATTTTTTAAGTTGTAACCAATTAAAGTAGTAAAAATTTAATTCAGCATTTGGTTTAAAGTTAAATTCTTGTAAGCTGAGGATGAATTAGTTGTAAACTCTCGTTGCCCACAATTGAAGTTAAATTTACTTTATTATAGAGAAGGGTAGTTTTTTTTCGACAAAAAAGTGCTATACATCCTACAAGATTTATTTTTTTTATATATTAATTTGCAATAAGTTTGAAATATAGCATAGCAATATAATTATTGAAATACCCCCCAAATTCAAATATTTTATGTTTCGTTTTTCCAATTATCCTAACTCCGTTGTGGGCATTTTCACAACATTATGTTTAAGTCAGGTCAAGGAGCAACTTCCTGAAAACTTAATTTACCTTAATGGTAATCCGCCAAGTTTTTTGATGAATGGCCACTTATTTGCTTTTACAGACAATCAAACGTTTATTTCCAATGAGCCCCATCCGGGTTATGGCTTTCAAATTCATTTTAATTATTGTTATAACTAAATTGAAACTGATCAATGGTATTGTGGGTAATTCTTACCCGCCAGGTATATTATTGTCCGCCTGTATAGTAAAATTCCTTGTAAATAGATCGTTTATTCAACTTCGTAAAGCAGGTCTCCCTGGGAGGCAAGTATTTCCCGGTATTTATTAAATAGTTTGGTTTTTGAGATAAAGCCAATGAAATTGTTTTCTTTATTAAGCACCGGTAAATACCAGCTTTGAGTGATATCAAATTTTTCCATTACGCTGTGCATATCCTGATTGTGAAGCAATATTGCAGGCGGCTTCTTCATCAATGCTTTTATACCTACTTTATCAAATAGTTCAGGGCGAAATAATTTTTGCTTAATGTCATTCAATTCGATAATACCACAAAATTTATCCGAGGCATCTACTACTGCAAAAATATTCTTTTCACTTTTTTTAATTAACTCAATAAGGTCCTCCAGTTTTTGATCCATTCTGATAGATTCATACTGGTCCTGCAGCATATCTTCTAACCTGATAGATGTTAGAATATTTTTCTCTTTTTTATGTGTAAATATTTGCCCTTCGATTGCCAGTTTTTTTGTTTCCATAGAATAAGGCTCATAACTCTTTACAATAAAAAATGAAAGAGACGAAACGATCATAAGAGGAATAAACAGCTCATAACCATTGGTGATTTCTGCTATTAAAAATATTGCAGTTAACGGGCAATACATTACTCCGCTTAAAACTCCCGCCATTCCTACAAGGCTAAAATTACCTTCCGGAATTTTTATCCACGGTGTAGTGTTTAATAATTTGGAAAAAAAGAAACCCAGGTAGGCTCCGGTAAATAAGGACGGAGCAAAATTTCCTCCATTTCCACCGGCACCAATTGTTAAGGCTGCGGCCACGGGCTTAGCCAATACCACAAAGGCTGTAAAGGCAACCAGCGCCCAGTTTTCATTCAACAAAGAAAACAGGTGGGTGTTATCATCAAAACTAGTGTAGGTATCATTTGCTACCATCTTTACGCTATCGTAGCCCTCACCAAATAAGGGTGGTATTACAAAATAGAGAGCCAGCAGGCATCCCCCGCCGATCAATGCTTTTGTGTACCAGTTATATGTTGACCGGTGCAGTTTTTCTTCAACCTTTTTAAAGGTTCTTGCGTAATAAAGGGAAATGAATCCTGAAAATATTCCCAGTAAAATGTAGAATGGAACATTTTCATAATTGAAAGTTTGTTTTAGTACAAAATTAAAAAGAGAAGATTCCTGTAAGATAATACTGGAACACAATGCACCAACAACGGACGAAATAATCAAAGGAATGAAATAACTCACCACAGTTTCGGTTAGTAAAACTTCAATTGCGAAGATTACTCCGGCAATAGGCGCATTAAAAACAGCGGCAATCCCCGCCGCCGCACCACAGGCTATTAACAAGCTCCGTTCCTGGTAATTAAAGTCGGTAATGCGGGCTAAATTAGATCCTACAGCAGATCCGGTTGCTACAATTGGTGCCTCCAAACCGGCAGAACCACCAAAACCAACTGTAACTGCGCTTGTAATAATATGCTGATAAGTATGCGATAGCGGAATAAAAGATGACTTACGGGCTATTGATCTTAATACCATTGCAATGCCTTTTTCAATATGGCCGCCATAAAAATACCGTATAATAAATCCCGTAATTAGTAAACCCACCACAGGAAATAACAAGTATGAAAACCTGCTTACCGGAATTAATCCTATCCAGTGTTCCAGCGTATGAACAAGGCTTTTCAGTAATACCGCTATCATTCCAGATGTAAATCCTACTAAAGTGGCGATCACCATAATAAACTGAACCCGGCTAACTTTCGTACGTAAATAATTTATACTGGTTTGATACAAAAACTTTATAGGTGCCAATGAGAAAAATTTCGTGAAGATTAAGATTGGTCACAAAGATAAGCCCCTTTAAAAAAATGACCCGTTTAGATTGAGTACAGCTAAGTCAGAAACCGTAAAGGGGCTGGGAAAACAATTTGAAGAGGTAAAATATCTTACATCCCTCAGAAAAATAAATGGTATATGAATCGTTGCTGCCTTTGTATATTTTTATTAAAACCGGTTACCTATTAAATTATTTTTTTCATCATTGTCGTTCATCCGACTCAGTTTATTTTGATGCCAGCATAATTTTATGCATGTTAAATGTTTCGATTAAAGAATTTCACTTGCAAAAAATATTTCTGTTTTTTACAAATGATTGAAAGGAAATTGGAATTGCAACGTATTTATCTAAAACGACGTATTTACTAAAAAAAGAAAATCAATCATGAAACAAACGGGTATTATGCTGTTGATTTGTTTATTCTCATCCGTGGCAATTTTCGCACAGGAACAAACAAGAAAGTCCACATTCAACCTAAAAGATGGGATTGCATTGCAAGGGTACGATCCGGTTGCATACTTTAACCAACAGAAAGCCGTAAAAGGAAGCAAGGATTTAACAGTTTACAACCAGGGACTTATTTATTATTTTTCATCTGTTGAAAATAAGGAGGCATTTAAAAAAAATGCTACCAAATATGAGCCTGAATATGGAGGCTGGTGTGCTTATGCCATGGGAGCTTCAGGCGAAAAAGTTAACGTAGATCCGGGTACATTTAAAATTGTAAATGGAAAACTATATCTTTTTTATAATAAATATTTCAACAATACGCTGAAAGACTGGAACAAGGATGAGAACAACCTGAAAGCAAAGGCAGATATAAACTGGCGTAAACTATTTCATTCATTAAACTAAAGAAAAAAAGTATGAATAATAGCATCGCTGCAAAAGCAGGTATATGGTTATTGCGTTTAATACCTGCCGTCATTATGTTGCAAACGCTTTATTTCAAGTTTTCGGCATCAGAAGAATCTGTTTATATATTTACCACTTTAGGTATGGAGCCGGTTGGGCGAATAGGTACTGGTGTTATGGAACTGGTGGCATCTATCCTTATATTGATTCCTACAACTACTTTTTACGGTGCGTCTATTGCAGTTGGCCTAATGGCAGGTGCTATCTTTTTTCATTTAACAAAGCTGGGTATTGTGGTGATGGATGATGGGGGCCAGTTATTTATATATGCGGTGCTGGTGTCAATCTGCAGTATTGCACTTATTATTATTTTTCGAAAGCAATTTTATTCATTAATAAACTTAAATGCCAAATTCAGAATATGAAAAAAATATTATTGATCTGTACCATGTCATCGTTTTATTTGATTGGATTCGGACAGCAAACCAAACCTACCGGTAACCAACAATGGTTGGATCTTGCAGCTACGGCAGGCAGTTCGCAAGGATCTGCAGCAGCCTCTTATGTGTACACCTGGAAGATTGGTAAAAAAAAGAAACTGGAGGCAGGTTTGGGAGCAAGGTTCACCAGTATGTTTGGCAAAAAGGTAGATTTTATAACTGCTCCTGCAAAAATTTCCAGGAGTAATACCACCCCTTTCCTGATTGTATTTGCAGGCCAGGAAACTGCTAATTGGGATACACTTACCGTTCAGCGGCCTTTTGTGAACTCCCTGAATTTATCGGCCAATTTTGGTTATAATTTTAGCAGCAGGTGGAGTGCAATTTTTAATATTGATTTAATTGGATTTGGGTTTGGAAGAAAATCATCTGCAATTCTTACCAGCAATGGTGTAACCAGAACTGAACCAAATGCAAAGCCAGCAGGCTTTAATGTATTGCTAACAGGCGATCTTGATTATGGAAACCTTAATTCAGAATTTTCAATCAAGTATAAATTAAATGATCGATGGAGTGTAAGAGGCATATACCAGTTTTTGTTTACTGAATATAAAACAAGTACTATTAAGCAGACTGCACCGGATGGCACGCAGGTAGATCGATTCAGAAACAAGGCTAATAACTTTGGTGCCGGGCTTACGTATGCTTTATAAATAATACTTAGAAAATGAAATTGTATTCGTCTATATTATTGTTGTTGTTAACAGCATTCGTTTGTTCCTGTAAAAAAGAGAACAATACCCCGGCTACTCCGGGTATCGAAATGGTTGATACCAGTGCTAAACTTAAGTTGTCCGGCAGTTTTTCTAATGGGCCTTATGGTTCGGTATCGGGCCTGGCAAAAGTTTATTTGAAAGATGGCAAATTTACACTGGTGTTGGATGGGGTATCAATTTCAAACGGGCCGGATTTGCATGTGTATTTGTCCAAAGAAGTTTATCCGATAAATTTTATCGATCTTGGCAAATTAAAATCAACTGGCGGCACCCAGGTTTATGATATTGCAGGTTCTCCCGATTTTTTACTTTACAAATATGCTTTAATCCATTGTCAGTTATTTGATCATTTGTTTGGAAGCTCAGAACTTTTATAAAAATCAATATGAAGAAAATTACATTTTGTACTATATTGTTAATTTCATCTCTTACTATTTTTTCACAGAATTATACACCGGTTGACAACGGCTCATCTGTAAAATTTGGCATTAAGAATTTTGGATTTAACGTTAGTGGCACTTTCACCGGGTTGAAAGGAAAAATAGTTTTTAATCCAAATAATATAGCAAGCTCGTACTTTAATGTAACGGTTGAATCAGCTACTATTAATACCGGTAATGGATCAAGAGATGGTCATTTGAAAAAAGATGAGTATTTTGATGTAGAAAAGTTCCCGGTGTTAAGTTTTGTTTCAACAAAAGTATCCAATTCTAACAAACCCGGGATGCTGTTTATTGAAGGAAATATCTCTATTAAAGGAGTAACAAAAAGTGTTTCTTTCCCATTTAAAGTCAACACTGTAGCCAATGGGCATACTTTTACCGGTGAATTTAAATTGAACAGAAGAGATTTTAATGTGGGAGGTGGAAGTATGGTGTTGTCAGATAACCTCACGGTATCATTATCAATATTTGCAAAAAATAATTAACAGAAAAAACAAGCGTATGCACTTACAGGAAGCGATCAAAAAAATATTTTTACAAGTTAGCGATGCACTTGATCAACTGAGTTGTGAGCAATATAATTTGTCCACGCCTGGTTTATTAAATGCAACCATCGGACAGCATGTGCGACATATCATTGAATTATTTGTTGAACTTGAAAATGGATATGAAACGGGGATTGTTAATTACGATAAACGTAAACGGGATCATCGGATAGAAACAGATCGTGCATTTGCCCAAAAGATTTTATGGAATGTATTTGATGAATTAAATAAAGAAGATAAGCAATTGATTTTAGAATTGGATTATAGCGAAGATTCACAAAGTTCACTTTCTGTACAAAGCAATTATAACCGCGAACTTATTTACAATCTTGAGCACGCTGTTCATCACATGGCAATAATAAGGATTGGCATCAATGCCATTGCTTCAATTAATGTTCCTGAAAATTTTGGTATTGCTACCTCCACCATAAAGCACCGGGTGTCATGTGCACAGTAACTTTTATACCAGTTAAAGACGGTTTTTTTATCACTTCAAACCGTGATGAAAAAAAGCAACGCACCCGGGCTTTGCCGCCGGCTACCTATCAGCTTGATAATATAGACCTGCTTTTTCCCAGGGATGCAGATGCAGGAGGTACATGGATTGCTGTAAGGGATCATGCAAATGCTGCAGTATTATTAAACGGAGCTTTTGTTTTCCATTTTTCAAAACCACCGTACAGAAGAAGCCGTGGATTAATACTGCTGGATATTTTAACTGCACCTGATCCGGTAAATTTTTTCATTGCAATGAATTTAAAAAACATAGAACCATTTACACTCATCCTGTTTCAGGATGCAAAATTATTTGAATGCAGGTGGGATGGCGAACAAAAACATTGCAGTGAGCCTGCCGTAAATAAAAGCCATATCTGGAGCAGTGCAACACTGTACAATGAAGCCATTCATAAGAAAAGAGAAACATGGTTTAAAGATTGGTTAATCAGGCAGGATGAACCCACGCAGGAAGACATATTTAATTTTCACCAGTTTGCAGGCGATGGCGATGTTCAGAATGATATCCGCATGAACAGGGAAGGCAATCTGTTTACCGTAAGTATAACAGGGATTCATCTTGGAAAGCATAATGCAGTAATGAGTTATCTCGATTTAAAAGATGGTAGCAGGTACAACAATGAAACTGCAAAAGCCATTGAATACAGTATTTCCTAAAACAGGTTGATTGATGAGAAAAATATTAAATAAGCCCTTATTTATAAAAATATTTAATTGGGAATACTGGCCATTTGATTTGGTATATGCACCCATTTATGTGTACTGGGCCTGGTTGGGCATAAAAGCAAGAACTTTCTTTTTCTTTAACACTTCTAATCCATCAATCAAGAATGGTGGTTTTTTACAGGAAAGTAAAAAGGAAATTTATGATATAATGCCGCAGCAGTATTATCCAGCCACTTTATTGTTTAAGCCCGGCGCAGATACACATCAATTAATAAAAGATGTAAATGAAAAAGGGCTCAAATACCCATTGATTGCAAAGCCCGATATTGGCATGAGAGGACTCGGCGTAAAAAAGGTACACGACGAAGAAGAGTTATTGGATTATGCAAGTGGCAGTAAAGTTGATTTTTTAGTACAGGATTTTGTGCCATTTGAAAATGAAGTTGGCATTTTTTATTACCGCTATCCCGGCGAATTGAACGGGCATATTTCAGGCATTGTTAGCAAGGAATTTTTAACTGTAAAGGGAGATGGCAAATCTACAACTGAGCAATTGCTTCACAAAGATCCAAGGTATATTCTTCAGTTGGCAACCTTACAAAAATCACATGCGGAAATGTTAGAAAAAGTTTTGCTAAAAGATGAAGAACAACTGTTGGTTCCTTATGGTAATCATAGCCGTGGCGCAAAGTTTGTTGATGTAAGTAATAAAGCAGATGAAAGATTAGCGGCTACCATTGATAAGGTTTGTAAAATGGTTCCCGACTTTTATTTTGGCAGGATGGACATCAGGTATAATACATGGGAGGAATTAGCAGAAGGAAAAAACTTTTCAATCATTGAATTGAACGGAGCAGGGAGCGAACCAACCCATATCTATGATCCACGGCATTCAATATTTTATGCGTGGAAAGAAATTGTTCGTCATCTTGCAATTCTTTACAAGATCAGTAAGCAAAATCATAAGCTGCTCAATATGCCTTATATGAAATTTGCCCCTGGCATGCAAATGTTGAAAGATAATGCTGCTTATGTAAAGCTTATCACCAATCAATTTGATAAGCCATTAAGTACGAATTAAAATATTCTTCACTCCATAAAAAATCCATTATGAAAAATAAAACAGTTGTTTATAGCATCTTGTTTCTTTTATTCGGGGTGGCCGCTTTTGTTTACGGAACAGGTGTTATAAAAAAGCAACAGCAATCATCCACGCCAGTTACTGCTAAAGGGTTTGCGGTGGTAGAACTCTTCACTTCTGAAGGCTGTTCCAGTTGCCCGGCTGCAGACGCCGCGGTTGAAAAGATTGCAAAACTTTATCCTGGTAATACTTACGTGTTGGGCTTTCATGTTGATTATTGGAACAGGCTTGGATGGAGGGATTTGTTTAGTGATGCAGCTTATTCAGACAGGCAGCGGGAATATGTTGATCACTTTAAGCTCGGTGGCGCATATACACCACAGGTAGTAGTAAATGGAACGTCCGAATTTGTTGGCTCTGATATGACAAAGCTAAAATTTGCTGTTGAAAAAGGAATCAATAAGGAAGCGAGCCAGCAATTAGAATTAACTGACGTAGTAAGCATTGGTAAAGAAGTAAGGGTTTCTTATAAATCTCAAGCGAATAATAATACAGTAATAAACCTTGCCCTGGTACAAAATGAAACGAATACAGATGTAAAAAGAGGGGAGAACGGAGGAAGGATATTGCACCACGTAAATATTGTAAGGGATTTTAAAATCATTCGTAAAAACCAAAGTACAGGCAGCGCTATCCTTACTATTCCCGCAGATTTGAAAGCTGCTGATTGTAAAATAATTGCTTACCTGCAGGAAGCAAATAACGGACAAGTAACGGCCGCAACCGCTTCCGAAATAAAATAGTCCTGCTTATTTTTTTCTTTCCAGTCATTAAAACGCAAAGAATTATTTTCAAAATAAGCAAGTCATAATTTTGTAGATTTAGCATGATTGAAATGTAAAAATGAATACAACAATAACAGGACTGGCACCGGCACTTTGGGTAGATAGGTACGCAGATGCATTGTATGCATTTACGATTGTGCGCATTGGTGACAGCGACATAGCCAAAGACATTGTGCAGGATACATTTCTAAATGCCTGGAAGGCAAGAGAAAGTTATACCGGCAAGGCTTCTGAAAAGAATTGGTTATATGCCATTTGTAAAAATAAAATCATTGATCATTATCGAAAAAGCGCCAGCAGTGTTGTGAATATAGCGGCCCGGGAAGAAAATGATTATTTTGACAAAGTAGAGCATTGGACGCCTGATACGAAGCCCGGAGAATGGGGAATGGATTATACACAGCCCATAGAAAAAAAAGAATTTTACAACGTGCTGGAAAAATGTAAATCCAAATTAAAAGAAATTCAGCAAACGGTGTTTGTGATGAAATACATGGATGACCTGGATTCTGAAGAAATTTGTAAGGTTTTGGATTTAAAGCCGTCTTACTATTGGGTGTTGATACATCGTGCAAAATTGCACCTGCGGGTATGCCTCGAAAAAAACTGGGTGAACATTCATTGAAACAAAAATGAAAAAATTAATTTTAAGCTGTAAACAGGCAACCTATTTAATTTCATTGAGGGAAGAAAATAAACTGTCTTTCAGGCAGCGGCTACAGCTTCGTACACATCTTTCAATTTGCAGCATGTGTAAGCTTTTCGAAAAGCAAACAAACCTCATCGGAAGCAATGCAAAGCAATCACATCAACATATAGATGCTACACTCGATCAAAACTCAAAAGATAAAATGAAGAAAACTTTAAAGACGATTATTGATGAACAATAGTTTCTGATTAAAAAGCCTTCAATATATTTTATCCGGTTTGAAAACCGTTTAATAAAAACAAAAAACCCCGGAAATTAATATCCGGGATTTTTTATTCGAAAATGTTTAGAAGAACTGTTAGATCTTTTTCCCTTCTGCATCAAGCTCCACAATTTCGTATCCGAGTTTTTCAAGTCCGGGCAAAATTTTTGCTTTGTCTCCAACCAGTAAAATATCCATCTTGCCCGTGTTCAACCACTTTTTAGCAAGCGCATCAATTTCCTTTTTAGAAATTGATTTTAAAATATTGTTTTGAATTTCTACAAAATTAGCCGGTAGATCGTAGGTGAGTAAGCGACCTATAAATACAGCTTTTTGATTGCCGGTTTCATATTTCAATGCATCCTGCTGTCCGATGGCACTCTTTGTAAATTCCAACTCTTCGGCAGTAATACCCTGGGCTGCATATTGCTTTATTTCCTGCATCACTTGTACCAAAGCACTGTCTGTGGCATCGGCTCTAATGCCGGAGCTAAATTCGTATTGGCCTGTATATTTATCGCCCGAAAAAGAAGAGCGGGCACCATAAGTCCAGCCTTTGTCTTCACGAAGGTTTAAGTTTAAGCGGCTATTGAATGCACTGCCTAAAACATAATTTGCAAGGCCTGCCTTGTAAAATTCGCCTGTGGCATCGTAGGTTAGCCCGGTTACATTTCCTACCCTGAATTCAGTTTGCGCTGCTTTCGGAACATCAACAAGATAGATGACTGTTTTTTTAATTGCAGGAGCTGCAGGAGGATTTGCAAGATTAACTTTCTTATTTGTCAACCTGTTCAGGAATGAAAGTTTGGGTAAAATTTCATTTTCGCTGATATCTCCCACCACCACAACTTTTGTTCCCTGCGAGCTAAGGTAGCTGTTATAATAGTTCTGTATATCTTTTAGCGACAGGTTCTTAATGGTATATTCTGTTCCGCTGGCGCTCATTCCTAAAATGTTGTTGTCGCCATAATAAATTTTTTCTATCACATCGCTTGCAATAGATGCAGGCCTTGCTTTTCTTTGTTTAAATCCTTCAAGGTCTTGTTTCTGCAACCGGTCAAATGCATCTTCAGTAAAGAGTGGATTGAACATTTTTTCTTCCAGTAGTTCCAATGTTTTGCCTACATTTTTCTTAAGGCTTTGCACATTAAAACTGATGGCGTCAAACTGGCTGGAAACATCGATGCTGCTTCCCAATTTTTGAAGCGCTACAGCCATTTGTTCGGCTGTATATTTTTTGGTGTCTTCGTTTAGCATGTCTGCTACCATATCTGCAAGTCCTATTTTTGATGTATCGGTAGCTTGCGCCAGGTGCCCTCCCGGAATGGAAATTGAAATGGTAACAATGGGTAATTCAGATGTAAGGGTACCAATCATTTTTATGCCATTGGGCAAATTCTTTTTCCAGAATGGAGGTACTTTTACAACAGGGTTGGCACCGTTGCCGGGTATCGCTTTTCTTTCAAATTTGTCCACAGCTTTATGGTAAACCAGTCCGGCATAACCATAGTCCGGAGCAGTATAAGTTGACGAGTCTATCACAAAATTATCCGGTGCTGCAGGCTGTATTTGCTTGCCCTTTGTAAGTACACTAACAGTAACGCTTGCCTTGTTTTTTATGTATTGATTGTACACACGCCATACATCTTCTTTTGAAACAGAGCGATACATATTTAATAACTCACCAATCATGTTAGGGTTGCCTGTGAATGTATTAAAAGCAGCCAGTTGCGATACTTTACCCGAAACACTTTGTAAGCTGTTTATATATTGGGCCTCAATACCTCCTTTAAACTTTTCAATGTCTTCGTCTGTAACGCCACGCTTTTCAAATGCCGTCAACGATAAATTGAAAAGGCTGTCCATTGAGCCCAGCGAATTACCGGGGAAAGGTGTTAGCTGTATGGTAAACTCTCCTGCAAGTTCATTGAAGCGGCTGAAAGCCCTTGCTGACAAAGCTTTTTGCGGCTTCACCATTTCCTGGTAAAGCACTGCATTTTTACCCTGCCCTAATATTTGCGCAAGGCAGGAAAGTGCAGCCATGTCTTTATCGTAGTTAGGAACTGTTGGATATGTTTTGGTAACCATTGGCAACCTTGCATAGTTATCTGTATAAGATGCATATCGATCCGATGCAATTTTCACAGCCGGCAAAATTGTTTTTTCAACTGCCGGTCCTGCCGGAATGCTACCAAAATATTTATCTACCAATTTTGCAACATCGGCAGTTTTTACGTCGCCTCCAATGGTTAGTGTGGCATTGTTAGGCCCGTACCAACGCAAAAAGAATTTTTTCAAATCATCCACTTCTACACGATCAAGGTCTTCAAGATAACCAATGGTAAGCCAGCTATACGGATGGCCATAAGGATATAGGTTTTTGTTGGTAAACTCACTCATTAAACCGTAAGGACGATTGTCGTAGTTTTGGCCACGCTCATTTTTTACCGTACTTCTTTGCACTTCAAATTTTTGTTGGGTTACAGCGTCCAGCAAAAAGCCCATTCTGTCGGCTTCAAGCCAAAGCATTTTTTCCAATTGATTATTGGGCACGGTTTCATAGTAGTTGGTCCTGTCCACATTTGTACTACCGTTTAACGTGCCACCCGAAGCAGTCACCAATTTAAAATGTTGCTCATCGGCTACGTTGTCGCTTCCCTGGAACATCATGTGCTCAAAGAAATGTGCGAACCCACTCTTTTTCAATTCTTCTCTGGCACTACCTACATGATAGGTTACATCCACATGTACAATCGGATCACTGTGGTCTTCATGTACTATCAATGTTAACCCATTAGGATACACGTATTTTTCGTAAGGAATTACCATCTCATCACCTTTCTTAGTAATTTTTTCAACCAGTTTTGCCTGGCTAAAAGCGCAGTTGGTAAAAAGTAAAATAGCCGAAACGGCCAGGAAGTTTTTTCTCATGCGTAGGTATAATTTTAGATTTTCAAATAAACACAATAAAAGTTAATTAATCCCACCATCCATCATATAACTATCCAACGCCCGATAAGTTCTTCGGGCAAAAAAATCCCGGACACTTTCGTTCCGGGATATCCATGCTTCTTTTATGAGCCAGGCAATCTTTATTATGTTGAATATTGAATGATGAATGTTAAATGGAATACCGTTTGCCACATGCTAGTTTTATTAGCCCTGCATTTGTATTTCAATTAAACTTCAGTGGCGTCGCACTTGTCAACTGCAGCGCACTGAGGAACGAAAGGCATTTGCACTCATCCCGGCTCTCAAAGCGAGACTTGTACTTTTTATCTTTATGCAACAATTAAAAATGCACAAATTTATTCCTTTCCAGGCGCAATATGTCTTCAGCTTTTATGCTTAGAAGTTAAACGCAATTTTCCCAAAAAGCTTTCTACCGTTGAAACCCATTTGAACAGAATCCCATGGGCCGCCCGTTTCATTATCGCCAAACCAATTTTTAGCCAATGGATTTACGCCAAGATCGGAATGCACATTAAACACATTGTCGCAGCCGGTAAATACAGTAATTTTTTTACTGATCTTATAAGAAAGATAAACATCTGTAGTAATCTTTCCTGAGAAATTAAACTGTTCCGGTAATTCAACATTTGCATCTGCATCTGATGGAACCTGCGGATAAATAGAAGAGCCATCACCAAAGCCAAGTAACTGCACTTTTCCAAAATAGGTTAAGTGTGTTCCCAGGCCAAGTTTGTTTTTTGTGTAATCTATGCCAAATGAAAATTTAGCGTTGGGTGCCGATGCTTTTAGGAAAGCCTCTTCTCTGTCGCTGAAAAATATTTTCTGATGTTCTTTTGTATCATTCAGCAAAGCAGGTACATGAATATTGTCGATACTTACATGCTGGAAGTTACCTGCCAATAATATTTTAAGTGAACTGTTGCCCCAGCGTTTTGAATAGTCTGCCACAATATCAAGCCCTGTATTGGTAGTGCTTACAGCGTTTGCAAAAAATTGAACGGTGGATACATCAGATGGATATTGTGCAATAAAAGATGCCGGTAAGGTTGCGTCATCTTTAGCGAATAAACCAGAAAGCACAACCCTGTCTTTTACTTTTACAACATAGCCATCTACAGTAAGTGTGAATTCTTTAGAAGCCTTCCATGAAAATCCTAAACTTCCGTTTACAGATGTTTCTTCTTTAAGAGTTGGAATGCCTGCCGCCCTTGCAATGCTGCTTGTATTAGGTGCTATCAGTGATTGCACCAAAAGCCCACCACTGAAAGATGTAAGTGTGTTACTAAAATGTATCTGTGCAAGAGACGGTGCCCTAAAACCCGTACTTACAGATCCACGTAGATTGAAGTTGCTTGTTAACTTGTAACGGGTGGCAAATTTCCCGGTTAATACCGAACCAAAATCAGAGTAATGTTCAAAACGAACAGCCCCATCAACCAGCCATTCCTTTGTAATATCCAACGCAGCATCTGCATAAATACCTACGTTAGAACGATTGGCTGCAACTGCATCTGTGGTACTAAAACCCGGAAAGCCCTGCGAGCCCGAAGCCTGCACGCCATTTGGGTCATAATTTTTATAGGATTTTTCTTCTCCGGCATAGATCGAATATCTTTCATAGCGGTACTCTGCACCAAAACCAAGATTTAATCCTTCTGCAACAGTTTTGAAAGATTTACTAAGATCAAAATTTAATGTATTCTGTAAAAAATTAAATCCGCCATCATCAAAATGATTGGGCGTTGATTGGCCGATGATGGATGCATTGAATGTTTTATCTCCATAATAGTGAAAATCATTGCGGCCCACCGTATTGCTTAAATCCCAGTTCCAGTCGCTTCCAAGTGAACCTTTCACACCCATTGCCAGCGACATGTCCTGGATATGCGTTTGAATATGGGGGTTAAAATATGTTTCACCATCATCGGTCACATGCATAATGTTGGGCACCAATATCAGGTCGCCATTAGCATCTGTGGGAAAGCGGTCAGGCTTTCCACTATAATTTCTTGAATAAGCATACGCATCAGATGCTTTGTAATTATACCCTCCAAAAGAGTAAAAAGTAGTTTTTCCACTGGCACTTGTAGGTATTTCCATATTGTACATGGCACCACCCGTTGTTACGGAACCATCACCAAAAGCCCGCCGGCCCGAATTGATATAAGGTAAGGCACTTTTATCAGTGGCATAATTGTTCTCATCCGTTTTTGCCTGGCGATATGTTTTTGCCTGGCGTAAAAAGTCGGCACTAATATTTACAAAGCCTCCATTTTTCCCAATTGAAAATCCATTATTAACAGACAAAGTGTAGGTGCCTCCATCAATGGCATTGCCCGAAATATATTGGTTGCCTACATTGTATTTCCTGGCGTTATATTTAGTGTCGTAAAAGCCACTCCATCCTGCATTTACTGTCCAGTGATTCACATCTTTTTTCAATAAAATATTAATAACACCGGCCATCGCATCAGAGCCATACTGTGCCGATGCTCCATCTCTTAATATCTCAAGCCTGTCAACAGCAATCTGCGGAAATGAGTTTAGATCCACACCGGAGTTGCCTCTTCCTCTTGAACCAAATAAACCAACCAGTGCTGTTTGGTGGCGTCTTTTACCATTAATTAAAACCAATGTCTGGTCGGGGCCAAGGCCACGTAAAGTACCAAGATCAACATGGTCTGCACCATCGGCACCACTTTGTTTGTTGTAGTTGAATGAAGGGGCGGCAGCGTTTAGCACCGAGGTTAGTTCCATCTTTGCCGTTGGTTGGCCAACCTGGTTAACCTTTATTACATCCACCGGAACAGCGGTTTCCGTCTTAGCCCTGGCAGCACCACGGGAGCCGATAATTACCACATCGCCCAGGTCAAGCGTTGTTGCTTCCATTTCTATTGAAATCTCAGACTGTCCACCAACGGTAACGTTTCGGTTTTTGTAGCCTACATTGGTTACTTCGAGTACGTCATTTGCATTGGCCATTATTTTTAAAATGCCCTGCGCATTGGTAGTTGCGCCTTTTTTAGAAGACTTTACTTTTACAGAAGCGTTGGGTAACGGTAGTCCAGTGTTGGCGTCCTTTACGGTAACTGATACTTCCTGCTGAGCAAAAAGAAAGGCCATACTGAATACAAATGCAAGTGTTAATGCAGTTTTTTTCATATTAATTGTTTTGGTTTAATAAAGTTCAATATTTATAGATGATTTATAAAAATTATTATTACAGATTGTTTCCTCAGTTATAACAAACCGGGGGTCTGCAGTATTAATTCATATAGAAGCAAATGCAATTTAAATTTTATTCCAAAAAGTATTTAGTAACAGTAAAGTAGTGTGGTAGAGAGGATGCTAAAAGTTTAAAGAAATTTAAATTTTACCTGGA
Organism: Ferruginibacter sp.; assembly: GCA_046590675.1. Classification (GTDB taxonomy): domain Bacteria; phylum Bacteroidota; class Bacteroidia; order Chitinophagales; family Chitinophagaceae; genus Ferruginibacter. Next base: position 41,069 of record JBKJUP010000098.1, on the reverse strand, counting down.
TACTCAACAAGCGCCTTTTCAAGACAGTCCATGGCAGCATTGATGGCATCGGAATTTAAAACATAAGCCAATCTAACCTCTTGTTTTCCCAATCCGGCCGTTCCATAAAATCCAGTGGCTGGTGCCAGCATCAATGTGTGGCCTTTGTAAGAAAATGACTCAAGCAGCCACTGGCAAAATACTTCGGCATCATCAACGGGCAGTTTTGCCATTGCATAAAAAGCGCCACCAGGGTTTGGACAAAATACACCAGGAATAGCATTCAATCTTTTAACGATTGTATCTCTACGCTTCTTGTACTCTGCCCTTGTACTATCAAAATAATTATCGGGCAAGTCAACGGCCGCTTCGCCAAGTATTTGGGAAAAAGAAGGAGGACTTAACCTTGCCTGTGCAAATTTCATCACAGCATTGTGAAGTGCAACGTTCCTGGTAATGAGTGCTCCAATGCGGCCACCGCAGGCACTATACCTTTTACTAATTGTGTCCATCAGTACAACATTGTCGTCCACTCCGCTAAGCCTCATTGCACTAAAATGTTCGCCCTCATAACAAAATTCCCTGTAAGCCTCGTCAGCAAATAAGTAGAGATTATGTTTTAAGATAAGTGTTCTCAGCGTCTCCAGCTCTGCTCTGCTATACAAGTAGCCGGTTGGGTTATTGGGATTGCAAATGAGTATGGCCTTGGTTTTAGGCGTAATCATTTTTTCGAAGTCTTCTATTGGAGGTAATGCAAACCCTGTTTCTATTGAAGAAAAAATTGGTTTTACAATAACACCGGCTTCAATAGCAAATCCATTGTAATTGGCATAAAATGGTTCGGGAATAATTACTTCATCCCCGGCATCCAGGCAAGCCATGAATCCAAATAATATTGCTTCGCTGCCACCGGTAGTGATGATGATCTGCTCGTGATTTACAACAATATCAGATTTGGCATAATATTCCACCAGCTTTTTCCGATAGCTTTCATTGCCTGCACTGTGGCTATATTCAAGTATTTTGAAACTACTGTTTCGTACAGCATCCAAAATAGGTTCCGGTGTTTCAATATCCGGTTGGCCAATGTTTAAATGATATACGCCGACTCCCCTTTTTTTTGCCGCTTCTGCAAAAGGAACCAATTTGCGAATAGGTGAGGGGGGCATGTGTAGCCCGCGCTGACTGATGCTTAACATTTTGTAAAGATAATGTTGAATTGTGATTCGTTAATTGGCAATTAAAGCGTTTAAATATAAATTATTTGCTGCTTTAGTAAATTCTCTAAGCCAAATATTTATTGATCTCACTTAAATCTGTAACCCCTTAAAAAGTCGCTGATAGTCATTTTCTTTTTCCCTTCCAGTTGCAAATTTTTTATGCTGATGTATCCATCAATACATGCAAACTGAAGAAAAGTTTTATGGTCAGTTTCAAAATTGCCCGGCGCAATCGAAGGCGCTTTATCAATTTTTTCTACTTCGTAAATTTTTAATTTTTTTTCAAGGAAACTAAATGCAGCAGGATAAGGAGAAAGGCCCCTTACCAGGTTATGGATATCAGCCATGCTTTTTTTCCAATCAATCAAACAGGTTTCTGTAAATATTTTTGGCGCATTTTTTAACTCATCTTCACCAAAACTTCCTGACTGAGATTTTTCTTCCAGTGTACCCGCAGCCAGGCCTGCCACCGTTTTTACCAAAACGCCGGCTCCTATATCTTTCATTTTATCATGCACTTCGCCAGCCGTGTCATTTTCACCAATGGCAAATTTCTCCTGCATTAAAATATCACCTGTATCAATTTCGTGTTTCAGTTTAAATGTTGTTACGCCGGTTTCTTTTTCACCGTTAATTACAGCCCAGTTTATTGGAGCAGCGCCCCTGTACTGGGGAAGCAGGCTGCCATGAAGATTTACAGATCCCATCGGCGGCATATTCCAAACTACTTCGGGTAACATACGAAATGCAACCACTATTTGCAGATCAGCTTGCAAGGATTTAAGTGTGGCTAAAAATTCGGGGTTTTTTAATTTTTCCGGTTGAAGTACAGGTAGGCTATGTTCAACGGCATATTGCTTAACGGCACTTTGTTGTAACTGCATACCTCTTCCACCAGGTTTATCAGGTGCCGTTATTACACCAACAATATTATAACCCGCTTTTACAAGGGCATCAAGCGATGCAACTGCAAACTCGGGTGTACCCATGAATACAATCCGGAGCGCTGAAAGCGACATGAAAAAAGTATTGTTGTCCGTAGTTATATCTTTTTTTTCGTAGTGAATCATTGCTGCGAAGGTAGTAAACAAGCAAATGATAGCGGGGAGGATTTATCAATTTAAACATTCAGGTTTTATATACAAAATGTCTTTATGTGAAAATAAATTTATCTTCGTAACAATTGATAAAGTAGGATACACTTCAAGTTAATGTGCCACCTGCAGATTGTAATGAAATAATCAACAGTACAGTTTTGCAGGGCAACATTATAACATCGATTTGGTGTGTACCATACAATATCTAATCCCGATTGCTAAGCCGGTACATTTAAAATCACAAATACAACTATGGCAATTAAGGTAGCAATCAGGCACAAGACAGTTTATTCTTATGACAGACTTGTAGCCGTCTCCCCACATGTATTCCGTTTACGGCCCGCCGTTCATTCCCGTACAGCAATTGAATCTTATTCGTTTAAAATTGAACCAAAGGATCATTTCATTAACTGGCAGCAGGATCCTTTTGGTAATTACCAGGCCCGGGTTGTTTTTCCTGAAAAGACAAGACAGTTGAAAGTTGAAGTGGAAGTGATTGCCAACCTGGTTAGCATCAATCCTTTCGATTTTTTTGTTGAAAAATATGCCGAGAATTTCCCATTTCAATACCAGGATCAACTACCAAAAGAGCTGGTGCCTTATCTTGAAATAAAAGAAAAAGGCCCCCGCCTGATGAAATGGATTGAAGGCATTGATATTAGAAAACAAACCATCAATGATTTCCTGGTTTACCTCAATCAAAAAGTTTATAATGCTATCAACTATTCCATACGCATGGAAGTAGGTGTACAAACCTGTGAAGAAACGCTTGCCAAAGAATTAGGGTCCTGCAGAGATTCTGCCTGGTTATTTGTTCAAATATTGCGTCACCTTGGATTGGCTGCCCGCTTTGTTTCCGGCTACCTGGTTCAGTTGGCATCAGACGAAAAATCACTGGATGGGCCTTCAGGGCCTGAAGCAGATTTTACTGATTTACATGCATGGACCGAAGTGTATATTCCCGGTGCAGGATGGATAGGCCTGGATTCAACCTCCGGTTTATTTGCCGGGGAAGGCCATATACCGTTGGCTTGTACGCCAGACTATGCAAGTGCGGCGCCTGTGGTAGGGGCAACCGATAAATGCGAAGTATCATTCGAATTCGAAAATTCAGTTACCCGGATATTTGAAGATCCAAGGGTTACAAAACCATATACTGATCAGCAATGGAACGAGATAAATGCCCTCGGCCAACTGGTAGATCTCGATCTTGAAGCGGGTGATGTGAGAATGACGATAGGTGGTGAACCAACTTTTGTTTCTATTGATGATATGGAATCGGAGCAATGGAATACCGCTGCTGATGGAAAAGAAAAACGTATTCTTTCACACGATCTTATCTTTCGCCTCCGTCAACAATTTGGCCCCGACGGGTTGATACATTACGGCCAGGGGAAATGGTATCCCGGCGAGCCTTTGCCCCGCTGGCAATATGGTTTATTCTGGAGAAAAGATGGTTATCCAATCTGGAAAAATATTAACCTCATTGCCCACGAAAAGTCTGCAAAAAGATACACACAGGAAGATGCTAAATCACTGACGATTGAGTTAGCGAAGCGTTTGGCAGTAAGTCCGGCCCACATCAGTGCTGCTTATGAAGATGTATTTTATTTTTTGTGGGCAGAAGGGAAAACGCCGGTTAACCTCGATCCGTTAAAAGCAAATCTGAAAGATCCGCTTGAAAGGCGCACCCTGGCGCAACTGCTCAATGAAGGATTAGGCGAACCAAAGGGATATGTATTACCACTGAAATGGAATTTCTGGAACAACCAATGGAAAAGTTGCAAATGGGAATTTAACAGGGAATACCTTTTTTTAGTACCTGGAAATTCACCCATTGGATTACGCCTGCCATTGGATTCATTGCCGGTAATATCACAGGCAGAAATGGATGAAAGAGTTGAAAGAAGTTTGTTTGAACCTGTGGAGGAACTCGGGCATTTTCATGAATCAATTGTTTCAAGATATGGAACTGAGCCGGCAAATACTGAACCCCGTAAAAAGAGTTATGATAAAGTAGTCCATGCAAAACCGGCTTTGGATAAAAAGGAAAAAGAAGCCGATCAGGAACCTGAAGTTACCCATGAAGTAGCAACCATTAGAACGGCTTTAAGTGTAGAAGTAAGGGAAGGAATTATTTACATTTTTCTTCCACCAATGGATTACCTGGAGCATTATTTAGATGTATGCGCTTCTATTGAAGCGGCAGCAGAAAAACTACAAATGGAAATCAGGATTGAAGGGTATGAACCACCTCGTGATAACCGCATGGAAAGATTGGTAGTGTCTCCTGATCCGGGTGTAATTGAGGTAAATATTCATCCGGCTAAAAACTGGAACGAGCTGTGTCATAACACAGATACCTTATATGAACAAGCCCGTTTATCAAGACTTGGAACAGAAAAATTCATGCTGGATGGAAGGCATACCGGTACCGGCGGCGGAAATCATATTACCATTGGTGGAGCATCGCCGGAAAATAGTCCTTTGCTGCGCAGGCCCGATTTGTTGCGCAGTTTAATTACTTTTTGGCAACATCATCCCGGGTTATCTTATTTATTTTCCGGTTCATTTATAGGGCCTACCAGCCAGGCACCAAGGTTTGATGAAGGGTTGGAGGGGACTTTGTACGAAATGGAAATTGCGTTTAGCCAGGTACCGGAAAATGGCTTTATTCCTTTTTGGATAACAGACAGAATTTTCCGTCACCTGCTCACCGATCTTACCGGTAATACGCATCGTTCCGAATTTTGTATCGATAAATTGTACTCACCCGATTCATCATCGGGCCGTTTAGGAATTTTAGAATTCAGGGCTTTTGATATGCCTCCGCACAAGCAAATGAGTTTATTGCAGATGCTGCTTATCAGGGCACTTATTTCGGCCTTTTGGAAAAAGCCGTACAAACATAAGCTGGTAAGATGGGGAACAACTTTGTATGATAAGTATTTATTGCCTCATTATGTACAGGAAGATTTGGCAGACGTGGTAGCTTATTTGAATGATGCAGGTTATGCATTTGATATCAACTGGTTTAAACCATTTTTTGAGTTCCGTTTCCCTCACTACGGATCTGTTCAAATTCAAAATATTGATATTGAAGTGCGGATGGGCATTGAGCCATGGCATGTATTAGGCGAAGAAATGTCCAGCACGGGAACCGCCCGGTTTGTTGATTCATCATTAGAGAAAATTCAGGTAAAATTGCAGGGTCTTACAGACAGCCGGTATATTTTACTTTGTAACGGAGTAAGGGTGCCGTTAACAGCCACTACAGTAAAAGGCGAATATGTTTGCGGTATTCGATACAGGGCCTGGCAGCCACCGAGTGCGTTGCATCCAACAATCGGTGTAGATACACCACTTACGTTTGACGTGATTGATACCTGGAACAGCCGCTCTATTGGGGGCTGTACCTATTATGTATCTCATCCCGGCGGCAGAAGTTATGATACCTTCCCTATTAACAGCAATGAAGCGGAATCAAGACGTGTAAATCGTTTTGGAGTTACCAACCATAGCCAGGGGCCTCAGTTCATTAAACCGTTGGCTAAAATTGAAGCCGAAAACCCTGCTTTTGTAAAAGAAAATCCTTCAGATTTGCCGATGCATTATATTGAAAAGAACCGGCCTCCGTTTATGTTTGATGCACCAGCCGTAGAAATAAATGGTGAATATCCATGCACGCTGGATATGCGTTTAAAGAAAGGAGTATAAAATAATTGAAATAAATAAGCGGCATTTTCTACCCTAAAAATCCGTGCAACGTGTTTTTTATTGCATATACTTGCACTCAACGATGTGTGTTGCCATAGCATGCTTAATACAATGCTATTTCTTAACAGGCATATTTATTGAATGAATTACCGCTAATTAAGAAAAAATTTAAACAACTCATTTTTCAGCATGAAACTCTTCAAGTGCGATCATTGTGGCCACCCGGTTTATTTTGAAAACTATTTTTGTGTGTATTGCAATGCTTCCCTGGGTTTTGATCATGCGCAAATGGATTTATTGGCGTTGCACCAGGTAAAACTAAATGGAGCACTTACTTATACCAGGGACCGGAATGAAAATGTAAAGCAAAGCCAGCAATACAAGTATTGCTCAAATAAGCAATACAATGTGTGCAATTGGATTTTACCTCAAAATAGTACGGCAGTTTTTTGTGTAGCCTGTAATCTTAATCGAACCATTCCCAACTTAAGCCAACCAGATCATCTTGCAAGATGGCAACGCATTGAAGTTGCGAAGCATCGATTAGTTTATTCCTTATTGCGGTTAAAATTGCCGGTTGTCAGTAAATTCCAGGAAAAATTGAATGGGATTGCATTTGACTTTAAAGCAGATGAAAATAAAAGAAACGGGGAAAGGCTATTGACTGGTCACGAGCAGGGTTTGATCACGTTAAATATTGAGGAGGCCGATGATGTAATACGGGAAATGGCCCGAAATCAAATGGATGAAGTTTATAGAACAGTGCTTGGGCATTTCAGGCATGAGATAGGGCATTATTATTGGGACCGTCTTATAAACAATACCGATAAACTGATGCCTTTTCGCCAGTTGTTTGGTGATGAGCGGATGAATTATGCCGAAGCATTGAAAAAGCATTATACCAAAGCGCCTTCCAATGCATGGAAAGGTAGTTTTATCAGCACCTATGCAACTTCACATCCATGGGAAGATTGGGCTGAAACATGGGCGCATTACCTGCATATAGTTGATACATTGGAAACTGCGTATGCATTTGAAATGACCATACAGCCGCCCGTTGCAAAACCTGAAGATGAAATGAGTGCCAAACTAAATATAGATCCCTACATGGCAGAAGATTTTACTGATATTATAGATCGCTGGATACCGCTCACCTTTGTGATGAACAGCCTGAACAGGAGCATGGGATTAAAAGATCTTTACCCGTTTTATATCAGCGATTCTGTAGTTAAAAAGCTGAATTTTATACACCGCACTATAAAAGAATCCAAACTGCAAATTGCCGGCTAATCAAACATTTTTTTAAGAAGCTGAAAGCCTTCTTACATCTACTGATACCTTCAGCTCATGTCCGTTGTTACTCATGATGATACCCCTTAATGGTATAATGTCAAAGTAATTTCTACCCCAGCCAATGGTGATGTATTGTTCACCTGGAAGTTGATTATTAGTAGGGTCAAAATCTACCCAGCCCATACCCGGAATAAATGCAGAAAACCAGGCATGCGAAGCATCTACACCAGTTAACTTTGGTTTGCCGGGAGCTGGTAATGTTTCCAGGTAGCCACTGATATACCTGGCGGGCAAACCTACTGAATGTAAACAAGCGATACCGAGGTGGGCAAAATCCTGGCATACACCTTTTTTTTCCTCCATCACAACAGACAAAGGTGTTGATACCGTGGTAAAATCTGGTGTAAAAGCAAAATCTTTATAGATGCGTTTCATTTGATCATGCACTGCTTCAAATATGGGGCGGCCGGGCGTAAATGAAAGCGCTGCATACGCTTTAATAGGTTCGGTAGCCACCGTAATTTCTGTGGCGGTTGCAAATTGTTTTTCATAAAGAAAATCGCCGGAAGATGCCATTAATGTATCCCTTACTGATTCCCAACTTTCTTTGCTGATGGTGTCTTCATTAATTTTTACCGGCTTTTTTTCAACGACAGATAAAGCGGTTACAGATAATTCTGCATGCTCCTGTTCTACCACAAAATAGGAAACTTTATTTCCATAAAAATCCTCGTACGATTCCATGATTTGCGGTACAGGTGAAATAATGATATTAAAGGAATGGCAGGTTTGCGTATCAGTATTCCGGGGTGTTAATATGGCAATGTTATGACAGAGGTTTACCGTTTCGTTGTATTTGTAAGTAGTATTATGAGTAATTGAGTATTGCATTATGCCGGTAGGGTTAAGAAAAATTAGCTGTAAATAATTGCTTTTGCGATAAGGTGTGTTTAAAATATGTTTTTGAAATAAGCATGCTGGTATGGGTTAATAATCCGTACAATTCGCTTAAGAAGTTTTGTAGATCAATGTATTCACCGGTGGTTTCATTTGCCTGCGAAAGTTGCATGCTACTGGTTTCCTTTAACAACCTATCCGCTTCATGAATCGCTCTTTCCTGTTCACTTAATAAACCGTTTTTGCCCGACTTTGGTAAAAGAGAAACGTACCTTTTAATTTTATGAACCAGGTAGGCCAGCGATTGCGGGTAATTCATATCCAGCATCAATAATTCCAGCATCAATGGTAATTGAAGGTGATCCCGGTAAGTATATCGGTAGGTGATTCTGCTTTGAGTAGCTATCAACACCGCATCCAATAATTCATGCTCAACCTGCTCTGTTTGTTTTTGTTGAAATGTATTACTTAACAGGCTTAGAATATAAATGGCCTGCTCCAGTTTGCGGCCAAGATCCATTATGTTCCAACCTTGTTCACGACGCACACTCTCCCTATTCATTCCTAAAAAGGCGAACATGTAAATATTAAGTGTATCCATGGTGCCAATCATTCCAAGATGATCTGTATTGGACGTTTTTTTCGCAATGTCCCATGTTTCTTCTATCTGCCGCAAAACCCTCCAGGTATCCAACGACCAAAAATTCCGTACACTATATACGGATCTTTTTAACATAGAAAGGTTGCTGGTAAGGCTGCCATTGCGGAGATCGTTGTATAATATATCTGAAAACTCTGCCCAGGGATTCGCAAATAATTCCGCTTTTTTTTCAGTTTCGTCTGCCGTAGCAAAACCAGGATATGTGTATGTACAACTGGTTACAGCCTGTAACATGATATCTCTTGTTGCAATATTTTCTCCCTTAAAAGAATTGTTGTTCTGCAGCATATACTGCATTACGGTTCTTTGTAAACGGCTGTTATTGATAACTCGTTCTGTATTGCGGCCCACCCAAAAAAGATTTTCGGCCGTGTGGCTCGGTAAAGATCTTTTGGCGTGTAGGGTTTGCATACTGTCTGTTACCAATTGAAATTTCACAGGCAGTAATTGATCTTCTTCGTCAGATAAAACCCAGGTGTCTTTACTGATATCGCCCGATTGATTGGATATAATAAAATCATTTGCGTGGTAGCTGGTTCTGGTTAGTCCGCCCGGCATGGCTACAAAGCTGTCTTTACTACTTACTAAAAAACTACGAAGCAGCGAATGGCCTGCATGAATTTTACCATCTACAAAAGATGGTGTGGAAGAAAAATGAATTTTCTCCTGCCCCACATATAAATACGGATTGGCTTTTATTTCCAATATAAGCTCTTTGGTTTGTTCTTTGGTAAGTGATGCACCATCTGTGGCCGACCGGGTACCCGCAATATTTCTATAAATCCTTCTTACCACCAGGTGCTTAATATTATCTATTACATATTGCATTTCTTTAGGCTGTCCACACCACCAGGTGGCAATGGATGGCGTTAGTAAATCTTTACCAAAGAAATGACGTGCAATGGAAGGTAAAAAAGGCACCAGCCCTGCATTTTCAATAACACTGCTGCCGAGTGGATTTGCAATGGCAACATTTCCTTTACGAACTACCTGTAACAATCCGGCCACACCCAGTAAGGAATCGCCTTTTAACTCGAGTGGATCACAATAAATGTCATCCACCCTGCGTAAAATCACATCCACTTTTTCGAGCCCATCAATAGTTTTTAACCATACAAAATTGTTCTTTACCATCAGGTCGTTTCCCTGTACAAGGGTTAAGCCAAGGTAAGCAGCCAGGTAGGCGTGCTCAAAATAGGTTTCATTATCGGGGCCCGGTGTAAGAATAACAACTCGTTGATCTTCTTTTTTATGAGGTGCAATATTTGTTAATGCTAATTGCAACGAATCAAAGAAAGGCGACAACCTGTCAACCTGTAAACCGGCAAATAATTCCGGTAACACACTCGACATGGCAAACCTGTTTTCCAGCGCATAGCCATAGCCGGAAGGAGCCTGCGTTCTGTCACTGATTACCCATAAACGGCCATCTGTGCCACGTGCCATATCTGCTGCGTACATAACCAGGTGTTGCTGTGCTGGCAATTTAATATTTACACAGGAACGTATAAAACCCGGGTGCATATAAATAAGTTCCTGCGGAAGAATACCTTCTTTAATCAGCGTTTGTGGGCCGTATATATCTTTTAGTAATAAATTAAACAGTTCGGCTCTTTGAATTAACCCCGCATTTATGTTTTGCCATTCACTGGCCGTTATTAATTGAGGAATAGTATCCAGTTCCCATGGACGGCTTTCACCGGAGGGATCGTTGTAAATATTATAAGCAACTCCATTTTCTTTTAGCAACTTCAATATTACCTGCGAACGAGCCTGGATTTCCTTTTCACCAAGGTTTAAAAGCGATGAAAAAAATAATTCCCAGTCAGTTCTGATATTTTTATTGTCTGAATAGATTTCATTATGAGATCTATGAGGAGGGATGTATTGTTGCAGTAGTTTGTTTAGAGATGTTTTATCAGGCATATACTTAAAGAGCTTTGGCTGTTAAAATTACGGAAATTAATAGTTTCCGGGTAATTGCTCTTGTCAAAGGGTGCATTTAGAATTGGTGCACTAAAAAATTAGTTCGGTATATGGAAATTCCTAAAAATATTCGGGTCTAAAACACCCTCGGCTTTGGAGAGAGCCAGTGCCGATAAGATCGGCAGGCTAAGGGGACAACATCGTTTAGTTAACTGTTTTATGTTCCATAGGAACATTTGGTGGGAAGAAATAAAGTCGGATTGAATTTGCGTGCCGTAGGTACGCATGGTGCTAATTTGAATTACACCAGCCGTTCATACGGAACGTTTGCCGTTCTAATTACATTCTTCTACAGCTCATCGAATGTCCCGATGGAAAATGGTTGCGTTAACTAAATGACATTGGGCTTGGGAGGCGGTCAAAATGATGCGATAATTTTAAATGCATTCATCTCAAATGGTATTACGCAAATTACTTATACAGCTAATTAAACATCGAGGCTATTTATAAAACCTTCAAAAGCCCAGGCGTAATTTTTAAACTCAGGATATGATTTTAAATATCTTGAAATTGCAGGAGACTACTTATTTTCTACTGAGCGGACGATTTTTCAATAGCTTTAAAAATCTTTATATAGTAAATACTTTTTACGGGTCAATTTAAATTTACTTAAAGCCGGTTCCCAACTTTTACGGATAGCCGTTTCGGAAAGTCCTTGTTTTAGCTGCATTTTTAAAATATCATTTCCTGCCAGCTTATCAATAAAATTATTCTTCAGAAAAAAGCTATCCTTACCGGGAAACAATTTGTAACCTTCAATCATGTATTTGAGTTGAATGCGGCCATCCAGTTTTTTTACAATTTCGGCATTGCTGCCATCAATATACCATCCGTAGCATTTTTGATAAAAGCATTTACTGCTTTTGGCCCCGTTATTCGGTTTGGGTGTAAATGAATAAAGTGTGTGGGGAAGCGTGGGATGTCCAAATATTTGAAATGGCGCATCGGTACCCCTGCCTTCACTAAAAACAGTGCCCTCAAATAAACAGGTTGACGGATACAAATAAATTGCCTGCATCGATTTTAAATTGGGCGATGGAAAAACCGGCAATTCATATTTACTGGTATGATCGTAATTTTTGCATTTGATTACCTGCACATGAAAAGGTGTATCCGCAGTGGGTTGTGTAGTGATGTTGTAACTATTTATTGCATTTGCTTCAGGCGATAACCATTTTTCCCCGGTAAGCATCAACGCGTATTCCCCCATGGTCATTCCGTAAACAATGGGTATTTGCTGCATGCCGATAAAGCTTTTAAACTTCATATCGAGAACGGGGCCATCTACATAAAAGCCATTGGGGTTTGGACGGTCAAGTATCAGCAATGGTTTGTGATTTTCCAATGCAGCTTCCAGTACATATTGCAAAGATGAAATGTAGGTATAGAACCTTACACCAACATCCTGTATGTCGAACACAATTACATCCACATCCTTCAAATCATCTGCCGTTGGCTTTTTATGATTGCCATATAAACTAACGATTGGTATGCCTGTTTTTTTATCCTTTGCATCAGCAACATGCTCACCTGCATCTGCATCGCCACGAAAGCCATGTTCCGGTCCAAATATTTTTACAATATTAATACCGCTGCTTAGTAAAGTGTCTGCCAGGTGCGTATGTTGTACCAGGCTTGTTTGATTGGCAAAAAGTGCAACCGACTTGCCCTTTAAATAGGGTAGGTAAACCGCCATACGTTCAGCACCAGGCATAATTTCAGATGGGTTCGGTTGGTTTATCAAAGCGTTGTTATTTGCGCCTGCACCTAAAACAGCAATTGTATTTTTTTGTATGTTGGATGATGCAGTGCAAATGGTTAAGCAAACTGCCATCAAAATTATTACTGTAAAATATTTCATGCGTTAAAGGTCTTTAAAGTTTTTTAATTCTGTAAAAAGATATGGTGGAAAATGATGCCATAAAAATCCGAATTTGAATGGAGCACTTCGTTCCTGAGTGTAAACTCTGCCACTGAAGATGTCATGAAATACTCCTGCCGGTAAACAAAAAAAATCATTTTTCTAAACAGGCACTGATATTTAGAATGATCGCATAGACGTTGCAGTGGCATTGGAAACTACCACAGGTTTTACACCTGCTTTCTTAATTTTTGCTATAATAAATTTTCCAAGGTCCCTGCCTTCTGTCTGTCCGTTTACAATAGCATCCCTGTAGTGAATGCCACCATACAACCTTGATATAGCAGCCTCTTCCGCAGCCTGCCTGAAGGAGTGAAAGGTTCTGGCTTTTATGTCAAACAGATCTTCGGAATTATCATAAAAGGTAAACTGATTGCCCATTAAATAACTCAGTACTTCTGCGGCGGCAGTGGATATAACGCTGTGCCCGCTTGTATATTCCGGAAAGGGAGGTGTTTGCAAAACCGGTGTCCAATGCAGGTCGATGTATTTGTTAATATAGGTTTCCGGCCTTATCCTGTTGCTACGGTATTTTTCATCCCAGCAACTTATAAAGCCATCAAATAAAGTAATGGCAACCATTGCATGTACCATTACGGATTCGTCAAAATTTAGCCGGGCAGTTTTGGTAGCAATGCCTGCAATATTCATCCAATGCCCTCCCGGTGTAATTTTTTTAAAGCCCAGCATCATGTGGCCTGATGTACTCACCACAAAAGGATTACAATCCCAGAAAGAAGCTATTTCAAGATGATCGGGTGTTATATTTTTTACCACATCATATACCTCCATTGCCTGCCTGTAAAAATCACTGGCGCTGTCCTTACTAAATGAAACGGCGGGTAGCGGAACAAACTGGTTGCAGGAGTCAATGAACATTGTACTGATGCTTGTCCAGTTGGGTTGCACTGCTTCCAGGTAGGCCGGCGGCGTAGGATACCAATAGCTTTCGCCTTTGCGTGGTGTGTAGTTTAACAGCGTACTCAATTTGCCATAGCCATCTTTTTTTGAAAATGAAATGATGCTTGCGGCCATTCTTTCTCCCACAGCCACTGAAGAATCAATGATTGCTTTAGATACTTTATTCTTCCTGAGATTGTTGATGTATTTATCTTCATTTTCCTGCAACATAAAACCAGATGGCAGCATTAATTTTCCTGTTTCCAATATGCAATAAGCGGCTGCTATACGGTGGTCATATTTTTTTCGGTCAGTGGCAATCAGCGCAGGGGTATAGTTTTTTACCAGGCTGGAAAGCGGTATGATGGATTTATTATTTTGAGCAGCAATTTCGTACGCACCTAATACGCAGTACATGTAATACCTGCTGGCCGCAGGTGGATCTACCACGTCATGCATCATAACCAGTGAAATTGAAAATACCTGTGGTTCAAGCTCAAGATATGCCGGCAGTGGTTTTTTACCCTGCCCGTTTGCATAGTTATAAATCAGTAATAATAATATCCAATACCTTTTCATATTAATTCTCTTTATAGGTAACCAATGGTTTCCCGGATATGCCAATCACCAGGTATTTTTTACCATCAACTTTTATTTCGATGGCCGACTTTACATCACCCTTTACACATAAGCCGGATGCAGGCTGATTGACATATTTAAAATTTCCTTTTCCATCGCCGGCAAGCATACAGCCATAGTTGCCGTCAATGCTGCCAACCTTCAGCCGATTATCTGTGTGGTTTCCAAATAAAAGCAGATCTGTGTTGCCATCGTGGTTATAATCGCCGGTAAGTATTTTGGAAACAAACGAAAACTGTGCTTCCTGCGGCAATACCATTTTTTCTAATTTATCGCCTTTATTTAAAAAACAAACTGTCCTGGATTCATTTGCAAAAAGTTTACCTGCTTTTGCTAATTCTTCCTCACTAAACATTTCTTTCATGGTGGCGTCTGAATAGCTTTTGTAGGATGCAAATTTTCTCCGCATGGCAAACACCTGGTTGTTCATTTCATCCCGGCTTACAAAAGGATAACTCTTCCCCTCCACATAAAAATTCAGAAAGGGATCGATGGAACCATTACCATCAAAATCTGCATAGTATAGTTCAGCAGGGGTGCTATCGGTAACCTGCATGGGAGAATTTAAGCCGAGGTTACCGGCAATAATATCTTCTTTACCATCGCCGTTTATATCTGCAACGGTAAGGGTGTTCCAAAAGCCATTGGCTGGTTCGTTAATATAAGAATCTGTCTTATCAAGAAAGCCCCCGGCAGTGTTGATATAAACTTTGATTGGCATCATTTCGCCACAAATAACCAGGTCTTTTCGTTTATCATTATTCAGGTCAATCCATTGTGCATCTGTCACCATACCGGTTTCCGAAAAGGGAATTTCTGAACTGGTAAATTTTCCCCTGCCATTGTTTATTAATAGAAAACTTTTGGGAGCCGCAGGGTATTGTCCGGGTATCACCCTGCCACCAACAAACAGGTCAAGATCACCATCGCCATCCACATCACAGGCACGTACACAGGATTTACTGCTGGCACTTACATCAGGAACCAATCCTTTTGATAAAGTAAAATGGCCGGTGCCGTCATTAAAATATAATTCATCCTGTAATGCAGGCGTATTGGGCTGCCAATAACCATAGCCACCTTTTGCAATGTACAGATCAGGATTACCGTCGCCATTTACATCTACAAAAGCTGCCGCGGAAATGGTGGATAAATTTTCGTCGCTGAATACATTATTGGTTGCTGTAAATTTTCCACCGGCTTCCTGCAGGTATAATTTTGCCGGTGTATTTACATCCCCACTTATAAAAATATCTTCCAGCCCATCGCTGTTTACATCAGCCCTGGCCATTACCGGGCCGGTTTTTGAATACATAAAAAGCATGAGCGCCTGGCGCTTAAAATCATTTTGAGCAGCAGCAATATTTGTATAATCAATGATATTATTTACACTGCTAAAAAGGGCTGGTTTTACTGTGGAAGCAGGTGATTTTTTTTCGGTAATAACGGCTACTTCCTTTATTGATAATTTTTGATTAGCAGTAATATTTTTTTGTAAAAAGGTAGTGTTATCGGGCCAGGTAATGCTTATTGAATCAACTGAATTATTTTTTCCCAAACCAAAATTTAAAACAGTTGACACGCAGGAGAGATAGCCACGGTTAGGATTCACTTCCTGGTATTGCATATTGCCTTTGCTATAAACAATAACCTTTGCACCTACAGCATTTTGATTGGCGCCCTTAGCAGTAAGCTTTAGAGAAATATAATTATTGCCACCCGACTCCCGGCTGGTATTTTTATAAATAGAAGCCACTTCATTTACGTTGTTGATCACCAGGTCCATATCGCCGTCATTGTCCAGGTCTGCATAAACAGCGCCGCTGGAAATAACCGGAGTGGTAAAGCCCCAGGCTTTTTGCTCGTTGGTAAAAGTGAGGTTGTGGTTATTCCTAAAAATATAATTGGGGACTTTTGTGGTGGGCATTGCTTTTACAAGATCCAATAACAAAGCAGGCTCACGATCCATGGCTTTTTTAATTTTATAATCGCCCCAATATTTTAAAAAATCTTTGTTGGTATAATCTCTTAAATATCCATTTGTAATAAACAAATCCTTGTAGCCATCATTATCAAAATCTACCAGTAAAGGACTCCAGCTCCAGTCTGTTGCAGATACGCCGGCGAGCCTTCCTATTTCGCTGAAAGTGCCGTCACCATTGTTTAAATGCAACATGTTGCGCATGTATTGATCGTATAGTTGCTGCGTTTGTATTAACTCGAAAGATTCGTAATTCTCCTGCAATTGCAATAGTTTCTGGCGGCGGTTATCTTCCGGCAACATATCAAGCGACATGATATCCGGCAATCCATCATTATTGAAATCGGCTATATCAACACCCATCGAAAACTGCGATAAGTATCTCAGTGTACTTTGTGATTTATCCGTAAAAGTTTTATCCCCGTTATTGATGTAGAGATAATCCGGCTCGTTATAATCGTTGGTAACATATAAATCCTGGAAGCCATCTTTATTAATGTCTGCAACAGCTATTCCTAATCCAAAGGTCATTGGATTTTGTCTTAATCCAGCTTTGGCTGAAACATCCAGGAAGTGATTATTTATATTTTCGTACAGCTTATCACCAGCTAAAGAATCAACCTGGTTTCTCAGGTTTGCAAACTCGAGGTTATCAATTTTTTTTGTACTGTGGTTTAGTAAAAACATATCAAGGTCGCCATCATTATCATAATCAAAAAACACAGCCTGGGTGCTGAAGCTTTTATCATCAAGGCCATATTGTTTTGCTTCTTCTTTAAATTTAGAATTTCCCTGGTTGATAAAAAGCTGGTTGCGGCGCATATCATCACCTACTTTTCCTGAATAACAAATATAGATGTCGAGTAAGCCATCACCATTTACATCTGCCATGGTAACACCCGTTTTCCAGCCTCCTTTTCTCCCTTTTAGATCAGGGCTGGCGTCATCGGTAATATCTTTAAACTGCATGTTACCAAGGTTCAGGTAAAGCTTGCAGGGCTTCATATTAGCCGTAAAAAAAATATCTTCCAATCCATCATTATTTATGTCGCCCACTGCTACACCTGCGCCATTGTAGAAGTATTCGTAAGCCAGTACATTCAGGTCTTCTGTTTCATTGATGTCGTTACTAAATTTTATGTTGGTTTCTTTTGAAGTAAGTTGTTCAAACAAGGGGGATTGAGCAGAAGCTGATATTGAAAAACACAGTAAGCACAAGATTAGAATAGTTACAGGCTTCATACTCAAAGTTATTTTAAAATATTTTAAAGCCAAAGGGCCTAAAGATGATTTAACGAAATGACAAGGGCTTAAAATTAAGTAGCGCCGGGCCACGGTTAAAGAGTAGTACAAATGAGGCTAACTTGTATGGCAGTTTGACCGGATAAAATTTGATCGGGCAAAAGTGATTGCTTTTAAAAAACCAAAGGACTACCAATTATGATAGTCCTTTGGCTTAACATTGGATGGGGTTGATATTTTAATATTATTTATCCCACCATACACGACCTGTATAAGTATCTCCACCTGGCAATGCTGCAACTGCAGCAGCATAATTTGCCGGGTTATTGGAGATTTCGCTTGTTGGATAAGCTTGCCTTCTTGGTATTGTTCCGTTTGTAAAATTAGACGGGTAATTTACCGGTGTTAATACAGGATATCCTGATCTTCTCCAGTTGCTCCACGCTTCATCGAAGTCAAACAAAGAACTTTCAAGTACCCAGTATTGCGTATTGATTTGCTCCAGGGAATTAGCCATTGAAGTTATATCAAGCGGCGCCAGCGTGGCATACGCATCTGCTACCGTTGCACTGATTGCACCAGCAGTGCTAAATGCACCCAGCGTTTGTATTGCAGCGCTTAAAGCATTTTTATAATGTACGGATGCTGTTGCACCTACATTCCAGCCTCTCACCGCAGCCTCGGCCAGTAAGAATTCTGTTTGTGCATAGCTCATGACAAATGAAGGGGTATTTAAGGCAAGGTAAACTGCTGAAGTAGGCCTGCTATAATTACCCGTCGCATTTGCATCTGCCCCGGTGCCGGAAGCTCCGGGATAACCAGGTGCTTTTGAAATATCTGTAGCGCCTCCGTTTTGATCATATCCATTTGGCATGCCTTGCTGTTTTGCAGGCGTACCGTCTCCTGGCAGTTTCTGGTCATCGGCATTAATAATACCGGGTTGTGGTACTTCTGCCATTATACTCAAACGTGGATCAGCGGTGGTTTTAAGGTAATCGATTAATTTTTTACCCCATTTTACTTCCGCATAATCTTCCTTGGTACCGATAGATCTTGAGTTGGCGTTGGAAAAACCATTTGCATTATCAAACTTAATAAAAGCGTTATCAGCGTTGCTGGAAAAAACACCTCCTGCATAAGCTTTCTCAGCATAGGTTTTTGCAGTGGCTGCATCCACTTTTGTTAAGCGCATAGCCAGGCGTAACATCAATGAATAGCCGAACTTTTTCCACTGGCTGATATCTCCTTTGTAAGGAAAAACATCGTTTGTCGGTTTGGCCTTGGCAGCATCTAAAGTTGGCAAAACGCTGTCCAGTTTTTTAAACATTTGTGTGTAAACATCCTGTTGCTTATCATAAACCGGTTGAGAAATACCAGCCTTAGCCAGTAAAGCCTGGGAGTAAGGAGCATCACCGTACACATCAGTGATAGCCTCAATATTCAGTACTTCGCAAATAACAGCAATGCCGCTTAGGTTGCTTTGAGCAGGGTTTCCTGCTGTAAGAGTCTGTACCTCCCTGAGGTAACTGGCAGAGCGGTAACCAGCATCCCAGGTTCTTCCCTGGTAATTAAAGAAACTACCACCCTGTACATATTTATCTCCACCGCTATAGTAGCCTGGGAAAATTGCAGAGGCAAAAGACTGTATCCACATGCTTTGAAAAAGTATGGGTCCATTGTAGCCTGTTGTGGCATCCAGGTAACCAAGCTGGCCGGATGGTAACAATAAATTTGGATCAAAATTACTTGCCGAGGCTTTGGTAGGATCCGTATTGGTATCATCAAAGTTTTTGGTGCACCCTGCTACAAAAAGGCTTGTAACAAGTGCGGTATTTATGAGGATTTTTTTCATTGTCGTTATTTTTTGAATTTAAAGTTAGCATTGATACCAAATGACCTTGAAGATGGAAGACTGGTACCTTCAATACCTGCATATCTAATGGTTGAAGAAAAACCTGATTCCGGATCAATGTTATCGGTATGCTTCATTACTGTCCAAAGGTTGCGGCCAACCAGTGATATCTGAACAGATCTGAAAACCGGAATTTTTTCGAATGCTTTTTCCGAGATAGTATAACCTAATGTTAGCTGGCGTAGTTTGATATAGTCACCGCTCAGTACATTTACTTTAGAGATGCTGGCTAAGCGACGATAATAATTTTCAGCGCTGGCAGTAACTGTATTCGCAGTTGTACCATCGGCTAAAACGCCATCCACTTTAATACCTGTTTCTCTGCCAACCAATGTTCTTTGATCAAGACCACGTAAAAGCCCATAGTAACTGGTAGCAGAAAGAATTTTGTTACCATAGTTATAATCAAAAAGAACAGAAAGGTTTAGATTTTTGTAGGTGAAATCATTTTTAAATCCACCATATAATTTAGGAAGAACAGACCCTAATGGGGTAAGTGCACCCTGAACAGGTAAGCCACTTCCATCAACTATAATTTGACCTTTGGTGCTGTAGGTGTAATCACGGGCCAAAATCTGAGGTCCGGCACGGCCGATAATATAGGCTGTATTCGCATTCAAAGGCCTGTATGTACCAAGACCTAAATTGTTGTCAGAAGCATCTGTTTTTAATACGGTGTTTTTAATAGAGGTGAGATTAAAGCTTACATCCCAGGAGAAATCTCTGGCTTTGATGGGAGTAACGGTCACCATTAATTCAATCCCTTTATTTTGAATTGATCCGTTGGCAATTACAGACTGGTTGTATCCTGTAGCCCAGCTAATATTGGCGTTCATGATCTCATTGGTTGACTTCCTGTTGAAGTAAGCAAAGTCAATTCCGAAACGATTGTGAAAGAACTTGAGTTCTGTACCAATTTCAAATTCCTTTAATTGATAAGGTTTTAAGAACAGATTAGGTAAGGTACCGCTAAAGCTACCTGTTGAAGTTCCGTTGATAGCACCACCAACATTGTAATAAACTGCTGTTTGATAGGGTGTTGAAGGCTCGCCACTTGTTTGTGCAAATGAAGCTCTTATTTTACCGTAAGAAAGCGCAGGTATTTTCACTAATTGGGAAAAGATGAAGCTTCCTGAAACCGAAGGAGAAAAGATATTACGTTTTGACTTTTCGATGCCTGAATTATACAAGGTAGAAAAAGCATCGTATCTGCCGGTAGTAGTTAAAGTAAGATAATTTTTATAGGTAAAATCTACGGAGTAAAATCCTGAATGAACTTCTCGTTTTGCGAAATCGTAAGATCTGTTAAAGCTTAATACATTACCAGGTGCATACAGGTAAGGAATTACAAACGGACCACCACCTATTCCCAAACCTTCGTATTTATTTTTCCTGATGTTTCCACCCAGGGTTGCATCAAGCGTAATATCGCCGGTTAATTTTTTAGTTATGCCCAGCAATGCATCAAAGTTAAGTTCAGACCTTTCAGAGGTGTTTAAGTTTATACCACCAGACTGGCCCGCTGAATTGTAGGAGTAATCTGTACCCGTAGGCGTAACACCAAGTCCCCTGTCATGTTCCACATCGTAACCAACACGGCCCTGTAAAAATATCCAGTCTGCAAATTGATATTTGGATGATACGGAAGAGATCAGTCTTTTCCTGGCAACATCTGTTTTCCACCTGTTAATTACAAAATAAGGATTGGTAACATAGTTATCATCACTGAAAACTACTTCTCTTCCATTGGCATCATAACCCGGGTCTAAAGATTTTAATGGGATATTAGGCGCAAGGAAAGTTCCGTTATTTGGGTTACCAGGACCATCACTTAGTTGCGGAGGGTTCTTGCTGTCCTGATCGATATAATTGGCTGTTACACCAAAAGATAATTTATCGGTAACATGTTGATCAATATTAAAGTTGATGGTCTTTCTTTCGAGTGCGCCGTTTCTAACAATGGATTTGTTGCTAAGGTTAGAAAGTGATATGCGATAAGTACCTTTTTCGCCCCCACCGGTTGCGGACAGGGTATTGGTGAAAGACGGGCCAGCTCTGTAAAAATCTGCAACATTATCTTTATATGCTGAATAGTTGGCTGGTTTACCATCAAAGCCTGTAAAAGATGAACCATCTAATTTAGAACCCCATGCAAATCGGGCCGTAGCTTTTGAGCCGGATGCTGTGGTTGGTTTCAGACCGCCTGTTCCTTGGCCGTATAAATACTGAAAATTAGTATTGTCAACAGCTTTATCAACTACCAGGTTGGTGTTATATTCAATTTCGGCACTGCCTTTCTTGCCTGTTTTTGTTGTAATTAATATTACGCCATTGGCTGCTCTTGAACCATATAATGCAGAGGCAGCGAGGCCTTTTAACACAGTCATTGTTTCAATGTCATCAGGGTTAATGTTTCCGATACCGTCACCGTTATCAGCACCTCCCCATTCCCCCGCACTACCTCTCTGGCTGTTATCCATTGGCACTCCGTTTATAACAAACAATGGCGAGCCGCCACCTGTTAAGCTGGAAACACCACGTAGTAAAATACGGGCTGATCCACCGGGGCCGCCATTGGTGCCATGTACATTTAAACCGGCAACCTGGCCAGTAAGACCCAGTGCAACGTTGGTAGTCCTTGCTTTACTGATGTCTTCACCACCAACCGAAGAAACTGCATAACCTACTTTTCTTTGTTCTTTTTTGATTCCGAGGGCGGTTACAACTACTTCGTTTAAAGTGCCGTCAACTGTCTGTAACGTAATGGTGTAAGTACTTCCGGCCCCAACTTTCATACTGTTTTCCTGGAAGCCAACATAGCTTACAAGGATGGTGGCATTCTGCTTTACGGAGAGTGAAAATCCACCATTGTTGTCAGTTAATACCGTAGTTTTTCCGCCAGACTCTTTTACCGAGGCACCTACCAATGGCGTACCCTGGGCGTCTTGTACTACACCGGTTACTGTTTTCATTGCCTGTGCCAGTACTGCCGAGCCCGATAAACACAGGCAAAGCAGCACCAGTAAGGATTTAGCTTTGTTTCTCATTTTTTTAATTTTTTTGGTAATTAATTTGGTTAAATACACAGTTAAATAAAATTAACAGCGCATCGTTTTTGGGATAAATCTTTCAAAGGTCAGCGTTGTTTTTTTCCGGGGTGGTCAGAAAAGTATCAGGTATAAGAAAATAGCTTTTAATGCCGCATTGCATACATTTTATATATATGTTAAGCAGAACAAAGGATATTGGTAAATAATTTACTGATTTAAGCCTCAGCTAAAGCAAAACCTGCAGGTTCTGACAGTTTGGTAAAGTTTTCCATTACGAGGGCCGCAGCGCCTATCAGCTCTGCATTGATACCCAGTTTTGAAATTTCGATTTCTGTATTCTGATATAACCTGGGAATACAGTGTTCATTCAACGCCTGTTGTATGGGCGCTTTCCAAATATGCCCCACAGATGCCCCACGTCCACTTAATATAACACGGTGTGGATTCAAAATATGAATAAGAATAGCTACACCTTTTCCGATTTTATACCCGGCGTCTGAGTAGAGTTCTACAGCAAACTGATCTCCCTGGGTGGCAGCCTTTGCCAATTCATCAATTGATATCTCAGGATCTTCTGACATCATATTTCCCAACATAGAATTTCTGCCATTCTTAAGACCCTCTTTTGCTTTTTCAATCATCAATAAAAGGGAAGCCTCTGTTTCAAGACAACCACTTTTTCCGCAGGCGCATAATTTGCCGTTTAAAAAAAGTGGGATATGGCTAAATTCACCTGCAAAGCCATCATGGCCGCGGAATAACTCGCCGTTTAGTATCATTCCTAATCCGATACCCCAACCAATATTTATTACGAGTGCATTTTTTTCTCCTTTGGCAGCACCAAATTTTAACTCGGCTAAGGCAATACCGCTTGAGTCATTAAAAATGAACACCGGGATACCTATTTTTTCCGTGATGGCTTTAGTAAGGCTTTTATGACCAAACTGCATATATGAATAGTTCATACCTTTTTGCACATTTACAAGCCCTGGCATCCCTATTCCTGCGCCCAATATTTTTTGTTTTGGTATGCCTGATTCTGTAATAATCCTATTGATTTCATTTGCCAGTATCAGCATTACCTTTTGATTATTCTGAAGTGGCATTACAATAGACGTAACCGGCGTAACAAAATTGTTTTGCATATCTACAATTACAATTTTTGTTACAAACTGGTCCATGGCAACGCCTAATAAATACATGGAATCTTTTTCCAGCGAATAGGTTTGAGGTCTTCTGCCACCGGTGGAGGGGGCATAACCAGATTCCACGATTTTATTCTCAGCCAGTAACTCTTCTATAAGCTTTTGGGTTAGGGGAAAACTTTTGTGAATTTTTGATGATAAACCTGCGCATGAGAGGCTTTGCTCAAAATACAATTCCTTAAGTATTTTACTTTTTTGATGCAGATTTTTATCCCTCATAACAGCAGTTGGTGAATATTTCGAATCTAAAGTTATAGAAATGTTATTAAATATGGTAGAAAGTTTTTAAATATTTTTAGAAGTTAGCAGTTGTTTTTGCAAAGACTTTTTCTTATAATTTATTGGCGGGATCTTTTATTAATATTCTCTAATACTTATGTGTAGAAAAGTTTTCACAAATAAGCGCCGGCCGGGTTACAAGGGTGGTTTCTGCAGTTATTTTCAATACACAGATGATGGTATAAAATTTTCTTTTAAAGTAAATATTGCCAGCAGTATTGATCGATTGGATTAATACCTGCATTCATACATAGTGATTGAAAAATTTAATTTCAACTTAAAATAAAAATAAATGAAAGCTGTTTGGACAGGTTCTATTGGTTTTGGATTGGTGAATATTCCGGTTAAATTATATACCGCAACGCAAAGCAGTAATCTTGACTTTGATATGCTGGATAAAAAAGACGGCTCAAATATTAAGTTTAAAAGGGTGAACGAAAAGACTCAAAAAGAAGTACCGTGGGGAAATATCGTGAAAGGATACCTGCTCAATGATAAATATGTGGTGTTGGACGAGAAGGATTTTGAAAAAGCATCGCCTGAAAAATCATCCCATATTGAAGTTATTCAGTTTGTGCAGCAGGCGGAAATTGAAAGTGTATATTTTGAATCACCCTATTATATAAAACCTGATAAAACCGGCACCAGGGCCTATATTTTATTAAAGGAAGCTTTATTAAAATCCGGCAAGGTTGGCCTTGGAACTTTTGTAATGCGTGACAGGGAACATGTTTGTATGATAAAATCTATTGATAATATGCTGATGCTAAACCGGCTTCGCTTTCCCGAAGAAATCAGGGATCCCGGCGAACTGGAATTACCGTCTGCTAAAAGCAAACCTGCCGAAATAAAAATGGCCATATCGCTGATTGATCAGTTAACAAAGCCATTTAACCCCAAACTTTTTAAAGACGATTATAGTAGTAAGCTATTAAAAATCATAAGGGCCAAATCTAAAGGCAAAACTATTCCGTTCAAGCCACTGAAAGTGGTACATTCAAAATCGAAAGATCTTATGGAGCAATTACAGGCGAGCTTATCCGCTAAAAAACGTAAGGCGTCATGAGCAAATTAACATTGTATAATAAAAAAGAAATTTTGAATTTACCGATTAGTGTAAGGGGATGTTAGCAAAGGCATCCACCTTTGATCTATAATACAAAAGCACCATGCATATTATCTTCCCAATGATTTACAGTTGAAACTGGCAGTTGTATTGAAATAATATCCTTAAAGCATTTGGCTCATGCTCAGATCTCCACATCTCATTTCTTCTGTGAAACAAATTGAGGTATGGATTGCGTCCTTTTGATTTTAATTCTAAAAATTGCTGATTTTTTTTACCTGGTAAGGAGTTGTTTCACGATGATAAAGGTTTGGGCAATCGCGTTAAAAACTGTGGACTGTTATTTGTATAATTAATAGTGGCATAAATAAGCTTCGGCTAATAATATATGGACCACATTTTATCATTTACAAAATTAAAATTATGGATGGAAAAACAACTCCCCATGAGATGAAGACATTGGTAGAGTGCCTTGAAAAAATGTTGGCAGATGGTTTTACTGAAAATTTTAAAGCAGAGGGCAAAAAACTTATCGGGTTAAACAGCGATATTTCTTACACATCTGACCAGGTTTCTATCACTAATTTTTTTAGATTTGAAGGAGCTTCAGATCCGGAAGATAACAGCATCTTGTATGCCATTACATGTACCGATGGAAACAAGGGGACCCTGGTAGATGCTTACGGGGCCTATTCAGATGTGGACACCAATGAGTTTATTAAAGAAGTAGAAAGCATTCAAAAAAAGACTCCATAATATTTTCTAAAAGATTTTTCAAAGGAAGTTTTTTTGTTCATCAGCATTTGTATTATGGCATCTTGAGTGACATTGCACTGTTACATATTTTTATAGGAATTTCTTTAAACTTCCTATTTATTACATCATTTTCCACTCTAATATTTTTGCAAAATTAAATTTAAGTAACTTCTTAAATGGATTGCAAAAAATAAAGCGGTCACCAACCCGGTTGCCGCTTTATTTTTTGTTTGAATATATATATAGAATCCTCAAAGGATGTGTGCTCAACTAATCTAAAAAATATAATTCCAAAATCATGCCATTTTTGTTCCTTTTTCCAACTTGGGATGTCGGAATTATTCTAAGTTTTCTTATTTTTTTATCCAAAATTATAAGCTTCCTGTTGGTTCGCTTCATATCCTTTCCCCAATATTCTACGCATGCTTACAACCGGTATTTTTAATTGGTCCCGATATTTAGCGACGGTTCTACGTGCAATTTTTATCCCCTGGTCACTTAACAATTTTGCCAGTTGAATGTCATTGTGGGGACTTTTTTTATCTTCTGATTCTACGATTTCCTTCAATTTTATTTGTACCACTTTATTGCTTACCGAAAGGCCTTCGTCATTCATTATTCCCTCGCTGAAGAGGTCTTTCAAAAGTACCAGGCCAAAATGTGTATCAATATATTTGTTGCAGGTAACCCTTGAAACTGTTGAAATGTCAAGCCCAACTTTTTCAGCGATGTCTTTTAAAACCATGGATTCCAGGCACGAAATATCACCGGTTAAAAAATAGTTTTTTTGTATTTTAACGATGGCGCTAACTATCTTCAACATGTTTTCTTCTCTTTCCTGTATGGCATCTATAAACCATTGTGCCGATAACAATTTGCTTTTTAAATATTGTGTTGCAGATTTATCGTTGGTACGCTTCAGTTTACTTTCATCAATATCCTTGACAAGGGCTTCATTGATGTGCAGGCCATTTGCCCGCTGCTTATATAAGTTCACAGAAAGGGATTCGCCTTCTTGTGATAAAATAAAATCAGGTATAATAGAATATTTCAGTGGCTGATTTTCAACATCAATATTTATGGGACTAAGTTGTAAACGGGAAATATGTTTTAGAATGATTGACAACTCTTCCTCATCAATATTCATTGAGGTGCAAATTTTTTGAAAGTTCTTTTTTTGAAGTGCTTCATAGTAACAGGTAACCAGTTCCATGCTTTTTTTTACGATAGGGCATTGCTTTTGAAGCGATAATTGTTTTAATAAAAATTCACGGATATTCCTACAGCCATTACCTATTGGCTCCAGGTCTTGTATTTTAATTAGAATGCTTTCAATTAATTTTTCTTCTACAAATGATTTGAACATAAATGAGTAATCATCTGCTAAATCGGCGATAGATCTTTCAATGTATCCATTGTCCGAAATACAATCCAGCAAAAACAACGCAATGTTTTTTTCTGCTTCATTTAAATTAAGATTTATGAGTTGTTGTTTTAACCCGGCCCGAAAATCGGGTGAATCTTTTATGGGCATATTCACCGCATCATCGTGTAGGTAATTCTGATGTTCTACTGCGTAATTTGGAATGTCATCATACACATATTCTTCCCAGTTTTGAAAATCCTGAGGTTGGTCGTTCTGCTCTTTTTGTTCAGGCAATGGTTCATCTATAGCAGTGTCTTCTAATAAAGGATTATCATCCAGTTCATCTTTTATCCTTTGCTCCAGTTCCAATATATTCAAGTGGTAAATTCCAAGGAGCTGAAGCTGTTGCGGAAGTATCTTCTGATGTTGCTTTTGTGACTGCGACTGACGTATCATTTTCTCTCTTTCTTTTTAAAGGGGATTTTAATTTCATTTTTAGACACAAGAATTTTACCAAAAGCGTGCAGGTTAATAAGTGCTACAAATTCACTTGTGGTAAACTTAAATGTACCACTGGCCAATATTTTCACCAGGTTTAGTCCAGGTAGGTTGGCGATAAAATTCTACAAAATGTTTATTTTTTGTCACAAAACAAAGTTGAAAATGCTTTATATTTTGAAACCAATGCTTGTTATAATATAAAATGATTGAGGAGTAAGAAAAGGGTGAACGAAGATAACCGTTGTACAAAATTGTGTTTTTTACAAGCTGTATAAAAATTTCCGGGGAATGAAAATAGAGGTATAACCCACAGTATTTATCTCGCCATTTAAAACGCCGGCGCTAATAAAGAATGATTAAGTTTTGCAAACAACTAAATGTGCAGCCTTGGGTTTTATTGCTCTTTATTTGCAGATTTGGCGGTCCGGCTTTCTAAGGGCTCAGTTGCTTTTTTAATGGCCGCTTCCTTCAATCGTTCTGCTTCCGAATTTGTTTTAAGGCCCGCAATATTATCAGGAACTAATCCGTCATTTACATCAATATGATCTGTTGTTGAATCTGTAAATGTACCGGTGCTTTTTACTGGATGTTTATCCTTTTTTTCTGACATGATAATTTCATTTTATTTAAAAAGGCGAACCTTTCAGATTCGCCTTACTTTAATGTGTTTCTATGAGG
This sequence comes from Ferruginibacter sp., assembly GCA_046590675.1. GTDB lineage: Bacteria > Bacteroidota > Bacteroidia > Chitinophagales > Chitinophagaceae > Ferruginibacter. Next base: position 12,723 of record JBKJUP010000098.1, on the reverse strand, counting down.
AGGACAATTTAAAAGAGCTATATTAAATGGATTTTATACTGTTGGTATTTCTTCTTTAGTGGCGGAAAAATAATCGCCAATACTACTTGCCCAATCACCTAAATTATCTGCAATTTTTTTCCGGGTATCGCTTTCATTAGGTGAAACGAGTAAATACACAACTGCACTTACAAATGCAGTACTTAACACACCTATCAATATTTTTTTAGTTGTTTTTGTCATAACCTGGCTTATTAAGAATTGAGTAATTGTTTACTGGTAAACTCAAATAATCATGCCATGTTTTTTATAAAAATCGTTTGGCAGTGTTGTAACAACTGGCTTCATTCTTTTTGAAAGTTAGGTTAACTCCCTACTTTAATGAATATCTTTTAAACATCTATGAACGGCGCTATTTTACAATGGCTTTTGGATGTAGAATTGTTTCCTCACAAACTGAATGAATAATTCCTTAATGGCGCTATTAACTTATTTGTAGAATAAAATGGTGCGCTAATTTTTGAGCATACAATTTGGTAATAGAAAAATGGAAGGCAATTATTCCCTAAAATCTTAAACAGTTAAAATGAAAAAGCAAACCGGTAAAAAGCGAAAAAGTTTTTTTGATAGTTTTTCAGAAAAAGTTACAAAAGCCGCAGGCAGCTCACCCGCATTTGTATGTGCGCTTTCGCTGGTGATAATATGGGCGTTAACAGGTCCGTTTTTTCACTATTCTGAAACCTGGCAACTGGTAATTAATACCGGTACAACTATCATTACATTCTTGATGGTTTTTTTGATACAAAAATCGCAAAACAAAGACTCCCTTGCAATACAACTAAAGTTAAATGAGTTAGTAGCAGCGCACGAATTTGCAAGTAACAGGTTGGTAGATGTGGAAAGCCTTACCGAAGAGGAAATGAAAATAATTCAGAAATATTACAGTCATCTTAGCAGCATTACAAAGAAAGAACAGAATTTGCAACAAAGCCATTCTATTGATGAAGCAGATGACCAAATGGAATTTAAGCGAAATGCTAAAAGAGATGCCGGAAAAGTAAAAAAGACAAATTAGTTGCAACTACAATCTTTTATGGTAAGGCATTTGTCAATTCATTTTTCGGGAATAATTACAATCGGTAATTTTCGGAAGGGATTTTTTTTTTAACCTGTAGGGGTTTATAGATTTGGTGAATATTCAAATCATTTACCCCTGTTTTTTTTATATAATGTTATCGGGAAAATGTCAATAAATTACCCATTATTTAGGATAAATAAATTGATTGTAGAAATATTTTCCCAGCGGAAGGTTGTTTTATACGTCAATAAAACTGGCATACTATTTACTACTTAATGTATAGGTTTTTCATAGGATATTGGATAAAAAATGGGGCTGGATTTTCATCCTGGCCCCTCTCTTTTTTTATTTTTTTTGGCTTCCACCAACTATCTGTTTATATCCTGTAAAAATTAATTGATCAGTTCTTAACATATTTCATACATATTATTTTTGTACTTTGTCCTTTCTATTTTTTGTCAACCATTCAATTAGTGTTGTTTTATTGGTTACATAAATAAGCCTGGTTATAGTTCAAAACGTTGTTGGTATATTATAGTTCATCATAAATACTAAAAGGACAATTTTATTATTGTATGGTGCAGGAATTTCTTCTTTGAGATGGGGAAATATTGAGTTCAATTTATCGTTATTTTAAAACTACAATAATCTAAATGAATATAGATTGAAAATTAATTAATGAAAAAGGTTCTTATAATTGATGATGAGGTTGATCTTTGTGTGATGATCAAACAGTTTCTTACCAGGAAATTGTATGCTGTGCAAATTGCTCATACACTGAAAGACGGTTTTAACTTTCTAAATACAGAAGTGCCCGATGCACTGATACTCGACAATAATCTGCCTGATGGCATGGGCTGGGATGCTGTTGAGTCAATACATAAAAAGTATCCGCTGATGAAAATTACCCTGATGAGCGCATACAGACTCCCAAAAGATTTTAGGGAAGGTCTTGATAAATCCATTGTAATTTTAGAAAAACCAGTTTCTCTCCTGGAAATTGAACAGTTCCTTTAATAATTGGGTACGGTACATTCTCTTATTTTTTTTTAAAATCTTTATTTTCCTACATAATTTAATTGAGTAAGGCAATTGCATCATTGATAAATTAATCGGTCAAATTAATTGTGTAATCCGCATTAAGTTTTAATTTGCCGCCAAATTGTAATCAGGCTGAGAGCTGCTTTTGATAATTTCAGCAAAAAAAAGCTGACTTTTTTGGTAGAATGATTGCAACTTTTAATTGGATTAATCCAATTATCAACAAAATAATTAACGAACTGCTATCTTCTTAAACCTTCAGTAAAACGAGGTGAGGGTAGGGTGTAAAAAAATTAACAATGGCACAAGTAAAAGAAGGTGATGTAGTAAAAGTACACTACACAGGAAAACTGATAAATGGAGAACAATTCGATTCTTCAGTGGGCAGAGAACCATTGGAGTTTACCGTGGGTGCAGGTATGATGATTAAAGGATTTGATGCGGCAATGCCGGGAATGAATATTGGCGAAAAGAAAACAATCAATATTGCGCCTGTAGATGGATATGGAGAAAAATCGGAGGAAGCAATTATTGAGTTTCCAAAAGAAAATGTACCAGACGATATGAAACTTGAGCCAGGCATGTCGCTTACTTTGAGTAACCAGGCCGGACAACCGGTGCCTGTTATTGTGGTTGAGGTAAAAGATGACGTGATTGTTTTAGACGCCAATCATTTTTTGGCAGGACAAGAGCTTGTGTTTGACATCGAACTTGTTGAGATAGTTTAACAATTATCAGGAAACACGGGCCTGTACCGTTAATAATAATTTTCCCGCAATAATAAAATCTTTAAGCAGTTTTGCATACGCAAACTGCTTTTTTTAATTAAGCCCTTGTTAATCATAAAAAACATTTCTATGATAAAAATTAGTCCCGATAATGTGGCCGAACGTTTAATTCGTTATGTGCAGGTTGATACCCAGAGTGATCCCACAAGTAATGCCAGCCCCTCTACAGAAAAACAAAAGAACCTTAGTAAAATGTTGTGCAGGGAGTTGCAAGGCATGGGCGTTACCAATGCCCTAACTGATGAGTTTGGATACGTTTATGCAACCATCGAAGCCAACAGCAACAAGAAAAATATTCCGGCAATATGTTTTTGCAGCCATGTGGACACTGCGCCGGATTGTAGTGGTACCAATGTGAAACCCATACACCACCGTTATTATAATGGCAACGATATCGTGTTGCCCGACGATACTACTCAGGTGCTGCGCCAGGCCGACTTTCCCTATTTAAAAGAACACATCAATCATGGAATTATTACTGCAAGTGGACTTACACTATTAGGTGCAGATGATAAAGCAGGCGTAACTGCCATCATGGAAGCAGCGCTGTTTTTTATTCAAAATCCTGCGGTAAAACATGGCGATATAAAAATACTTTTTACACCAGATGAAGAGGTTGGCAAGGGCACAGCGAAAGTGGATATGCAAAAATTGGGTGCCAGTTTCGGTTATACACTGGACGGAGGAGAAGCAGGAAGTTTGGAAGATGAAACATTTAGTGCAGATGGTGCCACTATCACTGTTGACGGTGTAATTATGCATCCGGGTTATGCAAAAGGCAAACTGGTAAATGCATTGAAAGTTGCCGGTGCAATTCTCGATGCTTTGCCAAAAGATGGATGGAGTCCCGAAACTACCGAAGGAAGACTGGGATTTGTACATCCCGTAGCTGTAAATGGCATTGCGGAAAGGGCTACCATACAATTCATTGTTCGTGACTTTACGCTTACAGGTTTACAACATCATCATGAAATACTAAAACAAATTGCTGAAGATACAGTGGCTAAATTTCCGGGTGCTTCTGTACAATATGCTGCCACGGAGCAATACAGGAATATGAAAGAAGTGCTGGATAGATATCCGCAGGTGGTTGAATATGCCGAAGAAGCTATCCAGCGGGCAGGCCTGCACGTAAAAAAAGAAAGTATAAGGGGCGGTACGGACGGAAGCCGTTTTAGTTATATCGGTATGCCATGCCCCAATATATTTACCGGTATGCAAAACATCCACAGCAAACTGGAATGGGTAGGAACAAAGGATATGGCAAAGGCTGCAGAAACCATTGTTCACCTTGCGATGATTTGGGAAGAACATAGTTAAATTTTTTAATGGCTCTTTGAAAAAATACTATCTTCAAAAAAAAATAATATTATGGAAATTTTAAGCCATTATTGGTGGATTATTTTATTAGTGTTGGCCTTGCTGGGATGTTTTGTAACTATCAACCAGGGTACGATAGGTGTGGTAACTATGTTTGGAAAATACAAACGTATTCTACGACCGGGACTGAATTTTAAAATTCCGTTCCTGGAGCAGATCTATAAAAGAGTGAGTATTCAAAACCGCTCTGTTGAATTGGAATTCCAGGCTGTGACTATTGACCAGGCCAATGTTTATTTTAAGTCGATGATCCTGTTTTCGGTGATGAATGTAGAAGAAGAAACCATTAAAAATGTGGCCTTTAAATTTATCAGCGAAAAAGATTTGATGCAGGCTTTGATCCGTACTGTTGAAGGAAGTATCAGGGCTTTTGTATCTACTAAAAAGCAAGCAGAAGTTTTAAATGTGCGTAGGGATATTGTATTAAACGTGAAAGAACAAATAGATGTAACCCTTGAAGGTTGGGGCTATCATGTACAGGATTTGCAGATCAATGATATAACTTTTGATGAAGCAATTATGACGAGCATGAGTAAAGTGGTGGCCAGTAATAATTTAAAAGCTGCCGCCGAAAATGAAGGACAGGCATTATTAATTACTAAAACAAAAGCTGCCGAGGCAGAAGGTAATGCCATTAAAATTGCTGCTGAAGCGGAGCGGCAGGCTGCACAATTACGTGGGCAGGGTGTTGCATTGTTTAGGGAAGAAGTAGCACGTGGTATGAGCCAGGCTGCAACCGAAATGAAGCAGGCCAACCTTGATACAAATGTTATTTTATTCAGCATGTGGGTAGAGGCCATTAAAAATTTTGCAGAATATGGCAAGGGCAATGTTATTTTCCTGGATGGAGGAAGTGATGGAATGGAGAAAACCATGAAACAAATAATGGCAATGACACAATTAGAAAAGAAGCAATAGTTGCAAAGGAGTTAAAACATTTTATCGAATAAATAATTCTTTTAAAGAGCTCCGTATTAACGGGGCTTTTTAATTTTGCTTATTTTTACTTTAACAATTCTTTACATGGCATTAGCCGGATGTTTGCGTTTACAAATCCATATTGCAAGAATGTTGGGAATAATCGTCTGACAAAAAAAGAAACAATTACATTTGTCATAAATCAAAAAATCAATGTTTGATATCTTATTACAGGTTCCGGTCGATTCAGTTAGTACAGCAGCAGCAACATCCGGGCAGGTAGAGTCTGTCTGGAGTTTGTTAACAAAAGGTGGCCCCTTAATGATACCATTGGGTATTTTATTTGCATTAGCAGTTTTCTTTTTTATTGAAAGATTGCTGGTTGTTCGTAAGGTTAGTAAGATCGATGAAAACTTTATGCGTATCATCAGGGATCATATTGTTACCGGTAATGTAACTGCTGCCAGAAGCCTTGCAAAAAATACAGACAATCCTGTTGCACGTATGATTGATAAAGGGATTCAGCGTATTGGTAAACCTATTGATGCCATTGAAAAAAGTATGGACAATGTAGGCAAACTTGAAATGTATAAAATGGAGAAAAACCTGGTAATGCTTTCTGTTATATCCAGGATAGCACCATTGTTTGGTTTTGTGGGTACCATTGTGGGGTTGGTGTTGCTTTTAAAAGAATTTGCAACCATCGCCAATCCATCTGTTAGCCAGATTGCAGATGCGATGTATATAAAATTAATTACCAGTGCCAGTGGATTAATCATTGGTATGCTGGCATACCTGGGTTATAGTTTTTTAGATACACAGATTAACAGAACAGCCAACAGGATGGAATCTGCAAGCAGCGATTTTATTGATATTCTGCAGGAGCCAACAAGATAGCAGGCGATGCCAGATGGTATGCGGTACAAGTCCCGATTAAGTGTAACATCGGGATGCCGATAAGATCGGCAAGTGACACAACGATGCTAAATTGAAAATCAACTGCCGGCTCAATAAAAATAAACCTACGTTTAAAATACAACACAATTAATAATGGGGCTTAGAAGAAATAAATTACGGGATGAACATAGCGAAGTGGACACGGGGCCGTTGAATGATATTTTATTTATTCTGTTGATGTTTTTCTTAATGATTTCTACATTGGCGAATCCTAATGTGATTAAGATGAGTGTGCCAAGGGCAAAGAGCGATACCAAAACCAAGCAGAGTGTGGTGGTGAGTGTTGATAAAAATAAGAACGTTTATGTGGGTTCAAAGTTGATCGTTATGGACTCACTTGAGTCGGCTTTATTAAAATATATTAATAAGGGTGATAGTATAAAACCTGCTGTTGTAATCAATGCAGATTCTACATCGGCATGGGGCGAAATTGTAAAGGTGATGAAAGTTGCAAGGCGCCTTGGTGCTACTACTTCTGCTACCGTGAGTGGTACAGAATAACAACTGCTTTCATTCAGGCTGGTAAAGCCTTTGCTGTTATCATACGTTGTTTTCCAAACAAATCATTTAGGATTGTTGCTTCATAAAAAGAGGTAAATAATGCCGCAGTCTGGTTGCCAAAATCTTCATGTATTTCCATAAATATTTTACCTCCCGGGGCTAAATTAGTTTTACCGAACGCAGCTATCTTTTCGTAAAATAACAGGGGTGAATGATTGGGAACAAACAAGGCGGTATGCGGTTCAAACCCGGTTACATTCTTATCCATTTTCACTAATTCATTTTCGGGAATATAGGGCGGATTGCTCACGATGATATCATATTGTGACAATTGTTTCCAATTGTCTTCCAATAAAAAATTGAGTTCTCTAAAGTTGATGGTTACCTGCTGATCTGTTGCATTTTTTTCACCAACCCATAATGCTGATGAACTGATGTCAATGGCCGCAACATTTGCCGCAGGTAAATTTTTCTTTAATGCAATGGCAATGCAGCCACTACCGGTTCCAATATCCAAAATGTTTAATGAGGCGCTTTCTTTAATCAATAAGTTTTGATATTCATCTACTATCAATTTTACCAACTCTTCGGTTTCGGGCCTTGGTATCAGCACATGCTCATTCACCAATATTTTCATATTATAAAACCAGGCTTCGCTGGTAACGTATTGCAGTGGTTTGTGTTGCAGGAGCTGCTGCAGGCAATCATCCAATTTTACTACAATTGATTTTGCTGGTATTAAGTCGGGTGTTTTTATAATATCTGCACGTTGAATACCTGCAACAGATTCAAATACCCGATCGGTTATTACTGTGGCCTCACCTGGGGAGTAAATAGGTTGCAATTGTTGTAAATAATGCCGGTATATTGCTTTGATGTTCATCAAAGCAATATAGTTTATTTTTCTATTCCTATTTTTGCCGCCGGATGATACACGAAACATATATGCGCCGTTGTTTTCAGTTGGCAAAACTTGCCGCCGGAAATGTTGCACCTAACCCGATGGTGGGAGCAGTGCTGGTTTACAATGATTGTATCATCGGCGAAGGTTATCATCAGCAATATGGAAAGGCACATGCAGAAGTGAATTGTATCAACAGTGTAAAAGAGGAGGACAGGCAGTTTATAAGTGGGGCAACAATTTACGTATCTCTTGAGCCATGTGCACATTTTGGTAAAACACCACCTTGTGCAGATTTAATCATTCAACACAGCATTCCACAGGTTGTAATTGGATGCAGGGATAGTTACAAAGAAGTGGCAGGTAAAGGAATTCAAAAAATGCAGGACGCCGGAATATCAGTTACGACAGGTATTTTAGATAAGGAGGCCATTGAACTGAATAAACAATTTTTTACTTTTCACGAAAAGCAACGGCCTTTTATTATTTTAAAATGGGCCCAAACGGGTGATGGGAAAATAGGGACTGATGACGACAGAAGGTTACTGATCAGCAACGATTATTCGAACCGCCTGGTGCATAAATGGCGAAGTGAAGTTGCCTCCATTTTAGTAGGTACCAACACTGGAATAAAAGATAATCCTTCATTAACTACCAGGCTTTGGAAAGGCAATAGCCCTGTTCGGCTGGTGATTGATAAATCTTTGCAGCTACCTAAAAATTCATTGCTACTGGATGGAGCTGTAAAAACGATTGTATTTAATTCGATCAAACAAGTAGAAGAAGGAAACATCCATTATTACAAACTAAACGATGGCGGCAATTTTATTCCGGAAATGATGGAGACATTGTTTTCGCTGAATATTCAATCAGTAATGGTTGAAGGCGGAGCTACGCTGCTACAGGGTTTTATTGATAGCGGTATATGGGATGAGGCAAGGGTAATTACCAACCCCCAATTGCAAAATGTGGCAGGAATAGCTGCGCCAAAGTTGTCCGGGCAAATAAGAACTTTTAGTGAAAATATTTTCTCAGATACCATTGACTATTTCAAAAAAGCTTAGCAGCATTAATAAATGTTGAATCAACTACAATAAATATTTACGGCAAAATTATTAATCAATAACATCCATATCACCGATTGCATCGAAGGAATTATGAACGAATCCGAATTTTATAAAACGATTGATCAACCTGCCATGGCAGAGTTCAAAGACAAAGGCAGTAAGTTTATTGCATATACCTTTCCGATAGATACGGTGGACGAGTTTAAAGCGCATCTGCAAAACTTAAAAAAGGAACATCCAAAAGCAGTGCATCATTGTTTTGCATATCGCATAGGTACTGATGGTAATGTGTTTAGAGTGAGTGATGATGGGGAGCCATCAGGTACAGCAGGCAAGCCTATATTGGGACAAATTGATAGTAAAGAACTAACCAATACCGCCATCATAATCGTGCGGTATTTTGGCGGCACGTTGCTGGGTGTTCCCGGGTTGATCAATGCCTACAAGACTACTTCCAGCCTTGCTTTGCAGGTAACGAAAATTATTCACCGGCAAATTGAAACAAAGTATGTTATTCATTTTGATTACACACAGATGAATGACATCATGATGATTTTGAAGCAATGTAATTGTACGGTGATAAATAAAGAGATGCAATTATTCTGCAACATCACTACAGGTATTCCACGTGGCAGGCTTACAGAAGTTTTGTACCGCCTGAATGAATTAAAACAGGTGGAAGTAAAAAAACTTGATTGAGTTCATCAATTTTTGTATTTTTCTTAAAATTAATTGAATGGCGACCGAAAAAAAATACAAGACTTTTTGGAGTTTCTATCCCCATTATTTAACTGAACATGGAGATGCGAAAAACCGGGTTTTACATTTTATAGGCACTACATTAATCATCGTATTTTTAATTGCTGCGATTGTTTTTAAAAATTGGTGGTTTATTGTAGCGATACCTTTTTGTGGCTACGGTTTTGCATGGGTAGGTCATTATCTAATTGAGAAAAACAGGCCGGCAACATTTACCTATCCGCTATATAGTTTGGGGAGCGATTTTGTAATGTTCTGGCACATGATCACCGGTCGGTTGCCTGAAAAATTAAAGGAAGCAAAAAAGTCTGTCTAGCAAAACTGTATAAATGAATATAGAATCGCTCAGAGAATATGTAATTCAAAAACCTTCTGTTACGGAGGGTTTTCCATTTGGAGATGGTGTGATAGTTTTTAAGGTTAACAATAAGATTTTTTTGTTGGTGCCACTTGATACTGAAATGCTGCAATTCAACGCCAAGTGCGATCCTGACCGTGCTGTGGAGTTAAGAGAAACTTATCCGGACACTGTATTACCCGGCTATCACATGAACAAAAAACACTGGAATACCGTGATTGTTGACGGGCAGTTATCAGTTAAGCAGTTATTAGAATTGGTAGATCATTCGTATAGCCTTGTGGGTAAGGTTAAACCAATCCCTAAAAAATAAATTACCGGAATTTTGTGATATAGGTTAGATAATTATGATATATTGTATATCAATAAAATTTTAAAGATGGATATGGGAGAAAATTTTTCGCACAATACCAATGAGCAGTTAAAGATTGAAAATGAGATGTTGAAAATTAAATTGAAAGCACAGTTTGGCGATGCTTTTGACATGGAAAGCCACACTGGTTTACCTCCTGATATTGAGAATAAATTTCTTAAATGCGTGATGGCATTTGAAGATGAATATGCCAGATCAACGAATACCACCGTTTACGAAAGAATAGGAAGCCCCGCAGTGCAATCGCTGGACGAAATATCCGGAGCCGAAATTAAAATTGCAGTTAAGAATCTCATCACACTTTTAACAGACAATGATATCATGTTGCACATCAACGACGGGCCCTATCCTGATGAAGACATGTACAGATTTATTACTGAAAAGTTATTCGCCCAGCAGGTAGAATGCAAGCCTGTTGCAGGTATGAGTACTAATTTTATTTACGAAGAATTTTATCCTAACCATACCGCAGAAATTACAAAAAGAACACACACTTTTTTATACCATTGGTTTACCAGGAAGTTTAATGAGTATTGTACAGAGTTAAGCTGGGATTGTATTTCACACGAAGGTGAGCATTTAACAAGAGAAGATATTATAGCAAAGATGAAAATATTCTTTGAAGCTTTTGAAAAATTTGATGACGATGGCTATAACATTGACCTGGTTAGTTTTGACATACAGGAAGCAGGATTACCTGCATTGGGCTTTGCCGAAGGAGTGCTTAAGTACGATGCAGTAATGGATAACGGGGAAATAATACATTACAACGGTCCCTACAAATTATACATGCAACTGGAAGACAACTGGTGGAGTATTTTTTATTTTGTATTACCAGGGTTTAAATGGTAGCAGCTTATTACAGTGAAAATTTCCCTTTACTTATCCCGCCGCCATCGGCAGCCAGCTTATTTGTACTTCCAATTCCTGGTCTTGCCTTCTGCTATCCATTCAATAGCTGTTTCCATCCGCTTATTTCTTATTGCTTCTGATTTGGCATCGGTGATCCAATCCACATATTCTTTTTTATGGGAGTAAGCATAATTATCCCAGGTCGCTTTTGCTTTTTTATTTTTATTAATTGCCAGGTCAAAATAATCCGGAACCACCAGCTCTTTTCTTTCAATGGTTTTTGGTCTCGTTGGTAATTTTATTCCCTTGTCGTTCAATTCCATTGCCTCTTCTATAAAAGCAATGATTTTTATATCAGCAGGTAAATCTTTTAAACTGGTAATTCTTCCAAAGTGCCCCATCGAAACTTCAGACCTTGCATTTTCTAACAAAATAGGATCTTTCATCAGTGCAGCTTTCCAAAAGTTCAGCGCACAATGTTCTTTGAATGAAGCCATGCTGCACATCATTTCATTTTTATAATCAAAATGAGGAAAACTCCATTTTATTTTTTCCTCTACATTGGGACAGGCTTTGTGAACCAATTGCCTGATATGATTTAAGATGGGTTTTGCAAATGCGGCAGATTTGTCGATGTAAGTATCAATTGCCTTATTGGTGTTTTTCATGGTGTAAGTATAATAATAATTTTTAGCTTCTAATAATTACTGATTTTACAGTCATGTATTTAGCAACTATTATGCTAATCCTGCTTTTGATTGTGCTTTTATTACACCAGTTTTTCACAACAGGCAGGTTGCAACGGAATTTATTTTAATCGAAGTATCTCCTGCTCATTTTAATTATCATACCTTAACAATACCCTTACTAATTATGTTTTAGATCTGCTTTGGAAGCTACCACCAATTCCTTACTGCCGGGCGTATATAAGTAAAAGCCTTCGCCACTTTTAGCACCAAGCTTTCCCGCCATTACCATGTTAACCAACAGCGGACATGGTGCATATTTAGGGTTGCCAAAACCATCCTGCAATACTTTTAAAATGCTCAGGCATGTATCCAGTCCGATAAAGTCTGCCAACTGCAACGGCCCCATTGGATGTGCCATTCCCAGCTTCATAACCGTATCTATGTCTTCTACACCGGCCACGCCTTCATAAAGGCTGTAAATGGCTTCATTGATCATTGGCATTAATACCCTGTTGGCAATAAAGCCGGGATAATCATTTACCAGGCAAGGTATTTTGCCTAACTGTTGGCTAAGTTCAACAATAGCTGCGGTTATCGTTTTTGCAGTTGCATAGCCAGGAATTATTTCCACCAGTTTCATCACCGGCACCGGGTTCATAAAATGCATACCAATTACCTGCGTCGGACGTTGAGTGGCTGCTGCAATCTTTGTTATAGAAATTGAAGAGGTATTGCTGGCAAGGATGCAGGATGCCGGTGCTGCCGCATCCAGTTGTTTGAATATTTTTATTTTTACTTCAGTGTTTTCGGTGGCAGCTTCAATGGCCAGGTCGGCATCTTTAACACCAATTAAAATTTCAACAGCAGTAGAGATATTATCAAGGGTATTTTTTTTCTGCTCCTCTGTAATCAATTGTTTAAAAATCTGCCGGTCCAAATTTCTTTCAATTGTGCTGACTGCCTTCTTCAACAAATCTGCATTTACATCAACAAGCGTTACGCTAAATCCTGCCTGCGCAAATACATGTGCAATACCGTTACCCATGGTTCCTGCTCCGATGACTGAAATATTTTTTATCATA
>JBKJUP010000010.1:0-84162 GCA_046590675.1 Ferruginibacter sp. | reverse complement strand
GTAAGTTTCTTAAATATAAGTTCCTCATGTGTAAGCACACCGTACACTTCTTTATTAAAACCTAATTGCTGCTGATCGCCATACACGGTAATGTACTGGGCAATGATGGTTCGTTGTAAATCCTGTTTGCTTATTTTGGCAGTATTTACAAATTGCTGGTTTTGTATCTGAAGGTTTTCAAACTGTGCATTCACCAGCTTTTTGTTTTGTATTTGTTTGCTAACACCAACGAGTTCGCTGATATTACTTCCATTGGTAATGGCATTATCATATCCCCACCCTTTAATCACCGGCGCATAATTGTTAAAGCTATTACCGGTTACCTGTGGCTTGTATGCGGCTAAAATCAGCAAGCTGTCGTAGCGGGACATTTGTACTTTAAGAAGATACTCTTTTAACAAAGGGCTGTTTTGTAAAGCTGCCTGCACAAAATAATCCAACTGATTGCTTTGTGCAAAACAGCCGGTTATTATCCAACAAAAAATGATTGTACCTAAAATCCTTTTCAGCATAATTGTCTTGATCCTGTTCTGTTATTAATTTCCGTAAACCAGTACCTGGAAAGTTCCGGGCTTTAATTTCGGCCTGCCCGTTTGTCCGGGTTCTAATGGCAGCATATCTGCCGTGGGCAAGTATAACAGGTGCGTGGAAGCATCCAGTGTAATGGTTCTGGCTCCTTTTTTTGACACAACATTGTCTGTCACCTGGTATTTATCCCCCGTTACTTCTTTAATAACGGTAATGTTACCATCCGCTCCGTTTGCAGTATAAATGGTTTTAGTGGTTGCATCAAAAGCCACCCCATCACAGCCATCTCCAATGGTTATTTTATCAACGATTGCGCCATTACCTGCATTGATCACCATCAGCAATTTTTCACATCCTGCAAATAGGCGGTTGGTAACCGGGTCAAATGCAAGCCCGGTAGGCCCGTCACCCGGTGCTATGCTCCAATGGTGCAATACCTTAAACGATTTGGTATCTACCACTGCAATTTCGTTCTTGTCTTCTACATTTACATACAATAAACCTTTTCCATCACTCACGGCAGTTTCTGGTTTACCACCCACATCTACACTATCTGTTACTTTACCTTGTACCGGATCTATGATGGATAAATTATGACTCCGGCCATTGCAGGTAATTATTTTTTTAGAAAATGTTTCATAAATAATGGCATCCGGATTTTGACCAGTGGCTATTTCGCCCAACACTTTATTTGTTTGTAAATCAAAAACAAACACATTATTTAACCTGCCGTTGCTTGTATAACCTTTACCCTGTGCAACATCAAATGCAATCCCATGTACTCCTGTTGTATTTTCAATAACAGCTACAGAATCTCCTGTTTTTTTATTAAGAACATTTACCTGTGTTCCATGGCTTACATATAACCAGTCATTTACAGGGCCGGTTATCAAATAATCCCAACCTCCATTACTTTTTATTGAAAAAGTGTTGGTTAAATGAAGGCTTGACTGAGCCTGCATCTTAGGTGTAGCGGCCAGCATTACAAGCACTGCTACCGTCATTATCTTTTTATAATTCATGTTGGTTGTTTAAATATTCAATGATGGTTGATGAATTGATTATAATTAATTACGATTGAGTGGTGAATAGAGACGCCTGCTGCGGCTAATCAGTTACTTCCCTTAAAAATTTGCCCTGCTCATCAAATATCATGTCCTTTCCGTTTACTTCCGCTTCGTAGTTTATGCTGCCATCTGCAAGTTTAATTTTAGCAGCGTCTTTAATTTTCTTTCCGGTTCTATGCTTGCTGATATAAGCCAATGCAGCAGCCGGTAAAGCTGTACTATTGATAGATTCTTCCGTTTCACTGATGACACCAGTTGGACTCAACAGCAGCGACATCATTTTTCCATCCTGCTTGAAATTTACTTCATATTTACCTGCTTCTTTCTCCCATTTACCTGTAATGCCAGGATAGTTTTTTTGAAAGGATGCCTTTACGGCAGCAGGTACTTTCGATTCATCAATTTTTTGGGCCAGGGCCACTCCGCTAAAAGCGCATATTGTTATTACAAACAGCAAATATTTCTTCATATTTTTAAGTTTAAGTGTGTAAACCTAAATGGTAATTCTGAAGCAAAATTGGAGTTAAATATTGATCGCTAACGGGAAGGTAAGCTTTAACTCCCTGCCGGAGAAAAACGGATAAAAAAGGAGTGTAATCCGCTGTTGAAATAATAACCTGTTTTAAAGCCATACACATCGCACACCTGCTTTATGATTGACAGTCCCAGGCCATTGCCATCCTGCTTTGTATCTGTATGACGGTAGAAACGCTGAAATACCTGCGCTTCATCAAGCATCGATAAACCGGATGTATTTGAAATGGTAAATGTTGTTTCTTTTATTTGCAATGTGATGTTACCGTTATTTTTATTATACCGGATGGCATTGTTAAGCAGGTTGCCAATCATGATGTCGGCCAACTGTTTATTGCAGCGCATCGTTAACGGTTGCAGCTCTTTCTGTATTGCCAGTTTTTTGTTTTGAGTCAACTCTTCAAACTGATCCAGTTTTTCATTTACCAGTTGCAGTACATCTACATCCTCTGCTTCCCTGAATTGATTGTTTTCAATTTTAGTCAACAACAACAACGATTGATTAAGTTTCGACAGGCGGTCTTTTGCATCATAAATGCCCTGCAACTGTTGTAACTGGTATTCGCTGATGGTGTCGTCCTGGATCAACAAGTCGAGTTTGGAATTGATGATGGCCAGTGGGGTCTGCATTTCATGCGAAGCATTTTCAGTAAAATTCTTTAACGCATTATAATCCTGCCTTACCTGGCCGGTCATGATAAAAACTGCTTCGTTGAGTTCTTTAAATTCATTGATGTTGGTGCTTTCGAGGTGTATATTTTTTTTACCGGTAAGATTGAACTGTTTTAATTGAGCCAGCGTGTTGTTAAAGGGCTGCCAGAGCCTGTTAAAGACAAAGCGGTTTACAACAAAAAGTGTAGCCAGTAACAATACAACGATGCCCAGTGTAATCAGCACAATCAACTGCAACATGTTTTCCGTTTCTTCTTCTGATTTGGTGATGGATATTTTGTAATTTTTGCCGGATACATTGATGGGGAATATCAGGCGCCTGCTATCCAGGAATTCATTTCCTGAACTGTCGTACAATTCAAGGTTTTCTGTAGTACGATAAATTGTATTGTGCGAAAGTGCTTCATAACTGGTTTGCTGATCTTTATACGCCATTGGACTTGGCAGACTATTATTGAGCCGCACATAATCAGTGATCTCTTCCTCTTCTACCCGCAGATCTTTATCCAACTGGCTTATCAACACATGCTTTATGATAAAATAATAACAGATGCTGCTAACCAGCAGCACCACAATGGCAGTGAATACATTTACACGATTATACCTGGCTAACAATTTCATTGCGCTGCAAATTTATACCCCATTCCATAAACTGACCGGATGTAGTCGCCGGCACCAGCTTCCTGCAGCTTTTTACGGAGGTTCTTAATATGTGTGTAAATGAAATCCATATTACCATCCATATCATCGCCCCAAACATGCGATGCAATGGCGTTTTTAGAAATTACCCTACGCTTATTGATGATAAAATAAATCAATAGTTCATACTCTTTCCTTGTTAACTCTACATGGGCATCACTTATAGAAACGGTCCGGGCCAGGGTATCAATTTCAATTTCATTGAATTTAACCATGTTTGATCCTTCAAAATTTCTACGGCGAATGATGGCGGCAATACGGGCACTTAATTCAGAAAGGTGAAATGGTTTGGGAAGGTAATCGTCGGCACCAAGTTTTAGCCCGGCTACTTTGTCATCAATAGAGTTTTTTGCAGAGATGATGAGCACACCATCCATTTTATTAGCTTCTTTTAACTCTTTTAAAATTTCCAGTCCGCTGCCACCGGGCAAGGTAATGTCCAATAGTATGCAATCATAATCAAAATCGGAGGTCATAAACATCGCCTGTTTGAAATCACCGGCAATATCGCATAAATAATCCTCGCCTTTCAGGTACACTGCAATGCTTTCGCTTAATACTTTTTCGTCTTCGATGATCAGTATTTTCAAAACAACAATTTTGTAACATGCGAAATAGAAACCGGAGGATGTCATGCACAAACATTCAACATTCATCATTCAACATTCAGCATCCATCATTCATCACGCTCATTAATGAAAATTATAAACCATTGAAAGACCACCACCTTTATTTTGATAGTAAGGCATAATCATGGTGTTCATCGGTTTGTCTTTGAAAAATTTCCTTTTTATAGCCGGATAAACCAGGTAAGCCAGTTTTGTAGAAGCAATACCGAATCCTGCACCTGCCAGCACATCGCTTATCCAATGTTTATTGTTGTACATGCGTAAGGCACCGGTGGCACCTGCTGCAAAATATCCTGCAATGCCATACCAGGGTGAAACGTCTTTATACTCCTGTCGCATAAATTCAGCCGCTGCAAATGCAGTTGCCGTATGCCCTGATGGAAAGGAATAAAAATCGCTTCCGTCGGGGCGTTGCTCATGCGAAAGGGTTTTAACACCGATTACAGAAACACCCACAAAAACATTCGACATTAAATAAATCAATGAACGGTCCCTGAAATTATTACGGCCTTTTATACCGAGGGCATTTAACCCATATACTGCGATGGTCGGTGAGTATTGAAGATAATTATCGATGGTGGTTTTGTTGTGCGGATGTTCTTCCCAAACATCTTCTTTTATGTTTGCATTGATATTTTTTAGCGCTCCAATTTCAAGCGATGCAAATCCATATAGGCCCAATATAGCTGGCGCAAGAAATGCATTGTGATGGGTTTTTTGTTCCTGTATTGGCAACTGCCAGTTGGTTGCTTTTAAACTTGTATCTGTTGTTGCTTTTTTCGTGGTTATTGTGTCGGTGTACTGTGCATTTGCGTGGCAAAGGTTTAATGAGAACATCATTAAAACAAGGATTGGCTGGATAAACCGCATTTATTAATTTTTAACTGGTGAATGTATGGGCAGTAATGACTTTTGAGTAGTGATCACTTGCTGGTTTTGCTTCGCTAACCTATTCAAATTTTCGCAAACCTATAAAACAAATCTGTAGTAATACTGTAACGGTCAATTATTAACTCAATTTTCTATATTATATTGTCAACGTATTTGCCTGGTTTAAAAATTATTTTTGCATAAATGATCGTTCATTTCTTTAAGCCTTTCCTGGCAATATCTGTCTTTTTTTTGCCGGCACGGATGATTGTAAGAACAGTAATTGCTACTTTTAACAATACAAAACAGGATTGAAGGCAGATGCAAAAAGAGCCGTTGCTCCTACTCTTTGTTACCTTACCTTGTATATGTTTATATTAACATTAACACCTGCATCCTTTAATAATACTGGTCCTAAGAATCAATTATATTACCTTTTAAATACTTACCATGATCGTTTTTGTACGGCCAATATATCTAACCGCGATGTAACTGAAGCAATGCCGGAGAATTTTTAGGAATATTCTTTTGTTTATACCAATGGGTTTAAAGATAGCACTACAAATATTAGTTAGCTCAAACGCAAATAAAAGCATCTTGAACAGGAACAGCTATCTTTGCAGCTCTAAATAAATTAACAAAAAATGAAGAATGTTTTTATACACCATGTGTACTTCTGGTTAAAGAATACCGGAAATGTTGAAGACCAGCAAAAGCTGGTTGAAGGGTTACAAAAATTATCAACTGTAGCAACCATCAAACAATTTCACATTGGTAAACCTGCGGATACAAACCGTGAAGTAATTGATAGTTCTTATGCAGTTTCCTGGATGTTGATTTTTGAAAATGATGCTGACCAGGCCAGTTATCAAACAGACCCCGATCATTTAAAATTTATTGACGAGTGTTCACATCTGTGGTCGAAGGTTGTTGTGTATGATGCAGTAGATGCAGGTTAAGGATTTGGCGGCTGCCCGATTGTTTTGCTAATTTAATTTACAATAAGTTTATATGAAATACTTGCGTTCCCGCTACATGCTAGCGCTTCTTTTTGTTATGTTGCCTTTTTGTTTTTTATCTGCACAAAAAAAGGAGAAGCTTTTTATGCCAACAGATAAAGATGCCTGGTATAGTTATACACAGGAGTCTGGCAAAAACAATGATACCGCAAATGTGTTTGATGTGGGCAGCAGGCAAATTCATGTTTCAGGTAAAGAGTTTGGTTACCTGAGTACAAAAAAATCGTATGGAGATTTTCATCTTACACTTGAATTTAAATGGGGTGAAAAAAAATATCCTCCCCGTGAAAATTCAAAAAGAGATGCCGGTATTTTATACCATGTAGATTATTACAATGGCGATAAGGTTTGGCCAAGATCTTTGGAGTACCAGGTACAGGAAGGCGACTGTGGTGATTTCTGGATGACGGACAGCACTACCATTGTTTACAAAGGATCAATGACAAAGCCGGGTAACAATATCCAGGCAGTTAAAACTGCTGACGCCGAAAAACCAAACGGCCAATGGAACAAAGCGGAAGTAATTGTGAAAGGTGGAGAAATTACGCACTTGCTGAATGGCAAAGTAGTAAACACAGAGAGTCTTGGCAACACCAAATCCGGACAGATCGTTATTCAATCGGAAGGCTCAGAATTATATTACCGCAATATTGTTGTTGAGGAATTATAATTTATACTAATCATTTTATTTCACCGTCATCAATCAGGTGTTAGCTCCTACCTGCCAGTTTCCATTTAGTTGCGCTATATTTTTTTCACAATCATTGCGGAGCAAACTGATATTTTTTCGATATTAAATTTCCATTTAGGGGGTATGTCATTTATAGTAAAGTTTGATCAGAAAGAAATACATACTACAGTTTATTGTCTTTTTTGATACGCAATTCCGCGTCATTGTCCGTCCATTTTAATTTATCTAAAGATGAAAAAGAAAATGTTTGATCGCCGGAGAAAATTGTTACTTAACCATACTTAAATATCTATTAACGTATTATTTTTTATTTATTTTTCTGAGATATGTTCTTGTTTTAGTTCCTGATTCTTTTAAATCTTCCGGCTTCCAGTTACCATCAGAGGCTGCGGTGGTGTTTAACATTGAGCAGGTTTCATTTTTATCCGATACTGACCAGGTAACCCAGCTTAGTTTCCGGGCCTGCATCCAGTCAATATATTTTTTCCATTCCGCATCATCCATTGGTCCGTCACCAGAGGCTTCCATGCCGGCAGATTCTGAAATGAATACCGGTAATCCTTTTGCAATGGCGGCATCTGTTCTATCTCTTAGCCATTGCTTATGCGTGCCTGCGTAAAAGTGCATTGTGTACATCAGGTTGTCATAGCCCGTGATGGGATCATCTGCCGGTATATTTATATCCTGGTCCCAATGCGGACTGCCAACTAAAATGATATTATCAGGATCGATGGCACGGATTGTAGCGATGATCTCTTTTGAATAAGCCTTTACTTCATCCCAGGTTTCATAATCAGGTTCATTATATATTTCGTAAATCACGTTTGGACTTTTTCCATACATGGTGGCCATCTCCTTAAAAAATTCTTTTGACTCCTGCAGGTTAATATTATGACTGTGCCAGTCGATGATTACATAAATACCTTCCTTAATTGCCGCATCTACAACAGTTGTGATCAGCTTCGTTGAGCGTTCCTTATCTCTTATATAACCTTTGTCGGGTTCAACGCCAAGTGCCGCTCTCACTACATTGCAGTGCCAGTCATTGTGCAACCACGCTACTGTTCCGGCAGTGTAAAACCTCGGGTGAAAACAGCTCCAGCCAAAACTTACCCCGTTCAATACAACTGGTTTATTATGCTGGTCAACAAGGCTGGTACCGGATACCTTCAATTGTCCGTGATCGTTTACCGGCTGTGCCTGCAACATAAGCGTAACAGTTACCAGTAACATTGATATCAATAGTTGTTTCATTGTATGCGATTAAAAAGGCTTATTTAAATACTTCGGTTTTATGTAATAGATATTTTTAAGATCTTTTTCGAACAGGGTGTATTTGTTGTTATAAAATTTTATAAAATCAGGTACGCTTAGTTGTCCGGGAAACGGTGCATAAAAATGTGTTGGACTGCGGCTATCATTGCGCCAAACCAATACGTATGCAAGGCACATTTTTTTAGATTTTAAAGCAGTTAATAATTTACCCGTCCACCAGGTTGTATCAGGAATACTCTCGAGCCCGGTCTCTGTAAATGCAGCAAGCTTGCCGTTTTTCTGCGCAAAATCGGAAACAATTTTTAATTTGATGATACCGGTATCCAGGTTGTAATGGCCATCCCTGCCAAAGTCAGCGTAATTATCTACACCAACCATATCAACCCAATTATTACCGGGATATCGTTCCAGGTATTGTTCTTCGTTGATGAACCTGCAGTCGGGAGAAAAAGTATAAATGAGGTTGTGTACATGAAGGCTGTCACGCAGGTAACTCACCGTAAATTTCCAGAGCGTTGTAAACTCTTCGGTGGTACAATGCGATCTGCCCCACCAAAACCAGTCGCCGTCAAATTCATGAAAAGGGCGAAAGAGCATAGGAACCAAATTGCCATCCTTCCCTTTAACGGATTTTACAAAATCGCCGATGGTATTTAAAATGTCTTTGTATTTTTCGTGTGCCTGTCCTCCGGGAATGATGTATCGAACGCCGGGTAAAGAAACAGAATCTTTCCAATAAAATCCACCACCGGATACAGGGTTATTAAAGTGCCAGGCCACGGTTGTAATGCCTCCCCTGTTGTAAGTTGCGGCAATGTTTTTACGCATAGCATTTTTCTCTGCTTCAATGTCTTTTTTGGGCCTGCCAGACAGTCCGCTAAAATCAACACCAATAACAGCAGGATGCGAACCGGTAACCGATTTTACATCCGACCTGTCCTCATCTCCATACCAGCCATGACCGTATTGGGTAGCGTGCTGGTGTCCAAAAAGAATGTGTTTTTTGGAAAGCTTTGCCAGGTTATAAAACAGTGCCTGTGTTTCATTCGTAGCCGCTCTATCGATCAACTGTTTTTTGCCCTGGGCAAATAAAAAATTTGTAGAAAAGCTGATACAGGAAATCAGCAAAACAATCGATGCCTTTTTAAAACTCATGCGTAATTCAATTTATTAGCTGTGTTGCAATATTTGTTCAATATGCTCCAACTCCTGCGAAGAAAAATGTGTATTTGCCAGGCTGTTAATATTGTTGTCCAACTGTTTTACAGAACTTGCTCCAATCAAAACGGAGGTAACACGTTTGTCTTTCATCAGCCAGGTGATAGCCATCTGGGCCAGCGATTGGCCTCTTTGAGTGGCGATATCATTCAGGTCTTTTATTTGCTGTAATCTGTGTTCGGTAATGTCGCTCGTTTTCAATGTAGCTGCGGGTTTACCTGCTCTTGAATCTTCGGGAATACCTTTTAAATATCTATCCGTTAGCATACCCTGTGCCAATGGAGAAAAAGGAATACATCCTACACCCATTTCCTCCAATACATCCAGCAAACCATCTTCTACCCATCTTTCAAACATGGAATATTTGGGTTGATGAATAAGACAAGGTGTGCCCAATTGTTTTAATATTACAATTGCTTTTCTTGCATCTTCAGCTTTGTAATTAGAAATACCTGCGTACAATGCCCGCCCACTTCTTACAGCGGTATCCAGCGCCATCATGGTTTCCTCAAGTGGTGTGTCAGGGTCAGGACGATGAGAATAAAAAATATCCACATAATCAAGTTGCATGCGTTTTAAACTCTGATCAAGGCTTGATAAGAGATATTTTCTTGAGCCAAAATCACCATAAGGCCCGTCCCACATGGTGTACCCGGCCTTGGTTGAAATAATTAATTCATCACGCAGGTTACCGGTGAAATCCATTTTTAAAATCTTTCCAAAATTCTCTTCTGCCGTGCCGGGATTTGGCCCATAATTATTAGCAAGATCAAAATGTGTAATACCTCTGTCGAAAGCATGCCGGATGATCTCCCTGCCATTTTCAAAATTATCAACGGAGCCAAAATTTTGCCAAAGGCCAAGCGAAATTGCCGGTAACTTAATTCCACTGTGTCCGCTACGCTTATAAAGCATTTCCTTGTACCTGTCTGGTGATGGTGTATAATTCATGTTTGTAATTTTTCTACAAATTAAAGCTAAGTTTTTATTGGTATTTGAAATCGCCTGTTAAAGTGCCAATCATTACTTTAAAATCACCCGGTTCAGTTACGGTTTTTAATTGTGCATTTACAAATGCAAGATCATTTTTATTGATATTGAAACTGATTGTTTTGCTTTCGCCTGGAGCTAAATCAATTTTCTGAAATGCCCTTAAGCGTTTCATGTTAGGTGTTATGCTTGCGTACATATCCCTGGTATATAATTCAACCGTATGTTTCCCGGAACGGGCGCCGGTGTTTTTAACCGTTACTGAAATGGTTAGCGCTTCATTTCCTTTTATAACAGCTTTATTAAGTTTAAGGCCGCTGTATTCAAAGCTGGTAAAACTTAATCCAAAACCAAACGGGAATAATGGATTATATCCAGTGTGTACATCATCATTAAAAACTTCCCTGATTTCTTCTGTTGGCTTACGATCGTACATAACAATTTCACCCATACTTCTTGGATAGCTAAAAGGTAAAATGCCATTTGGATTATAATCGCCAAACAATACATCAGTAATGGCTTCACCCGTTTTTTTACCACTCCAATAAGCCATCAACACCCCTTTCATTGCAGGCACAATATTGCTGATAAATCTTGGCCTCCCTTCTGTAAGTACCAGTATCACCGGCTTACCGGTTGCTGTTGCTGCATTTGCCAGTGCAACCTGGTTTTCGTCCAGTGCTAAATCGGCAATATTGCCGGGACTTTCTGCATAAGCATTTTCACCGAGGCAAAGAATGATGGCATCTACACCGGCAGCAGCATTTGTAATAGCGGCCGCATCATAATTGAGTTTATTATCCCAACCTTTTCCGGTGGTGGTAACTACATTATTTGCACCCAATGTTTGTGTAATGGCCTGCAGAATTGTTTTGCTATCGGCAGGATACCATTGTTCTTCTTTTCCCTGCCAGGTATAACTCCAGCAACCATTTAATGCGCTGATGCTTTGTGCTCCGGGGCCTGCCACCAACACTTTGCTGTTTTTTGCAAGTGGTAAAATGTTCTGATCATTTTTTAATAAGGTCATTGCTTCGTGTGCGGCGTCGAGGGCAAGTTGCTGATAGGCAGGTAGCCCAAAATTGGCAACAGCTTCTTTCTCAGGAAATGGATTTTTAAACAAACCCAGTTTGAACTTCAGGGTTAAAATTCTTTTTACTGCATCATCGATTCTTGTCATTGGTACTTCATTCTTCTGCACGGCTTCTATCAGCAGATCATAAAATGAAAAGTCTGTTGGAACCATACTCATATCAATGCCTGCATTCACACACATGGCAACTGCTTCACGGGGAGTAGCCGCCACATTATGCCGGTCGTGTACTCTTTTTATATCTTCCCAATCGGTCACAATCAATCCTTCAAAACCTAATTCTTTCCTTAACACATCTGTTAGTAAATATTTACTGGCATGAACCGGCACACCATTTATTTCACTTGAATTAATCATTACCGTGGAAGCGCCTGCTTTAACCGCCTCACGAAACTGCGGTAAATAATATTCACGCATTTCAATCTCCGGCATGTAAATCGGGGTACGATCTTTTCCCGTACGGGAAGCTGAATAACCAAGGTAATGTTTCATGCAACTGGCAACTCCGGTAAGGCTTCCAAGGCCATCTTCCTCATAAGCCTTAATTACTGCAGCGCCCATTGTTTTGCCAATGTAAACATCTTCTCCATAGGTTTCGGGAAACCTCGACCATAAAGGCTGGCGGCCAAGATCCAGTACAGGAGCGAAATTCCAACGAACGCCTGAAGCCCTGAGTTCTTTTGCTGCTACTTTGGTAACCGCTCTTGCAAGGTCAACATTACGGGTAGCCGCCATACCGATATTTTGTGGAAACAAGGTGGCATCCAATGTATATGTTTGTCCATGTATGCCATCAAGCCCGTATATAACGGGAATCTTTAGCCGCGTTTTATTGGCTTCTTCTGCAATTTGTGTAAGTAAGGCATGCCATTGCTGAACCGATAAGGCATGATTGGTAACATTCAATATAGATCCCACACTATGGCCAATGACTGCATCTTTTAAAGCTGCAGCATTTAGTTCACCGTCAACACTTGTACCCACCACGCCTAATGTAACCTGGGTCATTTGTCCCACTTTTTCCTGGAGAGACATTTTAGCAATAAGTTGGTTTACTTTTTTTTCAGTTGGATCAACCGGCTTTGTTTTTTGTGCATTTGTAGAATAACACATAACTACAGCAATCGTTACAAATAGAATCTGCTTCATTTTTTTTATTAAGTGATGTTGGTTAAATTATTTTTAAAATAACGGATAATGTGTAAGATAGCTTTACTGTCTTTGTTTGCAATATGTCAGTGGCAAATATTACCACCCCACCTGGCGGTTAAAAGCGGATAGTATAGCAACCGGATAAAAATATACATTTCTTTTATTCATCTAATCGTGCTACTACACAGATTTTTAAAAAGGGCATAAAAAAACCTGACTCTTGTTTTTTTATTTCACAGTAGTCAGGTTTGATATGTTATTACTAATTTATTTACCAGCTACCAGGAATTAAATTTAGTTGGATAAATATAAAACTTTTTAACACGGTAGGATTTCTGAACCATCCAGGTAGCATTATAAATGCAGGCTTTCTTTCCTAATTTAAACCCAAAGCGTCAACATAAATTGTGAAGCCGCCGGTGCCACTATATTCTTTTACCCAAATTTCCTTTAGCACAGTTGCGCTTGTTAGCGTTGAAATAGGAATTGAATAATCAGTCCACTTACCTTCAACCAGGTTAATTGTATAAGAATCTCCCCCATTTATACCAATGTTTATTTTTTTGCCTGTAGTACCAACTCCGCCATAAATAGAAATTTTAAAACTGGTATATGACGACAAGTTTACAGTAGCTCCTCCCAATTGTAACGGAGAGCCATAACCGCCAACATAATCAATCTTAATTGACTTTGTTCCGTCTCTTACAGGAGAAGTATTAGCTCTATCTGAGGTACCTCCCCATCCACCCCCTATCCAACCATTCCAGTTGGAAGTGACAGCATCATTATAAAAAGGAAATGCAACAGTTGGAGGCGGAACAGCACCTATCACTTCTAAAATATCTGGAGACAAAACTGTAAGTGTTGAATTTAAAACACCAAGGGTAATTTTACCACGTAATATGCCGGCAGGAACCTTCACAACAATTTTAGTAGCTGTCTGGCTTATAAATGTTGTAACTGCAGGTGCATTCTGGAATGTAACCGAGGTAACCAGATCAAAATTGGTTCCGTCAATTGTAAGATTTGTTCCGGGATCAACAGGGTTAGGCGACATGGCAGTAACTGCCGGAAGCAGCACATCTACATCCATAGCTGATATTGTTTGTACTCCTGAAGCAGCTTCTAATGTCACTTTACCTTTTTGTGTTCCGGCCGGAATAGTGATCACGAGTTGAGTAGCGGACTGGCTAACAAATGTAGTGATAGGCATACTCACTCCCGTAAAGAATACTTTTTTAGCAAGATCAAGATCGGTACCCGTAATTGTTAAGTTACTGGCATGCTTTACAGGGTTGGGCGCAAGGGCTGTAGCCACAGGTAGTTTTACAATTAAAGTATCGGCCGTTTCTACAAAGCCCGGTTCTGTACCACCATAATAAATAACCAGCGGCCCGCTTTGTGCATCCACGGGCACCTTAATCACGAGTTGTGTTAATGATTTACTTACAATGCTGGTTGAGTCAGCAATTTTATCGTTGTTAAACTTAACCTGGGTTACCCAGTTAAGGTATTGTCCATTGATGGTTATATTTTCTCCGGGGCGAGCCTGTGGAGTAATGGACGTTACCGAAAGCGGAACCATTAAATTTAAAATGGTTTTGGACCGGATATCTCCGTCCGGTGTTTTCAGCATTATGTACCCCCGTTGTGTTTCCTGCGGTACGATAATTAAAATCAACTCTGAACTTTGTGATAGAAAGCCGGCTTGTGCCACGCTTGCTCCACCAGATAATTCAATAGTAGTTACTTTATTCAGGTTGAGTCCAACAAATTTTAAAGTGTCACCTGGCCTTGCACCTGTAGGTCCAAAGCTTAGCAACTTCACTTCGCCTGAGTTAGCTGCGTCATTCTTTTTGCAAGACGTTCCTATTCCAATGGCAAGTAAAAAACACATCACCGGAAGTAGTCGTAAATTAAATATCTTAAGCATTCGTTCTTATTTATAGTGACATTAAATAGCTAGCAATTTATTTATTAACCTTTGGGACTATTCTGAAATTATCAAAGGAGATATCTGCATCCAAATCTCCGGGGCCCTGCATTAACAGTCTTGTCCAGTATCCGTTTAGATTAATCACCGGCTTTACTGCATAACTGGCCACTACATTCTCAAAAGGAATGATAACTGTTTGCCATTGCCCCTTTGTATCATAAGGTGGCAACCATTGGAATGCATTATTATCTTCTGAATTAAGGCCTACATTGATTCTTATAATGCTTGCAGTGTATGGTTTAAGGGTGTTTACCTCAAATTTAAGGTCATAGTCAGCAGGTTTTAAGATGGCACCATCCGGTACATTCTTGCTTTGCAGCGGCATGGCAGATGCAGGGCCGCCGGCAATTTCGTTCCAGCTCCAGGCGCCCAAGGTTTTTGTAACCCTGATATAGTTGCCGTTTATTTTAGGAGGATCAGAAGGGCCGGGATTGGTAACTACATAAGATGCATTCCACCAGCCTTCAAACGGATCGCTGCTGATGAAAATGTTGCGATTATCCCTGAACCAGAAATCGGATTCAGTTTCACCGAAATTTGTTGTAACAGTGATGGGGCCGGGTTGTGCTCCGGCGGGTACTCTTATCTCCAGTATCTTATCCTTTACAGACACTATTTCGGCAGTTGCTCCGCCGGTGAATTTTACAGTAAGTGGCTGGTAGAAGAAATCACCCCTGATCGTTGCTACACTACCTTCGTTTACAAATTCACTTATCATGCTGCCCACTGTAGGCTTGCTTATCTGTACTACAAAATTGTATAACAATGAATCGCCGTTTGAGAAATAAATTGTTAGTTTATTGTTGATTGATAACGGAATTGGAGAAGGTACACTTACAAGAATGGAAGTACTTGTAATGTAGGTTGTAGTAAGGCTTGCCTTTTGATCATTGAACCAGATCTGGTTGGCAGCCTGCAGGTTTTCACCTATGATTGCTATCAACTGGCCCTGGTGAGCGCCAACCAATAATGAATCAGAAGATTCAGGACTGGTAACCCGCACATATTTCACCATCGGTTTGCCCGTAGAGTTATCCTTGGTACAGGATGTGGTAATACTTATCATAGCTATCGCCATGATAAATAATAGTGCTATTTTATTTTTTGTTCTCATTGTATTTAAGAATAAAGTGATGATTTAAAATTTACTTACGGATAGTCCACTGCAGGTTTTGCAAGATTAGGTGCCTGGCTTATTTCCTGCGCCGGTATTGGCAGTAAAAAATTTCCTGAATTGGCATTGATCTTTCTGTCGGCGGTTGCCCATACGGTTTTCTTCATGGTCCATGAGGTTGGGTTAGGGAACACATCTGGCTTAATATTATACAATCCCCTATCCTGCGAATTTAAAATTGCATAAGCTTTGTCAGGATTATAGTAATGAAGACTCACCAGGTCGTACCATGCTACACTTTCCATCGCAAATTCAATGAACCGTTCTTTTAAAATGATGTCTAATGTAAGTGGTGTAGGTGCACCAGACACAGGATCAGTTATACTAAAGGCTGAAAGGCCCGCTCTTGTATGTACTTTGTTAAAGTATTCTACTGCGGTAGCATCGGTTGTGGATGATGCATTACCGAGGGTAGCTTCTGCATAAATCAGGTACATTTCTGCAAGGCGCATCATGTAGGTATTATTTGGATAACGTTGCGCTTCAATTGGAATGCCTAAATCAACTGCTTTACCAACTACATATTTTTTTATACTTGCAAAGTTTACATCACCGGTATTATATGGAAAGACCAGTTTTTGATTCACCCCATTTAATGATTGTGTTATTTCAGGATAACTTGCGCCCGGTAGCATAAAGGTTGCTTTCAGTCGTTGATCGAGTGTACGACCGGATAACATGGTATCGCCTGAAGCGACAATCCCATCATACTGGCTCAGCATCCACCAGGTAGCACCTTTATCGCCACCCCATCCTTCAACACTGATATCGGGACTATAATTCAAATAGGAAGGCGTACTGTTACCTACACCATAGCCAGCATTACCCGGTACAAAAGTCCATTGCAGTTCAAATAAAGATTCATTTCCATTGTCGTATGGGAACTTAAACAAATCCGCATAATTTTTCAATAAACTACGTCCGCTGTTATTAATAACGCGTTGTGCATAATATTTAGCGCTATCTAAAAATACCTGGTTACGCGTAGTACCAGTTGCTTCAACCCCAGCTCTTGTTAAGTAAAAACGGGCAAGCATACCTTCAGCACTCCATTTGGAAATTCTTCCCACGGCAACCGGGGTTTCAGGAAGGTCTGCCGCAACTGCACGCATTTCCCTTGTGATAAACCTCCATACACTTTTGCTGGTGTTTCTGGTAACGCTGGTATCATTCAGCAATTCTAAATTGTTTTCTATGATTGGCACATCGCCCCAGTTCATTGTTAAATAACGGTAGGCCAGTGCTCTCATAAACCTGGCTTCTGCAATGGCTATTTTTTTCACACCTTCAGATACTGCGGGCCCTGCGTATTTGTTAATATTGTTTATTGCCAGGTTCGACTGGCCAACAACAATAAAGAATGATCGCCAGGATGCACCATTTTCACCGGTAATGGGAGTTGTATTAAAAAGCACGTTTCCCCTATCGTTATAGGCAGAGAAAGTTGTTCCCGAACGAAAATCACCCAGGTTATAAGAGGCCTTATCATTGTAATCAAACCACACTTTACTGTATAATAAACTTGTGGCGGCTGCCACCTGTTCGTTTGTTTGATAAAAACTTGCATCAACAATTGAATCGGTAGGTGGTTTTTCAAGAAATGTTTTTTTACAGCCCGACATGAAGACAATTAAAATCATCAAACATGGCAGAAAGGGTAGTCCATTTATTTTTATCTTCTTCATTTTCTGAATTTTAAAAGCTTAGAAATTTACATTTAGGCTAAAAGTATAGATCGGCGTTAACGGGTATCTTCCGTTATCAAGCCCAATAGCCTGGTTACCGTTGTTGGCATTCTGACCAACATAAGATCCTACTTCCGGATCGAATCCTGAATAACCCGTAATGGTTGCTATATTTTGTGCTCCCACGGTAGCTTTTATTCCACGTACCAGTTTTTGTTTAGCCAATAAGGAAGCCGGAAGACTGTATGACAATGAAACATTTTTCACACGGACAAAAGAACCGTCCTCTACCCATTTACTACTTGTAACAGCATAGTTATTGTCGTTAGCACGATTGTTACCAGTTAACCTTGGTGTACTTGTTGATGGATTAGTAATGACAGGGTTTCCATTATTATCAACACCCAATTTTGCATAATTCAATGCAGTAACTGCCAGGTTACGGCTTATGTAAATGGAAGATGTTTTATTGTTTTCTTTTGCAATGTGATTATAGATATCGTTGCCAAAAGTTCCTGTAAGAAGAATGCTTAAATCGAATCCTTTGTATGAAAAGCTATTGGTAAAGCCTCCAAAAAGTTTTGGCCATGGGTTACCAATATAAGTTTCGTCATTTACATCAATGATACCATCCGGGACGCCGTTAGGGCCACTTATATCTTTGTATTTTACATCGCCTATCCATACACCATTTGCCTCGTTGGTTGGTATTCTTGCACCATTGTTATCTACCCGTACCGCGCTTTTACTGATTTCTTCAATTGATTGAAACAATCCATCATAAACATATCCGCGAAACAACCAGGGAGCCTGGCCTACCGATGAACGTTGTGTCCAGTTATCAAGCCACCATGAACTGCGTTCAACAAAAGCAGCATCAGAATAAAATTTCTGGATTACCGTTTCAAATTTTGACAAATTCAAACTTGATTCCCAGGTGAAATTCTTGCTACGAACGTTGGTAGTATTAATTGTGAATCCCCAACCTTTGGTTTGTAATTCTCCGATGTTTACCACCGGGTTTCCGACAGATCCTGTACCATTTGTACCCATGTACCAGGGCAGCGGATTATCCATAATGAGGTTGTTGGTATTTTTAACATAGTAGTCTCCTTCTAATGTTATCCTGTTTTTCAGGAAGCCGACATTAAAACCAATATTATTGGTTTTGGTTTCCTCCCATTTTAATCCGGGATTGCCGTACCTGTTCGGTAAAAATCCTGTTCCAAGATCGGAAGCACCTGAAGTTAATGGTGAATAAATTCCTCCACCTCCCTGGCTACCGGTAACGCCTGTTTCAAATCTAAATTTCAAATCGCTGATAACATTCACTGATTTAAAAAATTCTTCCTGCGAAACTCTCCATGCGGCAGATACAGACGGGAAAGTACCCCAGCGGTTTTCAGGGCCGAAGTTTGCAGAACCGTCTTTACGAACGGTACCTGTAACAACATACCTGTTATCAAAATTATAGTTGATCCTGCCAAGATAAGATTCCATTGCCCATGGGCCAGAACCGCCACCATTGCTAGCGCCAATGTCAGATCCTGCATTCAGATCAAACACATTGTTGGTAAGGTAGCCTGATCTTCTTGCACTAATATTTTGCCATTTTGATTCCTGGGATTCATGACTAACCATCAGGCTTATGCTGTGTTTGTTAATTTGCTTATTGTACTCCAGTAACTGGTTCCAGTTCCAATAAGTGCTCATATTAACGTTATTACTCAATGTAGCATTTTCATTTTTTGCATTGCTTCCCCAGTTATAAGTTGGGTTAAAATATAATGAATTGGCGTAGTTCACATCTGTGTTAAAAGAGGTCCTGAAAGTAAGACCCTTTGCGAGGTTTAATCCAATATTTAAGCCGCCTAATAACTGCCTTCTCCTGTTGTTATTAGTTCTTACATTAGCTATCGCGATTGGATTTACCGGAGCGTATTGTGTGGCGCCGTTTAAGTCGTTGCTTCCACCCCAGGTTCCATCCAAATTTTGAACAGGTATTTGTGGTGTTAACTTTAAGGCATCAGAAATAACACCTTCAGAGCTGGTAGTTAGTTTTTCGTTGGTTTGATTGAAACTAAGATTCAAACCAATGTTTATCCATTCTTTTGGTTTGTTATCCATATTTACCCTAAAGCTTGCACGGTCAAATCCTGATCCTGCTGCTACCCCATCTTGTTTCAGGTATTCACCCGACACATAATAAGTTGTAATGTTGTTACCACCGCTTAAACTCAGTTGGTGTTTTTGCATGGCAGCGTTGCTGAATAGCTCATTTTGCCAGTCAGTTCCTTTACCTAAAATGGAGGGATCTAAAAATTCTCCCGGTGTAGTTCCTCCGGCGAGGGCATGAAATTCTTTCACCATTTGAGCATATTGCCTCAAATCCATTACGTCTAAATGCTTGGGAGTGGTTTGAATATTATATTGCACGCCGTAGTTCATTTTTAATTCACCTGCTTTACCACGTTTTGTTGTAATTAATAAAACGCCGTTTGTAGCACGGGAACCATAAATTGCTGTTGCAGACGGTCCTTGTAACACCTGTATATCTGCAATGTCGGAAGGGTTTAATCCGGCTAAAGGATTTGATGAACTTGTTGTTCCGCCCCCTTGTATCTGAACCCCGTCAATTACATAGAGTGGTTCGGTATTTCCATTAATTGAACTGATACCCCTGATTGCAACCGAGATGCCGCCACCAGGTTGCCCTGAATTTTGAGTAACATAAACGCCGGCAGCTCTTCCCTGTATAGCTTGTTCAACGGTGGTATTTACCGTTCGTTCCATATCCTTCGCAGATACTGAAGTTTGGGCGCTGGTAAGATTGGCCCGTTTGGTAGTACCGTATCCAATTACAACTACATCGCTTAATACTTTGGCTTCGTCAGTCTCCATTGAAACCAGTACATTGGTTCTGTTGTCCAGTGAAATAACCTGGGATTTCATTCCAATATGGCTAACGGTAATTGTTTTGGCAGCCAGCGGTACCGAAATTGAAAATACTCCATTTGCATCTGCCAGTACGTTTTTAGCATCTTTAGCAGAGATGGTAGCACCTTCAAGCGGGGTAGCTTTTGCATCTACAATTTTTCCGGTAATTACCCGGGACTGAGAAAAAGATTTTTGGGAAATAAATGCGCACAGCAGTAGCATGAGCATTCGACACATTACTTTCATATAGCAGTATAATTTAGGATTCAAAAATATTTTTAATTAGATGATTAAAACGATACTATTATAACTATTACTTGACTAAAAATTACAATTTCGAAACAACGGCACTTTTAAGGTGTTCGGTCAATTTATTGTAATATTATAATATTTCTCTGGCAACAACCTGAAATGAGCAATATGATCAATTTACACTTAACTTTTTATTGAATTTCGCTCGTTTGATGATACTATTGGTCGTTTTTTATGTATTTACCAAATAGCGACATGATGTGCGGAAATAAATTCGTTTATGATACTTTTTTTAATCTTTTCGCTATTTCTATGCACGCTCTGCTATTGTGGTAAGGGCATTTCCACAAGCCGGCTTTGTCCTGGTTAGGCATAACCCTTCCATCACCGGTTCTTCCCCACAACCATTCCCCAAAAACTTTATCTTTTATGAATTCCTTTGTATAATTCCATGAATTCAGTGATCGTTGCAGGTAAATATCCTCGTTGGTTAATTGCCAATGATTTAAAAATCCCACCATTGCCTCGGCCTGAACCCACCAATGCTTTTCTTTATTCATTTGCTGATTGATACCATCATATTCGTACCATAGCCCTCCGTCGTTATCTAGCCCACGGGCGGATACGGCCGATATTTTTATCGATAATTTTTTGATATCGTCCACCATCAATTGGTTGTTGATGGTTTCGGCAGCTTCCATCAGTAACCATGCTGCCTCAATATCGTGACCATAAGATATGATACCGGATTTTGTATGCCAGTTTTCATCAAAAAACAACTTAAGGTGCCCCGTTTTTTTATCAACGAAATGATCACTGAAATTTTTAAGCAGGTTTTCAATCTGAACTTTTAATTTTTTATCGGGCCATATTTTATATAAATTGCTGTAAGCTTCCAACACATGCAAGTGGGTATTCATTGTCTTTTTTTCATTGGCATCTTTTTCACTTAATCTCAGGTCGTCCATTGGTTGCCAGTTTTCTGCAAATGCTTCAAAATAGCCGGTTTGTTCCGCATCAAAACAATATTTCTCAAGCGTAGTAAATAGTTGGATGGCTGTTTCTTTTGCGGATTCGTTTTTGCTGGCAATGTAAAATTCACTGCAGGCATAAATTGCAAATGCAACCGCATACACCTGCTTTTTTGTTTCGAGCGGTTGGCCCTTTGCATCAACTGTCCAATAAACGCCTCCGTATTCCCTATCTATAAAATACGTTTTAAAATATTCAAAAGCTATCCGGGCAATGTATAAATGATCACCATTTTGAGTAAGCTGGTAACCCGATGAAAACGCCCATAAAATTCTTGCATTCATCACCACTCCTTTTGGTGCATCATGGTGTGGTACATTATTTTCATCAATACGTCCGATAAAACCACCGTTCATGGTATCATGGGTATTACCTGCCCAGTAAGTAAGAATTTCATTTAGTTCTTCTCTTACTTCATTCTGATAAACTGTTAATAATTTTTTACGATCAAACTCCATTGCAAGGTTTGAATAATTTTGCATTTGTGTAACTATCCTGGGTAGCTGATGACATTATGCCGGAATATTATTTTCTGTTTTCCTGGCATTCATAGATGCTTGTACCTCTATTGCTTTATTGTTGTCTATGATTCTATAAAGGGCTTCAACCGATGCGGCTGAACTTAAACCATCTTCTGTAGTATTTAAGATATAGTCGAGTAAACGGTCAATGCTACTAACGGCTACATGCAAACGTGTATCTGAAGAAGCGTAGTAAATAAATACGGTTCCATCCTCATCTTTGATCCAGCCATTCGAAAAAACTACGTTAGATACGTCGCCTACGCGTTCTTCTCCGTCGGGTGCTATAAAGTAACCACCGGGCTTATGCGTAACTTTTGTAAGATCATGAAGGTCGGTCATAAACATGTATAAAACATAGCGCAAACCTGCCGCCGTATTACGTACACCATGCGCAAGGTGCAACCATCCATGAGGCGTTTTTATGGGTGCAGGGCCCTGGCCATTTTTCATTTCTGAGATGGTATGATATTTTCTACCATCAATCACCAGCTCACTGTCAACTACTGCATTGGTGATGTCTTTTGCAAGACCAAAGCCAATACCGCCGCCGGTGCCGGCTTCTATGAAACTATCTTGCGGACGTGTATAAAACGCATACTGTCCATCCACAAATTCGGGATGTAAAACCACGTTTCTTTGTTGCGCCGATTTGGTCTTTAGATCAGGCAGGCGCTGCCAATTGACCAGGTTCTTTGTACGGGCTATACCACATTGTGCAATGGCTGATGAATAGTCACCCGGACCTGCATTGGGATCTTTTCTTTCTGTACAAAACAATCCGTAAATCCAGCCATCCTCATGTTCAACCAATCGCATGTCGTAAATATTGGTGTCCGGTTCATCGGTAGATGGCATCAGGATCGGGTAATCCCAAAATTTAAAATGATCAATGCCATTATTACTTTCAGCAATTGCAAAAAAGCTTTTCCTGTCAAGGCCCTCTACCCTTGCCACCACAATATATTTATTGTTCCATTTTATTGCACCCGCATTTAATACGGCATTGATACCAAAGCGTTCCATCAGAAACGGATTGGTAGATTCATTGAAATCGTACCGCCATTCCAATGGCGCATGCTGTGCAGTAAGTACCGGGTTTTTGTACCTGCAAAAAATACCATTGGATTCGGAATGCATTTCATTTTTTTTGCTCAAAACAGCGTGATGCATTTCTTTTAATGACATCAGTCGTTTTGCAAATGGCTCATTCATACAGTAATAATTTATGTTTATTTAGTCTTCAAGTTTGTTCCACCATGTTTTTTTCAAAATAAGTACTATAGCGATAATGGCAGCAATTGTGTACATCAATGGTTGTTTCATTCCCAATATAAAATACATCGGTAACAGTGTAAAGCAAAGCTGGCCAATAATGCCTACTACCACATTAAACATGTCTAGTTTAAATCTTTTATTTCCAACAAAAGAAGGATCATCTGCTACCACTTTTTCATGAATTGGTTTCCAGAAACCCCATGGCCTTACATTTTTATAAAATGATTTTAACACCTTTTCGTCAGTTGGTGGTGCCGTAAATGTTCCTATAAAGCAACCTGCCAGTGAAAAGACAAAAAGAACAGGCCACCAATACAGTGGCAAGGCTTCTGTTATGTAATGATTGGCAATCCCCCAACCGATGGCGTTAGGCATTACCAATGCACCAACAACACCAACCGTCATTCCCCAAAAAAATCCATTGGCATTAAACCTCCACCAGTACCATTTAAGGCAATTGGCAGCAACATATCCTCCATACAAACCACCCACAATCCACTGCAAAATTTCATTGACATCATTGGCAAGAAAGCCAAAGAATACACCTACCACCACTACGATAACTCCTACCACATAATTGAGTGTTATTATTTTTTTTGTGCTGGCAACAGGATTGATGTATTTAAGATAAATGTCGTTTGTAATGTAGGCCTGTGCTGCATTTAACGTACCGCTGAAAGTTCCCATGAATGCTCCGAGCAAGCCCGTTAATACAATTCCTAAAACGCCAACCGGTAAAAAATTATTGACGGTGGCTGGCAAAATGCGTTCAAAATCTGTTACACCATCCGGTCCCTTAAGGTATAGCTGGTTATAATAAAGTAAGGCCAGCACCGTAAGCCCGGTAATCATTGAATAACGAATGGGTAATAAGATGATGCTTACAAACCCTGTCATTTTACTGGCCTCTTTTGGACTACGGGTACTTAATACTTTCTGCATATCGTAGTTAGGCGCAGGCCCCGCCAGGGAAGCAAAAATTCCTTTAAACAACATCATCATAAAAAACAGCCCAAACAAACTATACCCATCATCTGCAATTTTTTTATTGGCATCTGCGGCAATGCGGCTCCAGTCAAGATTTAATTTCCAGCTAAACAACGGATCCTTCCAGCCATCCGGTACAATCAATGTTTGGCCATCCAGGTGGCGCATGGCAATTACTGCTATGCAGATACAACCAATGGTCATAATCACGTACTTAATTACATCACCCAACACAATGCTGTGCATACCGCCTAATATTGAGTAAAACATGGCAAATAATGTGAACACAATACCATAAAAATGCGGAACATATTTACCCGGAACATTAAATGGGATATAATCTTTTACAGCTTCCCAGGGAATAAATATTTCCATGAATTTACCCAGCCCCACAAAGCCATAAGCCAAAAAGCCAAGGCAACTGATTAAGGCAAAAGCAATGACTATGATATGCGATCCGGTTACACCTTTACCTGTTAATCCAAACCTGGTTTGCAGCCATTCTGCACCAGTGTTTGCGTTGCTTCTACGCAACCATTTGCTGAGAAACATCATCATAAACACCTGGTTAAAAACGGGCCATAGCCAGGGAATCCAGATGCTCTTTAATCCATACACAAAACAAAGCGCAACCATCCACATGGTACCACTGATATCAAACATGTCTGATGCATCACTCAGCCCAAGCATATACCAGGGAAGGCTTTTGCCACCCATCAGGTAGCTTTCCTTATTTTGTTTTGCCTTCTTTCTCATCCAAAACCCGATAAGAATCATTGTTACCAGGTATCCGATCAGGATAAGAATATCTACCAGTTGTAATTTCATGCGGGATAAGCAGTTAAGCCATGTTTTTATTTTGGTTAATCAGCGAAAAGTATTTTTCCACTCTTTTACAAATGAAAGATAATTAGTAAACTGCTATTCATCTTTCATCTGTTTTCATCCAGGACAAAATAGATTTTAAAACGGGTAAAAACTTTCAATTTTTATTTATATAAATTTTGGCGACTTGTTTCTTTTTCGAAAAATATTTTCTTTAGTGCATAAAACTGCCTGAAATCGGCGGCTGATTTTTGTCCTTTGTAGGGTGCATAATAATGCATGCTTCCATTGGTTTGAAGACCATGATTTCTCCACACCAATACATAGGAAATATTGAATGATTCAATGGCCTTGTACAGCGTTTTCGTCCACCAGTCACTGTAAGGAATTGCTTCATAGCCAGTTTCTCCCAAAGCCGGAATTTTATCATGCTCTTTACCAATTTCCTCCAGCATGGTTAACTGCTTTTTTAGTCCTTCAACAAAACTATTGTCTTTTAAAGGGTCACCGTACTGGTACGTATCAAAACTGATCATGTCGGCATAGTCATCACCCGGGTATCTTTCGAGGAATTCCTCTTTTGAATAGAAGCTGGCAGTATTATACATGTAGATGAAATTGTGTACCTGCTTTTTGATCGTTAAATAATCAACGGTGAATTTCCAGAGGGTTTTAAATTCGTCTGGCGTGCAGGTGTTTTTGGTCCACCAGAACCAGTTGCCGGTTAGCTCATGAAATGGCCTGAAAATAACAGGTATCAATTCTCCTTTTGATCCTTTGAGCGACAGAGCAAAATTGGCTACTTTATCCAGCCAGGATGTATAGAGTGCGTGAGCTGATCCTCCGGGAAGCGATGCGGTTACTCCACCATGCGTGGTATCCCAGGCGCTTTTACCCGTAAGCGGATGATCGAGGTGCCAACTGATGGTGATCACTCCACCCCGGCCGTAACCCTGCTGTATAAACTGCCTCATTTTATCAAAAGGAACGCCGTCAATATTTACTTTACTGTCTTTTTCAAGGCCGGCCAGTTCCCAGCCGTACACTGCCGGGTAGTCGCCGGTAACGTCTTTTACGTCGCTTCTTGCAGGCTCATATTTCCAACCTACACCATACGCAAGGTCATCCTGGTGGCCAAACATAATGCCCTTAGCCAGTTGCTTTTTTAAATTAATAAGTAGATTATTTGTTTCAGTGGTGGCAGCTTTATCCACTATTTGCGCTGTAATATTTTCTCCAACAAAAATGAAAACAAACAAGTACAGGCAAATATTTATTCTTTTCAATATAGCAATTTTTAGTGCAGATGAATACCCTTAATCGTCTTGCAAAGTAATCATATTAGTTATCTCTTAACTAATACTATATTATCTTATCATTGCCTTTATTGATCAGCTTAAGTGTAAAAGGCGAACTAAACCATTCAGTTTAGCTATTAAAATATTCATTTTTTTATTTCAGGATTAATAAATCACTGGTACTTTTTTAATAGCTATATTTGTGTTTTAACCGTTTTTCAAGTTATTTACTGAAAACTGCTTAGCTAATGAATAAAAATATTGTAAGGGAAATTACGCCTCTCACGCAGAACGACTGTTTTACAATTTTTTCCAGGGTAAAGAAACAATTCAATTTTCCGTTACATTATCACGAGGAATTTGAACTTAATTTAATCATTAATGCAAATGGCGCCAAGCGCATAGTGGGAGATCATATTGATGAGATTAATGATTATGAACTGGTATTGGTTGGCCCCAACCTTACGCATGCCTGGTTTACGCACAATTGTACAACAAACGATATTAAAGAAGTGACCATTCAATGGCACAAGGATCTTTTTGATGAAAAATTATTACATAGAAATCAGCTAAGTTTTATCCGGAAAATGTTTGATCTTTCATCAAAAGGAATTTTATTTTCAAAGGAAACCATTCAAAATATTTATCCCCGGATTTTATCACTCGACAAAGAAAGTGGCTTCGATTCTGTAATGGCACTCATCAATATTCTCCACGATCTTTCTACTTCAAGAAATATGCGTTCTTTATCTGAAGCTGGCTTCAATGGAGAATCTCAGTTAAACTACAATAGCAGAAGAATTGAAAAAGCGTTTGAATACATGAACCGGAATTATGACAAAGCCATTACCCTGAATGACATTGCCAAATTGGTAAATATGACGGAGGTTTCATTTAGCCGTTTTATAAAAAAGCGTACAGGCATCACATTTATTGATAGTTTGAACGAGATCAGGTTGGGGCATGCTTCCCGCATTTTAATAGATACAACCAATTCTATTGCAGAAATATCTTACAGTTGTGGGTTTAATAATATCTCCAATTTTAACCGCTTATTTAAAAAGAAAAAGGGATGTACACCCAAAGAGTTCAGGGAAAATTTTTCCGGCACCCGCACGTTTATCTAGCCGCATTTAAGATTTGCCGGTTTTAAATCACAGTATTTAACAACGAAAAATTCACAGGCTATAAACCCGTGAATCTGGTTCCTGGTATTTATTTATAATTAAACAGCTATGCTGTAGTTCGCTCAAAATCCGTCCACCAGGCAGCATACGTTTTACTTTCATTCATATTGACCGGTTCACCAATTTTAGGTGTAATCAAGGGTAAATTATATTCCATTGCTGATATGGTAACCGCTTTGATAGGATCATCCCATGGATGATTGGCTAAGGCAAATTTTGCCCAGTGTACCGGCATTAACATCGCTGCCTTAAGCTCTATCGCAGCTTGCACTACTTCGGCAGGTTGCATGTGTATGTATTTCCAGCTTTTATCATACTGGCCACATTCCAAAATAGCGAGGTCAAATGGCCCATGTTCCTCTCCTATTATTTTAAAATGGGTATCATATCCTGAATCTCCACCGAGGTAAATTTTCATTGTTGGTGTGGTAAGTGCAAAGGATAGCCACAGAGAAGTATTCCTTTTTAAACCCCGTCCTGAAAAATGTCTTGATGGCAATGTCTGTACTTTAAAACCTTTATCCAAAGAAATGGTTTCGTTCCAGTCCTTTTCGTAAATGTTGCTTTGGTCAAATCCCCATCTTTCAAAATGTGCGCCAACACCAAGTCCGCATATTATTTTACCAACCCTTGGCTTCAATTTGATAATGGTACTGTAATCAAGGTGATCCCAATGATCGTGCGAAATAAAAAGGTAATCAATATCCGGCATATCATCTGCTGAATACACATCCGCTCCTTTAAAACTTTTGGTGGTAAAATTAACCGGGGAAGCATGGCCGCTGAATACAGGATCTACCAATATTTTCTTCCCATCAACCTGTAAAAAATAAGAAGAATGGCCAAACCAAACCAGTGTGTTTTTTGCAGGATCCAGGGAAAAAAGATCAGTTTTAACAGATGGTAAAGTAACAGGCGGCATACGCCATTTGTTCTTTTCGAAAAAGAATTTTTTCATCACTGAATAATAACTCTCTCCTTCTGTAAGATCAGGTGTATGGTTTAAATTTTGAAATTTACCATCCCGGTAATTCGGTGATTGATTGATAACTGACAGTCGTTCTGCCGCAGGTAATTTACCAAACCTGGGCGTTTGCAGAAAACCAATCATTAACAAAATAAGCGCAATGATAATAATGAACACAATCATACAATACTATTTATATACTAACCGCAGTCCTGCAATTTTTTTGTTGGTTTGTAAATGCGGTTTTATTAATTGAATGCTGCAATGATAACACAGTATACAAACTGAAGACGATCGGCGATTGTTTATATTTTAAATGACGCTGAGTTTTTACGAATCCCCATTTACTGTTTTGAAAATAACGTCATTTTTAATTGCATGGTAGCCGGGCTATGTTGAAGTACTAGTTCTTAATGCTACAAAAAAATATGGTGGAAAATGATGCCATAAAAATATGAATTTGAACGGAGCATCGCCACTACAGTTGCTATAAAACACAAATGCTGATAAACAAAAAAAAATTTAGACGGATTGCATGTTTTCAATTTTAATTAAAAAAAGGCTGCCCCTGGGAGCAACCTTTTTTTAACCTTCACTCATCATCTCAAAAGTTGAGGATTGAAAGTTTTACATGGAATTATTTACAAACGTTCTGTATATTAAAATGTAGCCAAACCTACAGCAGATGCAGGAATGTCTGCTAAAGTGCCGATGTGTTCAAGTCCGCCGAAGAACTTCCTTTTGTATTCCCCAATTGTACTTGATTTGCCATTTAGCACGTACACATGATAGTTATTTGCGGCAACCACTATGTCAACGGGGCCCATATCTGTTTTAGCTGCTTCGCCGGCAACTAAATACAAGGCACCCCAGGGCGATACATAATAGGAACTTATATTATTGCTGGCTGTGTTGGTTTCAAATGCATATCGGCCATATTTGGTGGTGGCCACCCAACATGGAGCTGCCTGGTTGTTGTTTACTGCACCATTAACGGCACTAGGCTTTCCATTATTACCAATGATATAAGATGTTGAAGAACCGGCACCAGCGGCACCGCCTGCGGCATTGGAAACAATCATAAAGCGGTCTCTCGAATAATCAAATCCAAAGGGAGTTGGGCCAACCGATGCTGTAAATTTACCGTGGCTAACTGATCCATTATTTTTTATTTTAAAAGTACCGATGATATTGGTTGCTTTTTCTGTAACCACTACCCATTCGCGGCCCGGCGTGATAGATATCTGCGGCGCATCAACGCCTTTACTACTTAAATTTTGTGTAGAGCCTTCAATATGTGAAAGGCTGCCATTGGCCCCTACCCAAAAACCATGGATGTTGTCTGATCCCCTGTTTAGTACATACAATAGGTTGCCTTGTACGCTCACGCTTACCGGTGTTGTTCCCATTGTACTTTCTGTGTAGGCCAGCATCAGGTTGCCATCGGCCTTTACTTTAAAAGAAGAAACGGTATTGCTTCCTGCATTTACAGCAAACAACCACTCGTGATTGTTGCTTAATACCAGGGCGCCCTGTGATCCCAAAGACTTACCTGTTCCTTTACCTCCGGAAGCAGTTGCGCCATTCCATTGCAACATGCCATTTGATTTTATTTTATAACAAATGATATCGTTTTTTTCAGCTCCATTGCCTACTGTGTATAGATAATGACTGCTACTTTCGTTGTTTTCCCTGTTTAAAACCGTTCCTTTAGTTCCGCCGCTTTCTGTTACAGACGCTTCATCAGGATTTGCTCCCTGCTCCGACATCATATCTGTTAATGCTGTCTTTGACGTGGTATTTTGGGCGAGATTTTTATCACCATTTTTGCTACAGGAACTTATAGCAAATAAGATGGCAAGCGCCATGACTCCATTTAAATAATTAGATTTTTTCATTGTTTTTTGATTTTAAGTGTTTAAAATTATCGGTTACTAATACTAATTTTTTTATTGATGTATGGGCATAGTGATCACATTATCCCTTTGCAGAATTTATTTTCATTACTCAATAAATAGATGTTATTACTTCAGACGGTGGATAATACCCAATTGCAAACCTGCACTGGTAACGGGTAAATTACCAACTCCAATTCCCTGTAGCGGGATTTTTAAAAATGGCTCTAATCGTATATCAAAGTTTTTGGAAACATTTTTTTGATAACCTACGCTAAGATTAACAACAGCGGGAAATTCATAACTGTTTTTTTTGTACACCCCGGTCATTTGCTGATCATTTCCGTTAAGCGAAACGTTATAATGATTCTCTTCTTTTGTCATGATGTAAGATGATACCCCTCCTGTAAAAAACAATACAGTGTTGTGCTTATTATACACATCGTATTTGATCTTCAGTGGAATTTCCAATAATGAAATATTACTTGAAAGATTATTAATAATCATACCAGCAGGCATGGTAGCTGCCACTTTTTTCATATTGAAATGCTTACCCTGGCTGGTATATTTTTTATTGTTCCAAATCAATCCACTTTCCAGCGATATCTTTTTATTAAACCGGTAACCTAACAAAACACCTGCACTTAAACCAGAATTGTTAAACGCCATATCGCTGCCC
This sequence comes from Ferruginibacter sp., assembly GCA_046590675.1. Lineage (GTDB taxonomy): Bacteria > Bacteroidota > Bacteroidia > Chitinophagales > Chitinophagaceae > Ferruginibacter. Next base: position 53,012 of record JBKJUP010000010.1, on the reverse strand, counting down.
TTGCTAAATTCCGGTCCACCTACCAATCCTGCGTAAATACCTTTGATATTGTTATCAGCATCCTTTTTTTTATTTGAGATAGCATTTGTTATAGGTTCCTGCCTTGCTATATATTTTGTTTTACTATCATCAATATTTATTGAAACTGCCTTATGATTTTTCATCAACAAATGATAGCTATAATCAGGTATTATGCTGCCTGCAATTAATTTTCTATAAAATGGTTCTTTGTTGTCATAGTCAATAGTTGCAACTTGTACATCAGTCTTATCAATACCCGCAACCGTCAATTCAGTGGTATTATTTTTTTCCGTTGTTAATTGACTTGTACGGTAAATAGGGCCGCTGTTTTTTTGAATGGTTGTTTTATGTATGATTGTTTCTGTTTGAACATCATCTTTTATGTCGTTGGTTACAACTATTGCTGACTGATTTATTGGTAAAGTTTTTTTGCCTGATCCATGTTTATTAAGCGTGCCATCATTGATGAATAAACCTGTAAACAAACAACCTAATAACAGCGCACCTGCAATAAACTTTCCTTTGCCTTTATTTGCTGTAGCGGCCACTGCAACAGGAGTTTCAGCATCTTCAGTAATCTTACTAAGAACAGTATCCCAATCACCCTTACCGGTGTCGAGGGGATAGTCATCTGCTGCCCGTTGAAAAAGATCATCCATATCGTTGGCTACATCCTGCATTCTGTGCGTTCTTCTTTTTGATTTAAATATTTTTGCATAAGTGCTTTGGCACGCATCAGGTTCGATTTAGAAGTGCCGATCGGAATCTTTAATGCATCGGCAATTTCAAGATGCGTGTAGCCATCAATAATATACATGTTAAAAACAATTCTTAATGAAGGCGGCAATTTTTTTACAAGCCGGATTAATTCCTTGTAAATGATTGCCTGGTCAGCAGATGCGCTCTTGTCTTTAATCTCCCAAACATAATCAGGTATTCCTCCTATTTCAGGCAACAACATCTTCTTTCGTAAAAGATCAATGGAGGTGTTAACCATAATGCGTTTTATCCAACCACCCAATACCTTGTCAATATCTGCTTCATTATCGCACCTGAATTTTTCAATGTTTTTAAAAAACTTTACAAATCCATCATTTGCTACTTCTAACGCCTCTTCATAGTTATAGATGTAACGAAAAACGATTTTTAAAGCAAATGCATGATGACTTTCATAAAGTATCTTTTGATATTTATGGTTGTTTGCCCTGCAACCCGTTATTATTGTAGTTGTTTTTTCCAAACCTTGATCCGTGGTTGAAATATTTATTTAAAAATCGTTGTTTGTTGTACCGATGTTCCGGCATTCAACAGATAATGGGATAAAGCGTTGTTTCCTTTAAAACTCTTTGATAGGTACTACAACTGGTTATACGTGCCGTACAAAAAAAAGGTTGCAGGGAAATATTATTTTTTCAGATATAAAAATAGCGCTATTTAACTAAACAGTATTGTCAGCTAAACTACATTAGCTTTTGTTAATAGAGGAGATGATGCCGTCGGTAATGGCATCGGGAGAAAGTGTGATGTCGATTCTTTTTGCGGTAGCAGGTATTTCAAGGGTATCAAACTGAGATTGTAATAAGCCAGGCGACATATAATGCCCTTTCCTATGACTGAGCCGATCCTCGATGGTCTTATAATCCCCTTCCAGGTAAAACCATTCGCAGTTATTTTCAATTGACTTGCTTAATCTTTCGCGGTACGCTTTTTTAAGTGCCGAACAAACAAGGATGATGTTTTCTGTTGCTATTTTTTCAATAACAAATTGATGAATGGTTTCAAGCCAGGGCCAGCGATCTTCATCGGTGAGTGCAATTCCCTGGTGCATTTTTGCTTTATTTATGTCTGAATGAAAATCATCTGCATCAAAAAACGGATATCCGGTTTTTTTAGATAATAGCTGGCCAATCGTTGTTTTTCCACTGCCTGAAACACCCATAATGTAGATGACCTTGTGCTGCATTTGCTTTGCTAAATTTTATTTTTTTTCTTTAGTTTTTCAAGGTCGGTAATTGAGGCCGGTTGAATACTTGCATTCATTGAGCAAATTAACAATATAATTAATTGGAGTAAAAATTTTAATGGTTTAGCGCAACATATTGAGTGCGCTTTTTGTTCAATACTAAAAGGATAAGCGCCCTGTAAATGATGCTTCCTTATTAATTGGATGGCATCATCAGGCATGTCAACTTACATATTTTTGTATTTTAGGCATAGTGTTGGTACTACTTATAGCAAATTAATCATTGAAAGAACTAAAAAATAATAATATGAAAAAAGTGATTGCAGTTTTGTCGTTTGTTTTTATTGCGGGCCTGGCACAGGCGCAAACAGACACTACCCGCCTTAAGTTTGAATATTACCCGGAATTGAACGTGTATTTTGATATCGCCAATAAATCTTACTGGTACCCGGATGAAGCGGGGAAATGGAAAAGTGTAGGCACCCTGCCCGCTAACTATACCATTAAGGCAAACAGTGAAAAGAAAACATTGTACTATGATGGGCATGATGTATGGCAAAACAATTCCACACATATTAAAATGTTTGCCAAAAGAATAAGACCGGAAAAGCCCACAAAGCGATAAATAAAATTTAAATAAAATAAAGAGGCTGTACTTAATTAAAAGATACAGCCTCTTTTTTATTGGGTAAAAAGTAAGAGTATTGCATTTTTATACTTTTTTAAATTGTGTTCTACCGAAATACAAAGTCTGAAAATCAGTTATTGTTTATGTTGAAAAAATAAAATGAATTGGCTTTCTTTGATAGGCATTTACTCATAAATTCAATTCATCATACTTAATAAAAGTGCTATAGTTATGAAACAACGATTCGGTGTAAAACCAGGTATTGCAAGGGTGATGGTATTGGGTATTATTTTAGTTGGAATTAGCCAGCTTACAATTTTCTCATCGAAAAAAAATGATGCTGAAAATACTGGATCACCCAAAATTATATGGGATCAATCCACACTGAAACAGGTTTCACCATCAAACGCAAAGGGGGCAAATTATGCCCGGATGATACAGTTAAACAGCAGCGAGTTGATATGTGTGTATGAAAGCCGCGGAAGTATTGAATGCACCGCCAGTAATGACCTGGGCGCCACATGGCAATTGCCGGTTATCATTGCTGCAGCTATACCCAACATCAGAATGTCGGTGCCCGATATTATTGAACTGAAGGACAACAGCCTGTTAGTTTCTTACAATCCACGGCCACGAAAAATAAATGGGCAGTGGGATACCACCAGGCGATTTTCGCCATCTGCACAAAGAAAAGTTATGACCATGGTAAAACCTGGAAGGATGAACGCCTGCTCTACCAGGCTGGCTACCAGTTTGAAGACGGTTGTTGGGAACCTTCTCAAATTCAGTTGACTTCCGGAGAGATACAATTATTTTTTTCGGATGAAGGCATTTATACGCATTCGAATGAGCAAAATATTTCGATGTTCAGATCGCTGGATAACGGATTAACCTGGACTAAAAATCCGGAAATTGTATCCTTTACTCCCGGCCACAGAGATGGCATGCCCGTGCCGGTAATTTTGCATGATAGCCAGGAGATTGTTTTTTCGATAGAAGACAATGTGCACGGGCAGTTTAAGCCTTCAATCATCCGAAATAGTTTTAACCAAAACTGGCAGCATACAGTAGCGGCCGATGATCCGGAGCGAACTGCTGCGTTGGCAGTACCACTACCCGATTCCGTTTATGCAGGAGCACCGTTTCTAAGAATATTGCACAGTGGTGAAAGCATTTTATCTTACCAGGCTACCACCAACCGCGGAAACAAATGGGACCTTTCCAATATGCAGGTTGCCGTTGGCGACAGGATGGCTAAAATTTTTGTAACTACAGATCAACCATTTCACATTCCTTTAGACAAACATGGGCTGTGGAATTCGATCTGCATCTTAAATGACGATACCATTATAGCGATCACTTCTACCGATGCATTTGGCCCTGCAACTGCTATCTGGATGATAGAGGGGCAGTTGGTAAAATAAAAAAAGTGAGGAAACGAACCCTCACTTTTTTATTACTCAAAATTTATCGAAGCTTTTTTTTATTCATTTACCTGTTTTATCGGTGCCGGCGACACTCCTTTCATTGTGATTTTTACCGGCTTAATAAATCCGTTTTCATCAAAATACATTTCGTCGATGCAGGTTGCCCGATGATTGCCATTTGTTTCTCCTAATGGCCTTCTATGATAAATAATAAACCACTTATCGGTGCCCGGTTGTTGTATCACCGAATGATGGCCGGCACCAGTAGCCACGGTAGAATCCTGCTGTAGAATTTTTCCAATTCGGGTAAATGGGCCAAAGGGCGAATCCGCTATAGCATAAGCTACGCAATAGTTTGGGCCCGTCCAGCCACCTTCTGACCACATAAAATAATACTTGTTGTCTTTCAAAATCATATAAGAACCTTCCACATATCCTTTGGGTGTAATCTCTTTAAAAATGTTACCATCATCAAATGGCAAAAAGCCGGTAAAATCATTTTTTAATTTGGCAATATTGCAATGTCCCCAGCCGCCATAAATTAAATAATACTGACCGTCCTTATCTTTAAAAACAAATTGATCGATTGGTTGTGCACCGTTGTAAAACTTATCAACCAATGGCTTGCCAAGGTAGTCTTTAAACGGTCCCGATGGTTTATCTGAAACAGCCACGCCAATGCCGCCTGATTCATTGTTGCTTTGAATATCATTGGCTCCAAAAAACAAATAATACTTTCCTTCTTTTTCTACAATTGAAGGAGCCCAAACTGCTTTGTGTGCCCACTTTACATTGGCCGTATCCAATACATGAGCAGATTTTTTCCAATGTACAAGATCGGTTGAAGAAAATGCATCCATGAAAACCTGCTTTTCATACTTGTCAGAATAAGTTGGGTAGATCCAGTATTGATCATTAAAAATACGAATCTCCGGATCGGCATACCAGCCCGGAAAAACAGGGTTGCCGGGAATATCGGTCGCATCAATCATTGGTGCAGGTGATGCTACCATTGGTTTGGGAGGATTTTGTTTTATTGGTTTTACACCTTGCGCACATACATTACCTGCAAATAATAATGATAGGCCCAATAAAATGATGGGTTGTTTTAAATAAGTTTTTTGCAATCGTTTAATAATATTTATCATCATGATTAAATAGAAAATATGGATTAAAATCCTGTGTCTGTTAATGGATACTCAGCAATTGTTTAGTAATAATTTTTTGTTTACAAGCATTTGTATTTCATGGCAACTGCAGTGGCGTCGGCCTGTCCCGCATTTTAATCGGGAACTTTTCGAATTCATATTTTCATGGCATCATTTCCCACACAATATTTTTACAGCATTCAATTTGAACAGCCTCTTAAACGATGATATTTTATTCAGGCAGTGCCTTTACCATCAAATCTTTAAAAAACACTTTGCTGTTAGGATCGTGTCCCTGCAAAGCAAAAGTACCTGAAGAAATAAGCCGTCCTTCCATGCCTGCCGGTCGTTGCACATTATCGGGTTCGGTATATTCAACCACCGTTTTGTCATTGATTTTGATGGTTACTTTTTTGCCCTGTACAGTAATGGATTCAGTGTACCACTGATCGTCCGGCACGTACACTTCCTTAACGTCCTGGATGGCATATAAACTGCCGGTTCGGCGCCAATCGGTGTGTGAATTATTTACCTGCACTTCATAGCCTTTAGATGGCCAGCCGCCTTGTTGGAAATCTGTGTGAAAATAAATGCCGGAATTAGAACCCTTTGTTGTCATTACCTGTGCTTTGAATTCAAAATTTTTAAACTGGTGATTCATTACAGCTCCTTCATAAAACAGGTGTGCCACCGGGCCGTTGGCAACGATGGTTCCATTCTGTACACTGAATGTTTGTGCATTGTCACCGACCTTCCAGCCGTTGAGTGTTTTGCCATCAAAAAGGCTGTGCCAGCCTGCATTGCCCGATTGGTTTTTTGTACCCGAACAGGAAAACAACACGACAGAAATGATAAATAATGCGATCCAATTTTTCATGATAATTTTGATTGTTTGTAAGCTGAATAATGCAAGAGGTTAAATGTTTTCCAATTAAAGTGGACTGCGTGATGCAGGAAATAAAATGAAAGTATAATGTATTTAAAAAAGTATGCGGTTTCAATGAAACTGCATACTTTTTATCTTATAAATCTTTATGTGAATTTTACATCTTCCAATCCGTATTGTTTTACAATATCTGCCGGAACACCTTCCCAGATATTTGGTTTATTGCCCACATAACCCAGGTCGTTGATGCCCATTTTAGTTGTAAAAAATCCACTGGCAACCAGGTTTCTCATGCGGTCAAAAAAGGCCACACCCTGTTGCATTTCGGGTTTTGCTTTTGCCGGGTAAGCAATTTCATCAATCATTTCAATTTGTTGCTTTTGATCGCAATCTGTAAACGGATTATTATACCTGCTAAAGCATTGCATATCCAGCCACTTTAAACCACCACGCATGGGCAGTTGATGGTAAGGCATGTCTTTTACAATGAACTCTATAAACTCAGGCACTTTAGCGTCTGAGGCACTTCCCGACTTTTCATCTTTTGGTATAATGATATCTCCCAATAGGGTGATGGTAGCCATTTCATGTGCTGTAAAAAATGTTGCTTCTTTTAGTTTTTTATCCCTTTCAATTTCAACAGCCTGGCGGTCTGCAGTGGCTGCCGATGCTGCTGCTGCTTCATCAGAAGTTGCTACCGGTGGTTTGGGATTACAAGCCTCTAATAACAACCCTGCTGAAAGAGTACCAATGCTTAGTGCTTTTAATGATTCACGCCTGTTCATAAATTATATTTTATAAAAGGTTAATTAAATATTTGCTTTTTTATTTTGCTCCACGATATACTCTGAAGTACGCATGGATAATGCAAGGATTGTCCAGGTTGCATTTTTGTCGGACTGCTGCACGGTTGGTGCGCCATCTACTACAAAAAGATTTTTACAATCATGCGCCTGGCACCATTTATTGAGTACAGATTTTTTTGGATCATCACCCATTCTTGCAGTACCTACTTCATGTATAATGCGGCCCGGAGCTTCCAGTCCCCACATATCATCGGCACTATGCGGATTGCTTAAAGGAATGGCACCCATTTCGTGAATGATTCTTGTAAAAGTTTCCTGCATATGCCTGGCCTGGTTTATTTCATCATTGTTCCATTTATAATGAAAGCGCAACACAGGGATACCAAAGCGGTCAACAACATTCGGATCAATTTCGCAGTAGTTATCATATCTCGCCATACCTACACCACGTCCGGCCATGCCAAACGAGGTGCCGTAAAAACGACGATAATCATCTTTCAATGAAGCACCGTATCCGCCGCCTTCTTTCATCTTTCCGTCACGGTCCGGTAACTTACCATTTAATGAAGCCATATTTCCGCCAAAGCCATATCCCGGCATTCCCATGCCACCACCAAATTCAATGTGATAACCCCTCGGGAAATCAAGTTTTTTATTGTCTTCCATCCATGGACCATAAATATGAATACTACCGGTGCCGTCTTCATTGAAGCGTTTACGATCGAGCAACTGCGGCAACATGCCGGACTGTGAAGCGCCTGTAGAATCCTGCAGGTACCTGCCTACAAGCCCACTGCTGTTTGCTAAACCGTTTGGATAAACAGTAGATTTTGAATTTAACATGATCCGTGCAGATTCGCAGGCGCTTGCGGCAAGAATGACTGTTTTACCATTTACCTGGTATTCCTGCATATCGTCTTTACTAACATACGAAACACCTGTTGCCAGGCCTTCTTTATCTGTCAGCACTTCCCTTACCATCGCATTGGAGATAACTTCAAGATTACCTGTTTTTAAAGCAGGTATAACCAGGCAGGATGAGGAAGAAAAATCTGCATACACCTTACAACTTCTGCCGCATTGACCACAGTAAAAGCAAGTTCCCCTGTCTTTATTGTTCTTCAATGGTTCTGTTAATACTGACCCTCTTCCGGGAATAACTTTTACACCTGCTTTTGCAGCACCTTTCATAATGAAAAGCTCCGGCAGCCTTGGTGCAGGTGGTTTCATAAATAAACCATCGGGTTCATTTGGTAAGCCTTCTGCTGTACCATAAATACCAATCATTTGGTCAACCTTATCATAGAAAGGTTTTACTTCATCGTAAGTGATCGGCCATCTTTCACTAATACCATCATTTGGTTGAAAATCCTGTGGCCCAAATCTTAAAGAGATACGCCCCCAGTGATTGGTACGTCCACCTAACATCCTCGACCGGAACCAGTCGAACTGGGTTCCTTCTTTTTTTGTATAAGGTTCGCCTTCAATTTCCCAGCCGCCAAATGCCGCGTCGAAATCACCAAAAGGCCGGGTTGTTCCGGCACCTCTTCTTGGAGACTCGTAGGGAAACTTTAATTGCGATGAATTTACCCGCGGATCAAAAAATGGTCCGGCTTCCAGCAACAATACCTTGATACCTGCATTTGCCAGTACATAGGCTGCCATTCCTCCACCGGCTCCTGAACCTACAATGACTACATCATACGCTTTTGATGATTTTTTGATTTGTATTTCTCCCATAAATGAGTCTTTTTTAAATTAAAGTGTTATTCAAAATGGTTTGTTAGTGTGTAGCTGTTTAAAACATGATATACTCCATTTTTGTTGACTCAAAAATGAATGTTTCGTTATTGAATGGTAATCATATTTTTTGTGGCTCCGATTATTGTTTTTGTAAAACAGGGAACCGGGTAATGCCAAATTATAATGCAATGTAAGGTACTAAAACGATGTATTCTTCAGCAGATTCAAATTGATTAATTCTGCTAAAAATAAATGCTTTGGTCCTCATTTTATTTTTTATCAAACTAAAAGTATAAACTAACAATGTTGTTAAAATGATTGTAAGAAAATTAATGAATAGCATAGATGCATTTTGTTTTACATATACACGATAGTAGCCAATCAATTTACCAGTCAAATTTTAAAAATGATACAGCCTGACGTGGCAGATCAATGTTTATATCCAGTGTGCCATTTGTTGGTTCTACCCATTCCGGTGAACCAATTGTAGCAAGCTGTCCCGCTTTTTCAAGTATGCTGATTTGCGCTGTCGTTGGGTTTTTTGGTGATCCCATTTTTTTCCATGCTTCATAAGAATTGCTATGCTCACCGTCAATTCTGTAATGAATCATCAACATTTTTTTTGCAGGTAATCCTTGCAGGTGCAGGCTTACCGAAGAAGAAGGGACATCCGTTTTATTTACATCATAATAGTTCCATACCATCACTGCTGCGGTTTGATCATCTTTCGAAGCCAGTGCATTTATATCCGGCAAAGCGCCCCGTACGCTTGAGTCACGTATGGACAGGTAATTGTATGCAAGGTTTTTACCAACAGCAACTTTGTTTCCCTGCATCATTCCAAACATGCGGAAAACATTCAGTACCGGTTTGTCAACCCCATTGGTTGCAAGGTCACGAAAACCGCGGAACCAGGGTTGATCTTCAAACTCAAATGCCCAGGTTACAGCGCCTTTCAGGTTAACACCACGGTTAGCCGACAAATCGTATGTTCTTGCAAATGCTGCGGCGGTATAACTTGAATACATGGTTCCATTGCGATATGCATTTTGCGGGCTAAAATCTTCTGAGCATGCTGCACATCCTTCAGGATCTGATTCGCCAATGATGATGGGCAATTTTTTTAATGTTGGATAAGAAGCAACAATCTCAAAGCCTTTATCAATGTCACGCAATTGTTTGCCCATATTCATTTGTACAACGCCATCCACTAATTGTGGCTGTCCCTTTGCATGAAAGCTGATAAAATCAAGCGGAGCGCCGGTTTTTCCGGTAACTGAATTTTTGCCACTTACAATATGATCCAGGAATGTTTTAAGAAATAATGCGGCCTTTTGTGATCCCGGCCCTGTTGTTTCCGGCCCTCCTATCTTAATACCAGGCAAAGCTCTTTTTGCTGCATCGGAAACGTAATCATATAGTTTGATATATTCTTCTGTTGTTCCTTTCCAGTAATCAATGTCCGGTTCGTTCCAGAGTTCCCAATACCAGCTTTCCACTTCCTTTTTTCCATAGCGCTGTACGGAATGTTTTATCCATTCAAACACCAGCGTTGCATACTTTTTGTAATCGGTTGGAGGATAGGCCCAGCCCGTGAAAATGTTTCCGTATTTCTGATCGGGGCCCCAGTTGTGCCGGTAAGGTTCCGGTTTTGAAGAGAGCGCTTTTGGCATAAAACCAATCTGCGCAATGGGTCTCATACCACGTTGTATATAGGTGTCAAAAATACTGTCAACAATGGTCCAGTTATAAACCGGGTTTCCTTTTTCATCTTCCGTATAAGCGTTGGTAGATCCCCATTTCAATGCAGCCACGCCATCTCCGGTTACTAATAAACTGTGTGCCCTTACATACACGGGTACTTTGCTAAGTTGTGCAATTTCGCTCAATAATTTTTTACCATCCTTCATGTAAGTATAGTTGGGTTCATCATAACCAAACCATGCCCATATTGGATTTAAAGGCTGAACACTTTTTTCAAAATTAACCTGTATGTTAACTTCAGTTTTACCAGCATCTACCTGGCTAAATGTTTTAAAAGAAAAAAGAAGGCAACAAATAATTAAATACTTCCGGATGCTGTAACGGTTATCTATAGTCATATTAGTTCTTTATTTGTATATGCCTTTTAAGGATTGTTAAGTTAAGTATAAGTTGAATCTTAAAGTAATAGCACGAATTTGATTCACTAATTACACGAATTAATTAAGAAATAAGTACTGTTTATAGTAGCACGAATTTGATTCACTAATTACACGAATTAAGAAAAACAGTATTGTATATAATATCAAGAATTTGAACTTTTAAAATTCGTGTAATAAAATATACGCCAAGTCATAGTTAACGTAGCACTCATTATAATTGATTCGTTTTTTCAAGCAATGCAAAACGGGCTAATATTTCCAGCATACCCGATTGAGGAACCAGTTCAAGCGGTTTATCTTTTCCCATTAGCCCCAACGAATTTTTATTATTTGCCAATGCTTCTTCCGTACATACCTGGAAGGCCCTGATATATTTTTTGTCGGGATGGTATTTCAACAAATGCTGGTAGCCTCTTAGCAACACGGCATTGAACCAGTAATCATCCCTGAACTTTCCATTCCCATAAAAGTAAGGAATCGAACTATCAGCAATGGCTATGGATTCTGCTAAATATTTTTTGTCTTTTGTAATTTCATACAGGTAAACATTTGATTGAAGCATGGTGCCGGTGTTATAAGAATACATGGCCCTGCCAATTTTATGCGTACCAATCTGCATATTGTCAAAGTATAAACCTGATGGCGCCTTTAAATTGTTGTTAACCCAGTTATACAGCATGAGTGCAGTATCGAGGTAGGGTTGTTTTTTTGTTGCCTGGTATAACTGGAGTGCCAAAATAATTCCGGGGCCGTTAGAGCAGGTGTTTTTTGAGACTTTTTTATTTTCCTGCCAGTAAAGTCCACCGCCCAATACGGTATCAAAACCCGTCATCATATATTGGTAAATTAATTTACCCTGGTGAACCAATGTTGGTTTCTTTTCTCTTTGATAAGCATCCATGCAGGCAATGCCAATCCATTGGTTATCGTCGTAAAAACGATCACCACCTTTATACTTAATAATATAAGAAGCATAACCCGGCGAAGGTGGAGCCGGATCATAATAACCTTGTATTATTTGCAGCGTGTTGGCGAGCAATTTCGTACCGCCGCTTAATTTATCAATTTCATTGTTAGCTTGTAGTAGTCCGCATAAGGGCCACAGGTAGGAGTACGCATTTTTATCCTTTTCCACAGTTACGTGTTCTTTATAAAACCTTGCTGCAGGTTCGTAGAAATTTTTATCAATTGCATTTTGTAACGCAATTGTTTCCTTGTAATAATGCAGTTTTCCGGGGTTGCCTGCAGGCGGTTGTGCTACACCTGCAATACATAATATCAGGCCGATTGATACAAAAAAAATACTCTTCTTTAAAACCATACGTAACTATTCTTGCTCGTTTGAAAATGAATAAGGAAATGCTGCAGGTTGGGTTCCCCTGCTTTTATTTGGAACAGCACTCATGCCAAATTGCAATGTGCCGCCTTTTTGTAATTCAACATGACTGAGCCAGTTTTTCACAACAGGTTTGCCATTAAATAACAGGCTTTTTACATAAAAATTCTGATCGCTGTTTTCGGGTGCAGTTATTTTTAATTGCTTGCCGTTTTCAAAATTGATGGTTAGTTTTTTAAACAGCGGCGTGCCCAATACATATTGATCGGTACCCGGACAAACAGGATAAAATCCCATGGCGGAAAATACATACCATGCTGAAGTTTGGCCATTGTCTTCATCGCCACAATAACCATCTGGTGTAGGCTTGTATAACTTGTTCATGGCGTCTCTTACATGATACTGCGTTTTCCATGGCTGGCCACCATAATCATATAAATAAGTGAAATGCTGAATGGGTTGGTTACCATGTGCGTACTGCCCCATATTCATAATCTGCATTTCCCTTATCTCGTGAATAACGCCACCATAATAACTTTCATCAAACAGTGGTGGCATTATAAACACTGAATCCAGCATTTGAATAAACATTTTATCGCCACCCATTAATCTTTTTAATCCTTCAATATCATGAAACACACTCCAGCTATAATGCCAGCTATTACCCTCCGTAAATGCATCACCCCATTTAAAAGGATTGAACGGCGATTGAAAACTACCATCTTTGTTTTTTCCACGCATTAATTTTGTTTCCGGATCAAAAAGATTTTTATAATTCTGTGAGCGTTTTTTGTATAGTTCAATTTCCGCAGCAGGACGTTTCAATGCTTTGGCTAATTTGTAAATGGAGAAATCATCAAAGGCATATTCAAGTGTTCTTGCGGCATTCTCATTGATCTTAACATCATAAGGCACATAGCCCAGGGTGTTGTAATATTCAACTCCCCTGCGTGCAACTGCATCCATCGGCCCTTCGGTGTTGGCATCTTTAATCAGTGCTTCATACAACGTATTTATTTCATAACCCCTCAATCCTTTCAGGTAGGCATCTGCCACTATGGAAGCAGAGTTATTGCCCACCATTACATTTCTTAAACCGGGGCTAGACCATTCGGGTAAATAACCACTTTCTTTGTAATCATTTACCAGGCCCTGTTGCATCTCTTTATTGATAGACGGATAAATAAAATTCAGGAATGGATACAGTGCCCGGAACGTATCCCAGAACCCGGTGCCTGCAAACATGTAGCCAGGCAATACCTGCCCGTTGTACGGACTGTAATGCACAATTTTACCGCTCTTGTCAAGTTCGTAATGTTTTTGTGGAAACTGCAACGTGCGGTACAGGCAGGAGTAAAAAGTACGGGTTTGATCTACAGTTCCGCCTTCCACCAACAAGCGATTCAGTTGCTTGTTCCAGGCAGCTTTTGCCTTTGCTTTTGTTACATCAAATGCATCGTTGCCTAACTCGCTTTTTAGATTTTGTTCTGCCTGCTCAAAACTGATGAAAGATGAAGCTACTTTTAATCCAACTTTTTCGCCACGGGTTGTTTTAAAACCAATCACAGCACCTGCATGATCCGCTGTTGTTTCCAACTTATCCTTTGTTAAGGTGTTGCCCTGCCAGCCATAGGCAAGCGTAAACGGTTTGTCAACATAAATAACAAAATAGTTTTTAAAATTAGCCGGTACACCTCCACTGTTTTTGGTAGTGTATCCAATGATCTTATTTTCCTGTGGAATTATTTTTACATAAGAACCTTTGTCCAATGCATCCAGCACAAGAAATGAGCTGTCGGATTGCGGATAGGTAATGCGAAACTGTGCAGCTCTTTCAGTGGGCGTTATTTCTGTGGTTACATCATGATCGGCCAGGTAAACGCTGTAATAATAAGGCTTCGCAATTTCTGCTTTGTGAGAGAACCAACTTGCTCTCTCATCCTGGTTAAATTTTAAATGTTTTGTTACCGGCATTATTGCAAACTGGCCATAGTCATTCATCCAGGGTGATGGCTGATGTGTTTGTTTAAAGCCCCGTAGTTTATCTGAACTATAAGTATATGCCCAGCCATCTCCCATTGAACCTGTTTGCGGCATCCAAAAATTCATCCCCCATGGAACACATATTGATGGATATGTATTACCGTTCGACATGCTGGGTTTTGAATCAGTTCCCATTAAAGGATTGATCCATTCAACAGGATCGGAAATAGCGGTAACTACCTGGCTGTTTACAGTAAAAATGATGGTAACCAGCACTGCAAAAAGAAGTAAGGCTTTTTTCATATTGTTTTGAAATTATTATGTTCAGTGCAATCGGTGAATTAAAAAATAATAGGTTGTGCAATAGTTATTTTAACGCATTGCAATATAGTTGCTTCTTTAGAAATTATTAAATCAAGAATGATAAATTAATAAATGAACGGTTCCATTTGCCATTCATCCCTGTACAATTATTATTCAAAATGATTCATAGCCTTTATATCCATTTTTTATCACGTAGAATTTTTTAGTTTGCGTAAACGGTTGACTATTGGTTAAAAAATTTATATGGTGATTGGCATTATTAAATACTGCTATGTTGTTATAAAAAATTCCCAAAAATTACTCATTAATTTGTTATCAATCCATTCCCAATAATTAAATTTTGGGTGATGGAAAAATGCAACAGAAAAATATGGAGCCATCATCTATCTTCCGGCCAAATAATTTTACAGCGATGGCAGTTCTAATATAGAGATAAGGGAACATGTGTCAACAACCTTTAAAATACTTTGCGATGAAAAAAATAATCTGCGTGTTGTTATTGTTATTCACCATTTCTTTAAAGCCGAAAGCACAAACAGCAACCACGGGTGTTGATGATAATCAGTATTCAAATCCAATTCCTGTAAAATTTGGTGATCCATTTGTTTTGCAGACCAATGGAAAATATTATATGTATGGCACTGGTGGCGGAGCAAAAGACGGTTTTTCTGCTTATGTATCTGAAGACCTTGTAAACTGGAAACCGGTTGGGCAAGTGTATGTAGGAAATACCAGTAAAAGCTGGGGAATGGGTGCATTTTGGGCACCTGAAGTGTATGCCGTAAATAATAAATACTACTTATTTTTTAGCGCCCAATGGAAGTATAACCCAACCAACGAATTAGAAAATTTTAAAATTGGCGTTGCGGTAGCGGATAAACCAGAGGGGCCATTTATTGAAATGTCTGACAAGCCATTGTTTGACCCGGGATACCCAATTATAGACGCAAATGTATTTTTTGACGACAATGGTAAAACCTATTTGTATTATTCAAGATGCTGTTACAAACATACCGTAAAAAGTGATGTAGCTACGCTTGCCAAAGAAAAAGGCTGGTTTGATGAAATTGAGGAAAGCTGGGTGTATGGTGTTGAAATTAAACCTGATTTTTCCGGAGTTATTGGTGAACCAGTTTTGTTATTAAGGCCGCCGGTTAGCATGAAAGATAAACAGGCTGAATGGGAAAGCAGGTCGGTTAGTTCGCAGGAAGTAAACCGGAGATGGACAGAAGGATCTGTTACATTTAAGAAAGATAATATTTACTACATCATGTATTCTGCCAATCATTTTGCAGGAAAAAATTATGCTGTAGGATATGCAACCGGGAAGAGTCCGCTGGGGCCTTTTAAAAAAGCATCCAATAATCCAGTGTTGCAAAAAAATACATCAACTGGTGGTAATGTTACAGGTACAGGACACAATAGTATCACCTACTCACCGGATGGTAAAGAAATGTTTTGTGTTTATCATGGCAGAACAATTGCTACCGGCGATGACCGCGTTGTGTTTATAGATCGGATGAAAGTAAGTAACGGCAAAATTATCGTTTATGGGCCTACTACCACAGCACAGGATTTACCATCGGGTGTAGTTAAAAAATAATCATTGGTTGGTAATTTCGGCTAATTAATAGTTGGAGTTGGTGGCTTCAAACCCGAAGGATAGATATTTATATTGTGTACAGCAAATTGATGAATAAAGGCCCGAAGGGGCGTAATATAATAACGATGGGTGCAACCCATCGAATAACGAGCAACTTATAAAAAGCCCTGAAAGGGCGATATAAAAAACAATTTATTAATCCCTTCGCTGGGGTATATCTGATGTATATCGCCCTTTCAGGGCTTATGATTTTGAGACTGTTTCTTTCATATAGAAGGGCGATGCCCCTCGCTGGCATATACCGCCCCTTTGGGGCAATGTCGTTTAGTTAAGTGTTTTATGTTCCATAGGAACATTTGGTGGGAAGAAATAAAGTCGGATTGTATTTGCGTGCCGTAGGTACGCATTGTGCTAATTCGCATTACACCAGCCTTCCCATGGAACGTTTCCCGTTCCAATTATATTCTTCTACTGCTCATCAAATGTCCCGATGGGACATGATTGCGTTAACTAAATGACATTGCCCCTTTGGGGCTTTTACCCATATTAATGATTTTGCTATCAGTGTCGTTTACTTAAGCTTTAGTAGTCTCTGATCAACCGCCGTCAGGGTTTGCAACCGCTGACGGGGTTGGGCTAACCCTGACGGCGGTTATTCTTTAAGTAAACGCCATTAATTAAGCTGTCATCATATCTACTCTAGCAGGATTAATCGGATATAATATGCTTCCATCTTTAGCAACTCTAAATTCCTTTTTCCATCAAAAACAAAACTGATTGAATTAATTTATATTCTGCCATGTGCAACATTGTTACCAGTTGAACAGAAAATGAACTGCCAGGGCTAAGTATTTGCCAGTAAGTTCACGTACTTCATCATTAACAACGATTATGAAAAAGATATACCTCACTGCTATTATTTACTTGTTTTTCACCTCCTGTACTTCCTCGCAAGATGAACGGGTACCGGTAGTTAATAACCAGGCTGGCGTTTATACCAATCCTGTTTTCAGCCACGATTTTCCTGACCCAAATCTTGTAAAAGGAACGGACGGATATTTCTATGCTTACTCCACAGAAGCCGACTGGACAAATGCCGGCATCGGCGGTGGCCGCCGCATTATTCCCATTCTGCGATCAAAGGATTTAATGAAATGGGATATTGTAGGAGCCGCACTTAATAAAAAGCCGGACTGGAAAACAGATGGTGGAATATGGGCACCCGATGTAACCTATAACAATGGCGTGTACCTGCTCTATTATTCATTCTCTACCTGGGGCGATCCTAACCCTGGCATTGGTGTTGCCACAAGTACAAATCCGCAGGGGCCGTTTAATGATTTGGGCAAACTTTTTTTAAGCCAGGAACTTGGCGTTGATAATTCTATTGATCCATTCTTATTTGTTGAGGGCAGCAAACTTTATTTATTTTGGGGCAGCTTTCATGGCATTTATGGAATTGAACTATCTGCAGATGGCACAAAAATTACCGGCACAAAATTCCAGGTGGCTGGCAATGCTTATGAGGGATCATACATTTATAAACGCAATAATTTCTATTACTATATTGGCTCAACGGGTTCCTGTTGCGAAGGTGTAAACAGTACTTATAAAGTTTTGGTTGGAAGGTCGGCTAATTTAATGGGCCCTTATGTTGATGAACAAGGCAAATCTTTAATGGATAATGGCGGAACCTTATTGCTGCAGCGAAACAGTGCCAATGGTTTTGTAGGCACCGGGCACAACGGAGATATCATTACCGATAATGCAGGAACTACCTGGATGTTGTATCATGCTTTTGAGAATAAACCAGGCGCCAATCAACGTGTAATGTTACTGGATAAAATTAGCTGGAACAACGACTGGCCTGTAATGCAGGGCAGTCAGCCTACAACCGGTGTACAAACAGGGCCGGTTTTTTAGTTCATTTTTTTATTTTAAGAATGGTTAAAATATGTAGTGATAAAAGATCAATTATGTATATCTGTACAAGAGTGCGACGCCACCAATGTTGAGGCATTGATAATGCCCGGACAAAAAAAACTGTTATGTTTACTTATAAAAGGAAGTAGTTTTGGAGGACCAGTAAATGGAATTTTTAACCCCGGAATTTTAAGTAACACATGCAGATATCAATCAGACTAAAAGTAACTTTTTTTAAACGTTCAATACTCAGCTTATTTTTTATAATAATTGGATTAACCGGCATCGGGCAGATGGCAACAAACCTGCAATGCGAACACCTGGTGGATCCTTTAGGAATAGATGCCCCCAACCCACGCCTGCTGTGGCAAATAAAAGATAACAGTAAGGGAGCCGTGCAAACTGCTTACCAGGTTTTTGTTGATACAGACTCACTGGCACTGGTAGCCGAAAATGGCAATTGCTGGCAAACAGGAAAACTGATTTCACCAGCGCAGTCTGTTATTTACGGCGGTAAAAATTTAAAGCCATACACAAAGTATTACTGGACAGTTAAAACCTGGAGCAATTCGAACAATGCATCCGCTGTTGCAGGTGTTGCCAGCTTTGAAACCGGCATGATGGAAATGGCCAACTGGCAAGGCGCATGGATCAGCGATACCAGGGATGTAAACCTGAAACCTGCCCCCTACTTCAGAAAAACTTTTGATGCGGTTAAACAAATAAAATCGGCCAGGGCCTATATTGCTGTCGCCGGATTATATGAATTATCTGTGAACGGAAATAAAATAAGTGATCATAGATTGGATCCGATGTACACACGTTTTGACAGAAGAAACCTGTATGTTACATACGATGTTACCGCCGCATTGCAACAAGGAAAAAACACGCTGGGAGTAGTGTTGGGTAACGGTTGGTACAATCACCAGTCAACTGCTGTATGGTATTTTCATGAAGCGCCCTGGCGTGCAAGGCCGGCGTTTTGTATGGATGTTCGCATTGAATATGCAGACGGAACAACAGAAGTAATCACCACCGATAACTCATGGAAAACTTCACTGGGCCCCATTATTTTTAACAGCATTTATACGGCCGAACATTACGATTCAAGATTGGAACAAACAGGCTGGAACACCAACTCCTTCAATGATTCAGGCTGGAAAAATAGTATGTACCGGTCAGCTCCTTCAGCCAATATTACGGCGCAGGTTATGTACCCTGTTCGTAATGTTACTGCGGTTGCAACAAAGTTGATGAACAAGATCAATGATACCAATTATGTTTTTGATCTTGGCAGAAATATCAGTGGCGTAAGTGAATTGAAAGTAACTGCTGAAGCCGGTACCGTGATACGTTTGAAGCACGGTGAACGCCTGTATAAAGATGGACATGTTGATCAATCCAATATAGATGTGCATTACCGGCCCACAGATCAATCAGACCCCTTTCAAACAGATATTTTTATTACAAACGGCAGCAAGGACCAGGTATTTATGCCACATTTCAATTACAAGGGTTTTCAATATGTGGAGATCACCAGCAATAAACCTATTAGTTTAAATGCTGAAAGTTTGACTGGTTATTTTATGCACAGCGATGTGCCCGCTGTTGGGCATATCAATTCTTCCAATCCTGTATTGAATAAAATTTGGGAAGCCACCAACAACTCTTATTTATCGAACTTGTTTGGCTATCCAACGGATTGTCCGCAAAGGGAAAAAAACGGCTGGACAGGCGATGCACATATTGCCGTGGAAACAGGCCTGTATAATTTTGATGGCATAACGATTTATGAAAAATGGATGGCAGATCACCGGGATGAACAGCAACCCAATGGTGTGTTGCCTTCAATCATACCTTCGGATGGCTGGGGTTATGAATGGGGTAACGGGCCCGACTGGACGAGTACGATTGCCATTATTCCCTGGAACCTTTATATGTTTTATGGCGATGCAAAAACACTGGCAGACTGCTACGGAAACATACAACGTTATGTTGATCATATTACCAGCATTGCGCCGCAAGGATTAACAACCTGGGGACTGGGTGACTGGGTACCGGTGAAATCAAAAACACCGGTTGAATATACTTCGTCTGTTTATTATTTTGTGGATGCAACCATACTTTCCAAGGCAGCAAAAATATTAGGCAAACAAACCGACTTTGAAAAATACAACAAACTGGCTTCGGACATAAGAGCTGCCATCAACAAAAAATATTTGAATACGGAGACCGGTATTTATGGCGCTGGTGTTCAAACAGAGTTGAGTGTTGCATTGCAATGGGGCATTGTGCCGGATGCTTTGAAAGCTAAGGTGGTCGCAAATCTTGCCAAACGTGTTGCTGCAGATAACAATCATTTGGATGTAGGATTGCTTGGTACAAAAGCCATCTTAAATGCCCTGAGCGAAAATGGATATGCAGATGTGGCTTATACCATTGCAGCACAGGAAGATTTTCCTTCCTGGGGTTGGTGGATTAAAAATGGCGCTACTACTTTATACGAAAACTGGCCCATCGATGCACAATCAGACATATCCATGAACCATATTATGTTTGGTGAAATTGGTGCCTGGATGTACAAGGCATTGGCTGGCATCCGGCCCGATTCGGAACAGCCCGGCTTTAAAAATATTTTACTGGAACCACATTTTGTTGAAGGGCTTAACCAGTTTGAAGCCTCACATAAAGGCCCTTATGGTACCATCATTTCATCCTGGAAAAAGAATGGAAAAAAGATTGTTTACAATGTAACCGTTCCTGCAAATTCAACAGCAAGCTTAACATTGGAACTGAAGAACAAGCAGCAAAAATTATACATGGATGGCGTAAAGCAGGTTGTAGAAAATAATTTTTACAGGCAATCGATACCTGCCGGAATGTATACTTTTGAGATAAAATAGTTGCACAGAAATCAGTGCTACAATTTATAAATTATTAAAAGCAGACCTGTTCTGCAAACAAAAAACAGCTATATGAATAAAATTATTTTCTTCCTGTTAATGGTCAGTGTGTTGCCTGTGCTTGCACAGCAACAATATGTAACAGAAAAAGGAATTCATTATTACCCGGATTCAATTAATAAAACCGATAGTTATATCAATTCGAGATGTACGTTTGATTTTTATTATCCAAAAGGAGCAAAGGATTTTGCAACAGTTGTTTGGTTTCATGGCGGTGGGATCACCGGTGGTAACGCGGAAATTCCTGAGCAATTAAAGGATAAGGGCTATGCCATTATTGGTGTTAGTTACCGCTTGTCGCCGATGGTAAAAGCTCCTGCATATATTGAAGATGCTGCGGCTGTGGTTGCATGGGCGTTTCAGCATATCAGTGAGTACGGCGGAAGCACAAAATTGATTTTTGTATCGGGCCATTCTGCCGGAGGATATTTAGGTATGATGATAACCCTCGACAAAAAATATTTGAACAAATATAATATTGATGCCAACCGCATCGCCGGGTTGATACCTTTCAGCGGCCAGGCGATTACTCATTTTACCGTAAGAAAAGAAAAGGGAATTGCCGATACACAACCAATCATTGATGAGTATGCGCCGCTATTTCATGTAAGGGCCGATGCGCCGCCCATGTTACTGATAACAGGCGATCGTGAAATGGAACTGCTGGGGAGGTATGAAGAAAATGCTTACCTGTTGCGGATGATGAAAATAGTTGGCAGCAAAACTACCCGGTTGTATGAGCTGGATGGCTTTGATCATGGAGGCATGCCCTACCCTGCATTCCCGTTGTTGCTGAAAGAAATTGCCAGGATTAAGTTGAGTGTAAAATAACTCAATATAGCACGAATTTTAGGCACTAATTACACGAATTAAAAAATGCATACTTACTAATTTATGTAATGAAATAAGTGAATTGACGGCGTTGTGAAACTGATCATTTTTGGTGGCTTGCAGGTGATATGAAAACACTGAAGAGTTTTACCATACGCAGTACAAGGCTACGAAATGTTTTTTTCATTAGCCAGGCAGATGTACTACTATTAAACTTTAGTGGCAGAGTTTACACTGAGGAACGAAGTGCACATGTCAACTGCAACGCATTGGGGAACGAAAGGCAGTTGCACTCATCCCGGCTCTCAAAGCGGGACTGTACTTTTTATCTTTATGGAACAATTAAAAATGCACATTTATTCCAAACAAGTATAGATGTTTTTCGGGCATCCATCTTTTAAAATTTTAATTAATGGTAAAATATTTTCTTGTCATTGTTCTTGTGTTGATAACAGCATTTGCATCTGCACAGTCTTCAAAAGCAAAGCCGGTAATATTTGATAGTGATATGGGGCCTGACTATGATGATGTAGGCGCCATTACTATGTTGCATGCGTATGCAGATAGTGGTTACATAAATATATTGGCAACCATTGCCAGTACAAATTATGATGATGTTGCTGCTGTTTTCTCGGTATTTAATACTTACTTCAACCGTCCGCAAATTCCCATTGGCGTACCGGGCATTAACGGGCTGGGCCTGCGGGATTGGCAACATTGGACTGATAGCATTCAAGTACATTATCCGCATACCATAAAAAATAATAATGAAGTAAAAGATGCAGTAGAACTATATCGTAAAATATTGTCAACGCAAAAAGATACCAGTGTAACCATCATTACGGTGGGATTTTTTACCAACCTGGCAAATCTGTTGAAATCGTCCCCGGACAAGTATTCCAGCCTTACCGGTGCTGAACTGGTTCGTCAGAAAGTAAAACTGCTGGTAAGTATGGCGGCAGGGTTTCCTGCAGGAAAAGAATATAATATTAAGATGGATGCTGCCTCCTCACAATATGTATTTACTCATTGGAAAACGCCTGTAATATTTAGCGGTTTTGAAATTGGCAGAGATATAAAAACAGGGCTTCCCTTAATAAACAACCAACACATCAATAATAGCCCGGTAAAAGATGTTTTTCGCATTTGCATACCATTGGATAAAAATGATAGCAAGGGCAGAATGAGCTGGGACGAAACAGCCGTGCTGGTTGCGGTGAAAGGATATGCGCCTTATTATACGCTACACAAAGGCAGCATCGAAGTTACTGCAGATGGTAGCAACACCTGGAACAACGAAGGCCAGGGTCATGCTTATTTAGTTGAAAAAATTGATCCTGAAATTGTTGAGCAAATAATCAATAACGCCATCATGCATCAACCGGTTAAGACTAAACGTAGAAAGCAGTAGGCTTTCGAAATTTATTGTAAGATCAATTTTATAATTAGTGAGATTTCACTTTATTAATTCACTTCTATTTTATCTTTCGAAGGCAACAAAGGAAAAGCCGCATGAGGCTCCCGCTGATACCAATAGGCAACAGTAATGATGTCTGACTGCTGCGGCAGGTATCTTCCGCCACTGCGCCAGCCAAGATCCTGGATCGTTACTTTTAAATCGTTCTCAAAACGTATCGGGTCCATAATATGCCAACGATACATGCCAAATCTTTCCTGCGTTTTATAAACGCCATCGGGCCTCACCACCTGGTGCAACCCTGCATAGGCAGTTGAAAATTCCTGGTATTGCCGGGTATTCCTGTTCTCAAAATTATAAGATCCGCAAAAATAATCTTCTGTGCCGGTGCCAACAATGGTTGCATTTTCCTTATCTCCATCCATAAAGAATTTTATTTCTCCTTCACCCCACCAGCCATTGTTACGTACCCCAAGTGCCATGTATAAACCCACATATTGCCCCTTTCCTTTTACACCATCAAGGATGGTATGGATAGCACCGTCACCCGGTGCAGACCTCCGATATTGAGCATGAAAATAACCTTCATCATTTCCAATAGTTGTTAAGGTATAATTTACCTGGTAGTACAATCGCATGGATTCTGCATCATTGATATTTTCAACCGTTATTTTACATTTTTTTCTGAAAGGCATTTTCCAGTAACAGTTAAATGCACTGCCCGGATTTACAGTGATGGCAAGCGAATTGAGTGGTGCATATTCGTTCCAGGCCATGCCAAAAAATGCGCCGATGGGTGCTTCTATGGAAGGCGTGGTTTCATCATCCCAATAAAAACGAATGATTGAAAACTGCCAGTTGCCGGTTGGCGTCATCCATATTTGCTGAACAGCGCCGGGGCCCTCCATTTCTGCAATGGTAACGGTTTCATGTGAGTTGATGATGATAAAAGGATTCACCTTCCAGCCTTTACCCAAATCCCTGGCTTCGTTTGCTGCATTGGCTACATTGCGTTTTGCCTTGTCCTTTATGGGATCGGCCATGGCGCCCTGCCCTTTGGCGCCGGTAAAATTTTCGGGGCTGATCGATCTTGACTTAGCATCTGAAAGCCTCGACAAACTACCCATGTTCATGTCGAGGCCGTTGAACTTTTCTGTTTGTGCAAAAGCATTTAAACAAATAAGCAGGGTAAAAAATAGCAGGCCATTTTTCATAATAGCAAATTTTTATTTGAATATAAATTTGAATCTCAATATTATTGATTCGATGGTTGAAAACTTGTTGGCTTAGTTACACCTGCTACTGAATTATTCATTTGCAAAACTCCATACAAAACAGGATCCGTCTTTTCTATCCGGACTGGTACCACGGGAATCTGCAGAACTAAGGCTGCGTGCATTGGGATCAACAAAAAGATATCGGTGTGTAACGAGTGACATTAACATCAGGTCGCCCTGCAACATATCCTGCCATTGAAATAATGAGGCATCGCCTTTTTCATCTTTTTCAATGCGTACCTCTGCCATGCCTCCGAATCCTTTTACAGTTACAAAGCCATTGTCAGCCAATGATTGCAAAGCAATTCTCCCCTTGCCACGATCTAATACACGGAATTGTGCCGCATTACTTTTTGTCAAACGATCTGCTGCCGGTAAGGGACGAACGAAATTTTTCCAGTTTACCAATACGGTGCTGTCAGCAAGGCTTGTCAGGGTTATAATTTTTCCATAAGGAATGGGTTTGGTAAGCCCCTTATATCTTGGTTCATCCACTATAAAATTATTGAAGTCAGCAGCGCCGCCTTCTATCCCACTGGTATTGTAATTAAACAAGGCATAGCGTACACCCTGGAATGTTCTTAGCTGAAATACCATGATGGTAGTATCGCCAATGGATTGAAAATTTGTCCCATCCAGGCTGTAACTGAACGCTGCTTTTTCATTGTCAAAATTGCAATGCACCCGAAGCCAGATGCGGCTGTCATTTAATTTTACAGAAATAGTTTTTCCTGTTTGCTGATCAAATTGTTTGAGTGCTGTTGCATTGTTTGATTTGCTCACGCCTATCCAGGAATAGGGCATGTTTAACAAACCCAGTCCTGCTATATCGCCCTCTTTAAGATTGGCGGTTTCCAACTCAGTGGTTATAATCGACTCCGGCCCAATTGCCCGTTGTGTAAGTGAATTTCTTGCAGTAAAAAAATCTTTGGCAGGCAGGGAATGCAAACGCATGTAGCCCTTTCTTTCATCAAGGCTCCATTTATTATCAACCGGTGCATGGTTCCATTGCCAAATTGGTTTTAATTGTTTGGCGGCAAAATCATCGGTTCTTTCATAGGTAGCTTTTGGTGCTGATGAAAAGCCCGTATTGGGTTTTACCCAGGTACGTGGTGAGCGTGTAAGGTTTCCCGGTAAGCCAAAATAGGGCCAGCCATCCTGCCAGGTTACCGGCGACAATGCAGTAACCCTGCCCACGGAATTATAATCCATCATCGACCATCCCCACCATTCGCCGGACTGAATTTGTACAATACCACCCTGGTGCATCGGAATAGATCCCACAAAGTTTGGCCTGGGTGGAATTAATGTAAATGGAGCTCCTTTCCTGGCGTCGCCTCCCATTCTCCAGCCGGTGCCAACGCCCATATTTTCTTCGGCACTCATCACATTTACTTCATAAGGCCCGGTTGGTTTATCTGCACGAAGACATACCTGGTAGCATAACGGATCGTAATTGGTGTTGGTGATATAATACCTGCCGTTGATTTTATAAAAATGCGAACCTTCTCCTGCACCGCTGCTCTTTGGAACAATAATGGCTTCAGTGCCCGGTTTGGTATCCAACAAATCATCCGTTAGTTCAGCAATATGAACTTCATCATAGCCCCAGATTACATAAGTTTTCCCATCATCGTCAAACAGTACTGAAAGGTCATGCATGGATTTTTTCATTTTAAAATGTTCCCATGGACCCTTTGGATTGGTGGCAGTATATAATTGGGTTGTCTGGCCATTTACATTGCTGAAAATGTGAAACTTATTATTGTGGTATCGCAGGCAGGGCGCCCAGATTCCCTGGCCATAAATATCCTTTCCATCCTCCAGCCGGTAAGCCGGACCAAAGTCGAGTTTATCCGAAACATTACACAAAAACTCCCAGTTTACAAGATCTTTTGAATGCAACATCGGCAACCCCGGCATAGCATGATTGGTAGTACCGGTCAGGTAATAATCATCACCCACCCGAATGATATCCGGGTCAGAAAATTCATCCTGGAAAATGGGATTGGTAAATGTGCCGTTCCCATTATCAGCAGTCCATGTAGGTGTTTTTAAATTTTCGGCAACAGGATCAATTTGCCGATGGTTTGATCTTTTAGCCCGGGATTTTCTTTGTGCTTCAGAAAGGTTTGTTAAGCCAATAAAAAATAGCAGTGCAAAGAGACGGAGGTATAATTTTGGGTGTTTCAAATGCAGCATGTGGTTAATTTATTTTTGTAATGTTTAGGCGGCTCCTATGGAGCCGATATCCGCTTAATTTTAAATGCTATAAACAGGTTGCTCCTACGGAGCTTTCTTGGTGTCATAGATAAATTAAAAGTTGTTGTATTTTTAATTATCATTCAACCTGTAATCACTTTTCAGCCTGCCTTTTCCCCAGTTACTTCTGTAATGAATTGTTGGGTTGCAGCCAATAAATTCCGGTACGTTAAATCTTAAATTCATTAACCTGGATGCATTAACAACGGCTTTTATTTTTTGACTGTACCATCGGAACTATTTAAAAATTTGCATGATACTTTTTTATGTTTCCTATTCAGTCAATTAAATTACTTAACAAAGCTTTGGCTGCATAAAGCTCCAGAGGAGCATCCTGTTTATAGCAAAAAAAGGCGTTAAATTTTCAGACTCCGTAGGAGTCGCCTAAAACATCAATCTATAAAATCAAATAAATATTTCTCTTCAAATGGGATTTCAAATTTTTCTAATAGTTGATGATATTCCTGTCTGAATGTTTTCTTTTGATGGTGTTCTACCTGGTTCAAGATATATTTAACGACGGCATCGATATGCGATTGAGAATAAGAGAAAACACCGTAACCCTTTTGCCAACTAAAATTCTTTCCTACCCAGTTTTTATCATTTATGAATTCATTACTTTCCACTTTTAATTCTTTAACTAAATCTGATATTTCCATAACAGGTTTAAAGCCAACAAAAATATGCGTGTGATCAGGCATGCAATGTATTGCCAGCATTTTTGACTTTCTATGTTGCACCAGCCCGGTAATGTATTTATGTAATTCTTCTTTATTTTCTTTTGCAATTAAAGATTGCCTGTTTTTTACGGCAAATACAAATTGCAGATAAATTTGTGAAAAGGTGTTGGCCATAACATTAGATTATTTTGAACAACAAAATAGAAAACAAATTTTAATGTTTGATACAATTTATATGTGATATTTTTTGTGGGTTATACTTTTATGTTTCCTGATTCCTTGATCATCTGAAATCGGTATTTTGTCAATTTCCAGGAGGCTCCTATGGAGCCGATATTCGCTTAATTTGAAATGCTATAAACAGGTTGCTCCTATGGAGCTTTGTTTTGGTGTGATTGATAAATTCTGATCTTCTACATTTTACATTCGTATTGATTAATACAATTTCGCTTTATTTTATAAAAGCACCAAAGCAACGATTTAAGCATGTGATTTAGACTTTTATAGGATAAAATTGACCACGCATGCCATCAACTCAATAATCTAACAAATCTTTGGTTCTGCATTGCTCCATGGGAGCATCCTGTTTATAATAACTCTAACGTGTTCAATCGGGCTCCATAGGAGCCTCCCAAAAAATAGAAGGAATAAAAATTACAATTGCCTGATTTTTATATTACGAAAAGCTACTTCATGGCCATGATCCTGGAAAGCGATTTTGCCCATGGGTGAAGTCATAAAATCGCTCCATGATTTAAACTTGCTGATGCTGATCATGTTTTTCCATTCATCGCTGCCAAATTGTATATCCAATGTTTTTACATCATTAAAATAAAATGTCAGGTGGCCCTTATTCTGAATGATCCTGGCGTGGTTCCATTGCCCAACGGGATTAGGTTTTGATAAAGCAGCGGTGCCGGATAAATCATACAGCAACCCTGCGAGGTGATTTTCTTTTTTATTATCTGATGCTTTTATATTATCAAGCACCTGCATTTCAGCGCCTGTATTATACGTATCACGAAATTTTGTTTCTTCTTTGATGTCAAAAATAATTCCGCTGTTGCCTCCTTCGGAAATTCTCCAGTCTGTGGCAAATTCATAATTTTCATATTGGTTGTCTGTTACAATATCGCCGAAGTTTTCTTTGTCTTTTAATGCCGGATCCAATTCCAATGCACCATCAACGACCTTCCAGCACTTACTGACCGCATTTTGATTGTATGA
This sequence comes from Ferruginibacter sp., assembly GCA_046590675.1. Lineage (GTDB taxonomy): Bacteria > Bacteroidota > Bacteroidia > Chitinophagales > Chitinophagaceae > Ferruginibacter. The sequence goes on along the minus strand of JBKJUP010000010.1, from coordinate 24,420 downwards.
ATGCCAGCCTTTGGTTGTTTCCCCATCAAATAACAACACCCAGCCATTCGCTTTTTCTTTTGCTGTTAATGTGTTGGAACCTTGTTCGCTTGTTGACGACTGAAGTTTGGATGAACATGCAGATAAAAAGCAACTTGCGATTAATAGAAGTGAACATGAAATTCTGATCATTATTGAGATTATTTTTTAATTGTTAAATTATTTGTTTTCGTTTTAAATTATTTCAGTGTTGCATATCTGCCAGATAAATCGAAAATGATTTTTTTTAAAAAAGAATTTAAAACTTTTTCTTTTTGAAGAATATTTACCGGATTTGAAAGGTAGTAGTCATTAAGAATTTAACTGAAAGAACCTGGCTTTTTAATTCTAAATATTTTCAAATTGTAAATAATTAATTCAGGAAATATTAGAATAAAAGTTGCAAACTATTTCACATGTTTAGTTGACTATGGTCAATATAAAAAAAGGCTGCTTTAATTTAGAAAGCAGCCTCTTTTCAATTATATATTGAAAGTATAACCATCCCTGTATTGCCTTCTCACAAATTGGTTGGCTTCATCAAAATTGGTAATCTTCATATTATCTGCATCCCAAAGCAATTTTTTTCTTCCCTGGAATTTGCCGGCACTGTCTTTTAAATTCCAGCTACGCAATGCAAGGTTTGCAAATAGTACAGTTTCTGTAAGCGGACCAGCATAATCAAAATGCGAACTTGTTTGTGCCTTACCATAACCTGCTATACAAGCATTAACCCATTGCGCATAGTGGCCTTCCTGTCCACCAATAACCCGCTCAACGGTTTTTGGAACACTTTTCAAATCTTTCATTTTTGAAGTTGGCAGCAAAGTTGGATTTGCCCCGTAACACCCGCACATCATTTTTCCTTTTGTTCCTTCTATAATAGCTCCGCCGTCTGAGTTACCCATTTGTTCATTTGCTCCTAATTCTTCAGGTCGCTCCGGCCTGATGTTACCATCCATCCAGGTAAGTTTTACATCTGGTTTACCATTGTGTCCCGGAAACTTCATTATAATTGAAGATGCAGGTGGACAACTTTCAGGATGGTATGCAGGGTTCCACATTTTTTCATAAATATCAGCCACACTACATTCTACTTCTGAAGGATATCCAAGGCCAACTACTTTAAATGCTGGATCAATAATATGGCAGCCCATATCACCCAATGCACCTGTACCAAAATTCCAATAACCACGCCAGCTAAAAGGTACAAAGCCATCATGGTATTCCTGGTATGCTGTTGGCCCCAGCCATAAGTTCCAATCCAGTTCGGCTGGTATTGGATCTTTCGTGGTGGGATAACCGCCACCCTGTGGCCACACCGGCCTGTTGGTCCAGCAACGAATTGTATGGGCATCTCCGATTAAGCCGGCATTGTACCAATCCTGCATAAGCCGAACACCATCGCCGGAGGATCCCTGGTTACCCATTTGTGTTACTACCTTATATTTTCGGGCAGCTTCAGTTAATATCCTTGCTTCGTAAATATCATGTGTTAATGGTTTTTGAACGTAAACATGTTTGCCCATTTTCATGGCCATCAATGCAGGTACGGCATGTGCATGATCGGGAACTGAAACAGAAACTGCATCAATATTTTTTCCTTCCTTATCCAGCATCTCCCTGAAGTCTTTATAATAACTTGCTTTTGGAAAATCAGCTTTTGATTTAGCTGCGGCACGCTCATCCACATCACAAAGGGATATAATATTGGCATTGCCTGATTTAAAGAAATTGGCAATATCACTTTGCCCTTTTCCTCCTGCTCCTACCGATGCAATATTTAGTTTATCACTTGGGGCTACGAATCCTCTTCCCAGTACATGGCGTGGTACAATCATAACACCGGCAGCGGCTATGGCGCCGTTCTTTATAAAATTTCTGCGGGAAGAATTGCCTTGTTTTTTTTCATTCATAAAAAAAGTAGTTTAATAATTTATGTTTGTTTTAGTGAAACAATGAGCTTTAAAGTTAAGCACTTGTATCGTTCTAAAAATGCAAAATTTTGATGCATTTATTTACTAAGTGAAAATGGCTTATCCATAGCTGATGTTCCCCTCGTTAATGCAGGCTGATTGCCCATTTCAAAATTAATATTTCCACCAGCTACAATGGTTGAATAGGTTAACCAGTTGTGCGTATAGCTATTCCCGTTGAGTGTTGCAGATTGAATGTAAACATGCTCTTTGCTGTTGTTATTTGCGGTAATTACAAATTGCTTTCCATCTTCCAATGTGATGGTTACTTTATTGAAGACAGGGCTTCCAATTACATATTGGTCGGTACCCGGACAAACACTGTAAAAGCCCATGGCACTTAGTACGTACCAGGACGAGGTTTGACCCTGATCTTCGTCACCGGGATAACCATTTTCGGTTGAGTTATACAATTTCTCCATTACATTTCTTACATGTTGCTGTGCCTTCCATGGTTCGCCACCATAATTATATAAGTAGATCATATGTTGAATGGGTTGATTGCCATGTGCATACTGCCCCATGTCGGCCATCACCATTTCTGTCATTTCATGAATCATTCCACCATAAGTACCCGGATTAACTTTGTTGGGAACTGAAAAAACCGAATCGAGTTTAGCATTAAAATTTTTGTCTCCTCCCATTAAGTTAATAAGGCCCTGCACATCATGAAAAACAGACCATTCCCAATGCCATGCATTGCCTTCTGTAAAAGGGCCGCCCCATTCTATCGGGTCGAAGTTTGGGCTCCACTCTCCGTTTAATTTTCTGCCCCGCATAAATCCTGTTGAAGCATCATATACATTTTTATAATTGTACATCTGTCTTTCAAAAATATTTTTATAAAAACTGTTTCCTGTTAAATTGGCCAGTTGATATCCACAGAAATCATCATAAGCATACTCCAGTGTTTTGGCGGTGGCTTCACCATATTCAGGATAAGGCACATAGCCAAGCTGGTAGTATTCTTTCCAACCGTGACGGCCGTTTGCCGGGCCCCATGGCCCTTTGTTGGTGGCTTCGTGCAGGTAGGCTTTCAATGCTTTTTCCGGATCAAAAGTTCTGATGCCCTTTACCCATGCATCTGTTAACAAAGAAATGGCGTGGTTACCAATCATACTTCCGGCTTCGCCGGGAAACGACCAGGCCGGCAGCCAGCCGCATTGTTCCTGTGCATCCAGCAACGCCTGCATATAACGGCCATGCATAGTCGGGTACATAATTGCGTTCAAAGGAAACTGTGCCCTGAAGGTGTCCCAGAAGCCGGTATCAGTAAACATGTATCCATCATGAACTTTACCATCGTATGGACTAAAGTAGTAAGGCTTGCCATCTTTATTGTATTCAAAAAACTGGCGTGAAAATAAACTGGCCCTGAAAAAACAAGAATAGAATGTTGCCTTTTGTTCTTCGGTTCCACCTTCAACTAATATTCTGCCGAGATGTTGGTTCCATATTTTTGCTGCAGCAGATTTGGTTGCTTCCAGGTTTTTATAATTTCCAAGTTCAGCATTTAATGTAACGGTGGCTTGTTCAGGACTGATATAAGATGAAGCGGTTTTAGCCTGTACCGTCTCTCCGTTTTTAAATTGTAAATATATCCCAACGGCTGTTCCGGCAATTTCAGTTTCGCCCTGCTTAATGGTGTTGGTGCTACTTTCCCAACTGCCGTAGTTTTTGAATGGCTTGTCAAAAACAATTTCGAGATAGCTTTTTATTAAACTTCCTTTATTGTTTTTATTGTTGCTCACATAGCCTGTTATCTTTCTTTCAGCCGGCCATATTTTTAGTTCACTGATGCCCGTATAGCCATCCAATACAAGGTAGCTTGCATCTCTTTTTGGAAAACTAAATCGCAGGTGTGCACCTCTTTCGGTAGGTGCAATTTCTGTTACAATACCATTGTCCAGTTTTACTTTGTAATAATTTGGTTTTGCTATTTCATTTTCATGTTTAAATCCCGTAGCCCTTTCATCTTCATTCACAACCAACTTGCCTGTAACCGGCATTAAGGAAAACACACAATAGTCTGTAGTCCATGAACTGCACTGATGTGCCTGTTGAAAGCCACGGATTGTTTTTTTGAAATACTGGTATTTCCACCCGTCGCCATTCTTACCTGTTTGAGGTGTCCATGTGTGCATACCAAAGGGCAAGGCCGTAGTTGGATAAGTATTGCCACGGGTCAATTCATGTTTGGAATTGGTACCTTGTAATGTATTTACATATTTTACAAGGTCATGTTCCTGCGCAATTGCTAAACCCGTGCAGAAGACCGTGATAATGATCAATAAAAATTTTGCTTTTTGCATCTTGTTCAACCCGATTGATAATCCTGTTTTAAGTAACAACTATATTCATTCTTTTTAACTTCCCGAAGGAACTTTTAAAATTGTTCCTGCCTTAACCGGTACACCAAAATTGGGTGCACCATCTTTGTTCCAGGTAAAGCGTTGGGCACGGGGCGAACGAAAACCGCCACATCCTTGTCCTGGCGCTGAATTGGCATGATAGAGTATCCAATCTTCCTTGCCATCAGGCGATTTAAAAAATGAATTGTGCCCCGGTGCAAATACCTTGTTTTCTTTGGATTGTTTAAAAACCGGCTGTGGTGATTTTTTCCAGGAAGCAGCATCCATCAAATTACTGTTAGATGAAGCGGTTAACATGCCAAGCGCATAATAGTCTGTCCAGCATCCACTGGCTGAATAAATTAAAAAGAGTTTGTTTTTATGTATCAATACTTCCGGGCCTTCATTTACATTGATGTGGGGCAGGTCATTGGGATTATTCAGGTCGCCATGAATTTCCCATTCAAGTTCAGGGCTTGAAACTTTTGTCCGTTCACCTTCAACGGTCCATGGATTTTTCATTTTAGCAATGTAAATGTTTTGTTGCCCGTTGTGGTCGCCTTCCCATCCCGACCAGATAAAATACAATTGTTTTTTATGTTCAAATAAAGATCCGTCAATGGCCCATTTATCACCACCCGGTGTTTTAAGTTGCCCTTTCATTACCCATTCGCCGTTCATTGGATCTATTGAATTGTTTTCTAATACCCACATCCGGTGATCGATATTATTGCCACTGTCTGCGGCAAAATAGATGTACCATTTTCCCTGCAGAAAATGAATTTCCGGTGCCCAGAGTTCTTTTGAATAAGGGCCGGTTTCCGGTGGTGTATAAACAATTTTCTTTTCGGCTGTTTTTAAATTGGCAATGCTTTTTGATTTCCAGATCGTGATGTTTTTACCGGTTGTATTGGTGTAGTAATAATAGCCATCTTTATACAGGCTCCATGGATCGGCACCGGATTGAAGCAATGGATTAGTAAAGGTTGCAGCTTCCTGTGCCACCAGGTTACCGGTAAACCCACCGCAGGTAATAAGTAGATAAAATATAACTGTTTTTATTTTCATTGATATTTTATTTGTAAGAATGCATGGCAAAATTTTGATAGAAATTCCATCCTGTTTTCTTTAAAATTCATTCCTCAATCAGTCAACTATTTTGCAATAGAAAACTTATAGATTGAACTGGTTGCATACACATTTCCTGGCTCCAATACGGTTGATGGAAATGATGGCTGGTTTGGTGAATCTGGAAAATGTTGTGTTTCAAGACAAAATGCTGTACGGAAATTGTCTTTGGCTCCACCTTTTAGACTGTTTTTTGATTGCATAAAATTGCCACCATAAAACTGCAGTCCCGGCTCCTGTGTGTACACGTCCATTACAATTTTACTTTGATCGCCTGTGATAGTAGCTGCATGGTTAAGACCAGCTTCTTTGTTTTCATTGAGAACAAAATTATGATCATACCCGCCACCGTTTTTTAATTGAACTTCTGTAGTATCTAACCTTGAACCAATGGTAGCGGGCTTACGAAAATCGAATGGTGTGCCTTCAACTGGTACATTTCTCCCCAATGGGATGAGGGTGGCATCTACCGGTGTATATTTATCTGCATTTATTTGCAGTATATGCTCATTGATGGTTCCACTACCCTGTCCGTTCAAATTAAAGAAAGCATGATTGGTAAGATTGACCACTGTTTTTTTATCGGTGGTTGCTTTGTAATCCAGTTTCAATTCATTGTTACCTGTTAAAGTATATCTTACCGTTACAGTGAGGTTGCCCGGAAATCCTTCTTCCATATCCTTCGATAAATAGGAAAGTTCCAATGCACTATCTCCCATTTGTTTGGCATCCCATACCACATCCTGGAATCCCTTTTTGCCACCGTGCAATGTGTTGGGTCCGTTGTTGGTAAAAAGCGTATATTCTTTACCGTCTAATTTAAATTTGCCTTTTGCAATGCGGTTTCCGTAACGGCCAATGGTAGCACCAAAATAAGGTTCAGTTGAAGATGCATACTGCTGTACGCTATCAAAACCTACCACTACATCGGTTAATGTATTATTGTAATCGGGTACCAACAAACTAACCAGCCTGCCACCATAGTTGGTAATTGCTGCCTGCATATTATTTTTGTTTTTCAACACGTACAGATCGGTTTTTTTTCCGTCTATTGTTTGCTGATAAGCTGTGCTGGCCGGCAGCGTTAAACTGACTGCAACGGCTGAATCAGTAGAGGTTGCAGGTGCTGAAGTGTCGGTATTATTACATCCTATAGCAATGCCAAGTGATAACATGATTAACATACATTTAAAATTGTTCATGGTTGAATTTTAGTGCTTACTTGTTTAGTTAATTATTAAATGATTGATAACATTTATTGATCAATTTTCTGTTACCGTTTTTTAGTGTTATCAACGGATTTTATTTCACTACCGGAAAAGATGATATCCTTAATCTTGCAGCCCCCATTGGAACCAATTCAATGCTTTGTTCCTGTGTACTTACCATCACCGGGCTTTGGGGTAATGTATCGCACAATCCAAACTTGTCGAGTGTCCATTCGGGTATTATCTTACCGGTTGCTTTCAGCATCAACGGCACTGCATCCAGGGTAAAGGGAAAATCATTTTTGGGCCATGGTTTTCTAACTATTTCAAACTGCTGCTCCAACGGTTGATTATTTAATACCAACCCGTAGTTCCACATGCTGGCGGGGTAAATTTCGTAAGATGGCCACAATGCCTGGTCCACATTGTCCTGCCATTTCGAATCGCCGATGGCCGATTTTTTACTATCCATTAATTTGTACGACTCATCAATTTTTAAAGAGAAAGTCAGCGGCCCGTAATTGATACTTACGCTGTTCTTATTTTTTTGCCAGGTTTCTTTTTCCAGGCGCATTGGTAATACCAGTTCCACCACATCACCCTGTTGCCATTTCCTTTCTATTCTTGCATACGAACCTGGTTCAAATGTGGCTTCAGCAGCTTTCCCATTTACGGTAACCGTTGCATTGCTGCACCAGTTTGGAATACGCAGGTACAAAGGAAAGCTGGTTGTCTTTTTTGTACTTATTGTAATGAGTATGCGATCTTCGAAGGGGTAATTGGTTTTTTGCTGAAGCGTTACTTCATTGCCTTTACCATTACCTGCTTTTATGGTTACTTCGCTGCTGTTATATAAAATAGCTGCAATGCCGTTATCGGGTGTTGCCATCCATAAATGTTCTGCATAATAGGGCCAGCCCTGTGCATGGTTGTGTTGGCAACAACGGCTGCTGAATGGGTTCATCATTAAAAACGGCCCTTCATTTTGAATACCAGGTGCATGGTTGCGGCTGTCACTCATAACCATATTGGGTGATGTGATATAACGCAATCCTTTAAAGTCGGGCATTACGGCTGCCGGGTAAGTATTAAAGGCAACATTCTCGCAATTGTCGGCCCACATGGGGTCTCCGGTGATGCCGGTTAAAATTTCGTCTGAAGCCATTTGCTCCACCATGCCGCAGGTTTCCACACCTTGCCTTGGATCATCAAACCCTTTGCGTGCATTTTCATCTGCACCAAACATGCCACCCGGCACCTGCCCGTACAGGTTACGAATTAAATAAAAATCATTGTAGGTATCTTTTAGAAAACTGCTGTCCTTTGCCTGCATGTAATAAGTTGCAGGTTCACGGAAACATTGTGCAATATTTACATTATGCCAGTTGGGCAAATTGTTTTTTTGCGACCAGTTGGCGGTGTTGCGATGTATCTTATCGCCAAGATCCAATAGCCATTTTTCGCCTGTGCGATTGAACAACCAATAGATGCTATACAGGTTATCTCCACCCCTGCTGTTTTCCCAATAAATTTTCAATAACTGGTTATCGGGTATGGTTAATTGCCATTTGAAATATTTCGTCATGAAAGGGATAACACGGGCATCATTGCTATATTCGTAATAGGATTGCATGCACCAAAGCATGAGCATGTTGGGCCATAAATCCGGAGTTTTTCCTTTGTTATCCTGGTGTTGGTTTTCAATAATCGCCGGTCCAAAATATCCGTTTGGTTGCTGACTTTCAAAAACCTTGTTCAGCCATAATTTAGTTTCAGCAATAATTTTTTCATCCTTTAAAATGTAGCCCAGGTTACCATATCCTTTCAGCCAATAAGGTACTTCTTCCCAGCCATGGTCACCTTGCCCGTTTCCGCTAAACCAGGCATTGTTGTCTTTCTCCAGCCATGCACTGATATCTCCAAGCTTTCCTGTTAAACCTTCTTTTTGCAGTTCGAGGTATTTTAATATCCAGCCTGCGGGTTTTATACTGCCAACCGGTAACTTGATCAATGCCAGCGGAGTCAGTGGCTTTTTATTACCAACATAAAATTTGTTGGAACTTGTTGTTTGTGGACGCTTCACATTTGTTATACCCGTCAACGATTGCTGTGCATGTGTATTTTGTGAAATGGACAGCGCAAAACAGCAGCAGAGCAGTGAAAAAATATTTTTATTTAACAGCATAGCAAATGGCCTGGGTGATGATTTGATCATAAAACTTAGATAATTAAAATAACGGGATGACTGAGCATATACTGCTGCGGTTAATTTCATGTGCAATCGTTTACATTAAGTGATTTGAAAACAACTTTATTGCTAAAATTGAATGGAATTGTAAAGTAATGGAAACCTTGGCAGAATGCTGGTGCTATATCGAATCATAATTCATTCAAAACGTTTCAGCATTGCCGGGGAGAAACTGATATGCAAACAGATTGGTATGTTTTTACTTTCTTATTGAATTTAACCGATGAACGATAGTTAGTTTAAAATTATTTAGTGCCAACCGCCGTCAGGGTTTGCAACCGCTGACGGGGTTGGGTTGATCTTGCGTAACCTTTAGCTTAACCAAATGACGTGGCTACAAAAGGAAACATTACCAACCATTTTAATTTCACACATTTAACAGGAAGTTTCTGCAACTATTTAATTGTCCACTTTCCGTTTGAAAAATTGAGATCAAGTTTTGACAGGTACCATGTTTTTCCGCGGTCGTTATTTCCCTGGAAAAATAAATGGTACTTGCCTTTTTCGTCACGGATGATATCCGGATGGCCGCTTTCACTTTCATTCCAGGTGCCGGGTTTTCCATTGGCAAGAAATGGATTGTCAGATAAACGGGTCCATGCGATACCGTCCTTACTTTTTGCAATACCTATTTGTTGTGGTTCATTGTTGTAGCCGCCGGCATAAAACATATATAACCAACCGTCAACTGCAATGCAACTGGCTCCTTCCACACATTTTTTTTCCCATGGCAAGCGTGGGAACAAAATGGCCGAATCCATGGCTACCTGCGTCCATTCATTTCGATGAAATGTTGAGTTGAGTGAAGTGGTGGCAACGCCCTGAAACTGGTATTGATAAGATGTATCGCGGCTTGCGAAGTACAAAAAATACTGACCCCTTAAATTCAACAACTTCTGCATCGATGGCACGTCCACAATTCCAATCGCCGGTTGGATTAAAAATGGGATTCGTAGCATCTCTTACAAAATCAATCCCATTATCACTGGTGGCATGGCATATTGCATCTTTTTTTCCATTGCCATAGGTTTGATAAAACAAATGCAATGTCCCATCTTTTACCAAAGCTCCCGGAGCACACAAACCATTTTTTTCGTAAGCCGCTGCAGGCGCCATCTCTGCTTGCTTCTGCCAGTGGGTTAAGTCTTTACTGGTAGCTATTCCTATACCCCAGCCCGGATGGCTTTCATCTCCCGGAGGTATTGAATAATACATAAAATATTGACCCTTAAAAAATATGACATTGGGATCTTTGGCCATTGGCTTACCCGTTCTGCTACTATCTATAAAATACATGTCGGGTCTTTGTGCCGATATATTGCTGAAAAACAAAAACGACAGCAAAATGGTGGCAGCAATTTTGATCAATTTCATGCGCTTTTTTAAATTTATTTCTATAAAAAATATGGTGGAAAATGATGCCATGAAAATATTCACCCGAGGAGTACTTCGTTCCTCAGTGTAAACTCTGCCAATGTGGATGCCATACGATACTAGTGCTGGTGAGCAAAAAATATAAAGCTTTATTCTTCAGCCCTGATGATTTTACAATCAAACAAACCGCCGGCAGTTTTTCCCGGATGTGCCTGTATTTTTACAGTTACCAATTCCTTATTTAAAGTAAAATTATTTGGTATGGCATATTCTTTATAAATGAATTTATTTGGATTGGATGCGGTCAATGTTTCTGTCGCAATTTTTTCTCCATTGACTAAAATATCAAATACTCTGCCACCGCCATCACTGCCCCAATATTGGCAACGTAAGATTTGTTTGGTGTCTCCGCCGGCAAGTTTCATATCAAAAGAAAACCATCCGCCGTCTCTTGCATCCCGCCATTTATATTCACCCATTTGGCCGCTGAATGTATTTTCACCCTGAAGGTTATGATCTCTTTCCGGTTGCATTTCACCAATACGTAAATGATCGGTTGTTCTGCTTTCAATTTCTGCTGCCAGCTTTTTAGCAGCTTCTATTTCAGCTTTATGTAACAGCCATTGTTGATTGCTGTAAATATCAAAATACACCATTTGCCGTTCGTTGTTGATGGCGTAAAAAGGTATCATATTAACCGAATATGGTTTTGAAATACCATTGGTGGAAAATGCAATGGCATTGCCTTTTTTATGCAGGGATGTAGCCAATGAATTTTTATCTGCAACCAATACAGGCACATCTTCCATCGGATTTTCTGAAGCCGCCGGTAGCACACCTGCAAGTACCAACGGGCCATATAAAAATGCAACACGATCCGGGTTATCCATTATTGATTCTGTGTAAACCTGCATGGGCATTCTTAACTCTATTTTGTCATTATCTTTCCATGTCCTTTTAATGATTATAAATCCGTCAGCGTCTATGGTTGGGCTTATCGACTGGTTATTTATCTTCACCCAAACCGATGTTGCCCATCCTGGTTTGCGCAGCTTAACGGTAAATGCCTGTGGCTTATTTGAATGAATTACAACCTGTGTTTTATCTGTAGATGGATAATTTGTTTGCTGTTCGACAGATAAGCCCCGGGCCTTCCATTGCAGTACGGATGGAATAAAGAGATTTACATACAGACTGCCGTCTGTTCCTGCTGAATAAATTTGTTCACCATACTTTACATGATTTTCCATGCCGCTTCCGGTGCAACACCAAAATGATTCAAAAGGAGTATTGAACTGTTTTGAAGTACCCGCCTGCAAGGGCACATAATAACACATCATGCCATCCTGGTTATTTTGAGAAGCCAGTATGTGATTGTACAGGGCTCTTTCATAATAATCCATGTATGCGGCATTTGGTTGCCAGCTAAATAAATGGCGTGTGAGTTTGAGCATATTGTAAGTATTGCAGGTTTCCGTTGTATTGGTGCTCAGGTGATCATTTAATTTGCCCGGTGCGGAAAAATGTTCATAGTCGCTGTTGCCGCCAATTACATAGCTATGTTCCTGCACTACCGTATGCCAGAAAAAATTGGCGATCGTTTTATCGTTTTTAGCTGCCGTTAGTTCATACAGCCTTGCCATGCCAATAATTTTTGGTATCTGGGTGTTGGCATGTTTGCCTGCAAGCTCATCTTTTTGCTGAGCCAATGCATCCAACACCTGGTGGTGATAAAATTTGCGTGACAATTCAAGATGCATTCTATTGCCTGTAAAAGCATACAGGTTTGCAAGCACTTCGTTCATACCACCGTGCTCTGCGGCAAGCATTTTCTGCCATTGCTCCTGGTCCAGGTTTTTAGTGGTATTGCTGATCCAGCCTGCAAATTTTTCCAGTATTGCCAGCGCCTGTTTGTTATCGCAATACAGGTAAGCATCGGCCAGCCCTGCCAACAGTTTGTGGATGGTGTACCAGGGTACCCAGCCACCATTCAAATCAAAACCTGCACTGTTGATATCGCCCCTGCTTACCTGTGCAAAAATGCTGTCTTCATGGGGGATGCCACCTACATAACCCGTTTTACGTAACTGCTGACAAAGCGCCAATTCACCAACGATATAATCAACCCTTTGTTTAAATAATTTATTTCCGGATGAGGCGTACATCATAGCGCAGGCTGATAAATAATGCCCGAGCGAATGGCCACTTACACCCTGGCTTTCCCATCCTCCATATATTGAATCTTTGGGAGCCAGGCCTGCATTTAACCTGAACCTATATAAGAACCGATCGGGTTTGAGTGATAGCAGGTATGCAGCATCCAGCTCCATCGCCTTTGAAAAAATGCTTGTTGTTAATCTTACATCTGCCAGGTTAAAAGCATACGCCTTTATTGGTACAACTGGTTTTATTTTTATTTTAGCATTGTGCTGCTCCGGCACATAGCTTTGTGCCTGTACAGACTGGCTTAGTAGTGTAAAGAAAAATAAAACCAGGCGGCAAATAATATCTTTCATATAGCTGTAGTTGAATGAATGATTGTTGAAAATAATGAAAACCGGGTTGATTTATCCAGCCCAATTTTACAAATTACTGTAATGATTACCCCTTAAATTTTAAACTGGATTGGCGGCATACCAGTGCCGGTTCCAGCACCATTTGGCAGGGTTTAAAATTGGCCCTGTCAGGGTTTCTAAAGGTTTCAAAGAAAATTTTTGCAGCCTCTTCTCCCATGCGGACAGTTTGTTGATTTACTGTAGATAAGGATGGCGTGATATACTCACCAAATGGTTCGTTTGCAAATCCAATAATGGCAATTTCTTCCGGTATTTTTATATTGGCTTCTTTAATTGCCTGCATGGCACCGAGTGCGGTAAAATCTTCCACGGCAAAAATGCCATCGGGTTGTTTCGAGCCCTGCAATAATTTTTGCATACATAACTTTCCTGATTCTATGCTTACTTTTCCGTACACGATCAGGTCATCATCTACCGGAATGTTATGGACATTCAACGCATCGATGTATCCCTTTAAGCGCTGGTTAAAAATTCTGACGTGCTGCTGCCCGCCAATGTGGCCAATGCGTTTGCAACCCTGATCCAGTAAGTGTTTGGTTGCTTCAAAAGCGCCGGCATAATCATCCACTACCACAGAAGAAACCCCCAGCATATCTACCGCCCTGTCAAACAAAATCAATGGCACTCCCCGCTTCTTTATTTCAGCATAATGATCGAGGTTAATGGTTTCTTTTGATATGGAGGCCAATACGCCATCAACCTGTGATTGTAAAAATGTTTGTACACCTCTTTTCTCATACTCAAACGATTCGTTGGATTGATAAATAAGTACGTTGTAGTTATTTTCGTTGGCAATTTTTTCAATGCCATGCACAACGGAACCAAAGAAATTGATTTCGGCACTTGGAATAAGTACACCAATGATATTTGATTTGCCAAGGCGAAGTGAAGAAGCTATTTTGTTGGGTTGGTATTTCAGTTTTAATGCCGCATCCCGAACTGCCTTTTTTGTAGATTCCTTAATGGCAGGATGGTTACTGAGAGCACGTGAAACGGTAGCTGCTGTGATGTTTAATTCACGGGCAATATCCATTAGGGTTATTTTCAAAATAGCTTCACTCATAGTGGTAATTTATTATACAGCAAAAGCCTTTAAGGGAGTTTGCTGCACTTGAGTAGTTATGCGTATTGGTATTAAAAAAGCATTCGTTATAAAGGGTTCCCCGGCAGATTTATTTAAGCATTGTTAAATCAATTTTTTGCCGGGATAAAAGTTAAACCCTGTGTAGAAACACACGGTTTACGATTGCTATATGAGAAAAACTTAAATCAACTTCACGTACTTAATGATGCATTTAATTACCTGAGATGCGGATCTTTAAGTGTTCTGTTTTATTTTACTCCGTTTAATTTTTTTATCAGGTTTACTTCATCTTCCCTGTATGGTGAGCCGTCTTTTTTAAAAATATCATGGAACCATTCTATTGGCTGACTGCCATCTGCAAGTGGCGTATCCCAGGCATAGATGGTGTTTGTTTTTCCATCTACAAAACCCCAGTTGATGGCGCCAACGTTTTCCTTTTTTAACAATGGAAGTATGGTGGCGAAACGACTGTTACGGGTACGTGCCATGTATTCGGTACAGATCAATGGTTTGCCATGGGCTTTTAGTAACTGTATTACCAGTTTATGCTGCGGTGTTTCATCATAATCGTGGTAAGTAGTGATGTCGGAATTGTTTAACTGAAATGTATTCAGCTTTTCAAAACCCCACGACCAAAGGCCTGCACTTATTGGCTGATCAGGATTTACTTCCCTTGCCCATTTAAAAATATTGGTTAATAAAGGCAATGTAGAATCGCCTTTGCCGCTGTTGCCCGGCTCGTTGTAAAGATCCCACAACAGAATTCTTTTATCATGTGCAAAATTTGTAAGTACATCCTTTACATACTTTTCCAAACCCGGAAAAGTAGTTGGATCGCTTGAAGCAGTTTTGCCCGGATCCTGAACCCAGCCGGAATTATGAATACCGGGTTTAGGTGCAGGTTGAAGACCAGCCACAGGCGTGCCATTCCAGCAATCATCAAAGAATACAAACATGGGTTGTATATGATGCTTGTCTGCAATGGTAAGAAATTGATCAACTCTTTTTTTGAATCCTTCCGGATCCTGCTGCCAGGCTATTGAATGTAGAAAAACCCTCATGGTATTAAAACCAATACTTTGTGCCCAACCCAGTTCTTTGTCAATTGTAGCGGGATCAAAGGTTGATGCCTGCCACATTTCCAATTGATTGATTGCATTGGCTGGTATATAATTTGCACCAGTAAGCCATTGATGTTCTGCATACCATGCATTGGCTTTTTCAGCCGTCCATACGGTACCGATCACAGGTGCTTCAGCTTTATTTTTTTTATTTTTCTGAGCATGTATGGTAGTTGCCAAAAGGAACAAAACCACCAGGTTTAGGAACTTCATTTTTATCTTCATTTTTTAATGTTTTAAGGTTGCGCTGATGTCTTTATTATTTTTCTACAGCCTGTACTAATTTGGTAATGTCTTCTCTTTTTGAAAAACTGATGTTATTTTCTTTTACAAATTCTTTTATAAAATCTTTTTTACCTGGAAATATTTTTCCCAGTTGTTGTGCATTATTTGCCTTTTGAAACTTGCCCGACTTGTAAATCCAATAAGTGTATACCGGTGTTATTTTGAAATCTGCCGGCAGTTTCAGTTCGTAAGCTCTTGCATTTCCGTTCAGGTTTTTAACCGTTCCGTAATTGGTACCCGGGGTGGAATTTCCATACCCGATTGATACGGAGGGATCTTCTACCGTGCAGGTAAACTCCAGCATGAGCGGTGTTGAAGCCGTGGTAAGTATTTCATAAAACTTATTGTTGACAGGTACAAATTTTCTGCCGTCAATATATACAGTGTCAACGTCTGCAGGATTGCCGATTGCCAGCAAATGTCCTCCGTTATCAAAAATCATTTCGCCGGTTATACTGTTGTAATTAAGTAATTGATTGGAAAGGGCGCCAGACTTAACCAGTACTTTTCCTTTCATAAATGAATCAAATACATAGTGCGAAATTTGTACCGCCTTGTTTACTTCCTGGGCAGTAACTGCAGTGCTAAATAATAAGTTTAAAATGATGAAATACTTTTTCATGTTGTTGTTATTTGCCCTTGATTTTATCTTCAAGCACTTTCATAAAGTATCCGCCCACTACGCTTCTTGCCTGGAATCCCACCATAACTCCGGTAGTGGTTTCGTGCCAGTCACTGATAGGCACACGTGAGGTTGTTTGAGTGGCGTACTTATACATTGGTTCTGACAATGCTTTGAAATCTGCGGGATCACTTGCCAATACTGATGTCCAGATTACCCAGTCAGATTTTGTATATGTTTTGCGGCTATCCAGCGGCAAACCAAAATCATTTTGTTTGGTGAGATAATATTTTACTTCTTTATCATAAACTGATTGTGGAAACAGGTTCATGTCTAAAACTTTATCCCATACAAGATTGTATTTCTGGCTCCAGGTATTTTTGTCATTAAAGGTTAAGGAATAATGATCGCCGGCAGCAGCCATTTCCATCCATTTTGTTGCCATGTCTTCTGCAGTAGCCCTGTATTTTTTTGCAGTTGCTGCCTGGCCAAGTTGCTTTGTCATTTGTGCATAGCCACCAACAGCTACAATTGCTTTCATGGAAAGATTGGCATTGCGTGCAAGGTGCCCTGCAAAATCATCTGTACAAAGCTGCAGCGCCGGATCGAGGCCTTCCTTACTTAAATAATCCGCCCATATTGACAATGTTTTCCAATGTTTTTTTGCATACAACGCGTTGCCTTCAACTTTGGAAATGGCTGCAGCAAGTGCAACCATATTTCCACTTTCTTCTATCGGCATATCTTCTCCATAAGTTTGTCCGTTGGCCAGTGGATAAGTGCCCAAATCGTGTGATGGAAATGGCTTCGCCCACTTGCCGCTTTCACTGTAATAAAAAATGCCATTCATCATTCCTTTCAATAATTCAGGATTGTAAGCCAGGTACAAAGGTGCTGACGGATAAGTTATATCAACTGTATTGATGGAACCATTGCTGTAATTTTCTTTTGACAGAAATAGTAATTCACCTGTTGGACTTTTAACAAGCTTATGTGCGGCTAAGCTTTGACGATAGGCCAGTTCACACAACTTCGCATAATCTTCTCCACCTGCTTTTAAAGCATCTTCGTAAATCATTTTATTGATTGTCTCACATTTTTTAATGGTGGCTTTGTAATCAGCCGCTGCCTGCGATAAAACCGTTTCAAATTTTGTAGTACCGGTTTGGTTCCACCAAGGCCTTAAATTGGTTTTAAAATATTGTATGGAATACAGGTCGTCATAACCCATTAAGATTAGTTGCTCCTTTGTTGTTGTGCCAACTTTGCCCATGTTAACCACAGTATTTAGCATCAGATGTTTTCCGTTTGTTGTACCGCTTTTACCTGGTGTAAATGCTTTAGATAAATCGGCATCAGCAGAGATAGATTGTTTTACCGAGGCACCTGCCGGCACCGCAACATACATATATCCCCAATCAATGCGCAGGTCATCTCCTTTCTTTTGTAATACGGGTTGTGCAATGGTTCCAGCTTTTAAAATAGCCAGGTTATTGGCAGTGTATTGTTGTGTCTTCATAGGCTGAACCGCAGTATTGGCCGCTATATCTGTAGATGCACCAAAGTACAATTGTACGTTATGCATAGCACCGTCATTCGATTTAATTTTAGCGCTGATGTATGATACGGGCCTTGCTAAAATATCAAGATTGTTTATTAATAACGGGGAAGTAAATGTAAGCGACAGGTCAACTTTTCCGCAGGTAAAACTGTAAACCGTTTGTGTTGCATTTAAATGAACCGAATTTTGCACAGCCGTTTGTATTGGATGAGCCATTGTTTCTTTTGGCTCTTCTACAATACCTGCATCCAGCATAGCACCACCAACATTGTTGATAACGTGAATGGCCAAAATATTTTCAGTCTTTGTAAGCTTGGTTTTTGTTTGGTCTGATAAAGGCAGGTAGATGTATTTGTTTGTCCAGCCCTTGGTTTTATAAATTGATTCACCGTTCAGGTAAACTTCCACATCATCATCATGACTTAATTTTAAGAAGAGCTTGTTTAAATTAAGATCATTGATAGCAAATTTTCTGCGAACCCAAATGTTTTTTGATTCCCACATGGTTTTAGCGATGCCTTTATTGTTGCCAAACGGAGCCTGTCCTTTTTGCCATTTGCTATCATCAAAACTGCTGTTCATCCAATCATTGCCGGGGGCAGTTTCTGTATATTGCGCTTCGAAATTTACTTCATCGCCGGCCGGAAGAATGGTGTTAAATGTTTTTCCAACATCCCCCAAAAAGCGATAGGTTTCACCATCAACTTTCAGCATACCAATCATAGATTGTTCAGAACCTGTCCAGTGTTTGGTTGGGGATGCATTCAATGCATCTGTTGTTGACCATATACAAAAATAAGGATCATGTGTAATGAGCGGATAGGCCGGTGCCCTGGTGTCCTGCGCCGGAACAATTATAGACTTCAATAGCACGATCAATACCAAACTAATTCTCTTCATTGTCAAAATATTTAATTGTTGTTTGTTGTTTTATATGCTGGTGTTATTACTCTATTTATTCAATCCATACCTGCTGTGTAAATGCTCCATTGGCGGCTATATCCCACAACTCTAAACGCACCCATTTCCTGTTTTTCAGGTCCACATTAAACGTAAATTTATTTTTTCCAAAGGCAGTTGTATGATGCAGGTTTATTTTTTGACGATATACATTTTTTCCATCCCCACTGATGATCTCTGCAAAGTTTAACGGGAATGTCCAGTCGGCTTCCATTTCTATAATGGCTTTTTTATTTTGCATAGCGGGAATTGTTTCACCGGCACCTTTGCCATTCACTTTAAATGTTGGAAGCAACACTTCGCCGGTTGATACAAAAAACTTTCCTTGTTGCATCACATCCAAAACAGGTTGCCATCCATTACTATAATCCGGCAGTTTATCCATTTGCAGATAGTTTACATTCAGGTGAGCGTACATTTCATTTTCGGGTTCTACTGAAAAAAGATCAGCTTCCGCAATTACATGTTTTTTATAACCCCAGTTGGCCATGTCGTCCATCAGGTCAAGTACTCTTTTACTTAATCGTGGTTGTGAAAGGTCTGCCGGTATTGACTTCCAGGCTGCACCAAAAAAATGATCCGATTTATAAAAATCTTCGTCTTTATATTTATCGGGATAACCTGTAGAACCCTTTGTTCTTGCATGAGCCGTCCATGCCAATCCATTTTCTACTTCCAATAAATGCAACATGTCTTCCTTGCTGCCGATGCGATATACTTTTCCGTAAGTGCTGTCAATGGTAACAAAGGGCGTTCCTTCTTTTCTCGACATAATCCAATAAACCGGGTTTGGAAAAAAATCTAACCAATGTCCACCAAAAAACTCATTGGGTTCTTCGCCGGGTAATAATAAAAATTGTTCGTCAGAAAATTGTTTGCACATATCAAACAAAGCTTTCAATTCAATTAGCCGTTGTTTGTCCGGGCCTTTGGGATGAGCCGTATAATGAAACTCGGCAAGGTGAACCACATCGATACCGGTCTTTTTAAAAACATTTACAAAATTGGGAATACCCGGTAAAGCTTTTCCTGCAAGCACAACGTTCATTACGTACTCATTGTGAAAGTGGCTCGACATTGTTTTGTAACCAGGCAAAGGTTTGTAAACATCTCCATGGGTAAAACGTTTTACCGCCTCTAATGCAACTGTTGGTTTTCCATCACTTAGCAGGCAAAAAAAGTTAAGCCGCTGTTTGGTTGCAGGCGGCGCATTGAACCAGGGCACCCAACGATGGTCTCCATCCGGATCCTGCCGTATGCCCATTGCAAAGCCCGGTATCAGCTTCCGGTAATTGTTTCCGTACCAGGTAAAATCTAAATTAAATGCTTCATCCAACGGATAAAAATATTGGTGTGGTGCTGGAAATATAGCAAGGCTACCCTGCTGACTTTCACCAATGATGGTGCGATATTTTACCGCAATATTCCTGGCGGTATCTTGTTGGCTGGCTGCTGAAGATTGTGGATGATCATCCGTATCTGACCAGGCAATATTTTGCCAGGCTGTTGAACTGCTTACCAGTCCTGCATCGTATAAAATAGCTGTTGAATCCATTTCGGTTGACATAACTGCTGCAACATTGAACAGCGGGCTTCCGTTGTAAAGCGTTACTTCCAATGCGCCTGAAAACGAACCCCCATGTATGTTGCCAATTTTTATTACTGTACTGCTACCCTCAGTAACTACGCTTGCCGATTTTTTATTTATTGTTACTTTGTAACTTTCGTGCGGAAGCTTATTTGGCCTGTCGAAAAAAATGTTCCAGCCATTTTGCGAAATAAGATCTCGTTTACCCACAGTTAAAAGAAAGACGGGATCAAGGCTGATCCCGATTTCTTTCATTGTACCAAAACTACTGAGCTGAATACTCTTGAACAGTGGCCTTTCATTAAGAAGATCCAATATGATTTTTCCATGTTCGTTATTGCCTGTTGGCCAGTCAACGGTTAACAGGTTCTTGCTGAATTGAGCCTTTACTCCATTTTTATTTTTTGCCCCTGAAAGATCTACGGCTACCTGAGCCTTTGACAGGCTGCACATCATGATAAGTGTAAAAAAAAATATATTATTTTTCATGGTAGTACCGGTAGCAATTATTCTAAGCAAAAAATAAAAATGTTGCTGCTGTCTTAATTATTTAAGTGCCAGTTTCACGTGCAGGTTATTGTATAATTTCTGATGCACCGCATTCAATTTTTCTACTGGTATTTTTATTTCTTTACGGTCATAAGTCATCAAGCCATTTGTTTCTACTTCTACATCAGTTGTTTGGGTATATACGGCGGCTGATAATCCATTTTCTATCAGTCTTGGTATCCTGTCCATCAGTTCTGAATATCTTTTAAACAACTCGTCATTATTCTTAAAACTTTGATAGCCCCAATTATTTTTTGTCTGCCAGGTATGATTATCTACCGGTAAACCAAGTCCGCCAAATTCGCCCAGTACCAATATTCTGTCTGCTCCGTAAAGTCCCGGATCAGGCATCAATGGTTCAGGATAATTGTGCAGGTCAATGATTTGACCAACATTTACAAAGTTGCCACCACTGGCAGTATTCACCAGGCGGGATGGATCTTTTGTCATCGTCCACTCTACGATCTCTTTTGTTTTGAATTGTCCCCACGCTTCATTAAACGGCACCCATACCACGATAGATGGGAAATTGTGAAAGTCTTCCATGATCTGGTTCCATTCGGTGCGATAGATATTTTCTGAGGCTTCAGTGCGGTTCTGGTCTGTTGCACGGCCAAAAATTCCGGGCCTGTTTTCCCAACGGTTACCGAGGTCGCCACTGGGCATATCCTGCCATACCAAAATGCCTATTTTATCACAGTAGTTGTACCAGCGTGCCGGTTCCGTTTTTACATGCTTGCGTATCATGTTAAAACCCATTTCTTTTGTTTTTTCTATATCGAATTTCAATGCATCGTCTGTAGGTGCCGTGTACAATCCGTCGGGCCACCAACCCTGGTCGAGCGGGCCGTATTGAAAAACAAACTCGTCGTTTAGCAACATTCTTTGAATACCATTTTCATCCGCCTTCATGGATATTTTACGCATACCAAAATAACTTTTCACCTCGTCAATTATTTTGCCTTTGCGCATTACAGCAATGCTCAGGTCATACAGGAAGGGATCTTTTGGAGACCATAATCTTGCATTTGGAACAGGTAAAACTGCTTCGCTGTTGTTGGCTAAAATTTGGCTTGAAATTTTTTCAGTTCCTTTAAAGGCAGTTACAATTACTTCATCGCCGGCTTTCAGATCCAACACTTTGGCGGATACACGAACAGATTTATTGTCAACATCGGGTGTTTGTTTTATATCACTGATGTACGTTTGAGGCACAGCTTCCAGCCACACGGTTTGCCAGATACCTGTTACAGGCGTGTACCAGATACCGCTAGGATTTTTTACCTGCTTACCTCTTGGCTGAGGGCCATCATCTGACGGATCCCAAACACGGATCGTGATTTTTTGATTTCCTTTTTTATTTAACCCGGCCGTAATGTCGAACGAAAACGGATCATAGCCACCTTTATGTGTACCTGCCATTTTCCCATTTACATATACTTCGCACAACCAATCGACTGCACCAAATTGTAATAATATTTTTTTATTCCTGAAGTTGGAGGGAAGCATGAAATTTTGCTCGTACCAGAGTGTACTATCTTTTCCCACTGTTTTGCCTACACCTGAAAGTGCAGATTCTACAGCAAACGGAACCAATATTTTTCCGGCATAGGTAGTTGGTATTTCGGTCTGTGCTGCAGGTAAGATATTGTATTGCCAAAGACCATTCAGGTTCATCCAGCTATCTCTTACCATTTGAGGACGTGGATAATCAGGTAACGGGTGAGCAGGATCTACTTTTTCGGCCCAGGGAGTGGTGATTTTTGTACCGGCAATCTTCCAGTCACTTTGCCCTATTGCATTTAGTGCCAGGGATGAAATAAGAAATATAAAACTGATTTTTTTCATTGCAAGTATTTTAAAACAAGGTATAAAAATGCCAGGTAAGTTTACCTGAAATAACGATAATGAAAGAAGGCCATTCAGCCAGAGCTAAATGGCCTTCTAATAAATTGATACTGGATGGGGCTTTTCGCCTGAAAGGCACTGAATTTAAAAGTCCTTAAAAAGAAAGTTTTTGAACAGGAGAAAATATCCTGTCTTCCACACCTACAATCTTTAACCCTATGCGTGCAAACACGTAATTCTGAGTAGGGCTGATGGAGGGGATGGTAACATTCAAACTGATGTTGTTTGGATCCGCAATGGCGCTGCCATTCATACCTGCGGTTCCAATGTTTGTTGCACCAGATACAAACTGTGTTTTATTGATGTACAGGGTAACATTTTCTATGTCTTTTGCATCCACCCCGGTTATGATTTTTTCGGCTTTAAAAGTTGCAGTAACCTTACCTCCAGAGGCTGCCATTTGTGGCGTCCTTATCATATAATAAGGCATAACATCGAGGTCAAGTGTCTGGCTTCCATTTAATTTAATTACAATTGTATCGGGATCACCAGCGGAAGTTTTCTTCCACATAAATGGCCCTTGTCCGTTTGGTACAATCAGCTTATATTCTCCATCAAACAACAGGGAAGAAAAATTCCCTTCCTGCGTAAATGAAGACCCGATGGCACCTACCTTGCCAAAACCAAACTGGTATAATTCGTATGGCACCTGGTATTGCTCCACTCCAATGGCTTCTCCGTTGTAAACAAGTTTACCGGAAAGTGTAGATTTCGGAGCGTCGTAGTTATCTTTTTTGCATGAGGCAACTGCGGTGCAGATTGCAATCAGTACAATATAGTTAAATATGATTTTCATAATAAAAAGTTATCGTTTAGTGTAGACTCTATTGATTGGGTTGTTTTATAATTTTAGGATTTTGGGACCTTACATCATCTCCGATGAAGCTGTAGTAATTTCCGAATTGAAAACGGTTTGAACCAGAAACAACCGGTGGTAAAATTTCCCTGAAAAGATACTTGCCGTTGTTAGGGCTTGCAGGATTGTAGTATTTGTAAGGATACAGTGCCCATGGCTGTGTATTTCTCTTGGTTGCTTTACCAAGGTTTGAAGTAAGATCGCTCAAAGTCTCCTGGTTGCCATCCCAAATGATGTGTGCCAGTCTCCAACGTTTTTGATCGTATAATGTATGTCCTTCAAAAGCCAGCTCTATCCTCCGCTCGTGAACGATGCGGTCGAAGGTGATTTCAGCAGGCGTTAAAGGAATCACTAAACCGGCTCTTGATCTTACCAGGTTCATATAATCAGCGGCAACAACCGGCTGGCCCAATTCAAACGCAGCTTCTGCAGCATTCAATAAAACTTCACCTAAGCGGTAACGAATAAACGCAACATCACTTCCTCTTCCTCTTCTTCCTGACCCTACAGTAGGATCTAAATATTTACGGATATAGAAGCCACTTTGTGCCCTGTATTCGATATTAACAGGGCCATCTTTACCAACAACCTGTATCGCCGTAGTTGTACCCGGAAGTGCTTTTAACTGCGCCGCTTCATCACTTGTAAATACGCTACCGTCTGCCAATACATATCCTGCCCAGATGTCAACCCTTTTACCTTTAAAGAAACCATTTGGTAACATTACGGTACCAGCTAAGCGGCCATCTCTTCCGCCAAAAATATCCTGGGGATCTGTATAGTAAACGGGGTTACCAGAACCGTCTTTTGTAGCCAACGGTGCATACGTATTATCCAGTTTTTCAAAAGATTCTACCAGGTTCAATGATGGATTTAAACGTCCTGCATCGCCGCCTTCATCAGATATTGAATAAGGTTGATCGTTGGTAGTAAAGCCATGTGTTCTGCCTGCACCAGATGCTTTAAAATCTTCTATGAAAATTGCTTCCTGGTTCAAACTGCTTTTG
>JBKJUP010000021.1:0-28943 GCA_046590675.1 Ferruginibacter sp. | reverse complement strand
ATCAACGAACTTTCATTGTATAGATACACGGTTGTTATATATGTTGGAGTACATGCACCTGTTTTACAACCAGCATGGCTTTCATCTCTGGATCAAAAAGAAGAGCAGGAAATACTTAGACAAATTGATAACGCAACCCCGATTATTGCAATAAAAGATTTTGCCAATCCAAGATTATGGAAGGAAAGGCAATTGTCGAAAGCAATGCAGGAGAAAGCTGGCGGTAAGGTTGGAGACCTTATAGTGGCGATAGAAAACGAGGATAAGGAAAATGCATCGGCAAGAGAGTTATTGGATCTTGCCATAGCAAAGGGGTATCAATACAGGTTATTGGTAGATGAAGATCCATTTAAAGTAAATATTTTACTGGAGCTTGAACCAACTGAAAATTTTATTCAACAGCAATTCGATGGAAATAATGTGAGGATGCATTTTGCTCCTACCAATATTCCTTTGTTTACCGACATAAGTTTACTGTTGCAAAAAGATATTCGGGCCCTTTTAAAAACCAGGTTGCCTGAATATATGGTGCCCTCAGAAATGATTGCGCTGGCGCAACTTCCTCTCAATAATAACGGTAAAATAGATCGCAGGTTTTTAAGTGATCGTGAAGATATAACAGTCAGTAATAAATTGGATTATCTGCCACCATCTACAGTGCTTGAAACCAATTTGGCCAACATCTGGCAGGATTTGTTGAGAATTGAAAGGGTAGGCATAAAAGATAATTTTTTTGAATTGGGCGGGCATTCTTTGTTGGTGATGCGATTAATATCAGCGGTTCGCCGGGAATTGGGCGTAGAGTTGGCTATCAAGGATCTATTCGTTTATCCAACTATTTTAAAACTTGCTGCATACCTTGAATCGCTTACCAGCACCGCATTGGTGCTTCCTCCGGTTAAACCAGTAGAAAGACCCAAACTTATTCCGTTGTCTTTTAGCCAGGAGCGTTTATGGTTTGTTGACAGGCTTGAAGGTAGTGTTGCTTTTCATGTGCCTTCAGTATTGGAATTAAAAGGAAAACTTAATATAGAAGCGCTCTCGTACGCACTTCAAACTATTGTTGACAGGCACGAAGTTTTGAGAACAGTGTTTTTGGAACAAGACGGATATCCTTACCAATGGATCATGGACAAGGGTGGATGGAAAATGAAATGTGTTGACGGTTCCAAATATGCAGCAGATAAAGATGCTTTGCAGGAATATGTAAAACAGTTACTGGCGGCCCCATTTGACCTGCAAAAGGATCATACCCTGCGTGCAGATCTGATATCGTTGAGTGAAGAAAAACATATACTGGTCGCCACCTTGCATCATATTGCATCCGATGCCTGGTCGTTGGGAATCATGCTGAAGGAAGTGGTGGAATTATATAAGGCATTTACAGAAGCAAGACCGGTATCCCTGCCAACGCTTTCGATACAATATGCAGATTTTGCAATATGGCAAAGAAATCACCTGACCGGTGAATTGCTGAATCACAAATTAAACTATTGGAAAGAAAAGCTTAACCAAATAGAGCCGTTGCAGTTGCCTACAGATTTTCCCCGGCCTCCGCTGCAAAGTACCAAAGGCACAATCGCCGAGTTTACTATCGATAAGCAGTTAGCAGACCAGTTAAAAGAACTTGGCAGGCAAAATGAGAGCACTTTATTTATGACGCTGCTTGCCGCTTTTAAAGTGTTATTGCACCGCTATAGTGGGCAGCAGGATATATGCGTAGGAACATCCATAGCGGGCAGGCAACAACAGGAAATTGAAGACCTGATGGGTTTCTTTGTCAATATTCTGGCTTTAAGAACTTCCGTAGATCCGGACAGTTCGTTCACCAGCCTGCTCGAAAGCGTAAAGCAAACCACCCTGGATGCCTATGAGCACCAGGAAGTGCCGTTTGAAAAAGTAGTAGATGCGGTTGTAAAAGAAAGAGATATTAGCCGCAGCCCGCTGTTCCAGGTTTTATTGGTGGTTTTAAACACGCCGGCTGCACCTAAAACTGTATTGGGTGACGTTACATTGTCTGCAATCAGTTATGAACATACTTCATCAAAGTACGATATTACGGTTTTTGTTACCGAAGCCGAACAGGGCCTCAAAGGACTGGTAGAGTACAGCACTGAGTTATTTAGCGAACAAACAATACTGAGGATGATGGCTCATTTGCACGAACTCCTGCAGGCTATTGTAACCGACCCACTTCAAAAAGTAAGAGATTTACCTTTACTCACGAAAGGAGAAGAACAGGAACTGTTACAGGATTTCAATGCAACCGTTCTTGAATATCCCCGCCACAAATCAATTATTGAATTATTTGAGCTACAGGTACAGGAAGATCCTGCTGCTTTGGCAGTAATGTTCCAGCAGGAAACGCTCACTTACGCTGACCTCAGTGAGCGATCCAACAGGCTGGCAAACTATTTAATCGGGAACGGAATAAGGCCGGGAACAAATATTGCCTTACTATCATACCGCGGTATTGAAATGATCGTAGGAATGTTCGGTATTTTAAAAGCCGGTTGTGCCTATGTACCAATCAATATAGACTATCCTGTTGACAGGATAAATTTCATAATTGAGGATGCCGGTATCAACCACATTGTACACAGTAGCCACGAATTACTCCAGGCTACCGGCTTAGACAGGTTTGATTGTATTCATGTAAACGACTCAGTGAATGCGTTGGCAACTCAACCAGGAATAACCACTGCCAGTGACTCCTGCGCTTATGTTATGTTTACGTCTGGCACTACCGGCCGTCCAAAAGGCATCGCCGTAAGCCAGCAAAATATCATTAAACTAGTGTTTGATGGCGGTCCTATTTCAATAACACCTGCTGACCGGGTACTGCAGTGGTCAAACTATTCTTTTGATGGTTCTACCTATGATATATACAGTTCGTTATTAAAAGGAGCTGCTATCTGTATGATAAAAGATAGCTGGGCTTCTGACATCGATGAGTTGTCAAAAGTGATTATTTCAAAAAATATCACCGTATGTTTTATCACCACCGCCCTGTTTAACACTTTTATTGATGTGCGGCTAAAAGCCTTTATTGGCCTCAGAAAGATACTGTTTGGCGGTGAAATGGTTTCTATGTCGCATGTAAGAAAAGCCTTGTCCGTTTTGGGACAAGGAAAGATAGTGCATGTGTATGGGCCTACAGAAACAACGGTATATGCATGCAGCTATGCCATTGATAAACTTGTTGAAGGTACCGGTGTACCTATCGGCAAGCCTTTATCCAATACCCGGTTCTACGTTTTAAACAAAGACAAAAGGCTGGTACCCGTTGGGGTTCCAGGCGAGTTATATATAGGTGGAGATGGTGTATCACTGGGTTATGTAAATAACAGCTCATTAACTGCTGAACGCTTTGTTCAAAATCCGTATAACAGTAGTGACGATGACAGGTTATACTGTACAGGTGATATTGTTCGTTGGTTACCGGGTGGTGTTATTGAGTATCTCAGCAGGATCGATGACCAGGTAAAGATCCGTGGTTTTAGGATTGAGCTGGGAGAGATTGAAAGTGTGTTGCAGGAATGTGACCTGGTAAGACATGCGGCGGTACTTGCAAAAACAGACAGGGACGGCACTAAACGACTCGTAGCTTATGTGGTTCCCAATGATGAATTTGACAAACAGGGTATTCAATCATACCTGAAAAATAAGTTGCCAGATTATATGGTGCCTGCTTTGATGGTGGAAATGGAAAGCCTCCCGTTGAATGCTAACGGCAAAATTGATAGGAAAGCATTACCCGATCCGGAACCCGTTCAACTCAACAGCAACGAATTTGTTGCAGCGGAAAGCCATGCCGAAAAAGTGCTGGCGAATATCTGGCAAAAACTGCTTGGTCTCGACGAAGTTGGCATTCATGATAATTTCTTCGAAATTGGCGGTGACTCCCTGTTAGCCATCCGAGTAGTTTCGGCTATCCGGAAAGAACTGGAGATAGAGATGCCGATCAGTAATATCTTCGAATTTCAAACAATTGCATTGCTGTCAGAACAATTGGAAAGCCGTTCAGAAGCCGCAGTGCTTCCTGCAATTCAATTGGCTCAGCGGCCACCACGTATCCCTTTATCTTTCAGCCAGGAGCGTTTATGGTTTATCGACCGCCTGGAAGGAAGCCAGCAATACCATATTCCCGCAGTAATACGCCTTAAGGGCGAACTCAACGGCAATGCCCTCGAATATGCACTGCAGGCAATTATAAACAGGCACGAAGTATTGAGAACCATCTTTTTGGAAAAGGACGGAAATGCTTACCAGGTAGTTAAAGAAAAAGCGGACCGGGTGTTACCCTCAACAAATGCCATAAACTTAAAAAATGACAAGACCGGTTTACAAAAGCTGATCCGGCAACTGGTCAGCTCTCCTTTCGATCTTTCAAAAGACAACATGCTTCGGGCTAACCTGGTAATTCTGGGTGAGCAGGAGCATATACTGGTAGTAACCCTACATCACATCGCTTCTGATGGATGGTCAAGATCTATCCTGGTGAAAGAAGTAGCAGAATTATATGCCGCTTTTGAAGAAAAAAGGGAAGCTGCCCTGGGGCCACTACCTGTACAATATGCAGACTTTGCTATCTGGCAAAGAAATCATTTGCGGGGAGAAGTGCTGGATAAAAAGCTGGCGTACTGGCAGCAAAAATTACAGGGTGTAGAACCCTTGCAATTGCCAATCGATTTTCCCCGCCCTGCTATACAAACCACCAGGGGCGGAAATGTAGGCTTTACATTCGATAAGGAATTATCCGATGCACTGCATCAGTTTAGTCAGCAACAGGGTAGTACGTTGTTTATGACCCTAATTACTGCACTGAAAGTACTTTTATACCGGTACAGCGGCCAGAAAGATATTTGTGTAGGCACAGGTATAGCCGGTCGTCAGCAACAGGAGGTTGAAGGGCTTATAGGTTTTTTTGTAAATACACTTGCATTAAGAACGGAACTTAATTCAGAAGAAAGCTTTACCAACTTGTTACAGCAGGTAAGGACAACTACAATGGAAGCTTATGAAAACCAGGAAGTGCCATTTGAAAAAGTTGTAGATGTAGTTATTAAGAAAAGGGACAGGAGCAGAAACCCGATATTCCAGGTAATGTTCGTCTTACAGAATACGCCTGAAGTTCCCAGCCTTGAGCTCGGAAAATTGCAACTGGTGGGAGAGGGGCATGAACATACAACAGCCCAGTTCGATTTGTCATTTAGCATAACAGAAAGTATCCATGGGCTTAACGGGTCTTTGGAATACAATGCTGATCTATATAAAATAACAACCATCGAACGCCTGCTTACACATTTTAAGCAGTTGGTTATTGCCATCATAAATGAACCTCTTAAGAAAATAAGCGAGTTATCCATCATCTCAAAAGAAGAGGCGCACCAGGTAATGTTCGATTTTAATGCGAATGAAACAACTTATCCAAAAGACAAAACAATCATCGCATTATTTGAAGAGCAGGTTGTTGCTGCCCCGGATTCAATCGCAGTTATTTTCGAAGATAAAAAACTTACCTACGGTGAATTGAATAAAAAAGCCAATCAACTGGCTCACTACCTGGTATCTAAGGGAGTAAAGGAAGAAACTTTAGTGGCTATTAGTTCAGAACGCTCACTGAATATGATAACAGGTATATTGGGTATATTAAAAGCAGGCGGGGCTTACGTTCCAATTGATGCAGCTTACCCGGCGGAACGTGTACAATTTATGCTGGATGACACTGCAGTACGCATATTACTAACAAGCGAAACTGTAAAGGCTCAACTGTCTGCAACTGATAAATTTGAAATAATCAGTTTAGAAGGGGATTGGGCTAACACAGGTTTATGGCCAGATGAAAATGTGAAAACCAATGTGGAACCCTGGAACCTGGCCTATATCATTTATACGTCCGGATCTACCGGTAAACCAAAGGGCGTAATGGTAACCCAACAAAATGTAGTAAGCCTGGTAAAAGGAATTGACTACGTTTCTCTCACCAATGAAGATGTATTATTATCAACTGGTTCATCATCTTTTGACGCTACAACGATTGAATATTGGGGGATGTTATTAAACGGAGGACAACTTGTTTTATGTACTGAAGATACATTGATGAATAGCGGATTGCTAAAAGCTGAAATTGATAGCAGGAAAATTAGCAGGATGTGGTTCACATCAAGTTGGTTTAACCAGTTGGTTGAATCCGACATAACACTCTTTGAAGGACTAAAGACAGTGATGGTTGGAGGGGAAAAATTATCTGAACGCCATATTGAAAAATTCAGGCAAACATATCCGCACATTGAGGTCATCAATGGATATGGACCCACTGAAAATACAACCTTCTCATTGACGTACAAGGTCACAGAATCCACAATTAAATCTGCCATTCCAATTGGCCGGCCCTTAAATAACAGGAAGGCTTATATCCTGGATGAAAAGTTACAATTGGTTCCGGTAGGTGTGGCAGGAGAAATATGTTTAAGTGGGGCAGGCTTATCCAGGGGTTATCTGAACAGGCCGGCGCTTACGGCAGAAAAATTTGTTTCAATGCCATTTGATAAAAATGGCATTGAAAAAATTTACAAAACAGGCGACGTCGGCAGATGGTTACCGGATGGCAATATTGAATACCTGGGCAGGATAGATGAACAGGTTAAAATTCGTGGTTACAGGATTGAGTTGGGGGAAATTGAAGCTGTTTTGTTGGAATCTGAATTAATAAGCCAGGCAGTTGTTTTAGTATGGGGGGATAAGGAAGGCAACAAAAGGTTAGTTGGGTACGTTTTGCCTAACGGGTTGTATAATAAAAACCTGCTTATTTCGAATCTTAAAACAAAACTGCCTGATTATATGATTCCATCGATGTGGGTGGAACTCGAACACTTGCCTTTGACCAGTAATGGAAAGGTGGACAAAAGGGCGTTGCCAGATCCGATTGAGGTTGACAGTTTGAGTAATCAGTATGCAGCACCTGCAACAGACATGGAAATGAAGTTGGTGGCCATTTGGCAAGAAATTTTGCATGTTGACCGCATCGGCGTAAACGACAACTTCTTCGAGCTTGGTGGGCATTCGCTATTGGCAATGAGATTGATGTCGGCTGTGCGTAAAGAGTTGCAGATAGATTTGGCTGTAAAGGAACTTTTTAACTACCCAACCATTGTTGAAATGAGTAATTATCTGCAACAGCAAGAGAAAGGTTCGTTGCTGCCTGCAATTAAATTGCTGCCAAGGCCTGAGCATATTCCATTGTCATTCAGCCAGGAGCGATTATGGTTCATAGATCAACTGGAAGGTAGTGTTTCGTATAATTCCCCTACAGTATTAAGATTAAAAGGGAAACTTAATGAAGAAGCACTGTTTTATGCAGTACAAAATATTATCAGCAGGCACGAAGTGCTAAGAACCGTATTTCATGAATTCGAAGGTAAACCCTACCAATCTGTAATAGACGCAATTAACTGGAGACCGTCTTTGGTAGATGGTTCAATGTACAAAGATGATAAAGCAGGATTACAAAGTTTTATCCAAAAACTGATTGCTGTTCCATTTGATCTTTCAAAAGATTATATGCTCCATGCTCAGTTGATTACTTTACAGGCAGAAGATTATGTGCTGTTGGTAACCATGCATCACATTGCTTCAGATGGATGGTCGATGCCTATTATTGTAAAAGAAGTAGTGGAGTTATATAATGCATTTACTGAAGATAGGCCGGCAACTCTTGCGCCGCTTCCTTTACAGTATGCTGACTATGCTATCTGGCAAAGAAAATACCTGGAAGGCGAAGTAATGGAGAAAAAAGCTGCTTATTGGAAAAGCAAATTGAACGGGGTATCGCCGCTTGAATTACCCACAGATTTTTCAAGACCTGCTATCCGCACCGTAAATGGCGCTTCCGTAAATTTTATGATAGAAAAAGAACTGGCAGATAAACTTATGCAATTAAGTAATCAACAGGGAACTACTCTATTTATGACACTACTGTCAACCTACAAAGTAATGCTACAGCGTTACAGTGGGCAACAGGATATTGCTGTTGGAGCCTCTATTGCCAATCGTCCGCAACAGGAATTAGAAGGTTTGATTGGATTCTTTGTGAATACCTTAGCTTTACGTACAGAATTCGAAGAAAGTTCGACTTTTGTAGAACTTTTGCAGCTTGTGAAAACTACTGTTTTGGATGCTTATGAGCATCAGGATGTACCTTTTGAAAAAGTAGTAGAAGAGGTAGTAAAGGAAAGAGACCCCTCTAGGTCTCCGTTATTCCAGGTTATGATGGTATTGCTAAACACCCCCGCAACATCAACACTTGGTTTTGGAGAAGTTGAATTATCCAACGAACCTTTTGAAATTAAAATATCCAAATTTGAAATAACTTTTCATGTATCTCAATCACCCTATGGATTGCCAGTTTCGGTTGTTTACAACACCGATCTTTTCAGAAACGATACCATTATCCGAATGACCGGGCATTTTAAACAATTATTACAGGCTGTAGTAAATGATCCGCATCAAACCATAGATTTGTTACAAATGCTTACTGAATCAGAAGAGCAGGAGTTATTGTTAGCATTCAATTAAAAACAATTATTAATTACAATGGACAAAAGTTTCATAGACTTATTTGAGGAGCAAGTTCTTAAAACACCGGATAATACTGCTGTGGTTTTTGAGGGGGAAGAACTTTCATATAGCGCACTTAATGGTCAAGCGAACAGGTTGGCTAATTACCTGCGGAATAAAGGCGTACAGGCTGAAACGCTGGTTCCCTTGTATATTGAACGCGGCATTGATATGATGGTGGGGATGCTTGGTATTATGAAAGCAGGCGGGGCGTATGTACCCATCGATACTGATTTTCCTGAAGAAAGAATTAGCTATATGCTACAGGATACAGCGGCATCAATAATTGTAACGAGTAACAACAGCAGATCAAAACTTCCGGCTACCAATATTGAGGTAATAAGTATTGAATGTGTGAAAAACCAGCCCATCGATGAATTGCCTGAAAAAGTGCTCCCTAACAATCTGGCTTATGTTATTTATACATCCGGATCTACCGGCGCTCCCAAAGGAGTAATGATAGAACATCGGAACCTGGTGGATTATACAAACGGCTTAATTGACAAAACAGGAATAAGCGAATGTAAGTCCTTTGCACTGGTTTCTACCATTGCCACAGACCTGGGCAATACGGTTATTTATTCTGCCTTGGCTACAGGTGGCGCATTGCACCTGTTTACAAAAGAATCGGTTAGTAATATAGAATACCTGCATCGTTATTTTGCCACTCATAAGATTGATTGCTTAAAAATAGTTCCATCGCATTGGAAAGTACTCAACATGCAAAATGAGCTATTGCTTCCGGAAAAACTGATCATATTCGGTGGAGAAGCTTTGCCCGAAAAAGTGGTGGAAGATATCCGTGCTGTTGGTACGCAATGCCGAATTGTTAATCATTACGGACCTACTGAAACCACTATTGGCAAGCTACTGCACATTGTGGAGCCTGATGCCAGGTATGAATACACAGTGCCGATAGGTAAACCATTTTCTAACACCAAAGTATTGGTGCTTACAAAAAATTTGAAATTATGCCCTATTGGTGTACCAGGCCAATTATACATTACAGGTGATGGGGTGGCGAGAGGGTATTTAAATAATCCCGAACTAACAAAAGAAAAATTCATTCCGAATCCTTTTTCAAAGAGTGGCTATTCAGTGATGTATGGAACGGGTGACTTAGTAAAATATTTGCCAGATGGCAATATCTCTTTTATTGGCCGGGTAGATAACCAGGTAAAAATCCGTGGTTACCGAATAGAGCTGGGTGAAATAGAAAATATCCTGCACCAATGTAACCTCGTAAGTCAGGTGGTCGTATTGGCAAGGGAAGATAAACAGGGTAATAAACAATTGGTTGGTTATATAGTGCCGGAAGGTGATTACGATCGTGACAGTATACTTTCTTATTTAAAACAAAAACTGCCGGATTACATGATACCTGCGGTAATGATGGAACTGGAAAGTTTTCCGTTAACTGCTAATGGAAAAATAGACAGAAATGCTTTACCGGATCCTGATGCAGGTGAGTTGCTCAGTAATCAGTATGTTGCTCCGGCCTCGGATGCAGAAGCTAAAATGGCGACTATTTGGCAGGATGTATTAGAGGAAGACAGGGTTGGTATTAATGATGATTTTTTTGTATTAGGTGGGCATTCCTTATTAGCAGTAAGGTTAGTGTCGGCCATACGAAAAGCATTTGTAGTAGAAATGCCTATTAGTGACATATTCGATTATCCAACTGTAAGATTGTTGGCAGCCCAGGTGCAACAACTTTCAGAAACTATCTTATTGACTCCAATAAAACCCGAACCAAGGCCATCTAATATTCCGCTTTCCTTTAGCCAGGAGCGCCTTTGGTTTATTGACCGTTTGGAAGGTAGTGTTCAGTACCATCGTCCTGCAATAATCAAGCTTAAGGGTATCTTAAATAACCAGGCTTTAAACCAGGCATTTGGATCGGTAGTAAGTCGTCATGAAATTTTGCGTACCGTATATATTGAAAGTGAGGGTCAGGCTTTGCAGGTTATTAAAGAAGAAGGTGAATTTGTGTTGCAGTATATTGAAGGAGCATCCTACCTCAATAATCAGCAAGGGCTGCAGTTGCAAATAGAGCAATTAATTAAAGCACCTTTTAATCTTGCAGCCGACGATATGATGCGTGCTGCGGTGATCAATTTATCTGCCGAAGAGCACATCCTTGTCATCACTATGCATCATATTGCTTCAGATGGTTGGTCAACTTCTATTTTTGTGAAAGAAATCCTGGAGCTCTATGCAGCATCAGTTGAAAATCGGCCACCGGATTTACTGCCGCTTCCCATTCAGTATGCAGATTTTTCTATCTGGCAACGAAGTCAGTTGCAGGGAGACGTTCTTCAAAAGAAAATTGAATATTGGAAAAATAAGTTACAGGGAGCTGAACCGTTGGAACTACCAACTGACCACATACGGCCTGCCATTCAAAGCCGGCGGGGTGCAGTTGTATCTTTTAAAATAGACAAAGATTTAAGTGGGAAACTACAGGAATTAAGTAGCCAACAAAATGCCACCATCTTTATGACTCTATTAGCAGCCTTTAAGGTGTTGTTGTATAGATACAGTGGCCAGGAAGACATTATTGTGGGCACACCTAATGCTGGCAGACAACACCAGGAACTGGAAGGCCTGATTGGATTTTTTATCAACACGCTTGTGTTGCGTAATGAAGTTAAGGGCGATCATTCTTTTGTTGAATTGTTGCGCCAGGTGAAAGGTACTATGATGGGCGCTTATGAGAACCAGGAAGTGCCATTTGAGAAGGTGGTGGACGTTGTAGGACAGCCGAGAGACCGAAGCCGCAATCCCCTGTTCCAGGTAATGTTTATTTTGCAAAATACACCGGAAGTACCCGAACTGCGCTTAGGTGAAATACAACTGTCTGTAGAAGGTAGTTATAAACATACAACCTCATTATTCGATCTTACATTTACTATAATGGAAACGCCGAATGGTTTGCAGGGTGCGGTAGAATATTGTACAGCTCTTTACAATGAACAAACGGTCCTGCAAATGACTGCTCATTTTAAAGAATTACTTGCTTCAATAGTTGCCCATCCTCAGCAAAAAATTGGCGGGTTGCAAATGCTCGAAAAAGTTGAACAAAATCACCTGTTATTTGATTTCAATAAAAATGTTATATACCCTGACAACTTTAACATCATTGATTTATTTGAGCAACAGGTTGCAAAGACTCCTGCGGCTACAGCTATAATATTTGAAGATCGTAAACTTAGCTACTTTGAATTAAATGAACGGGCAAATCAATTTGCTCATTATTTATTAATGAAGGGACTAAAAAAACAGCAGCTGGTTCCCATTTGTATGGATAGATCTTTGCAAATGATTGTTGGAATCTGGGGTATTCTAAAAGCAGGCGGTGCTTATGTTCCAATAGATCCGGCATATCCACAGGAACGGATGGAGTTTATTTTAAAAGACACTGCATCCACTTTAGTCGTTACTGATTCGCAAGGAATTTTGTTACCGGCTTTAAAAGATAATAAGGACAATGTGTGTATAGAATGTGACTGGTTGCTTATTGCAGATCAGCCTGGGTCCAAAGCGCCGAGAAATATAACGGGCGATGATCTCTGTTATGTTATTTACACATCTGGCTCAACCGGAAAGCCAAAAGGTGTTATGATAATGCACAAAGGTTTGGCCGCCTCCACGCTTTCGAGACGTGATCAGTACCAAAATATGGGCTCGGTGTTTATGGTGCCTTCTTTTGCATTCGATTCATCGGTAGCTGTTATTTTTGGTACACATATTACCGGTGGTACCATTGTTTTATGCAAGAATCTGGAAGTTAAAGATGCCGATGTAGTAAAGCGTTTACTTACACAAACGCAAACAATTCTTTGTGTCCCATCTTACTATCGGTTTTTATTGGATGAAGGACTTGTACAAAATTCCTCGTTGTGCAATGTAATATTAGCAGGCGAAAAGCTGGAAGAGCAATTGGTGTCGCAACATTATAAGCAAACTAAAAATATAGCGCTTTATAACGAGTATGGGCCAACAGAGGGAACTGTTTGGGCAACAGTAGCGTCTATTACGGAAGACAGTAGCCTGGTTACAATTGGTACACCAGTTAATAGTGTATTTGTTTATATATTGGACAATAACTTACAATTGGTTCCCACAGGCGTAACGGGTGAAATATGTGTTGGTGGTGTTCAGGTGGCAAAGGGATACCTGAACCTTCCATCCCTTACTGAAGAGAAATTTATAGCCAATCCCTTTTCTCAAACCGAGGGTGAAAGGATGTATAAAACCGGCGACCTTGGCAGATGGCTACCGGGTGGCAAAATCGAATATTTATTAAGAAAAGACGATCAGGTAAAAATTAATGGATACCGGATAGAATTAGGCGAAATAGAAAGTGTGTTGCAACATAGCGGGCTAGTTTCTGAAGCGGTAATTTTAGTAAAATCAGATGTTGCAGGCAATAAAAGATTGGTAGGATATGTAGTTCCCAAGGAGTTTTTTGAAAAGGATATTATACGTTTATATCTCAAAGCCAGGCTTCCGGAATATATGGTACCAACATCCTGGGTGGTATTAGAAGCACTGCCGCTTACACACAATGGTAAAATTGATAAAAAGGCTTTACCTGAACCAACTTTAAATGATCTAAGTAATGAGTATATAGCTCCTACTAACGAGTTGGAAACAAAGCTTGCAAACATTTGGTCAGAGATTCTTCAAATAGATCAGGTTGGCGTTAATGATAATTTTTTTGAATTAGGTGGCCATTCATTGCTTGCCATTCGTTTGGTTTCGGCCATTCGTGGAAAACTGGATCTGACTCTTACTATCAACGATATATTTATTTATCCAACTATTGCTGCTTTTGCAAATAATGTCATAGAAAAGGTAATAAATCCATCACTGCCGCAGGTTAATATTAAATACCTTGTTACAATAAAACCAGGGGGCAATAAGGTGCCTATCTACATTGTTTGTGGAGCGGGAGGAACCTCACTTAGATTTAGAAACTTTTCGGAAATGATGGATGAGGATCAACCAGTATATATTCTACAGCCACCAATCGATATTGATACAAAAAATTTTCCCACCAGTATTGAAGACATTGCCAGGGTTTTTATAGAAGAAATTTTCACTATGAATCCCGATGGTCCCTACATTTTGGCAGGACATTGTGTTGGCGGAATTATAGCATTTGAAATGGCAAAGCAGTTGAAGGTCATGAATAAGAGTGTACACAAACTTGTTATGTTTGATACCATCATCCGAAAATTTGAGAAAAAAGAAATCGCAAAATTTGCAAATCTCTACAACATACCTGGGTTTATAAAAGGAATAATTTCGAAAGCCATATTAAAAGTTGATTTTGAAACGTTCTTATTGCGAAAGCACACAAAAAAGGCCATCGGTTATAAAATGAGGGCTTTTAAAGCATTTTTTAATAAGAAACCCAAAAAGAAGGATACGCGTTTGGAAGAAATGAATAACATTGGGTTAGAAATTTTTGATGAGTCTTCGGAAGTGTATCGTGTAGCCAGTAAAAATTATAAAATTATTCCGTACGATGGTGAGATATTATTGTTTTATGCGAAAGAACGATACTATTTTACAGATGTCAGCAATAACATTCGGTTTAAAAAAGTTAATTTAAATAACGATACAAAAAATCTTTGGCGTGAATATTCACCAATGGTAGAAATTCATGAAGTTGAAGGTGATCATTCCGATATTTTTGATACAACACATGGTAGTGAGTTTGCTACCCTGCTGCAACAAGAAATCGATAAGCCATCAATGGTTAATTAAGTTTGCTATATTTCGTTTTAAAATGCCTTTAAATATTAAAAAGTATTATGATAGCTAAGATTTGGAAATTTATTTTTAATTCTACAGATATTCCTGATAAATCTTCCGAGCTCTTAACCTTGAAGGACCGATTAGTAGCATTCAAAAATCTTCCGAAGTTTTTCAGGCTAATTTGGCAAACAAGCCCCTGGTTAACATTCTTCAATGGTTTTTTGCGATTATTACAATCCGTAATGCCATTGGGCATGTTGTACACCGGCAAACTGATTATTGACCAGGTAGTAAGTTTAACCCGTGCAGGTAATGAAAATCATTCCCATACCTTTTTATGGCAATTGGTTGTTATTGAATTTTCGTTGGTAATTACAATGACAGCGTTTACCCGTATTGTTTTGCTCATCGACAGTATGTTGGGTGAGTTGCTTACAAACAAAACTTCGATGTCGCTCATGCAACATGCTGCTACATTAGATCTTGACCAGTTTGAAGATTCTGTTTTTTACGATAAATTAGAAAGGGCCCGCCAGCAAACACAAGGCAGGGCGGTATTACTGTCACAGGTGTTTAGCCAGGTACAGGATTTTATCACGATTGGTGCATTGGCCACTGGGTTAATTTTGTTTAATCCCTGGCTCATATTTGTGTTGATGCTTTCTATTATTCCATCTTTTTTTGGAGAATCTTATTTTAATGCAAAAAATTATAATCTCCTGCGAAGTCAAACCGAGGGGCGGCGTGAAATGGAATATGTAAGGATGATGGGTAGTAGTGATGAGTCTGCCAAAGAAATACGGTTATTTGATTTGGCAGATTTTTTTATCAAAAGGTTTCGGGTAATTTCAACACGTTTTTACAAAGCTAGTCGCAACCTTGGTATTAAGCGTGCAGTTTTAGGCACTGTTTTATCACTTCCCGGAACCATCGGTTTTTATGTTGCTTTTGTATATATTATTAAAGGCGTGTTATCAGGTGCGCTTACTATCGGTGGGCTTACGTTTCTTATAGGAACCATCCGCCAATTAGGTATGCTTTCTCAAAGTGTAATGAAACGTGTGAGCCTGGTAGCGCAGGGTGCTTTATATCTTCGTGATTATTTTGAGTTTTTTAAAATAAAATCAAAAATGAAAGTGGCAGCGGATCCATTGCCTTTTCCGCGTCCAATCAAACAAGGATTTGTTTTTGAAAATGTAGGCTTTAAATATGTTAACTCACCAAGATGGGCAACCAGGAATTTAAATTTCACACTTCATGCCGGTGAAAAATTGGCATTGGTTGGAGAAAATGGTGCAGGCAAAACAACGCTGGTAAAACTTCTGGTTAGGTTATACGAACCCACAGAAGGCAGAATTTTATTAGATGGCCATGATTTGCGAAATTATAATATCGCCGATTTAAGGGCTGAAATTGGTATTATTTTCCAGGATTTTTTACGTTACCAAATGACGGCAACTGAAAATATTGCAATGGGAAATATTCATCAAAAAGGCAATAAGGAATTGATCGTTCATTCGGCTGAACAGAGTTTAGCCAATACCATTATTGATCGCTTGCCCTTTAAATACGACCAGATGCTGGGACGTAAATTTAACCAGGGAGTAGAACTTTCAGGTGGCGAGTGGCAAAAGATTGCATTGGCTCGTGCTTACATGCGCAATGCACAATTGATGATTTTGGATGAGCCAACGGCCGCACTGGATGCACGTTCCGAATTTGAAGTCTTTGAACGTTTTTCTGAATTAACGAAAGATAAATCTGCCATGTTGATTTCTCATCGCTTCTCAACTGTGAGAATGGCTGACAGAATCCTGGTACTGGAAAAAGGCCAGATATTGGAAATGGGCAGCCATGAAGAATTGCTGGAAATGGGTGGACGATACTCAGAACTGTTTCAATTGCAGGCAATGGGGTATCGTTAATACTTTAGATAAGTTTATGTTCATAAGCGTATTTTATTAATCCCAATACACTGTTGGTTTTCGTTTTTCGAAAAATGTTTTTGCGGTGTGTTTCAACTGTTCTTTCGCTCAAAAAAAGAGTGTTTGCAATGGTCTTATTGCTGTATTCTTTTTCTATCAATTGAATGATTTCAATTTCCCTGGCAGTAAGATTTACGTCAACATTTTCTTTTTTTCTTTCGCCGGCTTTGGTCATTTCATCCATTACTTCCTGGCTAAAATAAACACCTCCATCGGCTATTTTTTGAAGCGCCAACAGGAATTCCTGCCTGCCAATATTTTTTAGCACATACCCGGAAATGTTGGCATCTTCAATCATCCTGTTTATAAGTTCGCCCTGTCCACTCATAGACAAAGCCAATAATTTAATGTGCGGATATTTAATATGAACTTCTTTTGCCAGTTCAACACCATTCATTTCCGGCATCATTACATCCGTTAAAAGGATGTCAACGTGCACCTGCTTTAATAAATTAAGTAGGTTGATCGGTTTGGTTGATTCGGCAACAACCACAAAATTGTCCAGCCCGGCAAGTAAGGATTTTAGACCGTCAATAACTATTTGGTGGTCATCAACCAAGGCTATAGAAATTTGCCGTTTATGCATGTGTGTTGTCATTTACAGCATGTAAGTTGTTATATAAAATGCTTATTAAAATGAATGCCTGCTACAAAACCTGGCTGTGAAATATTTCAATCAATTATACAGTTGGCACGTGAATGGCCACCAATGTACCTTTTCCGGGTGCAGTGTTAAACTCTATTGTTCCCTTAAGGTATTCGATTCTTGCGCTTACATTCTTTAGCCCGATTCCATCAAAACTACCTTTCTTTTTCAACTCGAAACCTTTGCCATTATCTTCAATTGTTGCAGCTATCCCATCTGCATCTTTAATCAAAGAAATATCGAGCAAGTTGGCGCCTGAATGTTTTATTACATTATTCACACATTCCTGTAATACGCGGTATAAAACAGATTCAACGTTACTGTCCAGTCGCTCATTCAGCCCTTCGGTATGTAAATTAATTTTTAATATACTGCTATCAATTTTATCAATAAAGTCTTTAACGGCACCAGCCAGTCCACTTTTAAGCA
This sequence comes from Ferruginibacter sp., assembly GCA_046590675.1. Taxonomy (GTDB): domain Bacteria; phylum Bacteroidota; class Bacteroidia; order Chitinophagales; family Chitinophagaceae; genus Ferruginibacter. Next base: position 11,495 of record JBKJUP010000021.1, on the reverse strand, counting down.
ATGCATTTGGCATCATCTGGTGACTAATGCTTCTAATTTCCCGACAACTTTCATCAATTAAGCCGGCAATTTTTTGGTAGTTATTTTTTTGAATATCGGACTTTAAATCCAGTTCACTTTCAAAAGCAGATAAATTCATTTTGGCAACACTCATCATTTGGCCAACGCCATCATGAAGTTCTCCTGCAATTCTTTTTCGTTCATTTTCTTCTGCCAGCAAAACTGCTTTAACTGAAAGTTCTTGTTGCAGCATGATTGCAAACTGCAGCCTTTTCTCCTGGCGAAGCTTGTATCTTTTGTAATAGGAGTAACTTAGTAATCCTCCCAGCAATAACAGCGCAGCAATACCAACAATGAAATAATTTTTACGTGTAAGCGCAAACTGCTGCTGCTGTATGACGTTTTCTTTTGCCAGTGTTTTATACCGGGTTTCCTGTTCTGCAAATCGTTGGCTTAGATCATCCGTGTAAAGAGAGTCTTTAGTTGAGGCATACAGTTTAAACATGCTTAATGCCTTTCCTGGTTCGTCTTTTTCTTCGTATAGTTTTGATAGTGTAGTATACACTTTGTTTATTTCAGGATAGCAGTTAACGGCATTTTTACCCTTATCCAGGGCCTTTAATAAAATAACTTCTGCTGTATCATACATTTTCTTTTGTATGTAGGCTTCGGCAAGGTTATTCATACAACTTACCATGCCTTTAGTATCCCCAAGGCTATCTCTTAATGTGTACGATTCCTTAATTAGTGGGATGGCTTTTTCTGCATTTCCGGTTGCCAGGAATTGGCCCCCATAATTATTCAATGCATTACCCAGGTATTCCTTATCGCCCAATGCCCTGCATATATCTATTGCCTTTTGATAATAAGCGGAGGATTTAGAAAAATCAAGGATATTCAAATAGTTATTGGCAATGTTTACATAAGAGCCTGCCAGCCCATATTTATCACCAGTTTTTTCTTTGATTGCAATAGATTGTTCCTGGTATTTGATGGCATCTTTGTAAAGCCCCATGTTTTGATTGATGATGCCAATATTATTAAGTGAGTAGGCAATGCCTGTTTCGTCGCCGGTTTTTTCAAACAGCGATAAGGCTTTAAACTGGTTGGTGAGTGCTTTCTCAAAAAGCCCTTGTTTTTGGAAAACAATGCCTATTTTATTGTAGAGTTTAGCCTGGCCTTTTTCATCCTTTAATTGCTTTCTTATTTCAAGCGAATGGTTGTAAAGTGTAATGGCCGAATCGTAATTTTCTTTGTCAAAAAATATAATGCCAAGGTCATTGAAGGCCTGCGCTATCCCTTTGTTGTAGTTAATTTTTCTTGCAGTAGTTATTGCCAGGTTGCCATAGCTAATGGCTTGTTCCCGGTCAACCAGGCGGTATTGCCAGGTAAGCTCATTATAAGTTTGAGCTAGTGCTGAATCTTTTTGAAACCGGGCAACACTTTCCAGGCTGTCAAGGATTGCTTTGTTTTTTTGGGCGGTAGCAAATGAGGAAATGAAAACAGCTATAACAAATATCGGCGATAATTGCAAAATGTAATGTTTCATTAAAATCTGTTGCAGCGGTGAGTTAACAAAGCTATTTAATGATGGATCTCAGGATTCTTAAAATCCTAAAACTTCCTTCATGCTAAATATACCTTGTTTTCCCTTAATAAATTCAGCGGCTAACAAGGCACCCGTTGCGAAACCTTTACGATTATGCGCAGTATGAATAATTTCGATGTCGTCTATGGGGGAACTATATTTTATTTTATGCGTTCCCGGGGCCGGATCTATTCTTTCGCTGATGATTGAGAGCTCATCAGAATTTATTGTAGTTTGATTGATCCATTGTTTTTTCCTGCTTAAGTTTTCCAGTATTTGTTCTGCCAAAGTAATGGCAGTACCGCTTGGTGCATCTTTTTTTTCGGTGTGATGAATTTCTTCCAATGTTACTTCATAGTCTTTATGGGGATTCATTAGCCGGGCCAGTAAAGAATTAATTTCGAAAAATATATTTACACCAACACTAAAATTGCTTGCATAAACCATTGCACCATCCAGTGCGTTGCAGGTGCTTTTTACTTTATCCCATTCCGCTAACCAGCCGGTACTTCCGCTAACAACCGGAATGCCGGCTTCAAGGCATTTTAAAATATTGCCAACAGCGCTATGCGGACTTGTAAATTCTATTGCAACATCACAGGTTTGCAGATTCTCTTTTGTAAATGCATCCACGGTGTTAATATCAATTTTCAGAGGCATGGTATGTCCCCGTTGCAATGCAATTTCTTCAATGGCTTTTCCCATTTTTCCATATCCAATCATGGCAATTTTTAAACCTGCCTGTTGAGGATTTGCTGTAGCACTCATAATTTCTTATTGATGTTGAAACGCAAATATAATTATTTACCCGACGTTGGCTTTCGGGAATGTATATCAAATACAAGGCTTAAACCGGTGGTATTTGCCATAGGGCTATATCCGGGATGAAATTGGAGGCTCAGGTTGTCATTTACATCAAACCCTTTTAATTGGGCATCTACCGTTGCATCCACAACATTCAATCCCCAAAACAGAATAAAAAACAGCACCGAGTAATCAATGTTCTGCCGAAATAAATCGCGGTTGCTACGTATGGATGGTGCGGAGAGTTGCCTGAACCTGGGGTCAATCAATGAGTCGGCTCCATCTAATTTATAGATATAAGCTTTTCTCAAAAGCCGGTATGTTTTTATGTTGTAAAAAAATACATAGGCGGTTGTTCCCATGGCACCATATACCAATGGAAGTTTCCAGTATTTTTTATTGTAGATCTGGCCCCATCCTGGTAAAATAGCAGATCGCAGTGTGGCGGTACGGGGATTAAATTTCTTTTTGGATAAATTTTCTTTCGATGTATCAGCAACAGTTGTCTTTTTTACAATAACAGAATCTTTAAAAACCTGTGCTGACAGGTTGGGGCTGTGAAAATATAAAGCCGCAAATAAAAATATAAACAATAAACGCTGCATCAACTTACTTTAATGTTCAGCTTGTCCAGCAAGCCATTCAGTTCTTCCAGTGAATAATACTCAAAGGTCACAGCTCCATAACCTTTTTTGTTATGCACCAGTTTTACCTTGGTATTATAGTGAGATGCTAAATTATCTTCTATCTTTTTAAATGCCGGTGGCAATTGTGGTTTTACGGAATTTTTAACAGCACTTGTGCCTGTGTACATATTGCGTACAAGATCTTCTGTTTGGCGAACGGAGAGTTGCTTATTTTTTATTTCAGAAAAAATGAACAGTTGTTTATCTACCATATCCACATTAATAAGCGCCCTTGCGTGCCCCATACTAATTACTCCGGTACGTACTGCTATCTGGATATCCGGCGGCAATTTTAGCAGTCGGATGTAGTTGGTAACAGTGCTTCTTTCTTTACCCATGCGCTCTGCCACCTGCTCCTGTGTATATTCTAATTCGTCCATCAGCCTTTTATAACTCAGTGCTATTTCGATAGAGTTTAAATTTTCTCTTTGTAAATTTTCAAGCAATGCCAATTCAAGTAATTCGGTATCATTTGCCTGGCGAACGTAAACCGGCACATCTTTCAGGCCTGCAATTTTTGCAGCCCTAAAACGTCGTTCACCTGCAATAAGCCTGAATTTTCCATTAGGCATTTTGCTTACGGTCAACGGCTGAATAATATCATGCAGTTTTAAGGAAGAAGCCAATTCGCTCAAAGCCACTTCATCAAAATCTTTACGCGGTTGTTTGGGATTAATTTCAATTTCTTCCAGTGCAATCCTGTTAGTTCCGGTAGTTTTTTCAACTACATCAGTTCTTAAAGTGCCTGCTGTACTTTTAAGGTCCGCATCAATATTTTGTAACAGGCTTCGAATGCCTTTACCGAGTGCGTCTTTTTTATTTGGAGCTGCCATAGTTTTATTTGGAGAAGTCATTGTAATATATCCGGTGTTGTTGTTTTGAATGCCAGCATTTACAAATTGAATTTGTTTGCTACATCGGGTAAATGTCTTGTTAGAATTTTATCGCCCTTATTTATTCAATTCGGATCGGGCAATGGTTTATTGCATCACTTTATCTTGCTGCTTAATTTTAGTAAGGTCGTTTTTCTGTAATATTTCTTTTGCAAGATTTAGATAATTCACTGCGCCCTTGCTGTCTGCATCATATAAAATTACCGGCTTACCAAAGCTGGGGGCTTCGCTCAACCGGGTATTGCGATGAATGATACTGCTGAAAACCATTTCTTCGAAATGCCTTCTTACTTCAGCTACCACCTGGTTGCAAAGGCGTAAACGGCCATCGTACATAGTCATTAATATACCTTCTATCTGCAATTCAGGATTTAACCTGTTTTGAACAATTTTAATTGTATTTAATAATTTACCCAACCCTTCCAATGCAAAAAATTCAGTTTGTACCGGTACCACCACGCTATCAGAAGCTACCAGTGCATTTACGGTTATTAGTCCAAGCGAAGGAGAACAGTCAATTACAATGAAATCGTAATCGTCCCTGATTGGCTCCAGTATTTTCTTTAATACACCTTCCCTGTTTGGATAATTGATCATTTCAATTTCTGCACCTACCAGGTCAATATGAGATGGCACCAGGTCAAGGTTTGGAATATCTGTTTTGAGCAATACATCTTTAGCCATCGCCTCATTTACCATACAGTCGTATAAACTCTGGGTAATATTGTGCAAGTCAAATCCAACACCAGTGGTGCTGTTTGCCTGGGGATCGGCATCCACCAACAAAGTTTTATATTCAAGTACAGCCAAACTTGCTGCTAAATTTATTGCCGTAGTTGTTTTACCTACACCACCTTTCTGGTTAGCTATACCTATTATCCTTGCCATACTTACTTTCCGGATGAGATCTTTTAATTTAAAAAACGATGTTGCTACTATTTATTACTATCTCCATTCAATATAATGCTTTGAACAGGAATTGGCAAAGGTACTGTTTGAAAAGCAACTATAAACTACAATTTGAGGAAATTGAAAACCTTAACGGGACAATATTTATACCTTTAAAAATAAATATTTACCCGTGCCGGGATTTACCACTTTTTAACCCCGAAAACCTATGACAGCTTGACAAATAAAATTATTCGGCATGTATTTGGGAACAATGGGCCTGCTTAATTGTTGGTTAGTATGCCTATAATTAATAAAAAACAAATATGTATTTAATAATATCGGGAACTAATCGTGCTGGCAGCAATACACTTAAGGTGGCAAAGGAATACCAGCGACTGCTAAAAGAAAAATTCATTGAATCTAAATTACTTTCACTGGAAGGAGTAAACCTGTTACACAGAGACGCTGATTTTGAAAAGATTGAAAATGAAATGATCATTCCGATCGATAATTATATTTTCATTTCGCCTGAATACAATGGCAGTTTTCCCGGGGCATTAAAATTATTATTTGATACGGGTAAGTCTCATTCACTTTGGTGGCACAAAAAAGCAATGCTTGCGGGTGTGTCCACCGGCAGGGCGGGTAATATCAGGGGAATGGATCACCTGACGGGTGTATTGAACCATGTAAAAGTTACCGTGCTGCCAAATCAGTTACCTATTTCATCTGTGGACACCCTTATGGATAAAGAAGGTCATTTTACGGATGAACCCACCTTGAAGGCAATTGGTAAACAACTTGATGAATTTATTAAATGGACAGCTGTAGTTAAATAAGCTGTTAAAAACTACCTATTAAATGCTTCAGGTAGGTTTAATTTTTTTTATCCGTTAATTTTATGATCCTTTATCCTGTTGAATTTAATTTTTAAATTTCTTCTCATGCGTTCTCCGTCAGGTGCCTTTATTTTTTTAGTGATCATGTTAATTTTAGACGCCTATGTATTTCAGGCAATAAAAGTTATATCACAATCAGCTTCCCCTAAAACTAAAGTCATCATTTACAGTGTTTACTGGACAATCACTTTTCTTGCTATAGTTGGATTTTTATTGTTTGCGCTTACAAACAGGGAACTGCTTCCCAAAACATTGCGGAGCTATTTATTCGCCATTATCATCGGATTGTTTCTTGCAAAAATTGCCACCGTTGTTTTTTTATTGATTGATGATATTCGCAGGGGCGCCCAATGGTTGGCCGGTAAATTGTTTTATGGTAATACAGAAGGCGAGGCCATGAACGATAATGGAATTACAAGATCTGTCTTTTTAAGTTGGTTTGGATTAGCAGTGGGCAGTACGCTATTTGGCAGCCTTGTTTATGGATTTTCAAACAAATACAAATACAATATTAAAAGAGTGCAACTGGCATTTGATAGTTTGCCAAAAGGGTTTAAAGGAATGCGCATTCTTCACATAAGTGATATACACAGCGGGAGCTTTACCGATAAAAAAGCAGTGCATCATGGCATTAGGGAAATATTAAATGAAAAAGCAGATGTGATACTTTTTACAGGTGATCTTGTAAATGATAAAGCCACCGAAATGGCTGACTATATGGATATTTTCAGTGAACTAAAAGCGCCCATGGGCGTGTATTCTACATTGGGAAATCATGATTATGGTGATTATGTACAGTGGCCAATTAATGGTGTAAGTAAAGAACAAAACCTGTCGGATTTAAAAGATATTCATGCAACACTTGGATGGCGTTTATTAATGAACGAGCATGTTGTGCTGGAAAAGAATGGTGACGAACTTGCTTTACTTGGTATAGAAAACTGGAGCGCCAAAGCTAATTTTCCAAAACACGGCAGAATGGATCTTGCTCATCCGGGAACGGAGAAATATCCTTTCAAAATATTAATGAGTCACGATCCAAGCCATTGGGATGCGGAAGTAAAACCTAAGTATGGCGATATTGATTTAATGCTGAGTGGCCACACACATGGTATGCAGTTTGGTATAGACATACCAGGTTTTAAATGGAGCCCGGTTCAATATGTTTATAAACAATGGGCCGGATTATACGAGGATTTGCAACAAAAATTGTACGTAAACCGTGGCTTCGGATTTATAGGTTATCCAGGCAGGGTGGGCATATTGCCGGAAATAACTGTCATTGAATTAGTGTAACAATCACAATGATTTTAATTACACTTCGCAAGGGATAAATTAATGACGTTATAATTTCGCTCCATAAAGATAAAAAGTACAAGTCCCGCTTTGAGAGCCGGGATGAAGTGCGACTGCCTTTCGTTCCTCAAGGCGTTGCAGCTAACAAGTGCGACGCCATCCGATATCGGATGAAGCTAAATAGTAGCACCTCCGCCTGGCTCAAAAAATCCAACTCACGATTTTACCCTTTGTGCAATATAGCAATTTCTAAAAAACGAATTACAAAGTATAAAACAAAAATGCCGGAAATTAATCCGGCATTTTATTTAAACAGTATTAATAGTTTATCTTTTTTCTCTCATCGGAATTCTTTTTCTTCCTTCAGATCTGTCGCTTCTTGGTTCATCTGAAGGCCTTTTAAATCCACCATCAGCTTCATTCATTCTTATAAGACGACCATTGTATTTTTTGCCATCAAGACTTTTAATCATTTTAGCTGCCGCACTATTGTCAACTTCAATCCATGCATTCATTTCCCTGATATCAATTTTACCAAGTACTTCTTTATTTAAATTACTTTCATCTAAAATGAACTGTAAAAAGCTGGCTTTATAAAAACCATCTTTTGTACCAAGGTTAATGAAAAGTCTGTTATATCCATTATCACGTCTTACAAATGCAGGCCTTTCTCTTCTGTCGCCACCATCACGGGCAGTTCCATTCTGATCTCTTCTTTCTCTTGAATCCGTTTTCATATTCAGATCATCAGCATTTTCATAATATTTCAGGAAATGATTAAACTCCAATGCTGCCACTCTTTTCAAAACATCGTCTTTACTAACATCAGCAAATTTTTCCTGCAGGTCTGTTAAGTAAGTTTCGTATGCTCCGTCTGAAATGTCCGCATCCATTAACTTATCCATGAAATGAAAGAATTGCTTTCTGCAAACATCTTTACCACTTGGAATATCCAGGCGATGAAACTGGGCGTTGATCATTTTTTCAATCGACCTGATTTTGTAAGCTTCCCTGCTATGGCAGATGGTTATACAAATTCCACTTTTACCAGCTCTTGCAGTACGGCCACTTCTATGTGTGTACACTTCAATGTCATCCGGTAATTCGTAGTTGATAACATGTGTAATGCCATCTACATCAATACCTCTTGCAGCTACATCGGTAGCAATTAGTAATTGAATGCTTTTGTTACGAAAGCGGCCCATTACCTTGTCACGCTGTTGTTGAGTAAGATCTCCGTGAAGTGCTTCAATATCGTATCCTTGTTTTACAAGTTTTTCAGCAACATCCTGTGCATCTGCTTTGGTACGGGTAAAAATTACACCATACATTCCGGGGTTAAAATCTACCAGGCGCTTAAGTGTATCAAAACGGCTATGCGCAGGCGTGATAAAATACTGGTGATCTATGTTTACGTTGGCAGTATTCTTTTTGCCCATCGTAATCTCTATGGGATTATCCATAAAGTTTTTAGAGATTGCTTTAACGGCTGCAGGCATTGTAGCACTAAACAACCAGGTACTTTCTCTTTCAATGGTATTTTTCAATACAAAATCAATATCATCTCTAAAGCCCATGTTTAACATTTCATCGGCTTCATCCAATACTACATACTTAACTTTTTGCAGGTCAATTGCTTTTCTTTCGATCAAATCAATTAATCTTCCGGGAGTTGCTACAACTATTTGTACACCTTTTCTTAATTCCCTTATCTGCATTACAATGGAAGCGCCGCCATATACAGGCTCTGCACTTAATCCTTTGATGTGCTTTTTAAAGTTCATCAGGTCATTACAAATCTGTAAACAAAGTTCCCTTGTTGGGCAAACAATTAATGCCTGTGGGTATTTTTGTGTGGTGTCAATTAAATGTAATAAGGGTAGTCCGAAGGCAGCAGTTTTTCCGGTGCCGGTTTGTGCTAAACCTACAAAATCCGTTGTGCCTGATAATAAAACCGGGATTGCTTTTTCCTGGATGGGAGTGGGAGTTTCGAATCCCATTTCGGTAACAGCTTGTACTAATTGTTCGTTTAAGCCTAAGGCTTCAAATGCATTCATGTAAATGTTTTTTGTGTTTACATGATATGCTATTATTTTCCTGTTGTTACGCTACTTATATCCTAATAAAAAATTAAAGTAAATACTAATTTCAACAGCCTTTTGGGCATTTCATGCAATACTCGTTATAAATAATTTGCAAAAGTAGTAGTTTTAAACTACATAACCCAATTAAATGATCTTCTCCTTTAATATATTTGTATAATGCCTTAAACTTAAACAACAACACAGAGTCATACCAACGCTTATTCACTGCTTAAAATTTTTAAATGCGACAAATAGTTTTAATAACCATTGTTGTGCTACTATTATCAAATAAAGACTATGCACAACAAACAAGCGATACTACAGTTCAACAAATAGATTCTCTACAAATAATGAAAGATTTGATGGATTTACTGGGTTCTATAGATAAGCCTTCCAGCTATGCATTTGTGAACCTTGGTATTGGTAACAGGTTTTTTAGTATACGTAACAATTCTTTAAATGCATTGCAAAGTTCGGTCAATACAATTATCTATACTCCCACTGCTGGATATTTTGATAAGTCGGGTTTAAGTATTACAGCAGGTGCTAATTTATTAAATGATGGAGTCAATTTTGGGGCAAAGCAGTATTCAATAACTCCTGCATTTGACCTTACAGGAAATAAAAGCTGGGATGTAGGAATTTCTTACACACACTATTTTGTAAAGGATAAATTCAGTCCTTTTTCATCCCCGGTTCAGGATGATATTTATGGTTCTGTAAAATATAAAAAGACCTGGATACAGCCCGGGCTTTCAATGGGGTATTCTTTAGGTTCATATAAAGAAGCGTTTGAAAAAGACACCATTATTAACGGAAGAAGTAAACGCAGGTATGATTCCATTACTTATAAACTGAATGCTTTCTCATTGGTGCTGTCTGCAGGCCACCAGTTTGTTTGGTATGGTGCCGTTAGCAAAAATGATGCACTTACGTTTACACCTACATTAATGGCAAATGCCGGGTCTGCTACTACATCTATCACTCATAATTCGAATGTTGCCCTCATCAATTTTTTTATAAAAAGAGGAAGAATACCCAAGTTGCAAACAGATAAATTTCAAATACAATCTTTAGCTGTTAATCTCGATCTTACTTACACTGTCGGCAAGTTCACATTTGAACCACAACTATACCTTGATTATTATTTGCCTGAAACTGATGGACAGAAATTTTCGAAAGTGTTTGCTTTTAATGTTGGCTATCGTTTTTAGTTTAATCAATATTTTTTAATCAACAGGCCGAACTAATTATTATTTGTTTAAAGAGATTTTTATTTCAAAATTTCCAGTCATTTTTGAACCGGACTTTGTATGTCTGGTGGCCATATTGTCCTTATTATTCTTTTAATTTTTTAATACTAAATAATGTCTTTAACATCATTTTCAATTGTGATAACATACCACTTAAAACCTTTAGATATTGGTTAACAAATAATTATGTAATTTTTCAATCTGTTGGCATATAACTTGAAACAATAAAGAAAAACTAAAATAAAATTTTATGAAAACAAAACTCTTAACCCTTGTTGTGGCGGTACTTTTTTTTAGCGCTGCAAATGCACAATTTCATCTTGGAATAAAAGGTGGTGCTAATATTAATAAGTTAACCGGACAGTCTTTTAAAGACGAATTTAGTTTTGGATATCACCTCGGTGGCTTTGCGGAAATTGGATTAGGTAAAAATTTTTCCATCCAGCCCGAAGTTAACTTCAATGAATTTCAACAAGACACCGCCAGTAAATTTAGCCAGGTTTATAAATTAAATAATTTGTCTAAAGTAAAACTGAATTATTTGAGCATTCCTATTTTGTTAAACATTAAGCCTTCTAAAATTGTGAGTGTGCAGGTTGGTCCGCAGTTTGGAATTTTAATGAATCAAAATGCTTCGCTGGTGCAGGATGGTAAGAATGCATTTAGTAAAGGCGACTTTAGTATGTTGGCAGGCTTACAGTTGAACCTTGGCAGCGTAAGGGTTTACGGACGTTATGCAGTGGGGCTTACAAACCTGAATGAAATTGATAATAGTGATAAGTGGAAAAGCCAGAGTTTTCAGATTGGCGTAGGGCTTGCAATATTATAAAATCATTTACGAATGATTGTTGGATGGCCATTTTTGTTCCACCTGATAATTGCAGAAGGCTCTGAAATATAAAAATCGTCCTGGCGGTGTTGCACTATATAGTCAACACCGTTTTTTATTGCAATATCAATGTCGTTAAAAATGCCCGGTGGCGGGTAGCCGCTTATGTTAGCAGAGGTTGATACAATGGGTTTGCCAAAAGCCTGTATCAGTTCTTTGCAAAACGAATCATTTACAACCCGGATACCAATGGTGCCATCTTCGTTAATGAT
>JBKJUP010000037.1:0-55534 GCA_046590675.1 Ferruginibacter sp. | reverse complement strand
AGTCGAGTCACGCAAAGTATTTCACCCTTGCGTTCTCACAGAACCGTGCGTGACAGTCTCCCGTCACACGGCTCTTCCTGTTTTAAATCACAAAATGTATTGCTACATTATGGATGTACCAATTGCCAGTGTGGGAATAAGCGGGGCTTTTCCTTATACTTTTGTTGCAGCCACTTTACAGCGGCCTTCTTGTACAGGTTTTTCTCCCATTTAACCCATTTTAATAATCGCACATTGAGCTGATACCAAACATAACGTGTATGCGTTGTCCAAAACTTACAATAATAATTAATCACTCCCTGAATAACCGGTTTTAGTTTGTCTGCAATCTCCTCGATAGGCTTTCGCCATTTATGGATATGAAAACTTTTAAACTTTGCCAGTACGCTCGTCTTGGATTTTGTACTCATAAAGCTTGATACCATTAGCTTGTTGCCTTTACTGGTTTTGCTCCAGAGTGGTCGGATGGTGAAACCAAGAAAATCGAAACTACGTGGATATTTCTTTTCGGTCCTGCCACGCAGGTTTACAATCTTTGTCTTTACAGGATGCAGGGTCAGCTTGCAGTCTGTCATTCGCTGCTGTATCATTTTTAATACAAACAACGCCTGCTTTTCCGTTTTGCAATGTACCACAATGTCATCGGCATAGCGTTCAAATGGCTTCTCCGGATGGTTCTTTTCCATCCATTTGTCAAATACCACATGCAGGAAAATATTGGAAAGTAATGGACTTACTACACCTCCTTGCGGAGAACCATTTTCGCTATCCACATACATCCCATCCTGCTGAACGATGCCTGCCTTCAGCCAGCGGGTAATATAAAGCAATACCCATTTGTCCGCACAGTAATGCGTAACCGCTTTCAATAAAAGTTCATGGTCGATGTGATCGAAAAACCCCTTGATGTCAAGGTCGATCACCCAGTCGTTGATCATCACATTTTGTGATGCCTTTTCTACTGCCTGGTGGCAGCTTCTGCCCGGACGATAACCATAAGAACTCTCATGAAAATGCGGCTCCACAATTCGCTCAAGATAGGTCTTCACCACATCTTGCGCTATGCGATCAACAATGGTAGGTATGCCCAGTTTTCTAACTCCTGCTCCTGCATCCTTCCTGATTTCAACTTCCTTTACAGGCGGTGGAAAATAAGTGCCGGAAGACAGCCTGTTCCATAGCTTATACAATTGTGCATCCAGATCTTTAGCCAGGTCTGCCCAACTCATTTCGTCTATGCCTGCGCTGCCTTTGTTGGCCCTCACCTTCTTGTACGCCTGCATTACCATTACCCTGGTAATTGGCTGTGATTTTGTTTCGTAATAATCAATCATTCCTTTTAACGGGTTGTAAATAATTATCAAAACGTAAAACAGGCTAATCCCTTCGCTCCACCTACATTACATAAGCTTCATCACTACTACGAATTAGTCCGCCGCCGCTGATTCGTACTATCCTTGTACGGCTGCTTCCCTTCTCAGTTAACAGCGTACCAGCGACTTCTCTTGTTCCATACTAAACCCTGTATTGCATTCCTGTCGACATTACCCCGGATGCCATGTAAACAGTAATCAGGTAACCTTTACACTCTTAACAAGCACGAACGTAACTGCCTGCTTTCGACATCTTTGATTGCCTAACGGGGCTTTGTAGCCGCTTTAATTCATTCAGCTCTGCAATACGCACCTACGGGAATCTTGTTCCCGTTTTTCCTTATCGTTCACCACAAAAACAGTTTCCGGTTGATGCAGCATAAGGTGGTTTGCAAACGGCTCCTGAAAGCAGTCTGCGGAAGATCAGTTCTTTTCTTTCATTTACTTAAAGTCAGCCAGTCGGTTCGCTTGACCTCCGCACTTGTGAATAAACTAATTTGAAAAGGCTTCCATGTTTTGGTACAGCTCCTGATTCCTAATATTACATCTGGATCAGTTCAAGACACACACGATCCCGGCTATGATGACAGCCGTAAAATTTACAACGCCATGATTGACAAATACCCGGGCATGTTTGTAAAATGTGCAGACGTTGCTGATGTGATTTACGCAGTAAATTTTGGCAGAGAAAATAATTTACTGGTGGCGGTAAAAGGCGGCGGGCACAATGGCGGTGGCCTCGGCTTGTGCGATGAAGGAATGGTAATTGATTTGTCGTTACTTAAATTTGTACGGGTAAATGCCGCCGACAATACGGTGCAGGTAGGCGGCGGAAATGTGTGGGGCGAAGTCGATCATGCCACCCATGCATTCGGTTTGGCTGTACCTGCAGGCATCATTTCCACTACCGGCGTAGGCGGGCTAACATTGGGTGGCGGCGTTGGCTACCTGGCCAGGAAATACGGGCTTACCATCGACAATTTATTGGAAGCAGATATGGTACTGGCCGATGGAAGTTTTGTAACAGTTAATGCCAATCAAAATACCGATTTGTATTGGGCTATACGGGGCGGCGGTGGCAATTTCGGTATTGTAACAGCCTTTAAATTCCAGGCGCATCCGGTTAAAACAGTATTTGCCGGGCCTACCTTTTGGCCCATTGAGCAAACCAATGAAATCATGAAATGGTATCATGAGTTTATTGACAATGCACCCGACGAATTAAATGGTTTTATAGCAACATTGGTGGTACCGGGCCCACCCTTCCCCGCCGAATTGCATAACAAAAAATTCTGTGGCATCATCTGGTGCTACGTAGGCGATATGAATAAAGCTGAGGAAATATTTAAACCGGTATTCGCCATGAACCCCATATTTCAACATGTTGGGCCCATCCCTTATCCCGCTGTACAAACCATGTTTGATGGCATGATGCCACCGGGATTGCAATGGTATTGGAGAGCTGATTTTTTCAATGACCTGAATGCCGACAGCAGCGCAAAACACAAGGAATTCGGATCAAAAATTCCAACACCGCTATCACAAATGCACATGTACCCAATTAGTGGTGCAGCGGGCAGGGTTGCAGTTAATGAAACACCCTGGGCATACAGAGATGCTAAATATGCCGGCGTGATTGTTGGCGTTGATCCCGACCCTGCCAACGCAGAAAAAATCACCAACTGGTGCAAAGATTATTGGACAGCCTTACACCCTTATTCCGCCGGTGGCGCCTATTTAAATTTTATGATGAACGAAGGACAGGATCGTATAAAAGCGAGTTACAAAGGCAATTACGAACGCTTAACCAACATTAAAAAACAATACGATCCCACTAATTTTTTCAGTGTAAATCAAAATATTTTACCGGCACAAGCCAATTAAGTGGTGCAGCCCAACTAAAAAAAGCGTACCAATAATAGTACGCTTTTTTTTATTAAAATATGGGCTGTTATCCCCAGGTACATTGGTCAACACCGGTACCGGCTGTACGCTCCTACTCCGCCACAAACCCAGGCACACAATCCTCAGCGGGGTATCCGCTACCATCCGGCAGCTATTGGGCAACAGCAATATTAACAGCCTTTATCACCACTTTATATTGCCAGGCATTTTCATTACCGGTAAAATTTCGGCTACAAAATAGATCGTACCAAACCACCTTCTGCACGTATGGAAGCGCCATTTGTGGCAGCCGCCAACGGGCTCGAAAAATATACCACTGTATCAGCTATTTCTTCTCCTGTTGCAAAACGTTGTATCAAAGAAGTTGGCCGCATATTGTTAAAAAAATCTTCTTCCACCTGATCCACTGTTATATTACCAGCTTTAGATAAATCTTCAATAAAAGCGCCCACACCTTTCGATTTGGTGGGGCCAGGTAAAATTGAATTAACAGTAACATTGGTTCCCTTTGTAAGTTCGGCCAATCCCCTGGCCACAGCCAGTTGTGCAGTTTTGGTCATCCCATAATGTATCATTTCTTCAGGAATAAAAACCGCCGATTCGCTTGAAATAAAAATGATTCTTCCCCAGTTTTTCTCAATCATTTTAGGAAAATAATGTCTCGACAAACGGATACCACTCATAACATTTATTTCAAAAAACCTAAACCAATCTTCATCCGGAATATCTGCGAATGCCTTTGGTTCAAAAATGCCTGCGTTATTAATTAAAATATCAACCTCCGGTAATTGGGCTATCAGTTTATTCACCTCTTCCACTTTTGAAAAATCTGCAGCAATGCCCGAAACATTTAAATTACCTGTCAATAATTTTAATTCATCCACGGCTTTGTCCACCCCATCCTTTGTTCTGCCATTAATGATAACCAGCGCACCTTCATTTAAAAAACGTTTGGCAATTGCAAAACCAATGCCCGCTGTTGAACCACTTACAAAAACTGTTTTATCCTTAATCTTTAAATCCATAATTTTTATTTACAAAGTTATAAAGTTTACTTCCCCGTAAAAACTGGGCCAATAATTTTACAGATGACTTAACTTAGGCTTAACATACACATTTTACATTAAATTTTCAACATTGCTATTATGAAATACTCCAGGAACAAGTTTTTAAGATTAGCTGCGCTTGCAATACCAGGCGCTGCAACAGCAGCCGTTACCAGCAGTTTTGTACAGGCACCCGGGAAAGATGATGGGGCATTAAATTTTGCCGTAGCATCTTACACATTTCGCAAATTCAACCTGGATGAAACCATCAAAATGTCGAAACGTTTAAACATTAGTGACATATCACTAAAGGATTTTCACATGCCGCTTAACAGTTCTGCAGCCGACATAAAAATGATTGCACAAAAAGTAAAGGATGCCGGTATGAACCTGTATGGTGCCGGAGTCATCTATATGAAAACGCCGGAGGAAGTAAATACCGTTTTTGATTATGCCGCCAATGCCGGGCTCAACATGATTATTGGCGTACCCAACCACGAATTGCTGTCGATGGTAAATGAGAAAGTGCAGTCAACAAATATCAGGCTGGCCATACACAATCACGGGCCCGGCGATAAATTATATACCAGTCCGGATAATGTGTATGAGATGATTAAAAACCTTGACAAAAGAATTGGGTTCTGCATCGACATTGGCCATGTTCAGCGTATTGGCCAGGATCCCAGCAGTATGCTGATTAAATACCAGGACCGCTTATTCGACATGCACATGAAAGATGTTTCATCATCCACTGCCGATGGATCACCGGTTGAAATAGGACGTGGTGTTATTGATATTCCCAAAGTTGTAAAAACACTTAAAAAAATAAAGTACAAGGGCCATGTGTGTTTTGAGTATGAAAAAGATGGTGAAGACCCGTTGGCGGGTATGGCAGAATCGGTTGGATATGTACGGGGAGTTATGAAGGTTGTGTAGGTAGAAATGTAAAAAATGACCCCCGGCCCCAAAGGGGAGAAAATGCATGGTATAATTATTCGATATTGTTTTCATTTTTTAACGCCAGCCCTTCAAATTTTCTTAACGCATTTTTTTCGATGCCGTAGAAATGCATACACTTTAAAAATGAAGGACGCTTTTATTATGTAAACTGTGCATTTCCTCCCCTTTGGGTTCGGGGGCCAATGTAATTCACCACTATGCACAAATACCTTTGAGGGAACAAGATCAGTAATTAGCAAATGTTGACCAACATCAGCACGCATTCAATGCAGTATCTAAAAGAACAATGTTTTAAGTTTGCCATCAAAATAAATATTTTAATGCTTAGATAAATATGAAAAAAATAAACTGGGGAATTATAGGTTGTGGCGATGTTACTGAAGTAAAAAGTGGCCCCGCCTTCAACAAAGTAAGCAACTCTGCACTGGTAGCAGTCATGCGCAGGGATGCAGCAAAGGCGGCTGATTATGCACAGCGTCATCATGTGCCGAAGTGGTATAGCAATGCAGACGAATTGATCAATGACCCGGAGGTAAATGCCATCTATGTTGCAACGCCACCTTCCTCTCATGAACAATACACGATTAATGCAATCAATGCAGGCAAGCCGGTGTATGTTGAAAAACCGATGGCAATCAATTATGAGTCGGCTTGCAGGATGGCTGAAATTTCAGCAGCAAAAAAGGTCCCGCTGGTTGTGGCGCATTACCGAAGACAGCAGCCCCGCTTTAAAAAACTACTGCAGTTAATACATGAAAAAACCATTGGTGATATTTTATTGGTTCGACTGGATTTGCAAAAACCACCAACTACCGAAGCCGAAATGGCCAACCCAATGATTGCATGGCGGATCAATCCTGCCATTGCAGGAGGTGGGCATTTTCATGACCTTGCCACACACCAGCTCGACCTGATGTACTATCTTTTTGGAGCGGTGCAAAAAGTTACAGGCGTTGCCACCAACCAGGGTGAAACTTATGATGCAGACGATATGGTAGCAGGCAACCTGTTATTTGAAAACGGTGTAGTTTTTAGCGGCACCTGGTGTTTCAATGCGCCGAAAGAGGTTGATAGTTGCGAAATAATTGGAACAAAAGGTAGAATCACTTTAAGCATATTCAATGAACATACTTTAACCATATCTGTCGGTGAAGAAAATACAGTACTCACGTTTGATACACTTCAACATGTTCAGCAACCTATGATTGAAGCAACCGTTCAATACTTTTTAGGTGATGGACCAAACCCCTGCACTGCTGAAGAAGGCGCTGAAATTATGCGGTTGATGCAGGAAATGGTGGCCAGGTAGTCAGCATAAAAATGCTTCGAAATAAATAGTTGAAAAATGAAAGGGGTTGAAATTTTATTTCACCCCCTTTCATTTTATATTCGTTCAGGCATGGCCTTGCAGCCCATTATCCACAAAGCCAGCTAACCCCTTCCTGTTTTATTCACCTGCTTTTTATCAAGTTCCTCATTCAACATATCCTTGATACTTGCGATTTCTTTTAATGTTGCAGGACTTAATTTATTAAATGCTCCTGCACTTTCAAGATCGCTAAAATCTTGAAGAAACGCCGTTTTAAAACTCATACTTTTATTATAAAACATTCTATCTTTATTGTCTCTATAAATCTGCTCCGCCAATCTGTATTTGCCCGTAAGCAAATAGCCTAATGCAAGGTTTGTATATATCCAGTCATTTTCGGGAAAAGAATCAAGGTGCTCCAATCCTTTTTTTGCAGAAACAATGGTACCATCATAATCCTCCAAAAATATCTGGTTAAAAGATAAACTTCCATAAGTAGTTGACTTTTCCTTTGCGTAATCTTTATTATCCGGACAAAGACTAACCTGCTGTTCTATAAAACCAATATTCTCCTTCAGCCTATCCACTTTCATCGATCGGTAAGTCTTTATCGTATCTGTTTTTGCACGCTTAGGATCAAGCTTATCATTAATGCGATCCACTGTATTTAATTCAGCATTCATTGCAAGGATACGATCAAGATAATGGGCCTTTACCTCACCAGTTGCCTTTTTCAGCAGTTGCAGATAAATCATTTTTGCTGTGTCTATTAATTCCCTGCGGAAGTAATATTCGGCGGCAATATTTAATTCGGGAGCCGTCGCAGATTTTAATACATCTTTTGATGTTATCAATTTTTCCTCCAGTTTTTCTTTGAAAGACAATTGTGGTAACACGGTGGCAATTGCAGCATCAGGATCATCAAAATCCCGGTATATGTTCCATAAATTTATAGCGCCACTGTTGGTAACTGCTATAATGGTGCTGTCATCGTAAAAACCGGCTTTCATTTTATCTTTACTGTTGCCAATTTCTTTTATTCGCAAAACACTATCCGCATCACTGCCCTTGAAAAATACAGACCCCCCAAATTTATTCTCTACCAGGAATACTTTTTGATCCTGTTGTGAAATCAGTAACCTGCTCCAATCAGTTGAAATGGCAATATCATTAATTTTATCCGGCTTCAACGCAGACTGTTTAAAAGGAGCCATCGCTAAATTGATTTGCTGATAACTATTTTCAATATTTAGTATGGGATCTCTTACTGCTATTTTGCCTTCTGCTACTGTTACAATTGACTTACTGTCCGGTGTAAAAGTACCCGCAAGCACTGTTTCATTATCCCAATCTGAAATACCCAATACATCGCTCTCCCTGTTAATAACCCTTGCTTTACCATCAACATTTAACAATACAAATTTACTATCCCGGGAAAACACAATGTTTTCTTTTGCAATTGGTTTGTTTCTGAAATTTCCAATTGTGTCCACTTTTGCGTCGTAATTTGTTGGCGACCCATTCCACAATAAAGCGTTGCCATCGGCATCCACAAAAAAAGCAGCACTCCCATCTGGAGAAAGTTGAGTGGTGACCGTATTTTTAGGAATCATTGAAAGGGTTTTAATGTTGTCTAATTCCCCATCGGTATTTAGTTTAACCATGAAGTTGTTCAACAATGTAACAACCCGATTACTATCACCAAAACCCAAAGCTTCAACTTTGGCATTCGCAGTACCGGGCATATTCGTTGTACAGAAAAACCGATTGAACGGAACATCAAAACTATTTTCGTTAATAACCAGGGTATCATTTACCGCCTTACCGGTTATTACCTGGTTGTTAATATTGTAAGCAAAACCTCCATTATTATTTGACAAAGCCAGGTTCGTATTATTTAAATTAACCGGCTCCGAAACATTTATTTCCGCTGTTCTAAAAATGTTATCGTTTACTATACTAAGCAGTATTTTCTTTAAGATGGGGTTTGGCTTTTTATTCCAGATATCCTTCGCTTCATTCAGGCCGTTTACCGGATCATCTGTGATGTTCTCCTTTATTTCAACGGCACGATTTATTTTTGCCAACAAATCCACATCAACACGCTGAGCTAACTTAATTTGCGCCGAGTCAAACTTTGGCGTTATAAAAAGTAAATCAATGATCTCTTCTTTTGTTGCCTGGTCCAATGCATTACTGAAATAAAAGCTTTGACTTTTCAGCACATTTTTTACCAATTGATCCTGAAAATCATTTTTCTTTTTTTCAGCACTGTCTTTCAGCACCAACGCTACAACTTTTTGGCGGTTTGCCTCTGATGCATAAGCGGCCAATTGCATACTTTGAAATTTTAATAATGCTGAATTACTATCAGCCTTTTCCCGCAGTTCGTCTGCAATCATTTTCTGAGCTCTTGCTGAATCCGCACTCATCCGGGCAGCTTCAGCGCTTTTTTTTGCATCATTCGCATTTTTTTCTGCCAGTTCCGTTTGTGCTATCGCAACTTTTTCACTTGCTTTTGCATTGTTACTTTCAGAAAAAGCCCATATACCAAATAACAAGGAAACGGTTGATGCAATCGCAAAAAGCCATACCCGTTTTTTATTAGATTGCTCTCTTTGTTCCCGCTGTAAATTCTGCCGTAGTTCTTCTTTTTCCGCTGCCTTTAATTGTTCGCTTACCCGGTCGCTCTCTGCCAGGTAAGCTAAATTTTCTTTGTATATTTTTTCATGTAGTGCCGGGTCATTTGTTTTATTAGGCAGTTTATGGTACCTGCTGGCCCAGGTTACATTGGTGGGGTAGTTTTGTTTCCAATCCAGCAACTCTTTCAACAGCATGCCCCTCAACCATTCTTCATTGTCTTGCTCATGCAATTCTCTTCTATCATTCAGCAGCTTATATAGTGCCCCCATTTTCACCTCCTCTGTAATCCATTCATTTAGCCGGGACCAGTTACGCATCAGGCTTTCATGCGAAATATCAATGATAAGATTGGAATATAAATCGGTATTAATAGGCGGCATAATAAAGGAAGTATCACTGCCCCTGAAATGATTTACCACTTCATCTACTTCGTTTTCTGTAACGTTCAGTGCTGCAGCAATGGCATAAATATTTTTAAGTTCTGTTGGCCTTCTGCCGCCTTTCTGATCAACGCCTAAATCGGTTAATGACTTAAATATAATTTTTGCAATGGACTGTTTTTTTGAGTAATGGTTGGTAGCCTGATTAGCATCGCCCAGCAATTTAAACTTCGCTTCTGCATGATTGGCCAGGGCCTTTTCCATCTCCCCGGTTCGCTTATAATGTTCATAAGTGATAAGGGTATTTGGCCCTTCCAACATGGCTTCATTGTAAGTACGCATCAAGGCATGCTGCAATATCGGTAACTGATCCTGGTTTTCTTTTAGTTTACTTTCTTCAATTTCATTCACCAGCAATTCCACCAATTGTGGTGATATTTTTTTGCCTGCAAGCGTCACAGGATTTTCAATCACTTCCTTTAACTCGTTTCTTGTTAACTGTGGCACCAGGTACTGCCCTTCATTAATGGCTTCTGCAAGGCCACGGTATTTTACACAATCACCCAAAAACTCAGACCGCATGGTGATGATGATGTACACAGAATTGCGTGGATCGAGCGATGCTTTTAGTAACAGGTTTACAAATTGATTTTCAATATTCTCTTTGCCAAGATCTTTGCGGTTAAAACGGAACAGTTCTTCAAACTGGTCGATGATGATCAATAAATTGGTGGGCGCTTTTTCTTTACTTTCAGCATCTAATATGTCCTTCGAATCTATCAACCCGTAAATGGAATCACTTAGCAGCGGCTCAAACTTTGTAAAATTTTCATATAGCTCTTTTGCCTCTTTATTATGTGTTTTTATGCTGGCCAATGCAATGGCAAGATTTTCTACCGGATCTTTTCCCGGCCTGCAAATTGCAATGTTCCATTTGCTGCCTGCACCATGCAGGTAGCCGCCAAATAACTGTGGCAGCAACCCTGCTCTTACCAGCGAAGACTTACCGGTGCCCGAACTACCGATAACAGCAAGGAACCTGTTGTGTTTTAATCTCTTGATCAACTCTTCCGACTGGCCCACACGGCCATTGAAAAGCTGAAATTCCGAAGTCTTAAATGGCCTTAAACCGGGGAAAGGGCTTTTCTCAATTTCATCTGCCGAAAGCATTGATATGTTGTTGCCGTTTTCCTGCAGGTCAAGATAAAATTCGTCCACCTGAAATGGAAATTCGCCGGCATCATTACTATAAGCTGTTTTCATATTTAAGATTTTAGCTTATCAATAAAAAATTTTAAATCATTGTCAAATTCATTGATGCCTTTGATTGTTGTAACAAAAGCATTTTTACTTACATCCCGGTCTATTTTCAGTTTAATACCGGGCTCATCCACACATAACCCTTTTAACCTTTCCTCTCCTTCTGCAATTAACAATGACTGCCGCATCAAAAACCATTCAGGGTCCGATGCGCCATAAAAAATAAATGCTCCATCGCATTTGGCAAGCTCTTCCTTTTCTGCAGTGAGCGTACTATTTGGAACACTTGGAAAAACAGCAATATTCTCATTTTCTTCTATACTTGTTTTTAACCTGATCCTTAGCTCGCTGTTATGATCTTTATAAAAATCATAAAACATAAATACTTTTTTGTTGGGTGAAAATCCTTTTTTTAATTCATTAACTTTTTTCTCTTTCTCTACATCCAGGCTTTTAATGAGGTCGAACATACTCTCAAAATCGTTGCCGGTAAAGAGCGGATTCATACTCACTTCTTTATCCAGTTTAGATTTCAAATCGGCGGTTAACAACCACACAATGCGTTTGTGAAAAGGGCTATCTGCATGAATGGTTTTGGAAAGATCGTATTGCATTTTATCAATACCGCCGGCAAGGTCAGCTTCGCCGGAAACTATGTGAATGGAATAGATGGAATCATCAATTAACCCGGCACATACTTTTACAATTTCTTCATCCGTTTCTTTCGACAAAGCTTCGCCATCATTTAAACCGGGCACAATTTCATACGGCCAGTTCTCGTACTTTATTTTACCTTCCACCTGGATAATAAATGACCTTCGTTTTTTCCTGCCTTCTTCTGAAGACGGAACCGATAAAAATATTTTACCACTGTTGCGTATGCCCTCTATCGCTTTTGCTTCTAAGCTCTTGTCATCATTCTTGTTGATAGAGTCAATAATAT
The DNA here is from genome assembly GCA_046590675.1 of Ferruginibacter sp. GTDB lineage: Bacteria > Bacteroidota > Bacteroidia > Chitinophagales > Chitinophagaceae > Ferruginibacter. The sequence goes on along the minus strand of JBKJUP010000037.1, from coordinate 43,715 downwards.
TTTTATCTGTTAACATATCGCCAGCAACTTCAATGATCTCTTTTTGTATCTCGGCATATTGTGCATACACTGATTCACCTAAATCGGATAAGAATTTCATCCCGGCAGGTAATCCCTGAAGTTTAGTTATTTGCGGATAATTGTCCAGGTAACAGTTCTTTGTAAAAATCGGGATCACCTTGCATTTCTTTTGAGCATGCCTTTCCAAAGCCGTTTTTAATTCAATGGCATCTATATACTTAGAATTCAGGAAATCCTGGCTGATGAGCAACAAAATAATGTGTGCTTCAGTCAGCTTGGTTTTTATCTCTGCATCCCATTCGTTGCCGGGCCTTATTTCGCCATCATCCCAAATATTGAGGTTTGGGCAGCTCCGGCTATTGATGTAGCTTTTTAACTTTCTAAAATAGGATTCATCTTCGTGAGAGTAGGAAATAAAAAGATTTATTTGGGACATCTTAGTATTTTTTAGATCAGGAAATAAATTAAATGAAGGGGGCATCATTAATTCAACTACAATATATAAAAAAATAGGCATAAATGGCGCAGTACTTCCCAATATATCAGTCGTAAAATAGCAACTGTCGGGTAACAGTCAGTGATAGCAACCTTTCCGCTACAACCTGGATAAAAGAGCAAAGTGAAATAAAGGTGACGGCAACGCTTAGTTGCAATAAAACCTGTACGAGTTGGTGGCTTTGGAATTTTAACTAACAAGGCAAGTGTAACAAGAATAACCTGCAATTGGAATGAACTTCCTACTCAAAGTGTATGAACTTTTACATGGGGATAGCATCCTGATCTTTTCCGTAATAAACCATAAGGATATTTCACTGGTGGATATTACACAATTAATTGGTGGAATAATATGAATTTTGATTGAATATAAAATTGAAATAATGTACTTTTCATTATTCAAATTAAAATACTTGTATTGCTTGTACCAGTCCCAAAATTCATACTCCCGGGATGTAACATGCAATGCCAGCAATTTCAAACATTTATAAATAAACAACAACATGAGCAAAAAATTAATCTTCCTGGCGGCTTGCATTTTTAGTGTTTATTTTTCGCAGGCGCAGCGGGTTGGGTCTTCGCCTGAGTATATAAAGATGCTTACTGCAGACTGGCAGGGCGAGCGCTCTGCAGATGGCCGGCCAAAAGTTTCTGATGCCATTTTAAAAAGGCTGAAACATGTTGCCATTGAAGAAGCATGGGGTTATTTACGCAACAAGGGTTATCAAAACCAATTTGAAGGCAACTGGCAAATTATAAACCCGGATAGCGTGATGACGGGCCGTGTGGTTACGGCGCAATATATGCCATCGAGGCCGGACCTTATAAAGCTGGTAAAACAACAAGGCGTGTACGAGGGCAGAGATAGTGCTGGTGGCACCAACTCCTGGCCGATCAATATTTTGCAACCGGGCGACGTATATGTAGCGGACGGTTACGGAAGAATCATAGATGGTACATTGATAGGATCCAATCTTGGCAATGCCATTTATGCCAATTCGCAGAATGGTGTAATTTTCGATGCATCGGTACGTGACCTGGCAGGCCTAAGAGAAATAAAAGGGTTTAATGGATGGATCAGGGGTGTTGACCCCTCCTATCTTCAGCAGGAAATGCTGACTTCAATTAATGCACCCATCCGTGTAGGACGTGCCATTGTGTTACCGGGCGATGTGGTATTGGCCAATCAATATGGCACTATATTTATACCTGCCAATCTTTTATCAGAACTGGTAATATCCAGTGAAGTAACTGCTTTACGGGACGAATTTGGATTTCAACGCTTGCGTGAAAAGAAATACCTGGCCGGGCAAATTGATAGCCGCTGGTCGGAAGAAATAAAAAAAGATTTTACAGGCTGGCTCAATATTTATCCGGATAGTAAATTAGCTATGACAAGGAAAGAATTGAATGATTACCTGAAGGCGCATAATTATAATGATTAGGGCAATGTTAACAATGAAGTGGCGCATAACTTATTTGATAACACGAATTTGAGACACGAATTATACGAATTAAGAAATAAGAAACATAATAATTCGTGTAATTCGTGCTTTATAAATTCGTGTTATAATGCATTTTAAAAATGTTGACAGATGATTTTTTGCTGATGGGCTGCGGGATAGTAGCGGAAAGCACGGTGAAGAAATGTGTGCTGGCCTGCGCCGGACTTGTAGCGGATAGCCCGGACAGTTGTTAAATTGTGTACCGCTGTTGACCGCCCTGTCAACTGGCATTGCAAAAAAATATTCACATAAATAAATAGAAAAAAATGAAAAGGTTTTTCTTAAAAAATGGTTGGTTGCTGTTGTTGGCTGTTGCCCTGGTTACACTGGGTACAAATTGTAATTCTACCAAAATGACGACTAACTTAACCGGCCAGGATGCAAAGTGGTTTAAAAATATGGAGTGGCTGAACGGCCTGCAGATTTTACCGCACGAAAGTGTGAACCAGCAAGAGTTTTACCGGCAATACCACCTGAATAAATTATGGTGGGATGAGGCATTTGAATTTCTGAAAACCCACGATCTTGCTACGATTGCAGATGGTAAATATATGATTGACTCCGGCAATGTTTTTGCCACCGTGAGCAGCCTTGATCCAAAATTGAAAGAGGAAACAAACTGGGAAGCACACAAAGATTTTAATGACCTGCAATATATTATTTCGGGCAAAACAATGATGGGTGTGGCTTCAACGGAATCGCCCAATTCAATTGTAAGTGTGCCTTATGATGCCAAAAAAGATGTGGCAAATTTTACAGTAACCGGCGAAAAATATTATGATGCGGTGCCTGGTAAATTTTATATTTTTTCGCCGCATGAAATACACCGTCCCGCTTTTAAAGTTGAAGGGTACAATGACATTAAGAAGATTGTAATTAAAGTAAGGGTGCCCAAATAAAACGGGTATTGCTGCCAATTAAATTTCATCCTCACCATTACCATAATGTAGTTTGCTATGATTGAAACGATTGCTAAGCGCCGTTGGATACGGCTGATTCCTGTGGCATTTATTACCTACAGCCTTGCCTACCTTGACCGTGCAAATTTTGGTTTTGCAGCCGCTGGTGGCATGGCCAAAGATTTAAACATCAATGCATCTACCTCGTCGCTATTAGGGTCGCTTTTTTTCCTGGGATATTTTTTCTTCCAGATTCCCGGTGCAACTTATGCGGCCAATAAAAGTGCAAAGAAACTGATCTTCTGGTCGCTTATTTTGTGGGGCGGATTGGCTATGGCAACCGGTATGGTGAGCAATGTAAATTACCTGATTGTAATAAGGTTTATGCTGGGTGTTGTAGAGAGTGCGGTGATGCCATCGATGCTGATATTTTTAAGCAGGTGGTTTACAAAATCTGAACGCTCAAGGGCCAATACATTTTTGATATTGGGCAATCCGGCAACTATTTTATGGATGTCGATTTTATCGGGTTACCTGGTTAAATCTGTTGGCTGGCGCTGGATGTTTATCTGGGAAGGGTTGCCTGCAATCATTTGGGCATTTATATGGTGGAAGATTGTAGCAGAGAAACCACAAAATGCCAACTGGTTAACGGATGAAGAAAAGGTTGCGTTGGAAAATAAACTGCAGCAGGAACAACAACATATAAAGCCTGTAAAAAATTATGCTGCTGCTTTTAAATCGAAGGTGGTCATACTATTATGTTTTCAATATGCTTTGTGGAGTATTGGGGTGTATGGCTTTGTAATGTGGCTGCCCTCAATGATCAATGCAGCGCCGGATTCGGACATCGTTAAAACAGGCTGGTTGTCTGCAGTTCCTTATTTACTTGCCATCATTGCAATGCTCACCGTCTCGTATTTTTCTGATAAAACTTTGAACAGGAAAATTTTCGTGTGGCCGTTCCTGTTAATTGGTGCCGTGGCATTTTATAGTTCTTATTTGATTGGCCCCGACAATTTCTGGTTGTCATTTACATTACTCGTAATTGCGGGTGGCGCTATGTATGCGCCTTACGGACCTTTCTTTGCCATTATTACAGAGATATTGCCCAGCAATGTTTCGGGTGGCGCCATTGCATTAATCAACAGCCTTGGTGCACTGGGATCATTTTTAGGATCTTACTTTGTTGGTTACTTAAACGGCTCAACCGGCGGCTTTGATGCCTCGTATATTTTTATGTCGGTAGCATTATTACTATCGGCAATTATTACCATGATAGCGGTGAAAGAAACGCCGAAACAAGTTGAGAATACTGCCAATAACCTTTCAGATAAAACCAGGATGTCGCCGGTTGCAAATTGACCTGCTGTTGCTTTTATTTCTATTTTAAAATAAAAGAGCCGTCTGTATAAAACGAATGATTCGTTCATACAGACGGCTCCCTTAAAGTATGCTGGTTTACTCTTTTGACTTTATATTTTCATCAATTTTTGCGGCTGGTCTTGCAATCATTTTAATGGAGGCAAACTTAATTTTAAGTGCGGCAATTCTCATGTTGTCTTTAGTGGCAAGGTCCTTTTCAACTTCATTTTTCCTGCTATCCAACGCTTCATACAATATCTTAATTTCATCCCAGTCTTCTCTTGTATAATTCTTTTTGTTATCTGCTACTGTACCTACAAATTTTTCGTACACATCTTTGATATTTTTGGCTGTTACAAAATCAAACTTCATATCATTTCCAACAACGCCTTCACCAAATAAATTAGCTCTAAGCGTTCTTCTATAATCCGACATTTCAGCAGCACGTTTTGCCTCTTCTTCCTGTTCCTTCAAAGTAGTTTCGTACTTTTTTTGCAACTCAGCATATTTTGCTTTGCTGGCTTCTGCCATTTTCTTGTCTTCTTCAGCCATTGCACTCATACTGGCTTCTGCATTTACAACCCTTACCTGGTACCCGCTGTCTATGGCCATCCATTTGCTAACCGTATATACCGGTTTAAGGTCCCTTACTGAATCTACATATTTGTGTAACGCAGCGGCATCCTGTTTTGGATCCATGCCTGAATCGTCGCAAGCTGTAAATCCGGCTACCAACATGGAAGCACCGATCATTAAGTGAATCTTTTTCATTTGTTGTAATTTGTTTATCCAACACAGGCAATTTATATGCCCCTGTTTGGAGGCATCGTACCTAAAGATTTTATCGATGTAAATGACCGGGCAGATTGCCCAACCTGTGGAAATGGTTCCACTAAAATTATTTTCTGAATCACAAAAATAGCAATATTGTAAATTCATCGCCTTCAATAGCTGAAGTCGTTTACTAAATGACATCGTTGATGGTAAATGCAGTAAACTTATCAGAACTTTTATAGGTTTTTTTTAAAATAACAACACCGTGCAATTATGCACGGTGTTGTTACCAGGATGCGTTCTTATTATTTATTTAATACTGGCGTTGGAAGTAAAGTCCATTGAGCTGCTACGATGGCTTATTTTTCTATCATATTGATTCAATTACTAATCTCTCAAAGTAACCTGTAATATCTGACCGCCACCAATAGCCTGCGGACCGAATCCAACATTTGAAACATATATTTTCCCATCGGGTCCAAAGGTTAAAGCGGTAGGAAGTGAGAGACCGGTAACGATTACTTTTTTATTGCCTGAAGGATCAACACGGACTATTCTGCCGGTGCCTGGTGTGGGAAATGGATTGCCGGTTGTATTTTCCAGTACATACAAGCGATCCTTTTTATCAAAGACAACACCCAGTACAGTTGTAAAGCCGGTAGCCCATACTTTTACCTGTCCGGAAGGAGTAATTTTATAAATACTTGAACTTCCTTCAACAATTGGAAAGGTGCGTAAATTACCCATAAAAAAATTGCCTTTAAATGTAAGAGCAGTAGGTACAATGTGGCCGAACTCTGCCGAAATATCCACCACCCTTTTTATTTCTCCGTTGGTGGAAACTTTTATAAAATCACCGTGATTTGCTTCCATTACATAAAGTGTGTTTTCAACATTTATCATACTGTATGGCGTACCATCTGGTTCAAAGTCATCCATTTCAGGATTTTTTACCGGGTGACTCATAAACCATTGACTTAAATTGGCAACCATTCTCCAGGTACCGTTTGGCCTTAATTTGAGCACCATGTTTGGCACGTCTGCCACACCATGAGAACAACCGGCCCCTGCAAGCACAGCGTACAAAGTATGTTCAATAAATGCGACATCACTTACGCCTTCCACATCGCCACCAATTATTTCATTGGCATGGCTACTGGGCAATTGATCCGTAACTGTTGTGCGTACACCCTGCCAATTAATTTTAGAAATTCGTCCGCCCGTTAAGCCTCCCAGGTAAGGGCCTACAGGAAACGGAACCTGGTCGCATAAATTAACTGTTGAAAGGCCGGTTCCGCCCGTGCCTGCTTCTGCTACATACAGTCTTCCGGTAGGACTAAATTTTAATCCCCTCGGGTTGTTTAGGCCGGTTGCAAAAACCTTAACGCTGGTAATATCCCCTTTATCTGCTATACTTTCCTGTTGCAACCATAAGCCGGTTTCATCCTGCTCCTGTATGGCAAATTCATCTTCAGTTGTTGTTACTACATCCTGTGCAGTTTTTCGACAGGATGACAACATAATAACAAAAATAACTGCGGCTATGCCCCAGTGTTGTGCTTTGTTTTTTTTCATAATAATTTTTTTTAATTAATTAAAATTTGAACAACTGGTTACATCCACAGAAGACAGGATTCAAAGATTGAACGTATGTTTTATTCACAAAAAGATGGTGTGGCATTTGGAGGTAATCAACCAATATCTTTAAGCAGGTATCAAATTATTGCACGTAAGCAGCCAAACAAAAGTGAACAAACAGGCATTAAATTATGGAAGCTGGGGCATGCGAAAATTACCAGGGAGTACTGATTAAATTATATCAGCACAGTGGTTATTAACAGGATAAGATTTAAAATCAACCAGCTTGTTTATGTCCTGAAGTTTCGGAAGCCATCGTAACGGAGCTATAAGACGGAGATAAAATTAAATCATAGAAAACCCAGATGCAAGGAAAACAATCTTTTTATTTTGAAGATTCGCATCAGCAATTTACTATTTGAAATATGGGGATGATTATTATCAGGTATTGGTATTTTAAGTGAAGTAAAATTCTCTCTCATAACACCCAATTACAACCTATAAATCAATGCCTCATAAGGCCGCAATACAAATACATTTTTCACTTTACTCAAAGATGGAACAGTTTTATAATTGGTTGAAAGCAATGTTGCATTTGACGTATTAATACCGGTATTGATTTTGGTGAATTTGTCGCTAAAGTTTAAAACGATCAGCATTTTTTGACCTTCAAAAGTTCGGGTGTAGGCATATACGTTTTACTGAAAGGAAACCGGCAAATCACTGACCAATATTTGTAAACAATTACTGTTTCCTACTTTTATTTAACGACAAATATCAAGACTCTTTTACATAATCAGCTTATTATACTGACACAACCGGGCAATTTAATTATATTTTTCTTTTTGTTCGTATATTCATTTTAACTGGTTAATCATAGCTGTAAATTAATAGTGAAAATAGAGTCTTCTTATAAAAATATAATCCCCTTTTTGCAAGGCGGCGGCGAAATGGGAGCACTTACACGTAAACATAACTGGAGTGAAACTTCGCTGGGTACACCCGATCAATGGCCGCAGAGTTTGCTCATTGCATTGAGTATGGTGCTCAAATCAAAATTTCCAATGTTGCTATATTGGGGTGAGGAAATGAACGTATTTTACAATGACGCCTTCCGCCCAAGTTTTGGTGATAATGGCAAGCATCCACAGGCATTGGGACAACCGGCCGATACATTGTGGTCCGAAGCATGGGATACCATTAAAGTACCCATCCGGCAGGTATTTGCAGGCGGCGAGTCAACATTAACGGAAGATCAGGCGATCACTACTTTCAGAAATGGCCGCATGGAAGAGGGATATTGGAGCTATAGCTTTACTCCCGTACCAGATGATGCAGGAAATATTGGTGGTGTATTGGTGCTATGTGTTGAAACAACTCTTAAGGTTTTAAATTATAAACAACTGAAGGTCTCCGAAAGCCGCTTTCGTGATATCATAGAACACTCATCCGTTGCCACTTGTATGTTTACAGGCAGAGACATGACTATATCTATCGCCAACAAAATTATGCTGTCTTATTGGGGCAAAGGTGGTTCAGTTTTAGGTAAGCCGCTTGCTGCAGGTGTTCCCGAACTCGTTGGCCAACCATTTCTGCAAATTTTAGACGAGGTATTTACTACGGGCATTACATACGAGGCAAAAGAGGCAAGAGCCAAACTTGAATTAAATGGTGTATTAGGCACTTACTATTTTGACTATACCTACAAAGCACTGCGTGATGCTGCCGGGGAAATATTTGGCGTAATGAATACAGCAGTGGATGTAACGCAGAAAGTATTGGCACAAAGAAAAACGACAGAAAGCGAACGCAACCTGCGCAATACTATTTTACAGGCACCGGTGGCTATGTGTATTTTTAAAGGAGTTGATCATGTGGTTGAAATTGCCAATGAACGCATGATTGAATTATGGGGCAAAACCGGAACAGCCGTACTGGAGCGACCCATATTCGACATACTTCCTGAGATAAAGGGACAGGGATTTGAAAATTTATTAGCCAGCGTTTACAATACAGGCGAAACTGTAAAAGCGTATGGTATTCCTATAACATTACCCCGAAACGGAAACCTTGAAAACGTATTTGTAGATTTTGTTTATGAAGCTTACCGGGAAGAAGACAACAGTATTTCGGGAGTGCTGGCAGTTGCCATTGAAGTTACCCAACAGGTACTTGCCAGGCAGAAGATAGAAGAGAGTGAGGCCAACCTGCAGCTAAGGATAAACGAGCGCACAAAAGAACTGCAACGTTCAAATGACGACCTGCAACAATTTGCCCATGTGGCTTCGCACGACCTGAAAGAACCCGTAAGAAAAATAAGGTTTTTTGCCAATCGCCTGCTGAGTGAGTTTGACTCGGAATTAGCGGAAACGCCCAAACTCTACGTAAAAAAAATGGAAAATGCAGTGGCCCGCATTTATGCAATGATAGATGGTGTGTTGCTTTATTCATCATTGAATTCTATAGAACAAAGGCATGAAGAAATTGACCTGGATGAGTTGATGGAAAGCATAGCAGAAGACCTGGAAGTATTGATTATGCAAAAGAATGCACAACTCAATTGGCGGAACCTGGGCTCCATTGAAGGCTCACAACCCTTGATATACCAACTGTTTTATAACCTGGTTAACAATGCGCTAAAATTCAGTAAGCCGGGCGTTGCAAGTGTTATTGAAATAACATCGGCATTGGCAGATGAGCATTTAGACAATGCTCCGCAAACGATTAAAATTTCTGTGAAAGACAATGGCATTGGATTTAACCAGGCGCAGGCAGAAAATATTTTCAAAACATTTATCCGTTTACATTCAAAAGATAAATTTGAGGGAACAGGTTTGGGATTGACCCTTTGCAAAAAAATTGTGGAGCGTCACGGTGGCACCATCGAAGCAATGGGCGAAGAGGGAACGGGCACCACCATAACTATAACAATGCCGCTGAGGAAGTCTTCATTAACAAAATAATGTATGCTAAAATTGGTAACGCCTGTATGATTTTAAAATCAACAGGTTTTACATGTAACCTGTTTTTATGAAAGATTTAATGCAAGCATGTTCCCTAACTCAAGTGCCGTACGTTCAAGATTTTGGGCAGTAGCGGCCATTGCCGTTTCTAATTCCATGGGCTCCTGGCCTATTGCTAACAACACATCAAAATAAGCAGCCAATCCGGGACTTTTTACCAGGGGTACTTTACCCGCCAATGCTATTACCGGCCTACCCAATTCCTTTGCCCTGAATGCTACACCGAAAGGGGCTTTGCCCTGTAAGGTCTGGTCATCTATACTTCCTTCCCCGGTAATTACAATGGATGCTTTTTGCAGGGCGGTGTCAAATGCAGTAATGTCTAAAAAGTATTTGATACCGTTAACAAGGCGGGCATTTATTATGCCATGCAACCCCGCAGCGGCGCCACCTGCCGTACCTCCAAATGCTATGGAGGCCAGGTCTATACCGGTTTGCTGCAAGGTAATTTCTGTAAGTTTTGTAAGCGCCTGTTCAAGCTTTTTTACATTATCGGGTGATGCACCTTTTTGAGGGCCAAAAACAGCCGCTGCACCATCTACACCCAACAACTTATTATCTACATCGCAAAGCACGGTTATTTCGCAAGATAAAATCCGTTCATCAAGCTTTGAAAAATCAATGGCTTCAAGGTCAACCAGGCGTTCAGGTAAATCCGTTAGTTCATTGCCTTCGGAATCTAAAAAACGAATGCCCAATGCACTCAGTATTCCACAGCCGCCATCTACCGTTGCAGAACCACCCATGCATAAAATAAATGAACGAACACCTTTGTCCAATGCTGATTTTATCAATTGACCGGTACCAAAGGAAGTGGCCCGTAACGGATTAAGTTCGGTAGTTTTTAACAAGCGCAGGCCCGATGCGCCGGCCATTTCAATGAGGCAGGCATCACCGTTATTGATGATGCCATACGCAGCTTTTATATCTCTCCCAATGGGATCTTTTACAATTGCTTCGTAACGCACGCCATTGCATTTTTGCATGATCAGTTCACCGGTACCATCGCCCCCATCTGCAACAGGAAAACATGTGCAGGTACAAACCAGTTTACTGTTAAGCAAACCTCTTTGTATGGCTTCAGCCACGGCTTGCGCAGACAGGCTGTTTTTGAATGCATTGGGTGCTATGAGTATCTGCCGCATGGTTACTTACTGCTCAATAAAATGTTTTAAAAATCATTTTTTGAAATAATATTAAACCAATAAATGTGGTTTTGATTTATACACTTCCCACAACAACTCGCCAAAAATGGTGTTGGCCCATGCAAACCATTTGCGGGTAAAATTATTGGCGTCGTCTTTATTAAAAGATTCATGCATGAAACCCGTGCCGCCATGTGTTTTTCGCAGCATGGTAATGCAAGCTTTTATTTCATTGTCATTGTTACTGGTAAGGCCACGCATTACAATGCTCAATGGCCAAATCATATCCATACCTGCATGTGGGCCGCCAATACCTTCTGCAGCCTTGCCTTTAAAGAAAAATGGATTATTGGTAGACAGTAACATTTTTCTTGTATTGATATAAACCGGGTCTGTATTTTTTACGGCATCCAGGTATGGTAATGATAACAGGCTGGGTACATTGGCATCATCCATCAAATTATAACTGCCAAAGCCGTTTACTTCGTACGCATATATTTTACCATACTGTGGATGATCGATGATGGCATATTGATGCAATGCTGTTTCTACTTCTGTTGCAAGTGCTTTTAATTCTTTTGACAATCCATCATCCTTTAAAATTTTTGTAGCCATTGTAGCTGCCTGGTTTAAACTTACCACTGCAAAAAAGTTGGAGGGCACCAGGAAAGGAAAAATGGTAGCATCATCACTCGGACGAAACATAGAACAGATAAGCCCTACCGGTTTTACAGGATATCCATAACCACCCAGCGGCACACCATCCGTTGCCCATGCGGTGGTTCTTTGAAATGTGTAAGGGCCCCTGTCCGTTTTTCTTTGTTGTTGTTTAAATGTTTTTAATGTTGCCTGGATAGCTGCTTTCCATTGTGCATCAAAGGGCGTAGTATCTCCGGTTATTTTCCAGTAATTGTATGCAAGCCTGATGGGGTAACACAATGAATCAATCTCCCACTTGCGTTCATGTATGCCCGGCTGCATAGTGGTAAGATCACTTTTCCATTCGCTTACCTGGTTTTCATCTTTATAAAATGCATTGGCATAAGGATCTTTTAAAATACATTTTACCTGGCGGTTGATAACACCGGTTACCAATTGCTGCAGATCCTTATCATTTTTTACCAATAACAGGTAAGGCCAAACCTGGGCCGTGCTGTCCCTTAACCACATGGCATCAATATCGCCTGTAATAACATAAGTATCTGGTTTGTTGTTGATCATTTCAAAATCAACTGTGGTATCAATTGTGTTGGGAAAACAGTTTTCAAATAACCATCCCAGCTCTTCATTTTTTACTTTCGATTTAAATTCAGCAATGGCTGCTTCTACCGACTTACTATGAAACTTACGCTGTTCATAAGGAACACGTACCACCGGAAACATTGTGGATGGCCGGGCAAAAGACAATTCACTAAACATCATTCCTGCACCCAATACACCGGCATTTCTTAAAAACTCTTTTCTTTTCATATATCAATTTTATACTTTAAAAATACGTTCCTTTTATGAAGGACTTTGTTAACAAACATTCATTTATTTATACTTCGCAAGGGCTAAAAACGTAAATAAAAATTTTTGTCCGGGCAGTAAAGCAATGGGCATCACCGTTGCATCGCCCTCTTCTACTTATTATCAATGGGCAACTTCAATGGCGTTTTAAATTAAATGATACCAGTTTTATTTGTTTAAAGAACAAAATAAAACATCACTCATTTATCCCTTGCGCAGTATAACCGGCGAAAAAGAAAACGCCAGCGCCGGTAATGCTGTGTTATTTTTTACAAACGACGCAGGCAATTGCACCCTCACTTCATCATTTACTATTTTCCATTTTACTTTTTCCCCTGTCTGCAACAAGGTAATGGTTGATTTCTTTGCAGGCATATTTAATTTCCAACTCACCGAAGCAGGCAATGCATCTCCCTCATTTAAGCAAACCAATGCATATTGCACATCACCGTTTTTGCTTTGTGTAAACCAGGTATTGCCTTCGTGATAATTCTCCGTGATCCTTGTATTATAAATGGCTGCACCATTCTTGTTCGTCCATGTGCCAATTTTTTCCAGGCGTTCAGTGGCTTCAACAGGTAAAGTACCATCGGGTTTTGGGCCAATGCCCAATAACAAACTACCGCCTTTGGCAACTACTTCAATCAACGAATGTATTATTTTGGTTGCTGATTTAAACTGATCATTGGGTACAAAGCCCCAGTTGTTGGCGAGTGTCATACAACTTTCCCATGGGTAAGGAAGTTGGGTTGCGGGAATATGCTGTTCCGGTGTCTGGTAATTTTCGTAAGGGCCATGCACGGTTCTATCCACCATTAAAATACCCGGTTGCGCCTGCCTTGCCATGGCTGCAATTTTTGGCATATCAATATCCTGGCTCCATTGCGGAATATCGGCACCCCATGAACGCACTTCATCATTCACCGTTTCAAGCGGACGCACCCAGCCGCCATCGAGCCATAAAATATCTACCGAACCATAGTTATGCATCAACTCACTTAGCTGGTTAAAAGTGTAGTCTTTAAATTTATTCCAACGCCATGGAAACCTGCGGATGTCGTAATTATTGTTCCTGTTGGCGGTTGCATATTTTGGCCACCAGTAATTTTCAGAATGCCAGTCGGGCTTTGAAAAATAAGCGCCAATCATAAAATCCTGTTTTCTAAAAGCATCAAAAACATACTTGGCCACATCTGCTTTTGGATTGCCGGCAAATGGCCCGTTGCTGATTTTAAAATCTGTTTGCTTTGTATCAAACATGCAAAATCCATCATGATGTTTGGTGGTAAAAACTACATAGCGCATGCCTGCATCCTTACCTGCCTTGGCCCAACTTTCCGGATCAAAATTAACCGGGTTAAAATCCTTCTTTAATCCCCAGTACCATTTTTTATAATCTTCGTACGATTGGTTGCTGTCGGGCCGGTTGATCCAGTCTTCGTTGCATAGATTCCACGACTCAATAATGCCCGGCACTGCGTACAATCCCCAGTGAATGATCATCCCGAATTTCTGGTCCTGCCATTTATCCAGCTTTGCTTTTACAGCAGCATCTTCCGGCCATTCATATTGGGTAGATTGCGGATGAACATTTTGCTGTGCCTGGGAAAGATTACAAAATAACAGAACAGCAAGTACTGTAACATAGAGTTTCAGATGGCGACGATTGTTACTACCTGTGATGAATTTTCTCATGATATAAATTTGATGATGGGAGGATGAATGATTACTTATGTTGAATAAATTCAGTTTCTTTTAACTGCCAGTTGTTATCAAAAAAGCCAGCCATTTGAATTTCTTTTGCACCTGCCACCAGCATCCCCAATTTAAAGATCATAAAATCGGGAAAGCCACTGCCACCGGCAAAATACTGGTTGGCTTCTGCTGCCCTCATGCCTTTTAATCCGCTGCCACTTATAACTGCTACGGAAGTAACCGTCGAGTTTTTTATAGGCCAGGTAAAGTATCCGGCCAGGTCATCTCCGGTCCATGTATTATCACCTGCTTTTACCAGGTTGCGCTCAACCTGTATGGGACAATCTGTCAGTAAACTTTGCCATGCAGCATTGGTGCTTTTATTACCATACAATACCACCCCCCTGCCAACGCTGTTCATTTTTAAAAATGCCTGATCGGTTACCATATCCACGGCCCCGTTTCCACGATAGTACCACTGCTCTGCATCATACCTTGCTTTATTGAGGCTCCATTCATTTTCTTCTTTGGTTCCTTTTGTGCCATACACAAAAATCATGTTGTGATTGAATGCTTCCTTAAATGTACCATAGCGGTCTGGTCCTTTTTGATCGCCTGAGGGCTTTTCTGAAATGGACCAATTGCCGGATTGCTTACCCAGGTAAATGCTATCGTTATTGCCCTTCACTTTATATAAAATACTACCCGTGCCATCCAGCATAATTGATACGGTTGTGCCAGGCGAAAATTCATTCAACGCCAGCTTGAGCAACTGAATATTTTCTGTACATCCTTTGATGCTATTTGTTGAAAGGTTTCGCTGCAACTGTATGCGGCTATATGCCAGCGGATGCAACTGCTGCATTATGCAAGCCCACCGATACGTGGAAGAAATGCCCGGGCTTGATGTAGTAAAATCGATTTGATTGACCGCACTATCAGGCAGGCGTGAGTGCCATTTAAAAAAATCAAACAGTGGTTTCCAATCCACACTCTGGTCGCCAAACCAATGTTCGCCACCAGGGTATTCATAATAGCTATAATCGGTATGAAATTTTGCCAACACATTTTTCATTTGCCTTGCGTAGTTCACCGAAACCACCTTATCTGAATCGCCATGCAACACATACACACCAAAAGGCTTGTAGTTGTTTACTAATTTAATGACATCGCTTTGGTTGCCCGAAAGCAACAGCAATTGTTCAAAAGCGTTTGTACTGCTATCCGGAATTTTACCATCTGCGGAACCATATTCTTTTAAGGTTGGATAACCAGAACAGGGAGCAATAGCTGCCCAGTTGCCGGGATAGGTAGCGCCTAAAAACCAGGTGCCATGTCCACCCATCGAGTGACCGGTTAAATAAATCCGCTGCGGATCAGGCTTAAATTTTTCTTTGGCAATTGATAATACTTCCAGTGCATCCAGCCTTCCCCAATCCTCCCAGTTAAAACCCCTGGGGCGGCGATTGGTAGCGGCCACCAGGGTGCCCCAATCCTTAAACTGGTAGGCCCTCGCCTGGCCAATGGCTTCTACGCCTGCACCATGTACCGATAAAAATAATGCGGCATTGTCCTTAGTACCATTTAACTGCGGCGCCACGGCATAGTATTGCAAACTGCCATCAATACCGCTTACAAAAGTGCTGCTGTATTTTGCCGAAGCATCCACCGCTTCCACGGGCATTTTCTTTTCATCAATGGTTTTGTTATGAGTGATTAATTGTAAGCTACAGTCGTATTTACCCGTTTGTGAAATGCCTGCTGTATTAAAATTAAAAATAATTTTGCGGGTAGATAAGGCAGGTATTTCCGGGAGATCCGTTACCATCATTTCGTCTCCAAGGATTGCTTTTAGCTGGCTATGTTGAATGGCTTTTGACCCTGCATTGATGATGACAACTGCACCCTGTAATACCCCTTGCTGTTGATTGATCACAACATGTGGCATGGTAGAATCTGCGGTACTGATCATCACTGGTTTTTCAGGAAATAAAATGGCAGCCGTGGTTTGAAAATAGGTACGCACATACAATTCGTTCAATCCTTTTTTTAGCTGAACAGGAATGAACAACCATCCCGAGCTATATGGATCACCGGCATGTAAAACACCATTAAAAAACACAGCGCTATTGCCTTTTATATGGAGTAACACATTTTTTTGTTCAGGAGAAGTATAGGTTAAATATAAATATCCGCCGCCACCGAAACGCCTGTTCCTAAAAGTATTTGTACTATCAGTCACTACTTCCTTCCATACGATCGGCTCTCCATTTCCGGCCTTTCCAAATGTGTTGCCTGCCACCGGTTTTTCCAACGACTGGTTGTATAACCGAAATGCTAGACTGTCTGCATAAAGCGCTTCCCTTCCATAATGATGAACACCACTTACATATAAACCGGTTTTAAAAACATGCGTTTTTTGACCATGAGCGAATTGGAAGAAAAACAACAAAAGAAAGAAAAAATATTTTGAAGAGCCATTCATATCAATTGATTTTTTATTTTTTACCAGGTATAAATAACCCGGGAGCGTTCGTAAATTATGGTGCCTTTGCACCTCACTTCAACTTTACTTTCCGTACAATCCATTCACCCATTTGCCTTCCCTGTGCCTGCCCGTTTTCAATAGCTGCCCTATAATGTATGCCCCCATACAAACGGGAAATAGCAGCCTGGTTGCATGCTGCTGAAAAGGATGAGAAGTGCTCTACCGGCAAACCAAATTCCACTTCGGTATCATCGTCAAATGCAGTGTTATCGCCAAACAGGCTGGCCAATACAACTGCAGCGGCGGTAGAGATTACACTATGCCCACTTGTATATTCGGGGAATGGTGGTGTTTGCAAAAGTGGCCGCCAGCTTTCATCCATATATTTATTGATATAGGTTTCGGGACGTATCACATTGCTCCGGTATTTTTCATCCCAGCAAATTATAAACCCATCAAACAATGCAATAGAGGTGAGCGTGTATGCAAGAGATGCCTCCAATATTTCTGCATTGTTGTTGCGGCAAACCAATCCTGCAATCGACATCCAATGGCCACCGGGAGAAATTTTCTTTACAGCGTACATCAGGTGCCCGTCTGTACTTACCGCAAAAGGATTGCAATCCCAAAAACTGGCAATGGCCCTATGGGCGGTAGATAAATTTATGGTAGAGTCGTAAACTTCCTTTGCCTGCAGGTAAAATAAACTGCCTTTATCTTTACTAAAAGGAAGCGCCAAATCTGGCTGAAACTGGCTACAGGAATCAATTGCCAATGGACGGATTTTACTCCAATTGGGTTCAATGGCAGCCATGTAAGCAGGCGGTGTTGGTATCCATTTTCCCTCTTGTTTTAAAAAGCTGTAACGTCTGAGGCTTCGGGTTTCTTTATACTTATCTTTTGCCACCCATTGCAGTACAATATCTGCCACCTGCCCGCCATAGTCCATTGATGATTTAAACAGTTCTGAACTGATCCCTTTTTGTTGGTACCATGCTAAAATATGATTGATGGAATCCTGCAAAATGGCTTCTGAAAAAACAAGATTTTTTCCGGTAATTAAAAATGCATTCAATGCGGATAAAGAAAGATTTACTTTTTTTGCAGGCGCAGGGATAGCCGGAAATGAATTTACCTGCCCCTTTAGCGAATGATAATTTTTGTTGGCCTTCACCAATATTTCATAGGCCGCCATATTGGTGTATGCATAAATTCTACTGGCGACAGGCGGAGAAAAAATATCATGAATGATGACATCCGTCAGCGCCTTTTGAGCCCTGTGTAAGGGAGCCGCATCGGTTTCCCAAGTCTTTGTTTGCGCAAAACAAATTTGTTGCAGCAACAATATAATCCAGACTATTTTTTTCATTTGCTATTTACTTTTAAAACCTGCACACCATCATTATTCTTAGCAACTACCACCAGGCTTTCTCCTGACTTGTTTTTTAGTTGCACCATTGCCCTTACATCCCCATCAATGTAGGCACCAGTAACGGAAGGTTCAATAATATTAAAATCTCCTGCAGGCATTACTTTCATCAATGTACCGAAGCTTGCATCTGACCGGCCGAGTTGTACCCGGTAAGGAAAATAATTTCCCGTACACAACACATCCGCTTTGCCATCATGATCAAAATCGGCTGTTTCAATACCAAATATTTTAGAGACTTGTGCCTGCAATGGAAATGGCTTAAATGCAAAATGATTGGTTCCATCATTGTATAAAACTCCGGAAGCCAATTCGTCACAATGCAAAACGGTGGACTGCTTTATTTTTGCTGCCGAAAAAATATCGCTGATGGTAGCATTTGCATAATCACGATAATGAACATATTTCTTTTTTAACCCGGGAAGCTGGTCAAGCAATTCATCTCTTGATGCCATGGGGTAACTTTTGCCCTGGATATAATAACACATGATCGGATCAATGGTGCCGTTGTTATCAAAATCGTTTACATACAATTGCAGCGGCTGATCTTTATTGGTTTTTGAAAACTGGTCGTTGTAGCCGCAATTACCCAATAAAAAATCGATGTCACCATCGCCGTCAATATCTGTAGCTTTCAGCGACGACCACATTCCATTCAAATTTTTAAACCCGGATGCGGCAGAAATATCTTCTAAATTTCCTTTGTTGTTATTGAATAACATCACGGGCATCCAGTCACCGGCCAGCACCAATTCAGGATACTGATCTTTATTAATGTCGACCCATTGCGCAGCCGTTACCATACCAGGCTTTTGCAGCGCCGGACAAAGCTTAGTTGTTACATCCGTAAAACGAATCTTGCCATTTTCTGAATCGTTGCGCAGCAGGTAACTATCAGACGTTAAAGGAAAGGAACCCGGCACTCCCCTGCCCCCCACAAATAAATCGATGTCTCCATCATGGTCAAAATCTCCGGCTGCAATGGCTTGTTTATTGCTTAGCATTGATGGCAATGCATCCATGCTTTTAGTGAAATTCCCCTTACCATCATTGATGTATAAACGATCGGCATATTCAGGAGACTGGTCGCCATATTCGTTGCCACCGCTTACCACATAAAGATCGGGATCGCCATCTTTGTCCGCATCAAAAAATACCGCATTTACATCCTCGCTGGCAGCATCTGCAGCCCAGGGTTGCGAAGCGCTTGCTACGAATGTATCCCCAGCTTTTTGCAGATAAATAACACCGGCCTGGTCAATTGCCCCGCCGATAAAAATATCCTCGAGGCCATCGCCATTTACATCTCCTTTTGCCAGCGCAGGCCCTTGCTTAGATAATTGGTAAGGTAACAGTACTTCATCTTTAAAATCAATGAATTCATTTTCTTTATGCCTGAAAGTAATGCCTGATTTTTCGGTAATATCTGTAAATATTTTTGCTGTGTTTACAGGCACTTCACTCTTTTTAGCAATGGCTGCAGCCTGGTTTAATTCGATGGTTTCATCAACTTTTACATGCACTAAAATGCTCTCCTTTTCATCGGGCCAATCAACTATAATTTGCTGCACAGTGTCCTGTAGTGGAAAGCCAAAAACAAGCTCCTGCGAAATGGTAGATTGGTAACTTCTTACAGGATACAGCTCCAGGAATTGCCGGGTAGTATTGGTTACCAGGGTTGCCTTTACACCGTAACCTTTGCTGTTTAATCCTGATCCTTTGAACCGAAGCTTTACAAAATGCGCAGGCATCATTTCATTGGCATTGTTCTTATACAGTATGGCAGGTTCGTTGTTATTGCAAACCACCAAATCAAGATCGCCATCATTGTCTAAATCTGCATAAACGGCGGCATTGGAAACAGCGGGTTTACTAACACCCCAATCCATTGATTTATCAGAAAAAGTAAGATCATGATTGTTTTTAAAAATATAGTTACTGAGTTTATTGGAAGGCATCAGCTTTACAAGATCGTAGGTTTGATAATTAAAATTCCCGGCCTTTATCGCAGCGGCTTTTGCATCCGCAACGGAATATTTTAAAAAATCGAGGTCAGTAAAATCACGGAGATATCCGTTGCTGATGAACAGGTCTTTCCAGCCATCGTTGTCAAAATCTGCCAATAATCCACTCCAGCTCCAATCTGTATTAGATACGCCTGCTAACTGGCCAATTTCACTAAAACGAAGATTTCCCTTTTCATCTACGCCCTCATTTAACTGAAGCATATTGCGCATCTGCTGGTGATAATATCCACTGTCGAGCAGCAGGTGATACTGATCATATTCATCAGGCCCCTTCAATAATTTTTGGCGATGATTGTCTTCCGGCAACATGTCCAGCGTAAATAAATCGGGCCGGGCATCATTGTTATAGTCAGCAATATCTGCGCCCATTGCATATTTAGAAATATGTGCCATCGATTTTGAAAGCGATTCGGTAAACGATCCGTTTTTGTTATTGATGTAGAAACAATCTTTTTCGGTGTAATCACTGGTGGTATAAATATCCGGCCAGCCATCTTTATTCATGTCTGAAATGGTAACACTCAAGCCAAAGTTCAACGCGTTGTTTACAATGCCGGCAGCAAGGGTTACATCGGTAAAATGCATATTACCTTTTGCATCCTGGTCATTTCTAAACAACCGGTTTCCTAAATTAAAATCGGGTGTTGACCGGATTTTTTTGGTGTTTAAAAACGGGTTGTATTTATGGTTGCTGTGATTGAGCAGAAACATATCCAGGTCGCCATCATTATCATAATCAAAAAAGGCAGCCTGCGTGGATTGTGTTCCCGGAGCATCTAAACCAAAGACGGCAGCCATTTCTTTGAATACAGGAACGCCATCAATTAATCCCTGGTTAATGAACAACTCATTGCTGAGGTTTTTAGGATCATCGTACTTACCGGAATGGCATACATAAATATCCATCAACCCATCGCCATTTACATCAGCAATGCTTACCCCGGTGCTCCAGGTACCATTGCCTTTTACCTTAGCGGTCGCAGTGATGTCTGTAAATTTGAAATCGCCTTTGTTGATGAAAAGTTTATTGTTGGAAGTGTTGCCGGAAAAGAAGACATCGTTCAACCCATCATTATTAAAATCCCCCACTCCAACTCCGGCGCCATTGTAGAGATATTCATAGCGCATTACATTTAAAGAATCATCTTCTTTAATGGTGTTTAGAAAAGAAACGCCTGTTTCTTTCTCATCCATCAATGAAAATAAAGTGGGTGTTTTTTGCTGAGCTGTTAGCGTAGCTGGGATAATAAAGAATAAAAAAAACGTGATTAAAAGCCAGCTCTTTTTTGGAGCAGCATAAGGGAATATTTTAAAGCTTTTTACAATCGCAAAAATCTGTTTGGTGTTCAAAACAAGTATATCTCTTTTCAATGCCCTCATGTCGATTTTTTTTGAAAGTATTAAAATATTGGTAACTAATCCAGCACCCTATTTTCATCGCCCGGTTCGTAAGGCAGGTACACCATTAGCAAGGTCATCATCTCATCTGTAGATTTCATTGTGCCTTCTGAAAAAACAGTTTTCGGCGGACTGTAAGGGTTGGCGGGATTTTCAGCCGTATTATCATACGTACCTTCTATATGAAGTACGGACCCTTTAGGAATCTTCACCAGTTTTTTGAACCGGTATATTTCCTGCCACCGGAAATCCCATTCCGGAATGTTTACGAGTTTAATGGTGTCACCACCAGGAGGCATCACATAAGCTTTAAAATTTTTACCAATGTAATGCATGTGCGGCCATACGTACATTACTGATATATCTTCTCCCGGGTTGGTTACTTCAAGTGTAAATGTTTTTGTAGTATTTGCTTTGATAAAAAAAATGGGCGTAATCTGTTTTTCGCCTATGCCACCAGATCCAAAACTGACAACTTTTACGGGTCTTGTAACGGGTGTTTTTTTAAAGAAAAGATTTATTCCGGCTATACATTGCCCGTCCAGCGCCGTGGGAGCAAAATGCACCGTAAACAAAACAACACCCCGCTTTGGCATTATCCAACCAAATTCTTTTGGATAATATTCATAGGAAGCACCGGGAATCCATCCACCATAATACGTCATTACTTTTTTATATGGTTTGTACTGATCAACTTTTGATCTGTCGGCTTCCATCAGATTTACTACGGCATCGGTGTTGTAAATGTCAATGTTTGTATCAGCTACTTCATGAATTGCATAGTTGGCGTGATGGACCAGTTTTCTGTCATTGGTATAAAATTCGATTGCTTCTACATTTTCCGGAGATGCTAATTCAAACGGTATTTTGAAAATGACAAAACGTTCCCTATTGTTTCCTTCTACCAAAAAACTGTCTTTCATTTTTAAAACCAGGTCTGGCTTTCTGCTGTATTTAGTGGCCGTTTCAAATTCAGTAACGGGTTTAGTTAGTTCTATTTTTTTGCCTTCAGGTGCCTTGCTGTCAATCCATTTTGTCAATAGTTTTATTTCCATTTCAGATAAGGAACGGTCATTGGCAAAATGCACGTAATCATTATCAGCTTTCCATGGTGGCATGTAACGGCTTGTTACTACATCCCTTATAAAAGATGCTCTTTTAGCAACATCATTGTATGTCTGCAAAGAAAACGGGGCACCGCCTTCGGGGTGATGACATGGTGTGCATTTGGCTTGAACGATGGGATAAATATCTTTGTTGAAGGTAACCTCCTGCGCAAAAGCCGCTGTTCCAAAAAAAATAAAACCGAGAAAATATAATAGGTTTTTCATCTTTAAAAATCATTGATTTTGCAGCCGTAAGCTTTGGTACGTTTAATCTTTACCGGCATCAATTGTAAATATTGCGTGATTGCATCAGCTAAATAATGCATCGTGACCCTTTCTCTTTTTTTACCCAGGCCAAATACCCAATCATCAATGGCTCCCTTATAAACCAGGTTGCCCATACTATCTATCAAAACAACCTGTGGCGTAATGGTAGCTGCTAAATATTTTGTAAGTAATTGCTCTTTATCAATACCGATGGAAAAAACAGTGTGATATTTTTTTGCGAAAGCAGCTACCTCCGTTTCGGAATAAGCGGATCCGGGTACAACTCCCACAACCTTTAGTTTTTCCCTGAATTGCTCTGACAACTGATTCAGTGTTTTTGTATAATTCTGGCAAAGCGGACATTCGGGGGATAAAAAAACAAACAAAGAAAGTGTTTGATCCTGCAACCGGATGCGGATGTTTTTTTGGAGACTTGCATCCTGAATCTTATAATCAACTACGCCTTTAAATGTTGGCACAGAATCTTTAAACCCACCGGCGAAAACATCCCTGGTATTTAAACCAAAACAAACTATTAAAAATAAATATTTAAACATTTTATATTCATTCATATATCGCACAATCTACCAAAAAAGTACCAATCCTATTTGGAACCAAGGTATTTAAACCTTCACAAACAATAACAGTTAGGAGTAAAATAAATAACTCCAGGCAATTAATATTACCTGGAGTTATTTACAATGAATTAACTATTTCTTGTCCCACCAAACACGTCCGTACAGATCGTCCAATCCTGTACCAAAATCAGCATCAGTTTTCATATTATCCAATGCTGTCTGTTTGTTAACTCTATTTAAATCGCTGGAAGATGGCGCACTTAACGCTGCTCTTCTGGGAATTTGGTATAAGGTACCATCAATGATCAGGTTTTCATTTGCAAGTGCTGTTGTTGCATTTGGCATACCTGTTCTTTTATACAGTGCCCATGCTTCATTAGGTTGCTTATAAAAATTAAGATACGACTGAATGGCAATTTGCTCCAGCGCTTTGGCCGAATTAAATACAATGGCAGGCGAAGCTTTGTAGTTAGCAATTTCTGTTGCCGTCACCGCAACATAATCATCCAATTTTGCATCTGAAGCAGCTTTGTCAAAGAATGAGATAGAAGCATCAATGCCGGCATAATACAAGGTTTGTGCATTTTCAGATGTGATTCCTCTTGCAGCAAGTTCTGCACGCATAAATAGTTCGTCTGCATAAGAGATCAGTGTAAAGAAACTCTTACCGTTTCCTCCGCCATTTGCAGGTTGAAACATTCTCCATTGCAGGTAAGAAATTGTGTCTAAAGATAGATTGTCATTTACTTTTTTCTGAACAAACCAGGAGCTAACAGTTTTTACTGCATCCGGACTAACGGGTGCGCCTACATATTTCCTGGGATTAACAATTGTTCCAGCAGGATATAATCCGGCAGCGATTGCGGCGTCCATATTGGCCTGCGTGTAATTGTTCTTTCTGTAGAACAAACGTAAACGGGGATCTGCCTGATCATACATAAAATCAACTGTTGGTCTTGGTGCCCTAAATTCATCCGGAGCCCAGTTTCCACCCGATGTAAAGCTTACATCAGCATAAAAATTCCAACCTTCAGCATTGCTTGCCATTAGGTTACCGGCGTCTGCAACTACTTCCTTAACAATGGCAGTGGCCGTTGGTAAATCCCTTTTCATTAAACGCATCGCCATCCTCAAGCGAAGCGCCGAAGCTGCTTTTGCCCATAAGTTAACATCGCCTTTAAAGTAAAGATCATTTTTACCTAAACTAACCTGGGGAGTGGCCGGAGTTGATTTCAACACTCCAATTACTTCTTTTAATCGCTTATCCCACATTGCAAACAACTCCTGCTGCGACTCATATTTAGGTGTAAGCGTTCCACCATAACGTGCCTGGAATGCTTCCGTATAAGGAATACTGCCATTGATATCTGATACATAAAATGCATAATAGATTTTAGGTATATCGGCGATGGCAGCGATCTGTGCGTACTTCGCTTTTTCTGCATCCGGCAATTTGGAAATTAATACCTGCACATCGGTTAAAACAGATCCCAGGCTTGGGTAAAAGATACCATAACGTGCATTAAAGTTACCGACCGTTTTTAAAGTTACAGAACCATTTCCTGCATTGGCAGTGGATTGCTGGTTCCAGAACATCATACGACGATAGTTATCGTAAAATTGCTCAAAGTCCTGACCATGGGCCTGTATGGCCGTGTTCAAAAACTGTTCTTCAGGCTTTATGGTGTACAGTGTATTTGGATTAGTGTTCAACTCTACAAAGGCCGATTTTTTACAACTTGCCACAGATAAGGAAGCCGCAAGGAGAGCCAGGTAAGAATATTTATAAAATTTCATTGTATAAAGATTTAATTAATTAATAGATGTTCCCTGCATATTAAAATCCAGCCAATAAAGACACTGCAATCTGACGTTGGTAAGGACCGCCGCCTGTTTCTGCAAATGCACCAGGTCTGCTGGAATAAATAGCTTCGGGGAAAATATGATCTTTGGTAGTAGTATATAAGTAAACCAGGTTACGACCGGTAACATTGACACGCAGCCTGTTCATCTTTAACTTGTTGATGACTGTTTTTGGAAAATCATAACCAACAGAAATTTCTCTTAATGCAACCCATGTATTGTCAAAAACTGAATACTCACGTATACCCGTACCCCAGCTTGCAATTCCTTCATAATAGTCAAGTGCTGCAATTGGTTTTTTCAAACCTTTTGCAACTGCATCTGCATAAGTAAGGCCACTTACATCCACATTATTAATAAATGTGTTTTTGCCAAAGATACCGTCAGGAATAATTCCATCAGTTCTTTGAACACCGTTATCGTCCGTATAAGCAATGCCACCATGACTTGCATCACGGCCAAATAAAGTGCTTTCGTAGTTACCATACTCTGAACCGTATTGATGAGTTGTAGAGGCAATTTTTCCTCCAAATTTACCGTCCACCTGTACAAATAGGCTAAAGCTTTTATAACGTACTTCGTTTATATTACTTACCAGGTATTTTTCCATTGCAGAACCCAGTACTTTTTCACCCTGACCATAGGCTCCTGAGCGCCAATAAGTACCATCCTGTTGTAATAATTTTTGATTGGTTTGAGGGTCTCTTGCATACGCATAAGAACTGATAATTGTTCCGAAATCTGCACCAACTCTTGCCACACTTTTTACATCATTACCAAAAGCAAGATCAAGCTCCAGGTTATCTTGTCCCTCATAAAGTGAAATTATCTTGTTGCGGTTACTTGTGAAATTTACAGTTGTAGTCCATTCCAGTTTTTTACTACGTAAAGGCACAGCAGACACCAACAATTCAATCCCTTTATTTTGCACGTTACCTGCATTGATTACTCTTCCACTGATGCCACTTTCAATAGGAGCGCCGAGTGAAATAACTTCATTCCTTGTATTCTTTTTATAGACAGCCGCATCAATTCTAAACCTGTTTTTAAAAAAACGAAGATCTGTTCCGAATTCATACTCTGAAGCCCTTTTGGGTTTCAAATTCAGGTTTCCAAGATTGTTACTTTCAAAACCATAACGAGGTATTGATACTGCACCAACGTCTGTGTAATTACCATTGAGTACATAATTACCGGTAGAAGTTTTGTAGATATCAGTACCACCGCCTGTTACTCCATAACTGGCTCTTAATTTACCAAAAGATATAAAGTCAAATTTTTGATTATCTTTTAATAATTCTGTAAAAATCCAAGATACACCTACTGAAGGATAGTAATAGGTATAATTACCGGAACCATCAGGATAAGTTAAAGTTGATGTCCAGTCATTGCGGAAACTTCCTGTCAATGTCAGCATTTCTTTCCAGGTAATGTCACCATAAGCGTACACAGCGTCTAATCTGCTTTGAGGATATTTACCACTGCTGTTAACATCTACATCAATTGCATTTTTTGAATTAGACAAAGCAAAAATATCAGCGTTTTTAAAGCCTCCACTGGTTGATGCTCTTAACTGAGAGCCACCTAAGCCCCGCTGAGTTTCTCCACCTGCAGAAACACTCACCTCCAAATCATTATTCAGCTTTTTACTTGCTGATAATAAAGCCTGTAATCTGCCGGTTTTTTGATTGGAACTATATAGAGTATATCTACCAAAATTGGCACTTGCAAAACCTGGTCCATCACCTCTTTCTTTGTATTCCTGGTTAACATCAATGCTATTGACATTCCCTCTTACTAAAAGATTTAACCATGGTGTGATATTCGCAGTGATATCAAGATTTGCTAACAGGCTATTTTCTTTCTGATTTACATTTGTTTGGTAAATACTCCACATATCATCTGTAACTGATCCACGTAAATAGGGCGACTTCCGCACACGACCACCATTTACAGGATCAATATAATTAGCAAATAGATTATCTATTGGAAAATTCCTTGAATTGGAATAGGCCAGTCTGTATAATAAGCTTCCCTGGCCTCCCTGTTGCATTGGGTTTTTAGAATTAGTAGCAGCATAATTAATAGAGAAATCCATGTTGATCAATTTGCCCACTTTCTGTGTGGCACGAAGAGCGAAACTGTTTCTGTCAAATTTATTGGTAGATACGATTCCCTGCTCAGTTGCTTTTGTGTAAGAAAAACGAACAGTTGTTTTATCATTCCCCCCTTCTACAGATACGTTGGTATTGTTGATATGTCCAGTCTGATAAAGATCCTTCATATTATTTGCCACATAAGGACGGGTAACACCATCTGCATCTACAATTGGACGACCATCTAATTTTGGTCCGAAACTGTAATACGGGGCGTAGTCATCATTTGGTATCATGTCTTTACCATCGGCTGTTTTTGCAAATACTGTACTATTGCCACCACCATATTCATTCTGAAAATCAGGCAATTTGTACACCTTATTCCACGTAGTAGTTTGATTCAGCGTAACACCTAAACCTGGACGACTTTTTCCTTTTTTGGTAGTAATTAAAATAACCCCATTCAATGCCTGAGAACCATACAGGGCACTCGCAGCAGAACCTTTCAATACCGTCATGGTTTCGTAATCATCAGGATTCAGGTTTTTTAACTGGTTACCAAAATCACGGTTATCACCCCATGAATCGGCACCTGTTGCTCCTGGTTGAATTAGAATACCATCCACCACAAACAGTGGCATTGTACCGCCACTAATGTTTGAGTTACCCCTGATGCGAATACGTGAACTTGAGGAAGGTCCACCTGCGCCCTGGTTGATCATAACGCCTGCAACTTTTCCCTGCAAAGAATTTACAACGTTTACAGTACCAGCTCTTGCAAGCTCATCGCCTTTAACTTCCTGGATTGAATAAGCCAGCTTTTTGGTGCTGCTTCTAATTCCAAACCCTGTAACAACCACTTCATTAAGGCTACCTGATTCCATTTCCAGGCGCACAGCAACAAAATCGTCGTCAACTTTTACTTCTTTCGATTGATAGCCTACACTTGTAAAAACTAAAACTGGTTCTTTTTCAGCAACTGAAATTTTAAAGTTTCCCTGCGCATCCGCAGAAGACGTTAATTTAGTTCCCTTTACGTGGATGGATACTCCGGGTATTGTGCTTCCGGAACTATCCTTAATACTTCCTGTAATGGTCCTTTTTTGTTGCCCGATGGCAACACCGCTTAATATGCATAAGAACATAAACGGCAGCAAATATAAAATTGCTTTTTTCATGGCGTTTGTTTTGGTTTAATAAATATAAAAGATGGTTGTTTTAAGTTGGTTTTTCATAAGTCAAAACACAAAAATTACTTTTAGATTAATAAATAGACTACGAAGCTGATTTATAGGCAACGCACCAGTCAATCATATTCTATCGAAAAAAAATTGTAACAATTATGATTAAAATCTCTTTAAAAATTTTTATTCAATTAAAAATTAGTGTTCTCTTTAAGCCTGGGCTCAATTAATGGTTAACAGGAAATAGTGGAGTGGCCCCAATTGGGATACGCTCATGATTCTCAATCACCAGGGCCGCAGCGCCAATTAGTTCTGCCTTTACTCCAAGGACTGATATTTCAATACTAACGCTCTGTGAAAGTCTGTGAATGCAGTGCTCATTCAATGATTGCTGAATAGGAGCCTGCCAAATTTGCCCTGCTGACGAACCTCTGCCACTTAACACTATTTTTTTGGGGTTCAGTAAATGAATTAAAATGGCAACACCTTTGCCAATATTATATCCCGCTTTTGAAAAAAGCTCTATCGCAAACTGGTCGCCTTCCAATGCCGCTTTAGTAAGCGCATCGCAGGCTACTTCGGGATCTTCAATGGGTAAAGCACTTATATTTGAAAGCCTTCCGTTTTTAATTCCTTCCCTGGCCTTTTCGATGGTAAGTAATAACGAGGTTTCAGTTTCGAGGCACCCGGTTTTTCCACAGTAACAAAGTTTACCATTTAAGAAAAGGGGGATATGGCTTAATTCACCGGCAAATCCTTCATAGCCCCTGAAAAGCTCCCCGTTAAGGATTAACCCAAGCCCAATACCCCACCCAATATTAATTACCATTGTATCCTTATCACCCCTGGCGGCCCCAAATCGTTGCTCTGCCAATGCGATCAGGCTGGAATCATTGTCAATAAAAACCGGTATGCCAATTTCCTCCACTATATTTTTGGTGATACTTTTATTATTAGGTAATTGTAAAAACGAATAGTTGATACCCTTTTTTACATTTACAAAACCAGGCATTCCTATACCGATTCCAACAAATTTTTCTTTTGGTATACCGGATGAATTAATGACATAATTTATTCTTTCTTTCAGCACATCCAGGGCATGCGGATTGCCTGGTAAAGGCAACACAACCTTCTCGACCGGCGAAACAAAATTGTTTTGCATATCTGCAATTACAATTTTTGTTACAAACTGATCCATGGCCACTGCAACTATATACATTACTCCAGGCTTGATGGCATAAGTGAGTGCCCTTCTTCCTCCTGTTGACGCTGCGTACCCTGTTTCCACTACAGCTCCTTCTGCGATTAATGCTTCAATCAATTTTGCCGTTACAGGGAAACTCTTATGAATTCTCACCGAAATTTCTGAGCAAGACAGATTATTGTCGAAATACAATTCTTTCAAAATTTTATTTCTAAATAACTTTTTCTTTTCTGTCATGCTGAGTTAGGGGTGTTTGAACAATAAAATTGTTAATAGAAGTCTAAGATATAAAAACTTATTAATTATTTAATAAAGTTTTCATTTTATTTTAAAAAGATGTCTAACATTTAGGTATTTAGAGCTAAAGATTTTGCTAAAAGTCAGCTTGTAAGCTGAAATGCAGTTCTTTATAGCTATTCTAAATTAATATTGCCCATCCAAATAATTTTCCACATTTGAGAAAATGCAGGTAAAACCAGGCGGGATACGGCGTATGAATTAATTTTTTACCACCAAAAGAAGGTTCTTAAGCAAAAATTTTACACTGTCAATAAAGTTGCACAAAAAAAAAGATTGATTAAAACGCAGATGTTTTAATCAATCTATTACAATAAGACAGGTTAATTTACTATTAATCTGAATTATAGCGTGGGCTTGTCGATATTCGCAACACCCCATTTTCGGGATGGCTTGCTGCCCATCTTTATAATTACTTCACCGCCATTCATAATATCGGCGTGTTGCAGGTAAGTTTTAGTGTAAGCGTTTCCGTTTAATGTTACCGATTGTATGTATTTGTTGGCTGATGAATTATTTATCACCGTTATTTTAAACGTTTTATTGTTAGCCACTTTTATGATTGCGTTGTTGATAGCGGGGCTTCCAAAAACATACATGCCGCCTGCGGGATGAATGGGGTAAAAACCCAACGCACTCATCACATACCAGGCAGACATCTGACCTGCGTCTTCATTACCAATAATGCCATCTGGCTTGACAGTGTACATGCTGTCCATTATAAACCGCACTTTTTCGGCGGTTTTCCATGGCTGACTGGTGTAGCCATATAAGTAAGTAATGTGGTGACTGGGTTCATTGCCATGTGCATACTGTCCAATTAAACCTGTAATATCATTGGATGCTTCCTTACCCATATCGCCACTAACAACAAACAGTGAATCGAGTTTTTTGATAAACTTTTTTTCGCCTCCCAATAATTGTATTAATCCCGGCACATCATGTGGTGCAAGCCAGGTATATTGCCAGGCATTACCTTCGCTGAAATCATCTTTCATGTGCCGTGAAACAAAGGGACTGAAATCCTGGCGCCAGCTATTTTTATTCAATCTACCTTCTACAAATTGGGTGGTGCTATCAAAATAATTTTTATAGTTAGCGGCTCTTGCGCTAAAATATGCCGCATCATTTTGCAGGCCCATTCTTTTTGCCACCAATGCAATGCAACCATCACCAATAGCGTATTCCATTCCTTTGGCAACAGATTCCGTCATGCTATCTGCAGGAATATAACCCAGGCTTTTTACAAAAGGCAATCCACGATAATCTGACATTGCAGTTGCTTTAACTGCCTCATAAGCCAATGCCGTATCAAACCCCCTGATGCCTTTTAAGTAAGCATCTGCTATTACCTGTATGGCGCTGTTGCCGGGCATTGTATTGGTTTCGTTGCCCATTAAATGCCATACCGGAAGCCTACCCTGTTGCTGGTATATAGCCAGCATGGTATTGATCATATCACTCACTTTTTCCGGCTCTACCAATGTGTATAATTCATTGCAGGCACGGTAGGTATCCCACAATGAAAAAGTAGTGAGGTTGGTAAAATTTGCCTTTGGGTGAACCTGTTTATCAGTTCCGTAATAATCACCATTTACATCATTGAATGTTGCCGGTGAAATTTTTGTGTGATACAATGCCGTATAAAATTTCTGCTTTGTGTTATCATCGGCTTCGATTGTTATTTTACTGAGGGCTTTGTTCCATTCATAATAAGCGGATGTTTTAACTAAATCAAAATCCCAGGCAGGAATTTCTGTTTGTATGTTCAACAGGGCATTGCTAAAACTTACAGGAGATATACCAACTTTTAACTGAATGATTTCTCCTGCAGCCGTGTTAAAATCTGCCACCGCTTTGATGCTATCGCCCATTACTACCATCCCCGTTTGCAACCTGCCACCATCATAAACTTGCAATTGCTTAAATGGCTTTGAAAAAACTGCTGCAAAATACAAACGCTGATCTGCTGCCCATCCTTTTGAAAACCGGTAACCCACAATCGTTGAATCATTCACCTTTTTGATGTATGCTTCCACCGGCCTGTCCCACCCAATCCCTTGCACCAAATCAACAAGAATATGTGCCTGTTCAGATGCAGGAAATGTGTACTGGTGAAAGCCTACCCTTGTTGTTGCCGTAAGTGCGGCCTTAATATGATACCGGTTTAGTTCCACTTCATAGTAACCGGGTATGGCTTTTTCAGTTGCATGATTGAATAGAGAAAAATTACCGGGATTTTTAAGACTGCCTTTGTTCAATAATACCGGGCCTGTTGTTGGCATAATCTGTACATCGCCCAAATCTCCAATGCCTGTACCACTCAAATGCGTATGCGAAAAACCAATGATGGTGGAATCTGAATTATTATAACCAGAGCACCAGTCCCACCCTTCCGACAAATTAACCGGCCCTAATTGCACGCCTCCAAAAGGGAGATTGGCACCCAGGAAAACATGGCCATGATTGCCTGTGCCGATATAAGGATTTACATAATCTGCAGGCTGTTGTGCTGAAGCAAAACAGTTGATTAAACTAAGGCTGATCAGCAAAAAACCGATGCGCCTTATTTTATTTAAATGAAGTTTCATTTTTTGTATTTTGTTTGATAAGTTAGTTCAGGAAGTTTTTCACAAAAAGTATTATCCTTTAATATTTAAGCCAGCTATCCGGCACATCTTTTAATTCACCATTGGATTTGCTGTATTTCAATTCCAGTTTGTAACCACCACCGCCTTCAATAAAATCGAGCTGAAAAGGATGCAACCCTTTTTGCAAAGCCACCTGCCCGCTTTTTTGAACAGGTGCATGCAGGCCATCATTATTTACTACCGTCCTGTTGGCAATGTAAAGTATGCCTCCATCATCGCAGGTTAAATAAAATGTGTAAATGCCTGTTTCAGGTACATCAATATATCCTTTGTATTGCAAGCCAAAAGAAGGCGCATTGATAACAGCCGGTACAATAAAATTGGTTGCTGTAAAAACGCTGTCGGCTTTGGTGGAACTTAATAAAGTAGATGTTTTAAAATATTTTTTATAATAACTACAGGCAAGCCCGCTCTTCAATGCAGTTTGTACAGGTGCAGGAATTGCATAGCTTTCTTTTTTATAATGCAGTGTATAAATATCGCCTCTTAACCCAACGCTGTTAAAGGCGGCAATTTTTACGGTGACAGATTTGTCAATACCGAGCGGTTTATTTAATATCATAGATGACTGGGTTGGCAGGCTTCCGTCTGTTGTATAATGAATGGTGGCGCTGGCTAAAGGAGGCTTTACATCCAGCACTGTTTTATCAGTAAAAACATTTTCTTCTGCAATCCCGGTTATATCCGGTAAGCGGTAATGAACCTTTAGTGCATCTAACCTTTTGTACTGAAAAGCCAACCGCTCCATGTACGATTTAAAATCATGGTTGCTGCTCCAGAGCTTCTCTGCAAGTGCCGTCATTCGGGGCATGTACATAAAATCCGCCCGGTTTTCAGAAGGAATATATTCTGTCCAGATGTTGGCCTGAGCACCAATAATAAACTTAGCTTCTTCGGCAGTTATATCAGCTTTTACCAGCTTAAAATCATACACATCTTTTAAGGAATTTGCATCCGGCACCCTGTCAAAATATAGTGGAGTACCCGGTGTCATAATCAGGTAATTTCCACTCTTTACGGCCTTCTCCACCTGTCCACGAACCCAGTCACGCCAAAACATTACATAGGCTGTTTTACTAATACCACCTTCCAGGATTTCATCCCAACCTACCAGTTTTTTTCCTTTTGATTGAAAGAATTTTTCCATGCGGTTTACAAAATAACTTTGCAATTCACCGAGGTCTTTAAGGCCTTCACGCTGCATCAGTTCTTTACAGGCAGTTGATTCGCCCCAACTTTTACGATCTACTTCATCTGCACCAATATGTATGTATTCGGATGGAAAGAGTTCAAATATTTCGCTGAAAATATTCTCTGCAAATTCATAAGTATATTCATCACATGGACAGATAGGCGTTGTAAACAATTCGCCTTTTTCATTTTTATTATTGCAGGAAAGAAATGGATACGAAGCAATAGCAGCCATCATGTGGCCCGGCATATCAATTTCAGGAATGATATCAATGTGTTTGGTTGCCGCATAAGCCACCAGGTCTTTGATCTGGTCCTGTGTGTAAAAACCGCCATACATTGTTTTACCGTTGCGTTCAACAATATGAGCAGGATCAATGGCCATATCCGGATTATTAACTGCCTGTTTCATACAGACAGAATCCTGTTCATTAAATGTGCGCCAGGCACCTTCCTCTGTAAGCCGGGGATATTTTTTTATTTCAATGCGCCATCCCTGGTCGTCTGTAAGGTGCAGGTGAAACTTATTCATTTTATACAAGGTCATTACATCTATAAACTTTTTCAGGTAGTCAATGGAAAAGAAATGCCTCGACACATCCAGGTGCATACCCCGCCATTCATACACAGGTGCATCATGGATGACGACTGCAGGAAGCATTATGTTTTGAGTTACTGAAGTTTTTGCTTCTGCGGCTACCGGTAACAGTTGCCTGATGGTTTGGATAGCCCTGTAAATTCCTGTGGGTGTTTTTGCTGCCAGTATTATTTTTTGAGGACTGATGATCATTGAATATCCTTCGGATGAATGAACGGTATCGCTCAAACGCAATTCAATACAGTTGGATACAGAAGGCTTGTCTGCAAACTTCAATGCATAGCCGCTGGCGTTTTGAAGCAACTGTTGCAGGTAGCCTGCTTCTTTACCAAAAAGTTCAGGGGCGTTTAAAATGGTAGCAGCGTTTATTACAAACGCACCAGCTTTAGGCTGCAGGCTTGTTGGGTAAGGAATGATCGGGAATTTACCCGGTTTTGATTGCGCTGCTGCATCCCGGTGAAATGAGGCGGCAACAAATACTAACACGATTAATAAACGATTCATACAAGTATTTTTAGTGACTGGAATTATTTAACAGTAAACTTTTTTCTTGCAATCATTTCACCGGAGTTTTTACCAATGCATACATAATAATCACCCGGATATAATTTCCAGCCGTGTTGCTGCAGATCCCACTTTTTTAACTCAGTTGCCGGAATAGAAAATTGCAATGTTCCGGTTTTGCCTTTTTTAACGGATATCCTTTTAAAGGCTTTTAATTCTTTCAATGGCATTCTATCCAGGCCGGGATATTCCATGTAAATTTGCACCACTTCATCGCCGTCATAGTTACCATTATTGGCCACATTTAAACTAAATGAAATATTATCTTTTTCAGAAATTATTGCGGCGGGTTGCTTTGCAAAGTCGGTTTTAAAATTGGTATAACTCAACCCATAACCAAATGGATACTGAACTTTGCCATCAAAATAACGATAGGTGCGGCCCTTCATGGCATAACTGGTATATGCAGGCAAATCGCTGAACGCTTTATAAAATGTAATGGGCAATTTGCCTGAAGGAGAAACTTTGCCAAATAAAATATCCGCCAATGCGTTCCCACCTTGTTCCCCGGGATACCATGCAAAAATAATGGCATCCACATAGGGTTCGATGGCTGAAACATCTACTGCGCTACCTGCTGTTATTACAGCAACCAACGGCTTCTTCATTCCTTTACGCAATGCTTTAATGTACGCAATATGACTGGCGGGCAAACTGATATCGGTTTTATCACCACCACCTGCTGCTAAAAATGCATCACCTTCTTCACCTTCATAAACCGGTGAAAGGCCAATGACGGCAATGGTTATGTCAGCATTTCCTGCTGCCCAGGTTCCACCAAAATGTGTGGTATCATAAAAATCGCAACCCTGGTCATACTCTACCCGGCTGCCTGCACCAACTGCTGCGGCAATACCTTCAACAAAATTTACCGCCTTATCGGTAACGCCATGATAGTTGCCCACCAGCGCATCCAGCGATGCAGCATTGGGGCCTACAACCATATACGCTCCATAGTTATTTTTATTAAGCGGTAACAGGTTGTGATCATTTTTCAACAGCACCATGCTTTGCTGCGCCATCTTCCTGGCAAGCATGGTATGGTATTGATTGGAAACACTGTCGGCGCCATATTTACTATATGGAATGTTTGCAGGTGCATCATAAAAACCCAGTTTAACCTGTGTTCTTAAAATAGCTGCCAATGCACTGTCCACTTCTGTGGTGGTTAGCAAATGCTGGTCAATGGCTTTCATCACATCTTCCTGCAGCATATTACTGCAATCAAGGCTAACACCGGCTTTGATGGCTGCTGCAGATACTTCAACGCTGGTGGGTATCACTTTATGCCGCATCCAGATGTCCTGCAATGCACCACAGTCGGTTACTACATGCCCTTTGAATCCCCACTCGTTGTGCAGTATATTTTGAAGCAATGTAGTGCTGGTGCAACAAGGCTCATCATTTAACCTGTTGTACCCACACATTACAGATTCCACGCCTGCATCTACCAGGTGTTTAAATGCGTAGAGGTATGTTTCTCTTAAATCTTTTTCATCCACGATGGCATTAAAAGTATGCCTTCCGGCTTCGGGGCCACTGTGTACCGCAAAGTGTTTTGCACAGGCTGCGGTTTTTAAATAATGCGGATCGTTGCCCTGCAAGCCTTTTATAAATGCGGTTCCCATGGCGGCGGTCAGGTATGGATCTTCACCATAAGTTTCCTGTCCACGGCCCCAACGGGGATCACGAAAAATATTAATATTGGGCGACCAGAATGTAAGCCCCATGTATTGCAGGCGGCGGTCATTGGCAATTGCCAGGTTATATTTTGCACGTGCCTCTGTAGAAATGGCACTGGCTGCTTCCTGCATTAATTGGTTGTTGAAACTTGCTGCCATGCCGATTGCCTGCGGAAAAATTGTAGCCTTACCGGCACGTGCCACGCCATGCAATGCTTCGTTCCACCAGTTATATGCCGGAATGCCAAGCCGGTCCACCGCTTTATTTTGATACCCCAATAAAGCAATTTTTTCTTCGAGTGTAAGTGCATGCAATAATTCGTTCACCCTTGCCTGGATGGGCTGCTGAGCGTTTCGGAATGAAGTGTTGGATTGTTGGGCCTTAACATTCACAAACATCAGGAAGAACGAAAGGCTGATGACAAGTACCTTTTTATCTTTAGAAATTTTCATCGAAATAAATTTTAATATACTGCGATATTTGAAATAACGGGGCATGCTTTTGAGTCCGTAAAGTTTATCCGGATTTTTTTTGTTTCAACAGGATCAATTGATAAAATCCTTTTATAGCCAATGGTTGTAGCGGATGCAACCTGTTGCCATTCTCCATTTTTCCATGCTTCAACATTGAATGATTTTATACGCTGCCCAAGTTGAATATACTCCTGCAGCATTATATATTTTATGGTTGTAACCACAGGGAAAGTAATTTCAACAGAAGCCGTCCGCACATTTTCATCGGTGGCCCAGTATGTATTTTTATCTCCATCAATTAAATTGGCAGGCGCATATAATTTTGATTTACCCCGATAGCTGCTGGCTGTAACAGTAGCCTTTGCCGCAAGGTTATTGCCAAAAGCTTTGTCCAGTAATTCCTTAAATCCCCGCAAAGCTTTTACATCATTTTCATGAAAATGCCCGGTTCTGTCCGGGGGAACGTTCAGCAATAAATTTGATCCCCTGCCAACCGATGTAAGATAGATTTCAAATAATTTCTCAGGCGATTTTACCTTGTCGTCTTCACTTGCATGATAGAACCATCCGGGCCTGATGGACACATCTACTTCGGCAGGCACCCAACTGGTACCATCGGCCGAACCGGTGTTTAAAATATCGGAGATGCCCGATTTCCCTGCATACAAAGTATCGGTTGAAATGATATTCCAATTGGTTTCACCGGCTGTGCCACTTTCATTGCCTACCCAACGAATATCGGGACCGGCATCGCTAAAAAAAACTACGTTGGGTTGTATGCTACGCACCAGTTTTAAAGTAGTGGGCCATTGATAATAATTACGGCCATCGATGCTTCTTTTCTCTTTGGCACCTCCATAAAAGCCATCTCCGCCATTGGCACCATCAAACCACATTTCAGTTACTTTTCCATAGTTTGTAAATAATTCCTTTAACTGGTTGCGGTAATAATTGATATAAGATGGTTGTCCGTAATCTGCACGGTTTCTATCCCAGGGAGAAAGGTAAACGCCAAACTTTAATCCGTATTTTTTCGCTGCCTCGCTTGTTTCTTTTACGATATCGCCTTTGCCGTTTTTGTATGGACTGTTTTTAATGGAATGTTCAGTGAATTTGCTCGGCCAGAGGCAAAAGCCATCGTGATGTTTACAGGTAAGGATCATCATTTTAAAACCTGCGTTTTTTAATGTAGCGGCCCACTGCTCCGCATCTACATCGGTAGGATTAAATACGGCATTGTCTTCATCACCATAACCCCATTCTTTATCAGTAAATGTATTTGTTGTAAAATGGATGAATGCATTCATTTCCATCTGGTGCCAGGCCAGTTGTTTGGCGGTAGGTAAAGGCAGTACCGGGGCCGGAGTCACGATCCTGGTTAGCTGGGAAAATGCAACAACCGATAAAAATATTCCGGGAAGTAAAAACACAAATAGTTTCTTGCTCATGCTATAAAATTTATACAATAAAAAAGAATAATATACTCAATAAAAAAGAATCGAAAACAGTGTTGTTTTCTGAGGTTTAACAATTAGTACGGAGGTGAAAAACAAAGGTAACAGTTGAATAAAAAACATAGCCGGTTTTTATCGGTTCAGGACGATGGCGCTTTTATTAAAAAATGGTGGCATCTAAAAAATATTAAGCTTTCAGATTATTTGATGAATGATAATTTTTTATGTACTCTTTTTGTCCAGTGCCTTGCCATTAATTCGTGGCCGGCGGGCATTGGGTGAATGCCATCCCATATCCAATAGTTTTCCGGTGCCTGTTTCAAGGCGTCATCAAATGCCTGTTGATAATCCACCAATATTGCATCAAATTCTTTTGCCAATATTCGAACTGTAGCCTGTCTCTTTTTTATTTCGCTTAACCACAACGTGTAGCTTTTTTCTGTGCGGCCCAATTGAAAAATAAATGGTTCGCCCAGTATTAACTTTGTATCCGGCAGTTTTGCCTTTGTTTGTTGTAACAGGGCCCTGTATTCCATTTCAAACTTTACACCATCCACCTCGCCGGGCAATTTATCTACCACACTGTTTGCATCATTTACACCCACCAATATACTGAGCACATCCGGTTTAAGATCGATGGTGTCTGTCTGCCATCTTGCAGCCAGGTCGGTTATTTTATTTCCACTAATGCCCCGGTTTATAAATTGAAAATTCTTATCCGGAAAACGATACCATAAACTGCTGGATAATAAATAAACATAGCCCGAACCCATCAGGTGGTTCCAGTCCTTATCCTTTGAACGGCCACCATCGGTAATTGAATCGCCCTGGAACAGGATGGTTATTTTTTTATCATCATCCTGATTTTTTGCACTACTAATCTTATCCGCCCGGGTATTCAAAATTGAACCTGCCGCTGCCGATAAAATGCCCGGTAAACCAATGGCGGCGGCACTTGTTACCAACGTTTGTTTGATGAACTGCCTGCGTTGATTTGCTTTCATGTTCATTATTTTATTTTGTAACCAAACAATTCAAAACGGTTTGTACCCGGATGTTTCTGTTAAAAAATGGCAGTTATTTTTAAGTGAGATCAACCAATCATAAGTTACCTGGTCATGATTTTATTTTACCTGCTTTATTACCTCGTGCCCTTTCCAGCCAAACCATGCAACTACAGCGAAGCATACCATCGGAACAATATAGCCCCGTTGTATATTCTCAGTAACATCACTGATATAACCCAATATCGGCGGCAACAATGCACCACCAACAATTGACATGATGATGAGGCTGCTGCCAAACTTGGTATCTGCCCCCAGGTCTTTAATGCCCAATGAAAAAATAGTTGGAAACATAATGCTCATAAAAAATGAAATGGCAATAACTATGTAAATAGTTACCATACCATGCAGCAGCATGGCGGCGCAGCAAAGCACAATATTAATGAGTGCATACAACAACAATAATTTTGCAGGTTTAACAAACCGCATAAAGAAGGTGCCCGCAAACCTGCCTACCATAAACGCCATACCCACACCGTACCCTGCATAGTCCGCAGCTTTTACACTGCTGATACCGGCGGCCTTTGTTGCATACAAAATAAAAAAGCTAAATACACAAACCTGCGCCCCCACATAAAAAAACTGCGCAGCTACGGCCCAGGCAAGATGCTTATGTTTGAGTGCATGAAAAACGGAAGCCGAAATTTCATTATCATCATCATTTTTTTCTACAATTTCAGGCAGTTTTATAAAGGCAAAAATGAGGGCAATCACTACAATGACCGCACCTAAAATAAAGTAAGGCATTTTTACAGTAGATGCCTCGGCTGCCAATGCCATCTTTCTACCAGCTTCCGTCATGGCACCTAACTCCTGGGCAGAAAAATCTTTGGTAAGAATAATTCTTGCTCCAATGATTGGCGCCATGGTAGCCGCAAGCCCATTGAAAGACTGCGCAAAATTTAACCGCTGTGTAGCTTTTGCCGGATCTCCTAATAAAGAGGCATACGGATTAGCCGCCGTTTCTAAAATAGTCAGGCCACATGCGATGATAAACAAGGCGCCCAGGAAAAAAATGTACTGTTGCGTATTGGCTGCAGGAATAAATAAAAATGATCCCAAAGCAAATAATGCGAGCCCGGTGATGATGCCTATCTTATAGCCATACTTTTTCATGATGAAGCCTGCGGGCAGGGCCATTAAAAAGTAAGCGGCAAATACAGCAGAATCTACAAGTGAAGCCTGCAAAGTATTTAAGCTAAAAGACTTTTTAAGATGTGGTATTAAAATAGGATCGAGATTATGTACAAACCCCCACATAAAAAATAGTGAAGTAATCATAGCAAAGGCAAACAGGTAGGGGTTTTTCTTACTCATATAGCAACGTTTTTTTACTTAAATTTTTGAACGAATGGCATCAGCAGATACTGACAAAATTGTATAATGAAATAAGGTAGTCAATTATTAACCGGTTACCTTATTTATAACTAAGCTTTTTTATAAGCAACTACTTGTTGCCTGCTGGTGCCCAGCCCATCTATTCCTAATTCAACTACATCACCTTCTTTCAAAAAAATATTGGGCGTAAACCCGAGTCCTACGCCTGCGGGTGTTCCGGTTGAAATAATATCGCCAGGCAGTAAAGTCATAAACTGGCTGATATAAGACACCAGAAAAGGAATATTAAAAATCAAATCGTCGGTGTTACTATCCTGCATCATTTTTCCATTGAGCGATAGCCACAACCTAAGCTTATGCGGTTCTGGTATTTCATTTTTGGTAACAAGCCATGGCCCGATTGGAGCGAATGTATCGCAGCCCTTTCCTTTATCCCAGGTGCCCCCACGTTCTAATTGAAATGCCCTTTCACTCACATCATTGTGGAGCGTATAACCGGCCACGTAATCCATGGCTTCAGCTTCTTCTACATAACTTGCTTTTTTACCAATCACCAATGCAAGTTCTACTTCCCAATCTGTTTTTACAGAGTTTTTTGGAATAATGATGTTATCAAAAGGGCCGGTCAATGAGGTTGTTGACTTAAAGAAAATAATAGGTTCCGCCGGTATGGCTGCCTTTGTTTCCTTTGCGTGTTTTGCATAATTCAATCCAATACAAACAATCTTTGAAGGACGTGCAACCGGGCTGCCCATTCTAATACCATCTCCTACCACAGGTAATGATCCCTGGTTGGCAGACATTACGGCTGCTAATTTTTGAAGCCCATCATTTGCAAAAAAGGATTCGTCATAATCCTTGATAAAATTACTTACATCATAATTTACGCCATCAATATGTACACCTGGCTTTTCATTTTCTACTGCTCCAAACCGAATTAATTTCATGCTTTATTTTTTATGTTGGCCACCAATTATTTCAACGATTATTTTATGCGAAATAGTGAGCTGCCTGTTATTGCTAATTATTTAATTTTACAAATCCTCCATCAATCGGGTAATCATTACCGGTTATAAAACCTGCTTCATCGCTGCATAAATACAATGCAAGTGAAGCAATTTCTTCCACCGTTCCCATTCTGCCAATCGGCTGGCTCTTCGATAATTTTTCAAACATCTCCTGTTGATTATCGGGATAATTTTTTGCAATAAATCCATCCACAAAAGGTGTGTGTACCCTTGCCGGAGAAATAGAATTACAACGTATATTATCGGCCATATAATCCTTTGCAACACTCAGCGTCATTGCATACATAGCGCCCTTGCTCATGCTATAAGCAAACCTGTCCGGAATACCTACCAGCGCTGCAATGGAAGCAAGGTTTAATATAACACCGCCACCAGCCTGCTGTAACATAGGGATACCGGCATGCAGGCAATTGTAGGTGCCCTTTATGTTTACACTGTATATCCTGTCGAAATCTTCTTCGGATGTGGTGGTTGCTTTTCCTACATGTGCTATGCCGGCACAATTCACCAGTATATTACACACAGCAATAGAAGCAAAAACCTGGTCAACCGCGGACTGGCTGGCAATATTACAGGCGTATGCATTTGCATTGCCCCCCTCTGTTGTAATAAGTGTTACCACTTCATTTGCGGCATCAATATTAAGATCCAGTATATGAACCGTTGCGCCTTGCTTTGCAAATAATATGGCGACAGCTCTGCCAATGCCACTGCCAGCACCGGTTATGATTGCATGTTTGTTTTGAAGTGAAAACATAATTCAGATTTTTAATTAAAATTAGTGGGTAATTATAAACTAACGCCCCGTTTCCATGGAATAAAATCATCCTGGTTTAACTGAACAGCTTTGGGAATTACTTCACCGCTGGCTGCCCGTATGCAATATTCCAAAATTTCTACGCCCATTTGTTGAATAGTTTTTTCGCCTTCTATTATTTCACCGGTATTGATGTCAATAATATCACTCATTCTATTGGCCAGTTTAGTATTGGTGGCTACTTTAATAACGGGACAAACAGGGTTTCCCGTTGGTGTACCCAGGCCCGTGGTAAACAATATTAAGGTGGCACCACTTGCTGCTTTACCGGTAGTTGCTTCCACATCATTACCAGGCGTACACACCAGGCTCAGTCCGGGTTTCGTTACAGGCTCTGTATAATCCAGTACATCTACCACCGGAGCTGTTCCACCTTTTTTGCAGGCGCCTGTACTTTTAATGG
Organism: Ferruginibacter sp.; assembly: GCA_046590675.1. GTDB lineage: Bacteria > Bacteroidota > Bacteroidia > Chitinophagales > Chitinophagaceae > Ferruginibacter. The sequence continues at coordinate 505 of JBKJUP010000037.1, read as the reverse complement.
CGTCTGTAATCAATCCGTCTTTAATATTACCCGGCGATGGATTCATGTGAAAACCGCTGCCTGCAGCATGTGCCTGTGCATCGTATTCTTCCATGAGGCGGATGAATTTTTTAGCGATTGTTTCATTCACAGTTCTGTCGATCAATTCCTGTTCAGCACCACATAATTCAGGAAACTCAGCCAACAAAATTTTTCCACCTAAACCCACTAACAGATCGGCTGTGTAACCTACGGCGGGGTTAGCAGATATGCCGCTAAACCCATCGCTGCCACCACATTTAACCCCAATACATAATTCACTTAATGGTGCAGGTAACCTTTCCTGTTGGTTAGCAATTATCAACTGATCAAAGGTTTGCTTAATGGCATCTTTCACCAATTGTTCTTCGCTTACCGTTTGTTGTTGTTCAAATATCAACACAGGTTTGTTGAAGGCAGGATTTCTTTCTTTAACGTCGGTTAAAAAATCCTGCACCTGTAAATGCTGGCAACCCAAACTTAGCAA
>JBKJUP010000076.1:0-70715 GCA_046590675.1 Ferruginibacter sp. | reverse complement strand
CAAAAATACCAACACCATCAACGAAAGAATCGAGTATAGTTTATTCATAAAATCTATTTATAAAAAAGTTAATTGAACGGTTACGACAAACTGGAAGGCTACTTACTTAAGCCCAGCGTGGTTGACTGTTTCAGTCTTAAAGAGGTACTCAAAAGTTCAGACGAGCATTTGTCGTATTAAAGAGAAACTTTCATAAATACCTGCTGGTATTTATTTTGTAAGGTTTGAAAGTATGCCCCGAATATAAATGGTATTTACCATCATTAACAAACTCACAAACATTTCTTATGCACAGATGTTGGTACATTCAACAGATTTCAACAGATGCCGATCATTATAAAGATAACGTTTCCCGCCGGTATTGAAAAGCAGCTTGCTAAAGTTTATAATTACGGCACGTTGCCAATCAAATGGTGAATGGTTAACAACTAAAAAAAGATAGCGGTTATTTGGATCTTAAAATGATAGCATTGGTAGTCCGTCATCGCCTGGAAAGATAGTTGTCAATTTAAAAAATAATGAAGCGTTGATGGAATTTAATTTGTTCTATATCGTATCGATCAATCATGGCAGGCATGAAAATGTGTTTATCCCAATAAAAAACCTGCTGAATAAATATCAATGATCATAAGACAGAGACAGTCTATCGGGGCAGGATGGTTTTATATACTTCTAAAATTTCATTGCCAACTTTTGCATATTGATAGGTTTCGACAGCCCTTTCGGAAATTTGTTGCTGGTCATAAGTTTGATAGGAATGCATCAGTTTAATCATGGCAACACTCAATGCGGCCACGTTTTCAGATTCCATCAGTCTGCCATTGAGCGCATTGATCACCTCGGCTATGCCCCCTACCCGGCTGCTGATTACAGGCAAACCGCAACAAAGCGCCTCGGCAATTACACAGGGCAGATTTTCAAAACGACTGAATAATAATAAAGCATTGGATTCCTGCATTTCTTTGGCTACTTCTGCATAAGGCACAGCCTGCCTGAAATATACCTGGTTTGTAAGCCCGTAATCTGCTACCATTTTTTGTAAGTCGGCTGGTTTATTTCCCAGCATCAATAGTTCAAAATCATGGCCCTGGTCTTTTACCATTTTACAAGCCTGCAAAATGCCCTCGGGATTTTTTTGATAATTCATGTACGACGGATGAATAAACCTGAACCTTTTCGTTGTATATGGTTTGTAATAAAATAGTGAAACATCAACAGTGTTTGGTATTACCCTGCAACTGGTTTTTACAAAATTTTCATTGATCATTTTCCCAAGGTCTTTGGATACGGGCAATATACAGGTGGCCTGTTCCAATATCCTTTTATTCAGCAGGCGAAACAGCCAGTTGCTATTGTAAATATTGGGTTCGCTCTGTGGGTAATAACCCGTCCAATGTTCTGTAACAACAAATGGAATATTGTATTCTTTTTTTAACCAAAGTGCCAGCAATCCGGCCTTCATGGCTACATGTACATGCACCAGTTTGGGCATTCCTTCAGTTGCTGTTAGCTGCTTAAATATTTTCTTTTGAAGCTTAAAATAACGAAACAAGGAAATCAACTGTTCTATCCAGCCGCTGTAACTGCTGCGGCCATAATAGATGTTGTAAACAGTTAGATTACCGGACACAGTTCTATCAATTTCTGTTTTATTTACCGGAAGATTTTCATCCTTAATCACCACCATAATGGTAAGCTTTGTATAAGCATTTACCGCCTTTGCATGCCGCTCAATAAAGTCGCCCTGGTAAATATCTGTGCGGTTGGGATACCAGCTTGGCAGCCATAAAATATTATCCATGTTCATTGGTTTTAATGATCGTAAATAAAGCCATGATACAATCTCCATTGAATGGAAAATGTTTTAAAATTGCGTTGATACGTGTGCGTGGTTGATAGTACATGCCGAAGTGCAATTGTTGCAACTTAAACTTTTTATCATCAAATAATTTTTGCAATGTAAAAGGCGAAAAATACCAATGATGATGCGGATGAACAGATTCTGTTTTTTGCAGGCTTGATGACATAGTGTCCAATGCCGCATAGTTAGGCACTGTAACCAATACAGTGGTGCCTTCCGGGAAGTGATCGTGTAATACCTGCACCGCTTTGTAAGGGTCCGTAAGGTGTTCAAGCACTTCTGACAGTAATATTATTTCGGGCTCAAAATCAATAACGGCTTTGGGATAAAATTGCATGATATCACCTGCGCAAACTGCCTGGTCATTCGTTATGGCAACATACTGATTGATGGCATCTACGGCTATATCTAAACCTATTAATTTATCCGTTACTTTTTTTAATTGCAGGTGCAACAACTTCCCCAATTGGGCTCTTATGATGGTATAAGGATGATCAGTAAATCCAATATGAAGTACCCGCTTGTTCCTACATTGATCCAATATAAAATCTACCCGGTTAAAAATAGCCGGCACATTAGAAGGCACATCCTGCAACCATTCCGAACCAGTTCCCTCCAGCCTGTGATGAAGGCCTTTTTTCAGCAGCGACATCCCCGCCCAGGTCGCCGCCCATTGTATCCAATTTTTTATCTTCAAAATAATTACTGTTTTTTAAAAAATATTTATCAATGTATTCAGATCAGCTTTCTTAAAACTAAAAAAGCCACTGGTATTTGTTTGCAGGGAATGATTAAATACCCATATCAAATATGCCAGGCCAAAAATATATGCCACACTACTAACACCGGCTGCCCCATTAATCCCCAATACAGGAACCAAAAAAACATCGCCTGCCGTTACTGCTATCAAAGCAATAATGGTGGCAATCATATTTGCAGTAAGCATTGCTTTGCCTGCAAGATATGCTGCCAGTAAAGTAAGGATGCTTAGGGCATAAAAGCCAGGCAGGTAGCACAAAAAAGCTACATACATCTGGCTAAATGCTGCACCAAATAACCAGGGGAATATCCAGTACCCGGTTATTAAAATGATGATGCTAACCGGAATAAATAAAAAGCTGATAATGCGACAGAGCTGCTGTAATTGCTGTAGGTAATTACCGGTTTTATCTTCATCTTTTTCAGCACTATATGGAAATATTACTGCTGCCATCATGGTGGGTAGCAGAATCAATAACTGTCCCATCCTTGACACCTGCACATAATTACTAAGTGCCACCTCATCACAATATTTTTGTACAAAAAAATAATCTATTCTTGTTACAAGAAAGAATAGAATATTGCTGATAAAAGCAATCATGGAATAGCCGAACAACTTTTTTAAAAGCGCCAGATCAATGGTTACCGGCAGCAAGTTCCAAGCCTGTTTATAAAAAAACAGGCATACCAGTATCAATGCCTGAAAAACAAAACCAGCAAAATAAGTGATGGAAGCCATTGAAATTTCCTGAGCCGTTGCAGCAATATTTCCCGGAATCATTGGACTTGAATGACCGCTTAAAAATGCAGGCCGCAGGTAAATTAACAATAGAAAAATCATTACCATAAAATTTATGGAACATATAACTATGTTGAGAAAAATAAACCGTTTTTGAGTATAGTATAATGCAGTAAAATAAACGATGGCAAGATTGGAAATAATATAAATCCATGCAAACTGCTTATTCAGTTCCAGGTCAATGATGCCCAGCAACAGCCAGCTAACCAGGCCCTGTATAATGAGCCATGGTATTAAAAAAATAGAAAGGCTTTTTATATTCAGCGAACTGCTGCTACCAAAATAGGTGATTCCCGATTCAATGCTGCCACTCATTATCAAGGTAAAAAAAGCATACAATGCAATTGCATAAAAAAAAATGCCACTGTATGCTCCTCCCATGATACGCACCAATAATAAGTTGATACAAAAAGTCAACACGGTATTTATGATCTTCCAAACAATGGTATGTTGCAGCGCTTTTGTAAATTGCATAAATATAAGTACAACAAATATTGATTAATTTACTATACCAATCAAAGATAAAATCCTTCAATGGCAATACTGCGAAAAATAAACTCCAATGCAAAGGCTGAGATCAATACAGGCTTTGGTGTAAATTCGGCTGACTATGGCGGACGTTTTGTAAATAAGGATGGCACCCCCAATATAGAAAAAAGAGGCCTGCGGTTACTGGACCGGATTAGTTGGTACCATACTTTATTGCAATTGCCACGCCTGCACTTTTTTTTGCTGTTGCTGTGTTTTTATATCCTGATAAATTTAGTTTTTGCCTGCCTGTATTTTGCCATCGGTATGGAAAACCTGGAGGGTATTAAGGCCGATTCGTTATGGGAAGAATTTGGTGAGGCCTACTTTTTCAGTACACAAACTTTTACTACTGTAGGTTATGGGCGCATCAGTCCCCATGGATTTGCAGCAAGTTCTATATCAGCGTTGGAAGCCTTGATTGGCCTGCTGAGTTTTGCCATTGCCACCGGTTTATTTTATGGACGATTTAGCCGCCCAAGAGCGTATGTCCGTTTTAGTGATAATGCCGTACTGGCGCCTTACAAAGATGGAATTGCCTTGATGATGCGTGCCGCACCCTACAAAAACAACAACCTTTCCGAAGCCGAAACAAAAGTTACAGCCGGTATCATGATGGAAGAAAATGGCACCATGCGTAACAAGTTTTTTCAGATTGAATTGGAGATGACGAAAATAAATTCCCTTTCACTAAGCTGGACAATTGTACATCCCATCAATGAGAACAGTCCTTTCTACAGTTTTACACCGGAAGATTTTGCCAGCACCAGTGGAGAAATCCTGATTTACTTAAAGGCTTTTGATGATACGTTCAGTGATATCGTGATAGCCCGCACTTCATACACATTGCAGGAAATTGTGGTAGGTGCCAAATTTATTCCAATGTACCACAGGGATGAAGTACACAAACGAACTACGCTGGATCTTGAAAAAATAAATACATTTTTGCCGGCAGATGTCAGCTATGCTTTTAAGACAAACGTAAATGCAGTGGCAGCAAGGCAGTAATTTACCGGGAGCATTCAGGCAGTTCATCAGTACTGTTGTAATCATTTAAACAATACAAAAATCCGGTAAAACCTTCACTGATATATGCCATTAATTTTAACCCTAACATGGATAAAAGTTTAAACAAATACATAAGTGAAACAGGCTTTTGCTCAAGAAGGGAAGCAGATAAATACATTGACCAGGGCCGTGTTACCATCAATGATAAGGTGGCTATCAAAGGCAACCGTGTAATGCCGGGTGATGTGGTGGAAATTGATGGCGAGCCGATTAAAAAAACAGAGAAAGCGGTTTATATGGCTTTTAATAAACCGGTTGGTATTACCTGTACTACAGATCTGAAAGATAAACACAACATCATTTCTTTTATTAATTATAAAAGCCGCATCTTCCCCATCGGCAGACTGGACAAGCCTTCAGAAGGATTGATTTTTTTGACCAATGACGGGGACATTGTAAACAAAATTTTACGTGCCGGCAACAATCATGAAAAAGAATACATCGTAACAGTTGATAAACCCATTACCGGTGATTTTGTGAATAAAATGAGCAATGGCATTCGGATACTGGATACTGTAACAAAAAAATGCTTTGTTAAACAGGAAGGTAAAAACCGTTTCAGGATCATATTAACACAGGGGCTGAACAGGCAAATTCGCAGGATGTGCCTTGCCCTGGGGTTGAATGTTACTACCTTAAAAAGGGTACGCATCATGAATATTACCCTTGAAAATTTACCGGTGGGAAAATGGAGATACTTTACTCCCGAAGAAATCAATATTATAGATGGGCTGGTAGCAAGCTCATCAAAAACAGCCGATGGAAATAAATTTTCGGACATGGATATGCAGGAATAAAATATTCACTTACAGAAATGAATATTATTATTTTTCTGTAAGTTCGCTGACACCACATATTTCAACCGAATCATTCATACATTAACCCAACAGGAAAAATTTATAGAGACCAGCAATTTGCTTTAATAATACAGGTATAAATTTTCTTTTTTAATAGTCCAATACTACATCCGGCAATCATTTTATGCCGTGGATGATCAACCTAAACTAACTTAATGCCAGGGTTCATTTTTATGAAAAAATACTTACTGTTTTTAGCAACCCTGTTTGTATTTACCAAAAATTTACAAGCACAATCATTTAGCGGTACCGGTGGTTCAATTCCCGGCATCAGCGCTACCACGCAAACCTGTTTCCCGATCATAGTTTCAGGTGTGGGAGTAATCAACAGCTCCATGGGTCTTTCGCAGGTATGCATCAATATTACCCACCCTTATGATGATGAAGTTGAAGTAATCCTTACGGCTCCCGATGGAACGGTTGTACCGCTTACCGTTCAAAACGGGGGTTCAGGAAATAATTATACCGGTACTTGTTTTACGGCAACTGCAGCCAGTTCCATAAAATTTGCCTCCCCTCCTTTTACAGGCACTTTTTTACCCGAAGGCCATTTAGGCGCCGTCAACAACGGGCAGAATGCAAACGGCACGTGGACACTTTGCGTACAAGACAGAAGAAATTCCGGCAATGCAGGAACTTTAGACAGTTGGAGCCTTAGTTTTTCAACCACACCAGCACCGCCGCCACCTGTTTTGCCCACCTGTTCCATTACCCTGCCATCAGGCTCATCCTGCACATCAGCTACCTCCGTTTGCGATTTTAATGGATTATGTGGCAGTACTTCCGGAAGCAGTGTACAGGATTGGCCAGGCTCCGGCTTGGATGGATGCTTCGGGATTGAAAATAACTCTTTTATAAAATTTGTAGCAGCTACCACAACAGCTTCCTTTTCGGTATGGGTACCCAACAGCAATTACACCTATAACAACGGCGGTATTCAAATGCTTTTTTTTAGTGGCACCTGTAATGCAGGTCCGGTAACTACCTATGGTTGTTATCCACACATCTTTCCGTATTCCGGTGGCACTAAGCCAATTATTACCGTTGTAAGTGCTGCCGGTTTAACCCCCGGCAATACTTACTACCTGATGATAGACGGTTATAATAATGACAATTGCAATTTTACCATTGCAGCAAACAGAGGTGTAAATATTTTAAACGTTACGCCAGGCAGCCCAGCTATTTGCGGGGGCCAAAGCGTTTCCCTTACTGCCACCGGTGGAAATGGAATCTATGCCTGGAGCCCTGCCACAGGATTATCCGCTACCAGTGGTTCAGCCGTAACAGCAAATCCCGGAGCAACAACCACCTATACAGTCACCAGTTCAACCGTATTTAGTTGCCCGATTACAAAGGATGTAACGGTTACGGTAAATCCATTACCCGCAGCACCTACAGCCTCCATAATCATACAACCAAATTGTGCAGTACCATCAGGAACATTATCAGTAACCGCACCACTTGGATTGAACTACGAATACAGTATTGATGGATCTAACTACCAGGCCTCAACCTTATTCACGGGCCTTGCACCAGCCGGGTATAATGTAACTGTAAGAGACATCAACACCGGTTGCACTTCGGCCCCTACATCCCTTGTTGTAAATGCACCAACGGGAGGCCCGGCTGCTCCAACAGGCGCTGTAACTACGCAGCCATCCTGTTACACGCCTTCCGGTACAATTACAATCAGTGCACCAACCGGTGTAAACTATGAGTATAGCATTGATGGCAGCAACTACCAGGCTTCAACAATTTTCAGTGGATTAATTTCATCCGGTTATAATGTTACTGTAAGAGATATTATTACGGGATGCGCTTCGCTAACAACTTTATTAACGGTAAATACAGTGCCTGCAGCACCGGCTGCACCAACGGCTGCTGTTACGGTACAACCCACTTGTACTGTACCAACCGGCATTATTACTATCATAGCGCCAACGGGGGCAAATTATGAATACAGTGTTGATGGCAGTACTTACCAATCGAGTGTAATTTTTACCGGAGTGGCACCATCCGGTTACAGCCTCACCGTAAGAAATATTGCAACCGGCTGCGGATCTGCCCCGAGGGCACTAACTGTTAATCCTGTGCCGGGAGCACCTGCCACGCCTGCTGCATCTGTAACAACACAACCCACTTGTATCATTACCAAAGGAACCATTACGCTTACCGGGCCTACCGGAATGAACCTGGAATACAGTATTAACGGTTCTACTTATCAAACCGGAATGGTTTTCGGTAACCTGGCACCTGCTGACTACAATGTAACAACACGTAACAATAGTACGGGATGTGTATCTGTACCATTGCTTTTAACTGTTCATCCAATACCATCATTACCAGCAACACCAACAGCTTCGGTAACGGCACAGCCTACCTGTATTACAACTACCGGCACCATATTAATAACAGCGTCCACCGGTGCAAACCTTGAGTACAGTGTTAATGGAACCACTTACCAGGCCGGCACTACATTCAATAGTTTACCATCGGCCAATTACAATGTTACCGTACGTAATACAGCCAACGGTTGTAAATCCCTGAATGTTCCGTTAACGGTAAATGCAATTCCGGTTCCACCGGTAAATCCAACTGCAACGGTAACGGCCCAACCCAATTGTTATATTCCTTCGGGCACCATTGTAATTACGGCACCAACCGGGGCCAGCCTGGAGTATAGCATCGATGGAACCAACTATCAACCAGGTACTACGTTTAGCGGCCTTGCAACGGCTACTTACAATGTAATCGTTAGGAATACTATTACCGAATGTGTTTCCGGGGCAAAGGCTTTAACAGTAAACGCTGTCACTCCACCTCCGCCTGCACCAACTGCATCTGTTACGGTACAACCAACCTGTACAGTACCCACAGGAACCATTAATATTACGGCTCCAACAGGTATAAATTTTGAATACAGTATCGATGGCACCACGTACCAGGCAGGGCCAGGTTTTACAGGCGTAGCGCCGGGTTCATACAGTGTTACCGTAAGAAATATAACCACAGGATGTATTTCCACAGCTACCGCATTAACAGTGAATGCGGTTCCGGCAGCACCCGCAATGCCGACGGCTTCAGTAACAGCACAACCCACCTGCATAACACCAACAGGTACCATTGTTATTACTGCTCCTACCGGCGCAAACCTTCAATACAGCATCAATGGGACTACCTACCAGGCCGGGACAAACTTTAGCGGTTTATTACCAGCAAACTATGCTGTTACTGTAAAAAATACCACGGACGGCTGTATTTCCCAACAAACAGCATTGGTTGTAAATGCAGTACCGGGTGCACCTGCTACTCCAACAGCCTCTATAACGGTGCAGCCTAACTGTACAATTGCAACCGGCACCATTTTAATTGCTGCACCATCGGGTTCCAATCTCGAATACAGTATCAACGGAAGCACCTACCAGGCGGGCACAAGCTTTACTAACCTGGCTGCCAACAATTATAACGTTACGGTTAGAAACACCGTCACTGGATGTGTATCTCTTGCTACTGCCTTAACCGTAAATGCAGCACCTATAGTGCCGGTTGCACCAACTGCTTCTGTTACCACACAACCAATCTGCACCGTTCCAACGGGTACCATTACAATTACAGCTCCAAGCGGTGGCAGTCTTGAATACAGCGTTGATGGCACTGTTTACCAGCCTGGTAAAATCTTTAATGGTCTCGTTCCTGCTGTTTACAATGTAACTGTCAGAAATAGTGGTTCTGGTTGTTTATCTCCTGCCACCATGCTATCAGTAAATGCAGTACCGGGGGCTCCTGTGCCTCCCACTGCTTTAGTAACGGTTCAGCCTACCTGCCTTGTTCAAACAGGAACAATTAGTATCACGAGTCCAACCGGGATCAATTGGGCATATAGCATTGACGGTATTCAGTATAGTCAAAATTTAGTTTTTAAAACGCTGGCGCCAGGTATGTATAATGTGACCGTAAAAAATATAGCATTGGGATGCATTTCATCTCCCACCATTTTAACCATTAAACCGGTACCAGGTGCGCCGGTGCTAAATGCAAGTTCTACGCAGCCGGATTGCACTAATCCCAAAGGTTCCATTACAGTAACACCTCCATTAAACCCTGAACTCAGATATTCAATTGATGGTATCAACTACCAAATAAGTAATGTATTTGGTAACCTCACAGTTGCCACCAACATCAGTTATACTCTAACAGCTAAAAATATTATCACCGGTTGCATTTCGGCACCACGGGTTTTTCCATTTGTTGCCAATCCCGGAAAGCCTGCAATACCGGCAGTTAGTTTAACACATCCATCCTGCGCCAGTACAATAGGAACTGCAATTGTAATTACACCAAGGGCTGCAAATATTGAATATAGTATTGATGGATTAAACTACCAGGCCAATCCTGTATTTACTGATCTTAATTCAGGCAGCTACCAGCTTGTTTCAAAATATGCAACTGTTGCCTGTCCTTCTGCAGCGGCCACATTCACCATTAATGTTTTAAACTTACAACTTTGCGGTGATGTATTTTTTCCAAAAGCGTTTAGCCCTAATAATGATGGCATCAACGATCAGTTCGGGCCCTTAGGAAATATTGCATTGCTAAATAATTATACATTGTCGGTCTTTAACCGTTTAGGAGAATTGGTTTTTAAAACTTCCGATCCATCAAAGAAATGGGATGGTATGTATAAGGGAAAAATGCTGGCCAGCAGTAATTATGTATGGCAAGCTACTTATTCGTACCAGGGATTTAAAAAAATTCAAAAGGGCAGTTTATCATTACTGAGATAAAAAATATACATTAAAAAAGGCTTCAGATAAATGAAGCCTTTTTAAATAAAATATATGGTGTAAACACTTGTTGTTGTTAGTTCACGGAGCGCTGTTTCATTATTTCATACAAAATAATTCCGGTGGCAACAGATACATTGAGCGACTCAAAATCGCCTGTCATGGGAATTTGAAATTGCTCATCGCAGATTTTCATCAATGCAGGATATACACCGTGCTCCTCTCCTCCCATTACAATGGCGCAGGGATCTTTTAATTCCAGCTCATATAATTTTTTAGTTGCTGTCATTTCGCTGGCAAAAACTTTAATGCCATTCATGTGCAATTCATCCACTGTTTTCATTAAACTATTAACCCTGCACACAGCGATTTTTTCCAACGCTCCGGCTGATGTAAGAATGGCATCTTCATTTAATGCACCTACGCCTTTATCCGGAATGATGATTGCATTTACTCCAAAGCAAAATGCGCTGCGTGCAATGGCGCCAATGTTCCTGATGTCAGTAATTCCATCCAATATCAGGAAGAAAGGTGTTTCTCCATTTTCAACAATGAAGGATATTACATTCTGCAAATCCTGGTACTGAATTTTGCTTATAATTGCAACACAACCTTCATGATTGCTGATATTGAAACTGTTTAATTTTTCTACCGGAACCTTATTGATTGGTACCAGGTGCTGTTCTGCCAACCGCTTAATTTCATCAATCACTTCACCATGAATGGTAGATTGCATATAAATACGCTCAAGCTGCTTACCGGTTTCCATTGCTTCAATAATGGCCTTTCGGCCAATTACCAATGTGTTTTTTTTCGGCCTGTGTTGTTGTTGTCTGAAATTTTTCACCATGCAAAATTAAGTGTTATTGAAACTAATAAAAAACCATAAGCTTTTTCAAACTTATGGTTTTAAATGCCCCGGTTTGGCGGAGTTTGGAAAATATTATTGTAGTCCGAAAACCTTTTTTACATCTTTTACAGCATCCAGTTTTTCCCAGGTAAATAGTTCAACTTTTTTAGTAACTGATTTACCGTAAGGAGAAGTAAATACTTTTTCAACGATTTCATTTTTACGCCCCATGTGACCATAAGCAGCAGTTTCACTATAAATAGGGTTGCGTAATTTTAAACGTTGTTCAACAAAGTATGGACGCATATCAAAACATTTCATGTCCATAATTTTCGCTGCTATCTGACCATCGGTCAAGGCTACTTTTGCAGTACCATAAGTATTTACATTAATACTTGTAGGCTGAGCAACACCAATTGCATAACTAACCTGTACCAGTACTTCCTCACACAATCCTGCAGCAACCAGGTTTTTCGCAATATGGCGGGTAGCATACGCAGCACTTCTATCAACCTTACTTGGATCTTTACCACTGAATGCGCCACCACCATGAGCACCCTTGCCACCGTAGGTATCTACAATTATTTTACGTCCGGTTAATCCTGTATCACCATGCGGTCCGCCGATTACAAATTTACCGGTTGGGTTAATATGGTATTTAATTTTACCATTGAAAAGATGTGCATATTTTGGATATTTTGCAACCACCCTTGGAATAAGAATACTAATAATATCTTTCTTAATTTTTGCAAGCATCTTTGTTTCTGCTCCAAAATCATCATGCTGTGTTGATACTACAATTGCATCAATACGTACAGGGTGATTGTTGTCATCGTACTCCAATGTTACCTGGCTTTTGGCATCAGGACGCAGGTATTTAATTTCCTTATTTTCCCGGCGTAGCGCAGCTAATTCTATCAGAAGAAAATGTGCAAGATCCAATGCCAATGGCATATAGTTTTCAGTTTCACTGGTTGCATACCCAAACATCATTCCCTGGTCTCCTGCACCTTGTTCTTCTTTCTTTTGCTTGTCAACGCCCTGGTTAATATCTGCAGATTGCTCATGAATTGCTGAAAGAATACCGCATGAATTTGCTTCAAACATGTATTCACTTTTTGTATAACCTATTTTACGAATTACGCCACGGGCAATTTCCTGCACATCAAGATAGGCTTTACTCTTAACCTCTCCTGCCAGTACAACCTGCCCGGTGGTAACCAATGTTTCGCAGGCAACTTTACTATTGGAGTCAAAAGCAAGAAAGTTATCAATTAATGCATCACTGATCTGGTCAGCTACTTTATCCGGATGTCCTTCACTTACGGATTCAGAAGTAAATAAATAAGGCATGTAGTTTTAAATTTTGGGTGCAAAGATAGTGTTGTGATAGTAATTAACAAAGCCTCCCGTTTATTAAAAGGAGGCTTTGCGATATAATTTTGTGATTACAGATTAGAGTAAACGATCCGCATTCGAAGTTTAAAGTTTGTGTTGGTTCCGCTACCAAGCTTTATCCTGCCATAAGCAAGGTTGTTATTGTAAGGAAGCCTTAAACCGTAATAGCTAAGATTATAAGGTGCATATACCCTCAACTGATAATTTTTTGTTTTTCGGGTAATCATATTCTGTACATACCTGGTAAGGTTAAAGAAATAGGTTGCCCTGGTTCCCAACTGATCTGAAATCGTTTTTGTATATCCACCATAATATGTGTGGTCCGCTCCATTTGTTGGATAAAATGAATTCACATCGTCTGGATTATAAAAAGATGTAGGACTTAAATCATAATACACCGGCTTATATTTTTTAGGTATGGATGTATCATCAATTAAATCAAGGTATAGATAAGGTGGTGGGGTATAAATATTATCCAATGCAGGATCACCGGGAATTTGTTCCAGGATAATTTCTGCACGATGTATAATTCTGTTTGGATAACCGGATAATGCAGGTATCGATAAATTAACAGCATAGCCCGGTGCTGTTTCCAAATACAAGGCATCTGGTTGCGGCGAATTTGGGAACTCAGATGAGCTGGTATCTCTTTTTAAATTGGTAGCGTGTGCAGAAGCGGTTATATTAAAACTTGAACCATTAGCAACTGCCCAGGATGAATAACTCGTATCCTTTACTCCAAGCGTAGATTTCCTGGTAAAATGAACTTCAAGACGGGTAGTTGGATCGGTAGGACTAATATAAAAGAGACCATTACCGGGCGAACCATCATCTGCTACAATAGCAAATCCTTTAAACATTTCCTTGAACAGAGAATCTGAATGGTAGGCATTCATCGCAGGATTAGCACTTGAATCATAAGCCTTAATCTTAGCCAAAAATGCAGCATCCAATTTTATACGGATTTGATTTGAAGCAGAGTCTTTATGATTGCTAAAAAATGCCAGTTTACTGACTTCTTTTGGCACAATCGAAGCCTGCCCTATTAAATTACCGGCAAATGGAATATTGGGAGTGAAATTCAGTAAATAAGCGGAATCCTTAAAATTGCTTGTATTGGCATCAAGACTATACACTTTTAAATTTTGGGCGGTGTTGGTATCACCATAATACCCCCTATATGCAAGGCATAAAAATGCCGAATCATAAGTAAGAATTGAATCACCCGATTGTCCGTAATAATAAGGAAAAAAGGTAGGCTTAATTTGTAGAAATAAGTCCGCTTTTGTTTTACCAAAAATGGGATCATTTTTTATATTGCCCAATACATGCGTTTCTGAAAGCGTAAGCCTGGTTGAATCTATCAACGGTTCTCTTGAAGCGTTGATAAGCAACGTGTCTGCAAATGTGTGAATATTATCAACGGCGGGAATCAGGTCGGCACCTAATTTGGTAGTATCTATTTTATTACAACCCCAGACTAATATTGAAAAACATGCTACAATAGCCAATGATAAACGTAAAAATTTTCTTTGCACAAAAACGGAATTTATTAAATATGGGTTGGTACTATATGCTATATGTTATAACCTATTTGGAAAGGTCGGCATATAATTGTAAATAGTCTGTTAAATCACTTTCAGCGTTAAACGGAAGGGTTTTTTTGCCTTTGATTTTACTGAATTCTTCAACCAGTTTTTTATCTACATTTTCAGAACCAAAAGTTACCGCATCTGCAAAAGCAGCGCCGCCCCTGAACATAGAAACGTTATTATGATCCTTAAAGAATTCCAATTCCTTCTTGGTAACATTGTCGTTAATGGTAATAAGTTTGGAAAAATCACTGCCCAGTTTTTCTTTAAACGTATTTTCACCAATGGTATAAATAACTTTACAGTTACTAAAAACCGGTTCTTTCTTGTAAGCAGTTTTAATAAACATGGGAATCAATCCGGTCATCCACCCGCTGCAGTGAATAATGTCGGGAGGCCAGCCAAACTTTTTTACGGTTTCAAGCGCTCCTTTACAAAATAATGCAGTTCGCAATCCATTGTCATCATACCACTTTTCATTTTCATCGGTAAAGATGGATTTACGCTTAAAGAAATCTTCATTATCTAAAAAATAAACCTGCAAGCGTGCATTGGGTAAGGATGCAACTTTAATAACCAACGGAAAATCATCTCCATCAATTGAAACATTAATACCCGATAACCTAACTACTTCATGTAAACGATGTCTTCTTTCATTGATGGTACCAAAACGCGGCATAATACACCTCACTTCCATGCCACTATCATTCGATTTCACAGCCAGTTTGTTGATGATCTCAGCAAACTCCGTTAGCTCGACATAAGGAGACATTTCATTAGCAATAAATAAAATTCTTGTTTTTGTTGACATTTGCGATTGGTTTATGTCCAATGATTTACGTAAAGGGCAGCAAAGTTAAGCTATTTTTTTTAATCAATATACACTTACATTTGAGCCACAACGCATTACAGAATGATTATATTTAAAAGTGCAACCGACATCACTCGCTTTTTGATGCAAAAAAACAAAGAAGGGGTGATAAATGCTTTTGTACCAACAATGGGCGCTTTGCATGCAGGACATGTAGGACTGATAGCAAAAGCCCGTGCTGAAAATGAACTCGTTACCTGCAGTATTTTTATTAATCCTACACAGTTTAATGATGCCAGGGATTTTGAAAAATATCCGCAAACCATTCAACATGATATCTTCCAATTAGAGAAAGCAGGCTGTGATGTCCTTTTTCTTCCATCGGTTAAAACAATGTACCCCGACGGATTACAAAGTAAAATAATATATCAGTTAGGTGACCTCGAAAACAAACTCGAAGGCGAGTACCGTCCCGGACATTTCCAGGGAGTTTGCCAGGTAGTGCACCGCTTACTTGATATTGTAAAACCTGCAAAGCTTTACCTTGGGCAAAAGGATTTTCAACAATGCATGGTCCTAAAGCGCCTCGTGGAAATAATTGGTTTAAACACACAGGTCATTATTTGTGCAACCCGGCGTGAACCTAATGGCCTGGCGATGAGCAGCAGGAATATGAGGTTAAGTAAGGATGAAAAGAAACAGGCTGCTTCAATTTTTGAAACCTTAGTTTCAATTAAAGAAAATATAAAAGATACAAATATTGATTTGTTGGAAACAGCGGCCGTTAACACATTAAATGAAAAAGGATTCAAAGTAGATTATGTGGCAATTGCAACTACCGAAGATTTAAATGAAGTAAAAAACTACGATGAGAAACAGCCATTGATAGCATTGGTTGCCGCTTACCTGAACGAAGTACGGCTTATTGACAATATGCTATTAAATGATTCATCCTCTACTGGTACGCATTAATAAAACAAACCATTACAAAAGCTTAACCCTTAAAAGTTAATGCAATATATCTTTCAACATAACTTCGTATTTTGTAGCCCATTATGAAAAAAAAAATCCTTACAATTCTTCAATATTTATTGTTTTTAGGATTGGGCATCTTCCTGGTTTGGTGGAGCATTCATAAAATGGACGATAAAAACTGGGAGGAGTGCAAAAGAGCGCTTAAGTCGGCCCGGTATTTCCTGTTTATTCCTGTTTTTTTTATTCTTGTTGCAAGCCATCTTAGCCGTGCAATGCGCTGGAAAATATTAATGGCTTCCATTGGATACAAGCCCGGCTTATTAAATACTTTTTTTGCTGTAATGGTCGGCTACCTTGCCAACCTGGCCATACCCCGCCTGGGTGAAGTACTCAAATGCACTATACTTGGGAAATATGAAAAAGTACCGCCCGATAAACTCGTTGGTACGATACTGGTAGAAAGAGCTGTGGATGTTGTGTCGTTGATCATTGTGTTTATCATCGCAATTGCCACACAGGTAGATATTATCGGGGGATACGCTCAAAAAAAGTTCTCAAAACTTTTTCTCTCCGGCAATACAGAAATGATGATTATAAAGATGATTGCTGTAATTACAGGATTTATCATCTTGTATTTTCTCCTCAAATTTTTATTTAAGAAATACAACAATGTCGGGATTATAAAAAAACTGCACATTCTTTTTAATGGTGTTGGTGCAGGCTTGGCCAGCATAAAACACTTACAAAATAAAAGAGCATTTATTCTGCACAGTATATTTATCTGGCTTTGTTATGCATCGGGTACCTACCTTGGATTTTATGTGATTACAGAAACTTCCGGCCTTCCGGTGGCAGCCACTTTTCCAATACTGGCATTTGCAAGTATCGGCATGATCATTACTCCCGGAGGCATTGGAACCTACCAGCTATTCATTATGGAGGTAATGCTTTTGTATGGGATAGACAAAGGGCACGGTTATGCCAACGGTATTTTACAATGGCTTGCACAATTTTTCATCATTTTAATTGTAGGCTTTTTTTCCCTGACAGCCTTGCCATATTATAACCGCAAGGCGTCTAAATTAACTGAAGTGGCTTCGGAATAATCAGAAAACTTAACTTTACTTTTCTGATTTTTTAGCTTCAACCGGTTAATTTCGCCAGATCAATAAAAAAAAATCGCTTGTCAAAACAAAAAGTAATCATTCGGGACATAAGCTGGTTATCATTTGATAGCAGGGTTTTGCAGGAAGCTGCAGATGAAACCGTGCCGCTGAGAGAAAGGATTCGTTTTCTGGGTATTTTTTCTAATAACCTTGATGAGTTTTTTCGGGTTAGGGTTGCTACACTCAAACGCATGATTGAAGTGGATACGAACAGCAATATGCATTTGGAAATTTCTCCGGAAAAAATACTGGAAGATATACAGGAGAAAGTGATTTTATTGCAAAAAGAATTTGATCGTATTTGGAATGAAATATTGAGGGAGCTTAAAAAGGAAAAAACATTTATTATAAATGATCGTCAGCTCAACCGGGAGCAACAAAAGTTTATCACCAATTATTTCAATGATGAAATCAGGAGCAATATTGTTCCATTAATGATTGAAAGTATCCAGGCATTTCCTACCCTTAGCGACAAATCCATTTATCTTGCCTGTAAACTATCAACTTCCGACAAATCAATTCCGCAGCGATTTGCATTGGTTTCAGTGCCCGCCCGGCGGCTTCCAAGATTCGTGATTTTACCATCAAAACAAAATGAACACCACATCATTTTACTGGAGGATGTTATACGTTTTTGTTTACCGTTTATATTTTCATTTTTTGGATACGATGTATTCAGCGCCCATATAATTAAAGTAACAAGGGATGCTGAAATTGACATCGATTATGATGTTACCACATCGCTGATGGAAAAGATAGAAAAGGGTTTGCGCAACAGAAAAAAAGGCAAACCAGTTCGCTTCGTATTCGATAAAGAAATAGATCCTTCCCTACTCACCTATCTTGTAAAGAGATTGGGATTATCTGAAAAAGATAATTTAATTCCTGGTGGAAGAATTCACAATTTTAAAGATTTTATTAATTTTCCTGAATCGGTTTTTGAACAAAAAAGTACCCGTAAAAAACCGTTCATACATCCATTGCTGAAAAATGTAAACAGGGTTTCTGAGGTTGTTTTAAAGCGGGATATTTTATTAAATTTTCCCTACCATTCATTCGACAGTGTAACTGATCTATTAAGAGAAGCCGCTATAGACCCGGATGTTGTATCCATCAAAGTTACCTGTTACAGGCTTGCGCCAAGATCAAAAATCATCAATGCACTCAGCAACGCAGTTCGCAATGGCAAGCAGGTAACAGCCGTGATAGAACTAAGGGCCAGGTTTGATGAAGAAGCCAATCTTGAATGGAAAGAAGAACTGGAGGAAGCTGGTGTAAATGTTTTATTGGGTGTACCCGACATGAAGGTGCATAGTAAAATTTGCCTTATCAAAAAAATGGTGAACAACCGTGAAATCCACTATGGATTTGTAAGTACCGGAAACCTAAATGAGCGAACTGCAAAAATTTATGGAGATCATTGCCTGCTTACTTCCAACAGGCATATTATGGCAGATGTAAACAGGATATTTCATTTCCTGGAACAGCCTAAAACCAGGCTTCGTTTTTTAAGGGCATGCAAAACTTTGTTGGTGAGTCCTACCAGCATGCGAAAAAGCCTGATTCAATTGATCACAAAAGAAATTAGAATTGCCAGAGCAGGTAAACCTGCAGCCATTACCTTAAAGATGAATTCGCTTAGTGATGAAATGCTGATTGCAAAACTGTACGAGGCAGCAAAAGCAGGTGTTGAAATAAAGATGGTAGTAAGAGGCATATTCTGCATGCTTTCTGAAAGTAAAAAATATAAGGCTCCCGTTCAGGCAATCAGCATCATTGATGAATACCTGGAACATGCAAGGGTAATGATTTTTCACAATGATGGTGATGAAAAAGTATTTATTAATTCAGCAGATTGGATGGTTAGAAATATAGATCATCGTATAGAAGCTGGCTGCCCCATTTATGATTCGGAAATACAAAAAGAAATCAAGGATATTCTTCAAATTCAACTCTCAGATAACATCAAGGCAAGGAAACTCGACAATGATTTAACCAATACTTATATCAACCCCCGCAATACCCGCAAGGTAAGGTCGCAGGTGGAAACTTACAATTACCTGTACCGCAAAAAATACGATTAAAATTGAGGGATAAATATCTTTCAAACCGCCAGCATATTTATTTTTTATTTACAAATTCTGTTTTCACTTTTAATTGTTTATTTCATTCACTGGTGTTTTTTCACGAGGTAAAATATTTCTGCTATAAATTATCCACATAATACCCTTCCATGTGCATCACCCGTAATCCTTGGGTTTCACAAACCTATCTTTGCATCATCAATTATATTCGAACTGAATCGGAATATGTTCCTGTAAAAGATCAATATAAAACCGAAAACACTTAACGGATTAACAATGAGATTAGCAGCAATTGACATTGGAAGTAACGCAGCGAGGCTGTTGATCATGGAGATACTAAAGGACGAAAAAGGTAATCCTTCTTTTAATAAGTTAAACCTTGTTCGTGTTCCGCTCCGCCTGGGATTTGATGTATTCGATTTAGGTATAATTCCAAAAGCAAAAATCGGGATGGTTTTGCAAACGATGAAAGCCTACAAACATCTTTGCAATGCTTATAACGTATCACATATTATTGCATGCGCTACCAGTGCAATGAGGGATGCAAAAAACTCGGTTGACATTATTAGAAAAGTTAAACTCGAAACAGAAATATCGATAGAAATAATTACCGGTGATTTTGAAGCAGGACTCATTTATGAGAATCATGTGGCAGAGAATATGGACAAGGATCATAGTTATTTATACATTGATGTTGGAGGCGGTAGTACCGAACTTTCTTTCTTTAGCAATGGCATTCTTACTTACAAACATTCTTTCAATATTGGAACCATTCGGTTGTTAAAAAACAAGGTTACAGACAAGGAATGGGTTGAAATGAAAGATTCCCTGAGAGGAGCGATCAAAGGACAGAAGCAAGTGGTGGCAATTGGTAGTGGTGGTAATATCAACAAAGTTTTTTCTATGAGTAAGCGTAAAGATGGCAAACCGCTTCTACTCGAATTATTGAGAGATTATTATAAAGAATTGGGCAGTGTTACGCTCGAAGACAGAATCAATAAATATGGTTTAAGGGAAGACCGTGCAGATGTAATTGTTCCTGCATTGCAAATCTACATCAATGTAATGCGTTGGGCCGGTGCTGAACAAATTTACGTACCAAAAATTGGTTTGGCGGATGGCCTGGTAAAGCATTTGTATGAAGAAGTAAAATAGTTCCGTTAATCTTCACCATCTCCCGGTGCTTTCATTTGAATATTAATATTGAATGCCTGTATTAGTTAGAACAAGTTGAATGTTCATTTATACCAAAGTAATCTCCATAAATAATTTTATCGCCCCTGATTTTATTACAGGTACATAAGTGATATATTTGCTGTTCTTATACGAGCAACAACCTATGAGAAATTTCGCATTAAAAAAATAATTGAATGCCAGCAATAGATATGGAATACAAAAAAGTAACCACCAATACCATTCAGAAGATGAAGCTCGCCGGCGAAAAAATCGCAATGATTACGGCGTACGATTATTCTTTTGCCAAGTTATTTGATGCGGCCGGCATTGACATTATTCTTGTAGGCGACAGCGCAAGCAATGTAATGGCTGGCCATGCCACTACCCTTCCCATAACGCTGGACCAGATGATCTATCATGCACAAAGCGTGGTGAGAGCAAGGGAACGCAGTTTAATTGTAGTGGATATTCCATTTGGTTACTATCAATCCAACTCTGAGATAGCACTTGCTTCTGCCATTAAAATTATGAAGGAAAGTGGTGGACATACGGTAAAACTGGAAGGTGGCGAGGAGGTGATTGATTCAATAAAAAAAATTGTGAGTGCCGGTATTCCTGTAATGGGACACTTAGGACTTACGCCGCAATCTATCAATAAATTTGGCACATACGTGGTACGTGCTACTGAAGAGGCAGAAGCCATTAAATTAAGGAAAGATGCGTTGCTTTTGCAGGAAGCTGGCTGCTTTGCAATTGTACTGGAAAAAATTCCGGCTACCCTTGCAAGGGAGGTTACACAAAGCCTAACAATACCCACCATTGGCATCGGCGCTGGTGGTGCCTGTGATGGACAGGTGCTGGTAATGCACGATATGCTGGGCATTAACACCGATTTTAAACCCCGCTTTTTAAGAAGATACCTCAACCTGGATGAACAAATAACATCGGCCATTGATCAGTATATTAAAGATGTGCGAAGCAAAGATTTCCCGAACGAATCTGAGCAATATTAAATTTATTCCGCATCAAAACATCCTGCTAAATTACAGTTTCATACTTTTGCGGCTTATATAGAATTAAATGAGAAAACTTATACTTGCTGCATGTATTATTGCATCTACCAACCTAACGGCGCAGAGCACTGTTGACCTTAACCCCGTAACAGTTACATCTACCAGAACGCCACAAAAAATAAGCGAAACCGGCCGGAGCATCACCGTAATAGACGGTGAAAAATTCAGGCAACTACCCGTGAGTTCTGTCGATGAATTATTAAAATATGTACCAGGCGTTGAAGTACAGTCACGTGGCCCATTGGGCGCACAAAGTGATATCGTTATGCGTGGCGGTACGTTTCAACAGGTGTTGGTTTTAATAGATGGTATAAAATTAAACGACCCGCTTTCAGGGCACTTTGCATCTTACTTTCCTGTAGCACCTTCCGAAATTGAACGCATAGAAGTATTGCGTGGACCGGCCGCAGCGGTGTATGGAGCCGAAGCCGTTGGTGGCGTTATCAACATCATCACAAAAACCTTCAGCAAATATGAAAATGAAAAAAAGACAACTGCAAATATTGGTGTAACAGCAGGGCAATATAATTTAATAAACGGTGATGCCGGCGTTCGCTTCACTGGACCTAAAGTAAATGCAGCCCTGGGGTTATTGAGCAACAATACAACCGGGCAATTATTACGGGGAAACAACAGAGGTTATATACACAACCATACCCTTAGCGGCTCTATGGCATTTGCATTGAAAAATAACTGGCAACTGTCTTTAAGAAGCAGTATTGACAGCCGCAAATTTTCAGCACAGAATTTTTATACCACATTTACCAGTGACACCGCAGTTGAAAAAGTAACTACCTGGTGGAACCAGGCCCAGTTAAAAAAGCAAACGGAAAAAACAAGTCAGCAGATAGATGTGATGTACAAACAAACGCACGATAATTACTTGTACAATTCAAAGTCCATTGCCAATGATAACAAATCGAACCTGTTAATATTACAATACCTGTTGACAAAAAAAATTAATCAACATTTCAATTTGAATATCGGTTCACAATTAGACAGGCGTGGTATTACTTCTAACGATCGTGGCAATCATGCAACGCATCATGGTGCAATTTTTGGAACGGCACTTTTTACGTTGGATAAATTAAAAATTTCTCCGGGACTAAGAGCGGACTGGGATGAAAATTATGGCGCAGCCTTGTTACCACAGGTAAATATTGCTTACCTGTTTAAACAAATTACTTTGCGGGCCAATGCCGGCAGAGCCATACGCAGTGCCGATTTCACGGAACGATTTAATAATTACAACAAGGCAGTTGTAAAAAGCGGTACCATTGGAAACCCTGATTTGAATACAGAAAATTCCTGGAGTTATGAGGCAGGTGCTGATGCCTATATTGGCAGTTTCTTTAAAGTAGCTGTGAGTGGATTTTATCGAGATCAAAATAATGTGATCGACTTTGTAGCAACTCCTTATGCAGACATGCCAAGGAAAGAAAACCTTGTGCCTGGAAGCGTGTATGCACTAGCGAAGAATCTTAAAAAAGTAACCACAAAAGGAATTGAAACCGAGTTAACATTTCAAAAGGATTTCACAAAGGGTCAAAATTTATTTATCAGTAGCGGTGTTACATTTTTGAAATCTGCAAGTGCTGATGGTGTTCCCTCTTTTTATATAATTTCGCATGCCCGAACATTGGTTCAATCAACATTTATTTATACCTGCAAAAAAATAAGCCTCGCTACAAATTTTGTTTATAAGCATCGCAACGCTCAAAAAGCTACTGCAATCAATGCATCATTATCCCGTGATTATTTTTTGTTAAATGCTAAACTGGGTTATTCCATTTGTAAAAATGCCAAAATTTTTATAGCCGTAAACAATATAACTGATATTAAATACAGCGATTTATTGGGCAGCATTATGCCACGCCGCTGGGCCAGCGCTGGCTTTACGGCTTCTTTTTAACGGGTCAGTCATTTATTTATTATTCAAACACATCGATAACAGTGTTGGAATAGTTTTATATCAAACAAAAATTATGCGCAATTTGATGAAGTTCACTCTACTTTTAATATTCTTACAATTCTTCTTGAGCTGTAACAACAATCAGTCCAGTGAACACTTAAGCTCAGATAAATTAGGGTTAGACACTACAGCCGATACTTACTCTGTTACTGCGGAAGACACGTCAATGAATTCAGCAATCGCAAAAGCAAAACAGACAATAGAAGAATTTGACGATGCTTTAAAAAGTAATAATTCTTCATACACAGATTTTGCAGTTAAGAAAAGGTATAAAACATCTGACAATGGTGGCGAACATATGTGGATTGCCGGAATAATTTTAGTGAATGGCAACTATAAAGGATTTGTAAATAATGATGCTGAAACGACAACTGAAGTCAAATATGGAGATACTGTAATTGTTCGAAAAGATGAAATAACTGATTGGATGTATCTTGACAAAAATATTTTAAGAGGTGGTTATACAATTCGTGAAGTACGAAATCAGTTAAACAAAGAAGATAAAATTAAAATGGACAAAGACCTGGGTTTCAAAATTGAGGATTAAGCCAAATATTTATCACATGAGATTTCCTGCTTTGCTGGCTGTGGACTTATATATTCACACATCAGAAAACCGCTACGATTACAGACTGTTATTGCACCAAAACCTCAATTTTGATTTTCGTAACTTGCCAAATAAATTAACATTATGACAAACGAAATATTGCCTGCACTTTCAATTAAAGAAAATAATAAAGGGGTATCCACCGGAACTAAGTGGATCACATCCAAAGGAGTAAAAATAGATTCCTATTCTCCGGTTGATGGTAAATTGATTGCAACTGTAAAAGCTGCAGATAAAGACAGTTACGAAGCTGTATTGGCAACTGCACAGGAAGCATTCAAAGAATGGCGCAACTGGCCTGCACCAAAAAGAGGCGATATAGTAAGACAGATTGGTGAAGAACTGAGGATTCAAAAAAACTCCCTGGGTAAACTGGTTAGTTATGAAATGGGCAAAAGCTTACAGGAAGGATTAGGTGAAGTTCAGGAGATGATTGATATATGCGATTTTGCAGTGGGGCTTTCACGCCAGCTACATGGCTTAACGATGCACAGCGAAAGGCCGGGACACAGAATGTATGAACAATATCACCCAATGGGAATAGTGGGTATTATTTCAGCATTTAATTTTCCTGTAGCCGTATGGAGCTGGAACACTATGCTGGCATGGGTTTGCGGAAATGTGTGCATTTGGAAACCAAGTGAAAAAACGCCCTTGTGTGGAATTGCCTGTCAAAATATAACTGCGAAAGTTTTTAAAAAGAACAACGTTCCCGAAGGTGTTTGTAATCTTGTTTCGGGTGGAAAAGAAGTGGGTGAATGGATGAGCAGCGATACCCGGATACCACTTGTTTCCGCAACCGGTAGTACCCATATGGGTAAGGCTTTGTCAACTGCGGTAGCGCAACGCCTTGGTAAAAGTTTGCTGGAACTTGGTGGTAATAATGCCATCATCATTAGCAAAGATGCAGACCTGGATATGGCATTGATTGGTGCAGCTTTTGGCGCTGTAGGTACAGCCGGACAACGTTGTACTTCTACCCGCCGGTTAATTATTCACGAGAGGGTCTATAATAAATTCAAAGAGAAATTAGTACATGCTTATGGCCAGTTAAAAATTGGTGATCCATTAAACGAAAAGAATCATGTAGGGCCGGTTATTGATACCGATGCGGTTGCCATGTACCTGGATGCCATTGAAAAATGCAAGGCAGAAGGTGGAAACTTTATAGTAGAAGGTGGCGTATTAAAGGGCAAGGGCTTTGAAAGTGGTTGTTATATAAAGCCATGTATAGCTGAAGTAAAAAATGACTATGCCATTGTGCAACATGAAACCTTCGCTCCTATTTTATACATCATGAAATACAAAACACTGGAAGAAGCCATTGCTTTGCAAAATGGAGTACCACAGGGTTTATCATCCGCAATCATGACGAACAATTTAAGAGAGGCTGAAAAGTTCCTGTCTCAAACCGGTAGCGATTGTGGAATTGCCAATGTAAACATCGGCACATCGGGAGCTGAAATAGGTGGTGCCTTTGGTGGCGAAAAAGAAACCGGCGGTGGCAGAGAAAGTGGCAGCGATGCCTGGAAAGTGTACATGCGCAGGCAAACAAACACCATCAATTATACCGATAAACTGCCTTTGGCGCAGGGTATCAAGTTTGATTTATAAGGATAATAATCTTCAAGGATTTCGCAGTTTCCAAACGCGGAATCCTTGAAGATTTTGCGCTTCAATATTGGGTTCAATCAATTGATTGAAATAATGCTTGTTATTGTATGAAATAATAAACTGGGTTGACGTTTACGAAAATTGCATCAAAAGAAAGTTCCACAGCCCATTATTGCAAAGAACAACCGGCCAGGTTATTTAAAATCTACAATTTTCCTTTTTATCTCAAAGACCTAATTGCACCCATTCCGTAGAACAATAACTCATTTGCCCATCAGCATCAACACAAACAGAGCTATCGTAATAGCCAGATGAACAATTAACCACACCTGCTGGTATAGTGGCCTCTTCTTAAATGGAACGGTTATGTCAAAAGGATCAAACACCAATGCCAGTCCAAAAAAAACAACGGCTTGTGAAAAATCATTTGCGATTAAAAAGCCTACACCGGTAATTGCAAACAACAGGTAAGCTGGTTTATTAAAGTTGAAAACTTTAGGTTTTGTTTCTGATATAGATTCCATGATTTGTGTTTTCTTCATTAGTATCATCTGGCTAAGTAAAATTACAACTGCGTTAAATTATTTTTCCGCCTCCAGCGTTTGTATGTTTTCGTTTAACGCTTTAAGGTGCTTTCCAAAGCTTACTTTAAACATCCACCTGGTAACATAGTAGCAGGCAGGCACTAAAATCACAAGGGCTATCAGTAATGTTATTAAAGCCAATGGCTTGTTCATCAATTCCGCCACGGGCTTGCCTGAACCCTCCGCCCCGCCCAGCATAAAGCCACCGGTAGCGCTGATGGGATAAATAAATAAAGCAACTCTTTGCTGCGTATGCATCCATTCGTGGATGGAATTATGGTGCCTTTTCATCTCTGTTAATAAGGGACTATTTGCAGAAACATCTGTATCCATTTTTTTATATTGCTGCCATGCAGTAAATACGGCCCATAGCGAAAAAATAAACACCACTATCAGCGTAAGCTGCACCTGCCAGATATGGAGATAAATTAAAAGGATCAAAATAATTATGCTAATAAGTACCCCCCAAACGATGTTATAAAATAATGTTTTTTTTATTTTACCCAGCGGGTTTTGTGATGGCAATTTTTTAAGATTACTTGAATTGAGTAGGGCTCCAAGTTCTTCATCCTGCCCCGAATTTATATTATCCCATGTATTTTCTACACTCATTGTTATGCGGTTAAAAGATTACCCAATTGTTGTTTAATGCGGTGCAGTTTTACAGCCACATGATTGGTTGAAATACCCAACATTTCAGCAGTCTCCGCATTTTCGTACCCGTCGAGGTTCATTGAAATAATCGCACGATCTGTTTCGGAAAGCTGCCTGATGGCCTGTCGCAGCCGGTGTACATCTTCATTTTGTGCAACGCCATTTTGCACTACCGGCGAAAATGCTTCCAGCGAATCTGTATAATCAACCTGGTGTTTTTTTCTTTTTTGAGTGAAGATGGTATTTAAAGAAATGCGATAGAGCCATGTGCTGAATTTAGCTTCCTGCCGGAATGATGCCCAGCCCTTCCAGGCCTGTAACAGTATTTCCTGGTACAAGTCTTTCTTCTCTTCGGCATCGTTGGCATACAACCCCACCAGTTTATAAATGATGCCCTGGTTTTGTTTTACCTGTTCTAGAAATTGTGCTTCGCTCAAGTTTAAAGTTTTACCGGTGTTACCGTATATCCCAGTTGTTGTAATTGCTTTACAAGGCCGTCAGGGCCAGCCAGGTGCAAAGCTCCTACCGCAATGAATTGCGATTTTGCTTTCATTAAACCAGGTAGTTTTTTCATCCAGGCATCATTCCTGTTCTTTAAGAAAACTTCTTCACTTCCATACATAGGCAGGCTTTCTTTTGCAACCGCAAACATGGCGTTAAGATCATGCTCAAACCAACCTTGTAGCAGCTCATTACCTTCCTGGATTACTTTTGCTTTGTTCCTCAGAAACATTTTCAAAAGACCTACCTGTTCTTCGTTAGACATACTGCTAAATAAAATATTCATCTGTTCTTCTATTGTTTCCAAAGCTGTTGTAAACTTGCCATTATGCCTGGCTTCGGCTGCAAAGAAAGCATCTAAGGGCTCCCCTGTATATTGCTGTAACCTGGGTGCATCTTTCATCAGGTGTACAATAGATAAGGTAAGTAAAACATTCATGGGCTTTAATTGGTTAACTTGTTCAAGGCCAACGCCAAGTGTTTGTTTTAATTCCTGATCCAGGCTATCGCTAAACGATTTATCAAGCAGAGTAGCCAGTGTTTTATCCTTTAATATCCCCATGGCTGCTACCGATTGAACTGAGGTGGAATCCATCATTATTTCCACCACTACGCCCCCGGCTTTTTTGAATGCAGCAGATACTGCCGGCACTTCTTGCAGGTAACTACTATTCACAAGGTGGTAAGTTCCAAAAATCCAACTGGTATCATTAAGTCCATTGCCGGTAACAGCATAAAAATTACCGGGTTTATTATTCGACTGTGCCATAGCAAAAATGGAGAGCAACATCCCAATCGCAAATGCGAAAAGCATCACTGCTGCTTTTACCAGAATTTTTTTCTTCCTGCTGATTTTTTTTAAATGACCTGTTTTCATTATAATTAATTTTTAAAAGTAAATAATTGCCCGGGATTTTCTTTTGTATAAGTAGCATGTCCATGCTGAAAATTACAGGACAGAAAAAATAAATAATCTTGGTTGTACAAGCAGTCGATAAAAAACCGTTTCGTTCAGTATTTCATCCTTGTAATATTCCCTGTCTATTATTATTGATGTGTTGAAAATTATATTCCGTCCATATTGCCCGGATGTTTCACCACCAAAATATTATCCGTTTAAACCTCTTATTAACTTTCATATATTTATCAAAAACTGATATCGTATATGGCTATTGATAACAATGAAGCAATTGGGCGTTTAAGAAAGCAGGTTAACAGCTTTGTAGAAATACCGGATGAAGATTGGGAACTTTTGGCGCCTCATATCGAACTTAAGACTTTACGCAAAAATAATTTCCTTACTAAAGAAGGAAAAAGAGCTTTTGAAATTGGCTTCGTGATTGATGGAATGTTCCGCCAGTTTTATACCAAAGATGGCGAAGAGAAAACTACTTATTTTTATTTTGAAAGCCATTTTATAAGCGGATATATAAGTTGCATTTCTCAACAGCCTTCGCTTTTGAGCATTGAAGCATTAAGCGATGCAGCCTATATATCTTTTCCTTACAAAATACTGCAGGAGCTATTTGATAAAAGCATGGCCTGGCAAAAATTTGGCAGGCTCGTGTCCGAATACCTGGTTATCGGCCTGGAAGAAAGAATGGTAAGCCTGTTGCTGCACAGCCCGGAGGAGCGCTATATAGATTTACTATCCGGCAATAAAAAGAAAATAATTGAACGGATACCCCAACACTATATCGCAAACTACCTGGGCATTACGCCGGTAAGTATGAGCCGTATCCGCAACAGGATTTTAAACAAATAATTATTGTTTTGCTTTTTCCAAACTACCAACATGGGTGTTTTTAAAACTGTATTTGTATTTTAAACCATAACCCCAAATTCTGTCAAAACTTGCATGGGCAAACAATAGTATCCCCGTTGCAACGGCAATATCATTATGCAGGTAATAACCCAAAGCAGCAATCAAAACTGCCAGCCCTTTATGGTGAAAAAGGTTGTAGGTAAATGCGCCAATCTTTGTATCAATCAAATAACCGAGCATGCCAATATCAGGCGTAAAAAATAATATTACCCATACCCATGTTGATAATCCGAGATTATACATACTGAGGAAATAAATAGCTAGTAGTGTCATTGTGGCTTCTTCCAGTTTTAATATTGTTTTCATTATTTATAATTTTATACAAAGCTACAGGTGATAAAACGGCGGTTAGTTAACAAAAGATAAGAAAAAGCAACACCAGCATTCGTTACAAATTTTACTGTTTTAGACAGGTAATTTTTTTATTGCTGGCCTGTTATCAGATTTTCTATCGCCATCACCAAATGATTAATTGCAATAAAAATGACGGACATACTCCTTAGTGATATCACCCGGAGAAATGGAATCGATAACGATGAACCTGAAGATATAGTGGTACGTGGGAAAATTGTACCTGATCTTTATAGGTCCTCAATTAACGAAAGCAAAAATTCAGATGGAGCCATCATCAGTGAACAAATGCTGAACCAGGACAAACTGCATAAAAATAAGGTGAAATAATAATTGAAGGAAATTGAAAAAAGAGTAAGAAGTAATTTGGTTTACCCAAAAAAATATACATAATGTTTGCGACTGAACTGTTGTTTATGAGAAGAAGGGTCGTGGTAGATTTACCCTCTCATTTTATTCATCACGATTTTTCCAAAGCCTTTCCCCGGACCAGGCCCCATTAGTACAGGAATATAAAAGCTACTAATTGCCAGGGTGCCTGGCGGGGAATGAGCGTCAGCAGTCCCTGTGCCGTGTAAGAGTGTAGCAAAATAAAAAAAAGAAAGCCATCAGACTTATAAACCGGGTAGTTTTTTATTTAGCAAGAGCCTGTTTTTTTAATCGGGCAATTTTTCAGCAACACCACGCAAATAAATGCCAAACATAAACTATTTAACAGAGCTTGTCAACCACTGTATTGAAGCATTCCCATTCAAAAAGCTTTTCATTCCGTTTTTATTTTCTTTGTAAACTATTGATGTACACTTCGAGATTGGTGTAGTCTTTATCAAGTGTAAACATATTTGCATCCCCGCTATCGGAAGAATTTAAATGATTTTCGGCTTCCCACTTATCGGGCATACCATCCTGATCGCTATCCACCGGCGCAGGCAATGATTTTAATGCCGGCCAGGCAGTTATTGTTAATTCATAAGCCGTTCCATGCGGATAACCCCCTTGCACATCTACCATGCGTCCTCCCCTGTTCTTTACATCATTTACAATCCTTTCGTCCAGCGTATCTCTTGCAGGCAGGGTTGCGCCGGCATTTGCCAGTACTGCATCGCAAGCCTGTTTTGCCGAACTGGTATTTACTGCAGCAAAAGGAAAAGGCTGCTCCAGCTTAGCTTCCATGGCATCTTTTTTAGTGCCTTCATGCATCACCACTCCCAGCCAGTTGTCTTTTGAAACTTCGGGTGAACTGTCGATAAAATTTCCTGACACATAAAATTTACCATAACGAATAGAGGGAAGTTTCCGATATGGGTTCACAATTTTATTAAGCGCATTTCTTGACGTGGACGGACCATGTTTGTAATAGTTGTTTACAATGTTGTAGGTACCGCCTTCTCCTGCATAAACATTGTTGCCACCCCAATCGTAAATAACGTTGTTGCGATAATCCACGTTCTCCTCCGGTGCATTTCTTATTCCATCAAACCGCGGCGTTCTGCTGTTGCAATGTGCAAATAAATTATGATGGGCAGAAAGATGGCGGCCACCCCATATAGCGCCGTAGCCATGGTGTTCATAATCTTTATCGCCTGTTTCAAAATGATAGGAATAATTAAGTGGTTCGGAAATAATATTCCATTGTAATGTAGTGCTGTCACCGGCATAGATGGAAAACACTTCATCAGTACTCCAGCTTATGCTGCAATGATCAATGATGATATTTTTTCTCCTGGTTCCTCCAAAAGCATCGTCGCCACCATTGCCATCCACCATGCCACCTTTTTGATTTTTGTCACCCATTCTAAAACGGATAAACCGCACAATAATATTATCGCCGGAAATGCCAACCGGAAAATCTGCCAGGCAAATGCCATCACCGGGAGCTGTTTGCCCGGCAATGGTAAGGTCTTGTTTTATGCTAAGTTTAGATTCAAGGTGAATTGTACCTGATACGCTAAACACCACCATGCGTTTACACTTTGCAGTGACTGCTTTTCTAAAACTTCCCTCACCATCGTCATTAAGATTGGAAACGATGATGACCTTGCCTCCACGGCCACCGGTGGTGTATTTACCAAAGCCTTCGGCACCCGGGAAGGCCAGTTGCTGCGAAGAAGAAAAAAAGAAAGACAGCGTGCCTGCTGCTAAAAGAACGCAGATCCTTATTAAAAAGAAACCCCGCGGTGGTTGTAAATATCGGGCATTGATCTTCATAAATATAATGAGCTAAATTTAAAACGGAACTGATTCAAAATTCAAAATACAGGCTGCATTGCTGCAACCTGTAGAAGTGCTATTGCCGGTTATGATTTATTGTTCCTAGGGCCGCCAGCGTGGATCTCCGGAGGTGTTTCTACCGGGAAAAAGATTGTCTATTATTTTAAAATTTCCATTCAAAGGGCCCTGCCAGATATCGGTTGATGACCTCGTGTATTGAATAATATTGGGTAAGGGCCCTGTTGCGTTGGTAGAAAGAAAATCACTTGTGGCATATACGGACGATACATCCATGACAGAGTTATTGCCAAGCCTGTACCCCCGTACATCTGTATTACCCGAATTACTTTTTCCGGAGCCGATGATATTAAATTTGAAACTTACAGGCATCGTTACATCGTTGCTGCCGGAAATACTATAGTCAATAAAATAATTACCTCCCCTCGGCGCTTCGTTGAAAGTGCAGTTTTCAATGATGACCGAATTGGAATTATTACGGCTGGTAAGAATTTTTTCTGCTTTGTAAATGGTGCTGTTGGTAATTTTTATGTTATCAACCTTGCTTGATGTTACATCTACCGTAAGCACACCATAACCCGCGATGCTATCGATGATGCAATTGTTTATTACGAAGTTGGTGATCAGTACCGGCTTGCTTTGCGTACGCACCAGGCCCCTCATTATTTCCGCCAGGCAGGATTCGAATTTGATGGTTCCTATTGAACAATTCTGATTGATATTAAAACAGTATTTGGAAGCGTAATCGCTGCCGCGGATGGTTACATCTTTAAAAACAATGGAGTCAATAACACTGCCGGAAGCAACATTGAAATTGGCCGGCATATAAATAATCGGCTGTGCAGGTTCCAGCAGATCAGTACCTCCTATAAACGTAATACTTTTATCAAGATTAAGGCTGGTAGCGATCTCGTAAGTTTCACCACGCTTTAACACAACCGTACTACCGGAAGCTATCAGCGGAATGGTATCTGCCAGTACCGATGGACGGCCGGATATATTTCTCAGATCAATAAGATTGCCGGATAAGGAAGCCTTTGTTGTAAAATCTGCCCAGCCCCTTACAGTAGTGCCGCTATACAAATAAACAATATAGCCCGTTAATCCGTTTAAGCCGGCAACAATTCTATACTCATTGGCAACATCTGACGGGCTAAGGGTTACATCTTTAACAACAGAACTATCCGTCGCCAATAAAATCTTAATATCTGTAACTACAGCCCCGCCTGTCACCCAGCTTACTTTTACTGCTTCATCATTTACTTCTGCGCTGGTGGGCACATTTAAAATTGTTGGAAAGCGGGCTGTTTTTATTTCACCCAAAGAAGAAATATTTGAATTGCGATTGGTATCACTTGCATTCGCTTTTACCTGTACCTGGTATAATTTATCATAAGCAAGATTTTCAAATAAAACATAGTTGGTATCAACTGTTAATGACACGGCAATGGTTTTAAATGAGTCGCGGCTTACCTGTGCGGTATAAGACGCCGAACCTTTTATTGCCTGCCAGCTTGCTTTTATCCAGTTACCGTTCGACTCTAACGGGTCTTTCAAAACAGGGCGAAACAATCTTGGCGCTTCTCCAGGGTCATCTGCTTTTTTACAGGCTACCATCACTGTGGATAAAACAATCACAGCCATCAGTATCTTTTTCAGTGATATTTTATTAATATTTTTCATTGATTAATTTTTTGGTGATTAATAGCCGTATTGGTTTTGAAGTACGCCCTGGCTGCTGGACACTACCGAATTGTGCAGTGGTAAAATATAGCGAAGTACCGTGCCATCCTGGTATCCACGCCATTGTTGCGTAATGTAATTTGCAGGCATATTAGTGGTGGTATTCCATAAAGCCGTAAGCCAGCTTGTTCTCGTATATCCGTCGGGGTTATCACCTATATTTGGTGAGTTGATCAGCGGAGGTATTACAGTTGGCTTTACATATTTATTGTAAAATGTAATGGTACCGTTACCATTTCTTTTATAATACAAATAGTCTGGCAGGTACGAATAAGTACCTGTGCCAGCCACGGCATCCTGCCCCATTGCGGCTAAGGTATTCCTGGTTTCTGTAATTTTTGTTCCGTAAAGATTCCAACGCTCAAGATCATACTTGCGAAGGCATTCGCCGCCAAACTCCCAGGCTCTTTCATTTACGATGGCATCAAAAAAGCTTTGTTTGCCTGCAGATACTGTATTGATGTAATCATCCACTTTGGTTGACCACAACGACGACGGAAAGGCACGTTCCCTTACCTTTCGCAATGCTGCCTGGGCATCTCCATTCGGGCCATTGATTTCATTCTCGCTTTCAGCCAGCATGAGCAACACATCTGAATAGCGCATGACCGGCCAGTTGATACCAGTGCCTTTTGCAGAAGCGGAACCAAGCGGTGTAGGCACCAGCAGCCTGTTCCATTTTGCCGGGGCAATAGCCGTTACGCCTGTTGGTTGCTGCAGGAGGTATTTATCAAAATAATGAATAGCACAGGTTGCAGGTAATCTTAAATCTGTTGTGTCAAAGGAATGATAATAAGTTGCGGGAAAAGACAGGTAGTTAGAACCCGACCCGTAAGGATGTGTACCGGCATCTACTCTGATACCATTGTTCCAGGCCACATCGCCGGAACCGGGATAAAAGGCTACCTCGTATAACACATCACTATTTTTAGGTACGATGTATTTATTCTCATTCATAAATACGGTGGCAAAATCCGGTAATGCTCTTGGCTTTAGGTCAACCAGTTTTTTGCAATACTGATTGGCAATTTTATAGTATTCAAGATAATCTGCATTGCGCTTCATGGTTAAATCAGGCTGCAGGTAATAACCGCCACGCATTAGGGATAGTCTGGCAATCATGCCGATAATAAATTCACGGTTAATCCTTTCAATACCATAATCCAGTTCATCTGCCCAACTCATTTTAGGCTCCGCATCTCTTAAATCGTTGATCAAAAAACTAAGCACCGAATCCCTGGACATGCGTGATAAAAAGAAATCATCCCCAGCCCTGGAAGGCGTGGTTTTAAACGGCACATCGCCCCAGTGATTCATCAACAGGTAATACCACATCGCTCTCAGCCCTCTTACTTCACCCAGCAAATTATTCAACACTTTATTATCGGGCTGGCCAACCAGTGAAACTTCCAGTAAACCTTTTTCACATTCGTTGGCCCGGTTAATGGCATTGTAAGCGTTATTCCAAACCGTTAGTAAGTCGGCATTGGCTGGCGTTGCTTCAAAAGACCAGATATCACGACGGCTATTATCCGGTGAAGCGCCTACCTGGCCGCCTTCCACATCTGTATTACCAGTAAAATTATTGGAGACCCTGCTGGTGAAAGCATCCTGGTTAAACAAGGCATATACACTATTTACGGCCTTCTTTGCATCCGCTTCGTTTCCAAAAACATATTCCGGATCAAAGTTGGAAGGTGAATCTGCTACCAGGTATTTTTTGCATCCGCCAATGGCGAGTGAAGCAATGACCAATACAGGGATTATTAATTTTTTCATATAAAAGCTTTTTAATGTTTTTGATCAGGATTAAAATGTAACGTTTACGCCCAAAGTATAATTCCTGCTCTTAGGATAACCTGAATAATCGACGCCAGGTGTTAACTGTGAGTAGGCGCTGCTTCTTGTAGCGCTCACTTCAGGATCGTAGCCCGTGTATTTTGTCCACAAAAATGCGTTGTAAACAGTTGCATATATTCTGAACCTGGTCATAGCTGCTTTGTTGATCAGCTTTAAAGGAAGTGAATAACCCAGGGAAATATTATTTAAACGTAGGAAGGAACCATCCTCTACCGCATAAGAATGAAAAACCGGTGCAGCAGTTCCTGACGAAAATGGCGACCACATCGTTGCATTTTTATTTAGGTCTTCCAATGCAGTTAAATCCCTTACCAGGTTGCCGCTGGCGTCTACATATTTAAACCTGCTGTCAGCATTCACTGTGTTCAGCAAATTGCCGTATGAAGTACGGTAAAGCATGTTGAACGATATCTTCCCGGTATTGTAAATATCGTTTCCATATACATAGTTAAAGAAGGCTGAAAAATCGAAATTCTTAAACCGCGTATTAAGACCAAAACCACCAGTGTATTTTGGCAATGCATTGCCGATAACAGTACGATCGCTTGCAGTTATCACGCCATCTCCATCAAGGTCTTTTAATTTTAGTACACCAGGTCTTAATGTAATTCCTCCAAGAAAGGATCCGATATTGGTTACATCAGGGTTTAGCAGGTAGGTTCCGGTGGTGGCGTTATAGGATTTAAAATCACTGGTGGTGTACATTCCATCCGTAACATAACCATACATTAATCCAACAGTTCTGCCCACATACAATCTGTAGTCATCCTGTGTTTTAAGATCTGTACCGGCCCAGTTAGAAGAGAAGGGTTTTTCGTTAACACCATCCAGCTTATCAATATTGCTGCGATTAAGACCGATATTAAAGTTAACCGACACTTGCAAATCGTTTTTATCGATCAGGGTAGCATTAAGGCCAAGTTCAATTCCTTTATTAGAGGTTTGCCCAATGTTTCTTTGTTGTAAAGAGAAGCCGGTGATCTGCGGAATATCTGATGCTACCAATAAGTCTTTGGTAGTATTCCAGTAAGCATCAATTGTACCCGATAGGCGGTTTTTGAATAACGTGAAATCAAAACCGGCATTACGTGTGATGGTTGTCTCCCACTTGATATCCGGATTGGGTAAAAGCGAGGATGCGTAACCGTAATAAGGTTGTGTTACATCACCAAAACCAATTGGCCTGTTATCATTGGGCGCAAATAAAACACGCCACAGATCATTGTTCAACCGGTTGTTACCAGCTTGCCCGTAGCTAAGCCTGAACTTTAGATCATTGAAAACTTTAGCGTTCTCCATGAATTTTTCATTGGATAAACGCCAGGCAAATGCAGCGGCAGGAAAAAAGCCCCATTGGTTGCCGGGAGCAAATTTTGTAGAACCATCCGCACGGGCAGTTAATGTAAGCAGAAAACGGGAATCGTACTGGTAATTGACTCTTCCGAAGAAAGAAGCAATTTTATCACCTGCTGCTATGGTAGTGGTATGCCTGTCCTGTGTGCCCAGGGTCATGTTGGCAAATAATTTTTCCGGTTCAATATTTTCTGAAAAATATTTAGAGCGATTGAATTCTGAAAAACCTGCGCCGGTTGAAATGATCTCCTGCCCTGCTAAAAAATTGATATCATGCTTACCTGCATTTTTCACCGTATAGTTTAGCGTGTTGGTAAAACGATATCCCCTTGCATCTGAATTGGTGATTTCTCCCAGCGGAAGGTTACCGCCTACATTTCTTGACTCGCCGGTAAGCGGGCCATAGTATCTTTTACTTTGACCGTTTCCGAGGTCCAAACCAAATTCTGATCGAAAGATAAGGTTGCTGAGCAGGTTCCATGATAACCCTACGTTCATGTTAAGCGTTTTGTTTGTACGCTTTCTGTAATCCTGTTTTACCAATTCGTTGGGATTGATGAGGCTTTTCAAAAATTGTTCATAGTCATCGGCAGGACCTGTAGGATCAATTTCGATCGCATCTGCCAAACCATTCACAGGGCGACTTGTAATTGCATCCCCTATCCTAAAGCTTGAAGAACCAGAGGATCCTGCGCCATCAATTGCGGTGTGGACAAAACGGGTTGTAAAATCAAGTTTTAAATTTTTAAATACTTCATGATTCAATTTGAAGTTGAGGTAGTTTCTTTCGTAACCAGATCCTTGCAACAAACCATCATCCTTATTATTGGTAACGCTGAGGCTGATCTTGGTTTTGGATGTACCACCCGTGAGGCTCACATTGTGTTGCTGTGAATAAGCTGGGTTACCAAATAATTCTTCCTGCCAGTCGGTTCCTTTTTGATATTTGTATAATTCAAGATCATCGAAGTTGCCAAAGTATTTTGTAAAATTATCTACATCTGTCTGGCTTCTTAGCCTGGCGTATTCATATTGCGCCATTACAAACTCATAAGGTGACAATACTTTTAATTTGCGGGGCAGGTTTCGGGACTGGCCATAACCGTTATAGCTTACTATTGACTTACCCGCCTTTGCTGTTTTAGTAGTGATGATCACTACGCCGTTGGCACCACGGGCACCATAAATAGCAGCGGTAGCCGCATCTTTAAGAACATCGATGCTGGCAATATCTGTTGGTGCAATATCATTGATACTGCTAACGGGGAAGCCATCCACAATGTATAAAGGAGAATTATCCTGGGTAACGGAGCCGCCACCACGAATACGGATGACTATTTCTGCACCCGGTGCGCCATCGGTAGTGGTAACCTGCACGCCTGGCAAACGGCCGGTGATGGCTTCAGCAGCACTTGATACCGGTATTTTTTCAAGTTGTGAGGCTCCGATGGAAGAAACGGTACCGGTGAGGTCTTTGCGCCGGGCTGTGCCGTAACCAATCACTACTACTTCGTCTTGGGTATTAACAGTTCTTTCGAGCTGCACAGCTAACGGTGACGATCCATCCGAAAAAATAGATTTGGACTTAAAGCCCACAAAGCTCATTACTAACTCGATATTTCCATTGGTAGGAGTATTCAAAGAAAAGCTACCGTCAACACCTGTGCTGGTTCCTTTTTTGGTCTTCTTTACCATTACATTTACTCCCTGCAATGGGTTTCCATTTTCATCTATCACTTTTCCTTTAAGCGTAGTAGTTTGTGCCTTCAAAATGCAAGGTAAAATCATGACAATGCTTACAATCAGGAGGAGTTTTTTCATATAGCAATTTTTTTAGTTAAATGTTCAACAACAGTGACGCATAGCGGCGTTTTTTTTGTCAATCGAACTGCAATCAGACTTCAATGCTAAACAGATTTTCCAGAAGATTGATCTCAACAGCCCCTTTTTTTTACGCAATCGTTCCCGATAACGATGTCATGTAAAGAGATAAGTTTGCAAATAAAAAAAAGCTGTTCAATATGCGCATAAAATGACTAATCATCTCATTTAGATTGCATTCAATTTAGCGGAAAGAATATGCAGGTATATTGTGGTGTTAGTTCGCTAAATAGCCAACAACCATTTTTCGGAGAGTATCAATGGTATTGAAAGCAATGCGTACAACAATGCATGAAATTAATTATTTCGCAAAGCCTTGAATCATATAAAGATAAGTGGGTTATAAAGAATAACCTGCCTGGTGGTTTGTTGATGGAGCGATGCTTTTTTTAACAGGGTTTTCAACGAAAACCATAAATATCTTCTTTAATATTGAATCACTTTCAAAACTACCGGCCCCAATAAGCCGGATATTTGCAATGGGCTTTTGGCGTTATAAGGATTGTAACTTATCCATGTTTTCCGTTCTGCTTCCGGCAAATTTAAATCGCCAATCAAACGGTTGATCCAGTTGTTCACCACAATTATTTCTATTTTATTTTCACCTGGCTTTATCGCATTGGTAATGTCCACTTCATAAGGTGGCGTCCAGGCTCCGCCTACATATACGCCATTTACTTTTACTTTTGCTATGGCAATTAAATCTCCCAGGTCAACGAACATTTTTTCTCCGGTTTTTAATTTTTGTGCCTGGAATGTTTTGGAGTAAATAGCAGCACCTGAATAATATTTAATACTGTCATTTTTATTTTTAGACCAGTCTATAAGTTGATTGAAAACTACCGCATTTTTTGGACCACGCATGTTGTTATCAAACTTTATCAGCCAGTTGCTGCTGATGTCTTTACTGCTTACCGGCTTTGGGAAATTTGCGATACTATTTTTTGAATTGGAATTGTTTGCTGCTTTCCTAAAAACAATAAAGGCGCTTTGCAATGGCTGTAGCGTCAGCGGAACCGAAGTGCCATCGGCGATAAATTTATAATCCGAAAGGCTTCTCATTGATCCGCTGACAGCATCCCAAACTTCAGGGCTTTTGCCACTAACCCTAAATGTTGGATTGATTGAAATGGTTTTTTCTGTTTGGTTTGAAATAAAATAGATATCGGCATCCGGCATTTTTCGATGAATAAAAAGTGTAGAATCATCCCTCACTGATTTATAATCCGGTAACACTTTAATCAAGTCCAAAGCTTCCTGCATATTCATTCCATCTATTACCATTCCTTTTCCATAATGGTGAACCTTTATAGATGTTCCATTTATATTTCCCCAAAGCTCATCGGATAATTGTTTTACAGTAGCATCCGCTTCAGGATAATTTTGCAGGCTTGGCGAACTACCGGGTTTAGGACCTAAAACCACAGCACCTTCCTTCACCAACTGCATTATTTTTTTCAGCACTTCAGGCCTCATTGTTTTTAATTTTGGCAACACCAACACGCCGTAATTCATTCCATCAGTAAGAACCAGCCTCCCGTCTTTCACATGCATGCTTGTTTCAATTACTTCTGCATTCATATAATCAAAAGAATATCCTTTTGGAAGCGCCGGATCTTGCGTGCCTGTCATCTTCGGCGCATCTTCACCAATAAAATATGCCACATCTGCAACATAAGTACCCTGCTGCAACATGAAGTTGCAGCGTTTTAAATATTTTATAAATAAATCCAAATCATAAAACCAGGTATTGTTTCTGTTAAACTCATTTCCAAAAGGCGCATTCACCCCCGGCACTTTGTCGTTATAAGGTTGTTGTATAAACAGGTGCAATAAGGTGTTATTAATTCCTTCGGTAAAAAAGCGGTCGCCTCTTTGTTTCATGATGGCCGGGTAACGTGCAAAAGCTTTTCCTCCTGCAGTAAAAGATTCCGCAGAAACTTTTCTTTTTCCGTAAATATGCGCAGCCGATGATGCGGCCCTGTTTTCAATATTTCCCAAATCACCTTCGCTCCAAAACTCACCTGCTATTTCATCAGACTGTCCGCCATACATTAAAAAAGTACCT
This sequence comes from Ferruginibacter sp., assembly GCA_046590675.1. Lineage (GTDB taxonomy): Bacteria > Bacteroidota > Bacteroidia > Chitinophagales > Chitinophagaceae > Ferruginibacter. The sequence continues at coordinate 29,692 of JBKJUP010000076.1, read as the reverse complement.
GGAAAACCCCAATGCCCATAATTTTCAAGCCAGGTATGTAAACCATGCTGGTGGCTCACTTCACGCAAACCGGCTACATATTGATAGGCCACTTCATTGGCAACAAACCTTCTTAAATCCCATAAAAAACGGTCAGACATTTCTTCACTGCCCACCACCAAACCGTTCATTACAGGCAGGTAAGGCAGCGGGCTGTAACCGAATTGAGATTGAAATTTTTCAATTAAATTATCCGTCCAGTTCTGTCCACCCGTTTCATAACTATCCTCTACCGTTACCTTCCAGGTTTTACGATCCTGAGCCGGAATTCTTTCCAGAATTTTTCCAAGAAAAGCATCGAAATGTTTGGCCACATGTTGTTTGCTCATCTTATCTACTTCAAGCCCTCTTCCTTCAGGCGATGCAGGGCTGTTCACTACTTTTGTCGGCGTCATCCCTGTACGCATAATGATCCATTTTCCTTCCGGTACAGTCCATTTTAATTGCCCGTCTGCATTCATGTATTTTGAAATATCAATTACTGCCGATGGATCAATAACAAGTCCTGCATGCTGAAATTCAGGCTGCACGGGCCATTCATAAGATCCCCAATATGGAAAAGGTGTAGGAAACATTTTGGCCAATGTCTTTTCTGCATAATCTTCTACCCGTGGAGAAGAAGAAATTTCAATTTCCTGTAACCCGCTGCTGTCAGGGCTTACATCGGTAAATACAATACGAAATTCATTTGAAGAAGTTTCAGGAACGGAAATGGATGCAGGTGCATAAGGATCAAATCCTACATTCAATTCGCTGTTACTACGGTCAACCGTAAACGATTTTATCGGGATGAAATTTCCATTTTCTTTTGCCTGTATCTCCCCTTTCATTGTCGTTCTCCGGTGTGAAGGATAGAAAACAACACTTCTTGCTGTAAAAGGCTCATTGGTTTCAAAACTTAAAGTAAAGCCCGCTTTTTTAGGAATGATCATTTCTGTGGTTGCATCTCCATCCATGCAATTTTTAATGTCAGTCATTGCCGGTGAAGAAGTAATGGTTGGATTAAAATCCCTGATTGTTTTTTCAAAATCTTTGGGTGCAGGAAATGCAATCACACGTACATCCTGGAAATCTTTTGCTGGCTGCGTTAATTGCACATCTAATTGCTTTGGCCCTGTTGCTGTTATTCTTGAAGAAGTAAGATAGCGCATCGCCTCGCCGGGTTTTATCCATGGGCCACCTGACTGGCTCCATCCCGGGCTGTTGAAAATGCCTATTTCAATGTTTAATTCAGTCGCTGTTTTCAAAGCTGCATGCATGATATCCCACCACTCATCAGAAAGGATTTTCACTTTTCCATAAGGCACTTCATCCAACCCAATATTACCTATAAAAGCCCTGTTGATGCCTACTTTTTTCATTGCATGCAGGTCTTTTATAACACCTTCCTTTGAAATATTATCTGAGATCCAATACCAGTAAACGCTGAGCTGCATTGAATCTGGTGGAGTCGTAAAACCAGCAGCTATTTTATTTAATGGAATGATGTAAGAAGATTTTTTTTGAGAAAACGCATGGACAGATAAAAGCAACAACAGCATTAAAATTTTAGAAACCGGTAGCATTTTTTTTTGAATCATTTTTTATTATTTAATAAATTTTTAAATATTCTCAATAGATTTTTTCATTTTTGACAATGGTCTAGATAAGGATGGCAAAGCAATAACAAGCAAATTTTTTAACTAAGGATGCAGTCTGTTATTAATTATTTTTAAATGCCCTATTCCTTTATGTCAGGTGTCTTTTGTTTACCAGAAAAAAAAGTTTTGATCTTGTGATAAGTTCCACGGGTTTTAGATTATCAATTCCTGATTATTTGCACTTCCTTCGGCGCCGCAATTTCTGATTTAATTTTTCCATTGGCGAGTTTTGTGTGTTTCACTTTTACAATACCATAAGGAGTCGGGAAACTTCCTTCCGCAAATTCCAAATCGCCCAAATGCGGTGTCACCTTTATCACCTTACAGCCCGGGGCTACTACTTTAATGCCAAGTACATGCTCAGTAAGCCAGGGCGTTGGGCCGGAAGCCCATCCATGACAAAGGCTAAGCCTGAAACCTTTGTAACAATAGCCGCCATACGAGCAATGAATATCTTTTTTACCTGGGGGAATCAGTTCATCCACTCTTGCTGCATCGGTAAGCCAGTCCAAATTAAAATCTTCCCAAAATGTGGTAGCGCCCAAGTTAAGCATTGCACCCCAGTATTCCCTGATTGCGTCTAAGCTAGCCTGATAGTTGCCTGCCATTGCTTTTGCCTGCAACATATAATACCCATAAAAAGTAGAAAAATCTTTTACGCCACCAACTGACAAAACTTCTTTATCTGCTTTTTCTGCAGGTATCAATCCCGACAATGCTAGCATGGCTGCAGCCTGCTTTACACCGTTTGCTTCAGGAATATTTTTCTTCAGCCTTTCAATTCCTTTCTCACATTTTGCAGCCGTTTTGCGGTCCTTTAATATTGTACATAAATTGGCTCCTGCATCCAATGCCATCACCATCATTGCCTGAAGACCTGCGTGAATTGCATTTGTATTTTCTGAAGTTGGCCAGTCTAAGAAACGTGCGCCATCATTGAGGTCTTCACTGTTATTGGTATCTATTTTTTCAAGCAGGTGATTTAGCAATCCTGTCAAATATTTTTTTTGCTGTTTCAAATAGTCAAGGTTTCCGGTGTGCATGTACCAGTCGTGCTGAATGATGATCCACCACATAGAATAGGAAACCATTCCATTCATATATTGCGGAAGCGGCGTAATATCCCGGGCAAGGTCAAGGCTTTTCGGAACCACATCGTTGTAGCCAAACACGGCTGCAATGGTGGAGGTTTCGGGATGCATATCCCCTATCCAAACAAGCCTGTCACGTTTGATGCCATCCCACAAATAATCCTGCATATTCAACTGAACCGTGTAAGCGCCTGTAAGCCAGATTTTATTCAACAAAGTATCGCTGCAATTAAAAGAGCCGAGGTAGGGAATGTCGCGAAAGTTGAATATAGCCCGTACTTCCTTTATTTCAAATTCGGTATTGTCATCCACCAAATCTATCCTTACAAAACGAAATCCGGTATTACCAATTTCGAGTTTGCCAAGCCACGGCACCTTCACCATCATATCCCGCATGGCGTGGTCGTTGGTGGCATTGTGAACCGGTTCCACATCGCTCATCGCTTCGCTTGCAGATTCTCCAAACCGGATGCGAAGCGTAACAGGTTTACCGCTTTTATACATCCCTGTTATAATCTGTAAACCGCCCTGTAATTCTTTACCAAAATCCAATAGCAAGGCAGGATGTACGTCGGTAGTACTTTTTAGGATGCACATATTTGTATTTGATAAATCTGCCTGTCCGTTTCCCTTTAACAAAATGCGTTTTTCATTGACAATATCTGTGCCTGCATTTGGGCTTTTCCATAAAATTGCAACCGGCGAAAGATATCGGCGAACGGTAGGAGTAGATTCCGCTTCTGATGCTTGCAGTTTTGAAAACACAGGGGGCAATTGTGCATACACGAACGTTACCATCGTTAATAAAAAGGGCACAAGCAATAATTTTTTTTTCATGTATGTATGTTTTTACAATCGTATGTTTTGATTTCCTAAAAGGATCCATGACTTAATTCCTGCTGAACAGGTTTTGAACCAAATTAAATAATCGTTGATTAACTGTTACCTTACAATCCGGTCAATGCTTTCTTTAAAATATTGTAATAAATATAAGGATCGTCGCCGGGATATTTGTTGTATTCAACCTGCGTATTTTTGGTGTCGGCTATGCCCCAGTTGATGGCATCGCAGGTGTCATCGTAAGATCCATACACACTGTATTCCCCTGCCTGCTTTGCCCATTCCACTCTTCGCTTCCATTCGGCTCCGTTAATATGATGCCATGTATCCTTAGCAACTCCTCCGTCAGGACAAACAAAGCGCACATTACCATCTACGCTTTGGGAATAATTCCGGTATCCCCAGCCATCACTTTTACCCGGAAGTATTGGATCGTTTACCTGTGTAGTACCAATGTGAAATTTTGATAGATAAGTTTTGGTACTGTCAGGTGCACTGTTATATCTTTCCCAATACATGTCGGATGGCTGAAACGCAATAAGCATGGGACGGTTATCACCAAATCCATATCGACGGTAAGATGAATCCCGTGCCCAGGTGTTCCATATCCTTTTTGCTTTTTCGTTCCAGTCAGCAAAAGATCCGGCAGCGCCGATGAAAACAATCAACTGCATCTTTTTCTTTATGCAAACCTGCTGTATGTTATCCACCATAGGTCGATAAATATCCCAGTATTTATTCCATTGGCTATCGTTGGTCATATCTATAATTACGATATTGATTCCAGCGTCTTTTATTTTTTGCAACACATCGCCCACCTGGCTAATGTCGTTATAATCATGCGCCGGGTTCCACTTTCCCTCTACCAAAAATTGCATGCCCCTGTTGTTTTCCCGGCAACAAATGAGCATGTGGGCGCAAGGGATACCGGCTTTGGATTGCGGTATATAAATAAACAGTGGAATGAGTAACAGAAGTGTAGTACGAATAATAAAAGATGGTTTCATTTTAAAAAAATTTAAGATCAATGACTAAACTTTTTAAGTGGCGCTGCTGTATATTTTGCTCATTTTTATTTCACTCTTTCGCTATATCTTTTTCCGGCTCATAAAACGTCACCTAATGATGACAGCATAAACTATTTTCTTGAAAACAATGTTAACCATGGATGATAACATTATTTTTGAGCTGGCTTATCGTCGCTGGATAATGAAATACCTGCATCAATATACTGGCCGCCTTCTTTTTGTAAACAGTGAATGGCAATCACATTTCCATTAGGCATCAACGTTTTTATCGCTTCTGTTAAAATAGGAGCGATGGTATAACCGGATGAATAATTTGGGATTTTTGCCGCCAGCACTCCATTAATATACACTTCACAATCATCATCGTGATGAATAGATAAAAAAAGCTTGCTCTTATCAATTTTGGAAATACCCTCCAACGAAAATTCTTGTCTTATCCAAATGTTTTTGGTATCCCAAACCGTGCGTACAACGGCACCTGGCGTTTCTTTTGTACCAAAACCAGCTTCGCCTGATTTCCAGTTTGCATCCTCGAAATTTTTAGTAAACCAAGTACTGCTATCTGGCTCTTTAATCGTGTATTTCCACGTTTGTCCTCTTTCTTTACCTGATGGTAAAACAGGAGTGAGGTATAAGTTTTTATTGATCACATTGGTGTTGGATGCTTTTATTTTTTGGATATTGCCTTTAAAAATTGCACGGTCATAAGTAAGCAATCCATTCAACTCGGTTTCCACATCAGTTACCTGTGTATAAACGGCTGCGCTTAATCCATTGTTTGTTTTAAATGCAATTAAGTCATTGGCAAATTGGTTGTATAAGCTATCATATTCTTGCTGATTTTGTATCATCACATAACCAAAGCCCTTGCTCCATGTATGACCTTCTACCTGGTAGCCAATTCCCCCGTACTCGCCACAGGCAAGGGCTTGTGTAGTACTTACCAGGCATGCAGGAGCTGGATAACTATGAACATCGAGCACATCCCCGGCATCAAAAAAGCCGCCACCGCTGGCCTGGTTCACAAGACGGGACGGATCAAGATTTTTCACCAGTTGTACAAGCTGCTTTGTGTTGTGCTGGCCCTGTGCCTCATTAAAAACATCCCACATAATAATGGATGGACTGTTCCAATGCGTTTGTATCATACGGGTTAATTCCAAGCTATAAGCGGCAGTATCTACCGGAGGAGTGTGTTCTGTATATGAATTTGCTGAAGGCATATCCTGCCAAACCAACAGGCCAAGTTTATCTGCCCAGTAATACCAGCGATAAGGCTCAACCTTAATATGTTTTCTTACCATATTAAAGCCCGCCTTTTTGGTCATTTCCAAATCATATTTTAGCGCCTCATCAGTTGGCGCTGTATAAACACCATCGGGCCAAAAACCCTGGTCGAGCGGACCGATCTGAAATAAGAATTTATTATTAAGAAACATTTTTTTATACCCGTCTTCATTTTTAACTGATATCTTTCGCATACCAAAATAACCTGAAACACTATCTATAATTAAGTTGCCTTTCATTAAAAAAATCGTAAGGTCATAAAGAAAGGGATTATCCGGCGACCATAATTTTTGATTTGGAACAGGAATTATAAAGTCCGTATTTAAATTTCCGGCTTTGCTTTGGATGATCTTACCATCCGTTTTTATTTTCGCCACTACGGTAAAACTGGCAGCATTTATACTTGAATTGGCGGTAAGTTTAAGAACAGATTTATCAATGTCGGGAATTATTTTAAAATCCTCAATGCTTTTTACCGGCACAGGTTCCAGCCAAACAGTTTGCCATATCCCGGTAACTGATGTGTACATGATACCACGCGGATCTAAGGTTTGTTTTCCTCTTGGAAAGCCGCCATTATCAGTAGGGTCAAATATCCGCACGGCAATTTCCTGCGGGCCATTTCGAACAAGCTTATCAGTTATGTCATAACTAAAAGGATCGTATCCGCCGCGATGGACTCCGATGCTTTTCCCATTTATAAATGTTTCTGATTCAAAATCTACCGCCCCAAAATGAAGTAAAATTTTTTCGCCTTTCCATTCTTTTGGAATTATAAAATTACGCTTATACCAAAGCCGCTCATAGTGTTTCATTACGCCGGATAAGGCTGATTCGACGGGGAATGGCACCAATATCTTTCCTGATAAATCACCTTGTGGCAAAGATTCATTCTCCGGCGAACCAGGCTGGTATTGCCAAAGTCCGTTAAGGTTCATCCATCTCGTTCGCACCATTTGCGGCCTTGGATATTCAGGCAAAACAGTTTTAGCATTTACATCTTTGGAAAATCGTGTCATTAAGGCCGCTGTTTTGGGTTGCCAGGGTTGTGCAGATAAAAGAATTGGAAGAACGATCAATATAAATAATGGTGCAACTTTTTTCATGTTGGTTTTTGTTTTGAAAAGTGTTTCTGATTATATTTTTACGCTTTGTTTGTATCGCATTAATAATGGAAAGCAAATGTTTTTCCAATTTAGTTTTCATGAGTGATTTAGCCATCCCCTATTTATCAGTTCGTTTTTTTAGCAAACAGTATAAAAGCAGGTAGGGTTAAACAATTATTTTTTAATAATTCTGATTTCCTTTTTTCCCGCAGGCAACATTATATAATTATTTGCTCCGTCATTTGAAATCTTCAATATCTTTCCGTCATCCTCTTTCACCAGCAAATGAATATCAGGTAGAATTAATTTCCCGGTTGCATTACAGGGTACTTCTATTTTAACAGCTATCTCCTTTGCGTTCGGTCGTTTCCATTCAATGGAAGTATAGCCTTGTATAGATTGATAGGATGCCTCTGCATGATCAAGCTCACTAATAAATGTTGGGGTAAATAAAATTTCAGCAAAGCCTGGCTTGTCTTTATTAACAGCAATTCCGGCAACCTGCCGTGTAAGAAAATTATCTACAAAACCCATGAAGTAGTGAATGTGAGAGTCACTGTTTGTCCAATGTTCCCAGACTGCCGTAGCACCCTTTTTCAGCATAAATCCGTAGCCGGGATAAGTATCATTTACTGCTACTTTATAAGCCAGTTCCGATTCATTATTTTCTGGCATTAGCTTCCATAATGCCAACCCCGTAAAAATGCCACCATAAAAATGATTATCCCTGTTTATCTCAATGTCGGTAATCAAATTATTCATCACCTGTTTTCTATCCGCTGCATTTGCAATGCCATATTCAAGCGCCATCGCATTAGGCCCCTGCCGGTAACCGGATGATTTGATGCCTCCAAAAAATGCTTTACTCTTATCAAAACAGTATTTGTAAATAGCCTCCTTTACAATAGCTGCCTGCTGTTGAAATGCGATTGCATCTCCTTTTTTACCTAAAACATTTGCCATGTATGACATACGTTTCAGCACAAGAAAAAAATTCATCGTAGTGTACACCTCCGGACCTTCTTCGGAGATATTTCCGTGAGGTGAAGACCAGTCTGCCAGCACATCTGTAAAAATGCCTGGCTTGCCCTCAACACCATTATATTTCCAAACGCTTTGTGTAAATAATTTCATTTTACCCCAATAGATTTCAAACAATCTTGTATCACCATAATAATTATACATGTACCAGGGAATATGGATAGCCGCTGATGACCATAATGGTGAAAGACCGGTTGCATAATTGTTATCGGGCGCTATTACAGACATACGTCCTACACTATCCTGCGTATCAAAAATGTCCCTTGTATATTTGGTAAGCAATGCCCCGAGATCGTAATTGGCCATGGCATATTCCATCCCGGTAACGGCATCGCCCATCCAGCCATTTTTTTCACGATGCGGACAGTCGGTCGGGATGCTGTACAAATTAGAAATTACCGATTGCATGCAAATGCGGTGGATTGCATTTAACGTAGTGTCAGAACTTGAAAAGCTGCCCGCCTGATCTATGTCAGAATTTACCTGGCATATTTCAATATCGTCTTTTGTTAAGGTGCCGGGATGCCCAACAATATTTACATAGCGGAAGCCCTTATACGAAAAATGACATTCGGCAATTTCGTTCTTTTCTCCTTTGGCGATGTAGGCCATTTGCTGGTATCCACCTGCCTGACCATAGTCCTGCGGGTTTTCATTTTCTCCATAATAAATATCAATTTTGGTTCCTTTTGGTGCATTTACTTTCAGGCGAATCCAGCCTGCCATTTGTGTACCTGCATCTGCCCATTGCACCCAGCCTCTTTCTTCTACTTTTAGAGGTTTCCATGTTTTTACCACCCGAATAGGTTGTATCAATTGTGCTTTTAATGCACCGCCAGGCGATGGCGCCGGCTGTACATTATCCCAACTGCTATCATTTATTCCAACATCATTCCATCCTTTCACCTCTTTGGTGGCGTCATAAATTTCTCCCATGTGCGGGCCATCATAAATAATTGGACCGCCGGTGACCTTCCAACTCAGGTCGCTTACAATATTATCTTCAGAACCATCAGCATAAGTTATTTTGAAACGGCATATCAATTTAGGTTGACCAATGTAACCTCCTTTTTTATAAAATCCCCAATGGTCTATCGCCAGCATTCCATAATTGCCGCGGCCCAACATAACGCCTATTGCATTTTCTCCTTCCCTGAAATTATTTGTTACATCATAAGTGGTATAAAGAATTGTTTTTTTATAATTGGTCCAGCCCGGATCGAGCACATGGTCACCTATGCGTTTACCATTTATGAATAGTTCATTATACCCTAATCCGCTGATATAAACTTTGACGCTTTTTATTTGCCTGGATATTTTAAATTCTTTGCGGTACAAAGGAGAAGGATCATAAGGATTGGAAGGATTGAAATTATAGCGTTCCCACATATTCATTCTTGCACCAAAATACGCCGGAAGCGTTAGTTCGGTACATTGTAATTCAATCTCTTTTCGTTTCCACCAGGCTTCTTCCCATTGCTGCTGTGGTTTCCAGCCAATCCATTGTGCACCGTGCCAGTCTTTTTCAGAAAAGAGACCGGTAGTGAAATGTGCTATTTCGCTCCACGCCGAAGGGTTTTTATTTTTATCCCACACCATCACTTTCCAAAAATAATCTGTAGCAGGCTGCAATGATTTTCCCTGATAAACTACCTGAATATTAATTGAAGCATTTTTCTTTTTTGAATCAAACATATCGCCTACATTCTTTTCAATATTTTTAATTGATGAAGCAACGATTATGCGATAACCCATTTGTGACTGCCCTTGCTCCAATGAAGTCAATTGCCAAAAAAAACGAGGGTCGGGCATATCAATACCTTCGGGATTTTTTAGGTATTCACATTTTAGATTAACCGGAATTATTTGGGCATTTACCGACAAAGCCGATAAGAATAAACCTACAACAAATAACTTTTTGAAGTCCATCATTTATTATTTAAAAATGCAGTTGCTGTTAACACCAACTACAGCATTATCATTCATCTTTTCATTTATTTTTTATCAATAGATATTTTCAATCATAGGGTTTTAGTGTTATTTCTAAATCGCCTGTGGAATGTAAAATTTGTTCCTTTGTAAAAATATCCGATAAAACAATTTTATTAGCAAATGAAGATTGTAAAGCAAAGGAAACGTTCCAAAGACCTGTGATCGGTTGTAAGTTAAATTTTGTTTGAGCCGATGTTGCAAATGGAAATAAAATTATTAACAGGACTATACCAGGCTCTTTAAAACGCTTGCTCCAAATTAACTTGTGGCACATATTTTCCATACTGTCATTTTTCATTTAAAGATTGAAGCGGGTTACCCATGTAGCCATCTTCAATAATAGTTATAAAACCAAGTAGTGCTCCCCAGTGATAAAATTTATCGCTGTTAGGAACGTCATCTCCCTCGCCGGTATCGCCATTATAATTTTCATAAATGTACCGGTTGCTTGACCATGACTTTAGTAATAGTTCTGTCGATTTATTTATAATATCTTTTCTTGCCTGCGGCAGATCATAGTTTCTGATGCCGAGATAAACTAAATAATTCAGCGGTGCCCATATTCTCCCGCGCCAATAGGTATTGGCTTTATAAGCAGTATCGTTTCGTGGAGAAGAAGGCAAAATCCATTTGCCCCAAAATTCCTTTGGATTGTAAAAATGTTCGTCAATCATTCTTTTGGCTTGCTGTTGCGTAGCTACTTTTGCAAGCATCGGGTAAAAAAGTGTTGGCGATAAACGATAACTGAATTTTCCATCAGATAGATTTTTATTTAAAAACAATCCGAACGGTTCACTCCATAAAGTTTTGAGTGATGTGGTATATTTTTCGGCACGAAGATTCAGTTCTGTCACAATATCAGGTTTGTTCAACTCTTTTGCAATATCAGCAAGCGCATTGCAATCTGCAATGTACATGCTCATCAAACCTACGTCAGCTAATTTTTGAAGTTTAGTAGTGCTGTCGTAAGGTGCAGCATCATACATGGTAGAATTATCCATTCCTGATTCCCATTTTGGCGCTTCCCTCTCTAAAAGATCTGAGCCCCAAACTAAATATCCATCTACATCTCGTTTCTTAGGCCACCATCTGTTCCATGAAAGTAGTTTGTCAAACACATATTCCAGCAACCATTTTTCTTTATACTTTTTATAAATTTCTTTTATAACAATAGAACCCAACGGCGGCTGCGAACGGTCATTGGTTTTACCAAGGCCTGCCGCATAATTGGGAATGAATCCGCCATCTGTTATTTCATTAGTGATGGCGATGACATTTGCATACGCCAGATTTTTATTATCCAAAGAAAACATCCATGAAGCGAAATAGGTATCCCAGTCAAATATCACCCAACCCTTCGCATCTACGCTCCAAATGCGGCTTACAGGAGCAATCACCCTATCGTGTGTAGGCTCGTAAATTACATCCCACGATAATACGTTTTGCTGCGCTTTGTATAATTCTTCGTTTTTTGCATACTTTTTATAAGTCAATAATAATCTATTTCGTGCCTGTACCATTTGAATTTTAATCTCCTGAATGGGTTGCTTTTTACCAATGCTTATTCCTACTATTTTATTAAGCGAAGCGATTTGCAAAAGAGAATCTTTATAGGGAGCCGATTGCAAAAAATTGTCGCCATAAATTTTAGAATTTCCGGAAGGAATTTTTACAGTAAATCCATTTTTCGTTTTATCTATCTTTCCCTTTCTATCCCATAACATTTCGGGGCGGATGATAAGCTGGCTTGATTTATTTTTTGTTAAAGGTGTTATCAAGATTACTTGGTCACTTCCTTTTGCAGCGCTTTCTATTTTCAATTTAATGTCCCGCCATTCGATGATCAATTCTGTGTAGGAACCATCATAACTATGCAGCCCTGGCCTTATTGTTTCTACACCTTCGCCTCTACGGCCTATCAATGATTCTCTTAAAATATTACCCGACCTGCCATCCTTCAATTCGAGATTTATTGCCAATGCATCCGGCAAAAAAACATGTGATAAAACGCTTCTTGTGTTCCAGGTATTCCAACCCGCAGCCAATTCAGTTTTTAGGTTGGCATATTCTTGTGCAGCATTTTGCTGTTGAGCATAAGTATACTGCGCAAAAATTGATACGAGTATGGTAACTAAAAATTTTATTCTCATGATAAATAAAAAAATTATTTGTTTTAATAGCCTGTCCAGGTAATTAATCCCGCATCAACAAATTGATCAACATCGCTTTTGTGGCAATGAATGGCAATTACATTTTTTTGATTATTTTTAATGGCTTGTTTAGCGGCATCACTTATTTTTTGCAGGGAGTATTTATTAGAACCTTCCATAACACAGGCTTGTACACCATTGATGTATATTTCTATATCGCCGTTATGGCTCACCGTTAATACCAGGTTGTCTAATTCGGCGGAAGAAAGATCTCCTAAATTTATTTTTTTTCGGAGCCAAATTTCATCAGATTTCCATGCGGTATTTCCCTCCTTTCCAAAACCACTTAGTCCACTTTTCCAGATTGTATCTTCAAAAGAAAACTGATTCCATTTTAGTGCGGGCCTATTAAAAGAATATTTCCATTCCACAGCTTTAATTTCCCGTGAGGGTAAAACTACTCTGGCCCTTGCATTGCCTCTAACCGGCAAAATTCTACCGCCATTTTCTAATTGAAATTTTACAAGCGAAGGCGTAATGTAAACGTTGGAAATGTCATCAGACCCAAACATAGTTCCCCATATTTGCCCCTGCTTATCTATAAACAAGGTACTATGTCCGCCATGCCGCAATGCAAGCCAGCTTTGGGTATAGGGGCCGTAAATATTATCAGCTTCTGCAATATTCAAATCATACGTATTCTTGCCCATATCTTCATTGCTCTTCGCAGAATACAAATAATATTTATCATTTATTGTAAGCATCCCGGAGCCTTCAAAGCCTACAGTTTGTCCATCAAAAGTTTTTAATTCCTTAAACGGTTCAGCAAAACCCGTCATACTATCATTCATTAAAGAAATAAGGCAATGATTCCTAAGAAAATAAACGTTCCCTTTTTCCTCAAATAATGAGCCATCGATACCTTCAGTTATTGGGCCATCCACCACATCTTTATAAGGACCTTCGGGCTTGCCTGAAATACTTTTCATTAAACCCGTTCTTATTCCCTGCGGTGCAAATGTGCCCATACTATACACCACGTACCAATTTTTCATTTTATTGATATAATGAATTTCTGGTGCCCATAGTGGCCGCCTGTTTTTTTCATCATAAGCTTCTTGCCAGGTGCCATCTTTTTCAATACTCCAGATTAAACCAACATGTGTCCAGTTTTTAAGATCGGTGGATTTCCAAAGATGCAACCCATCATTATGATCCCAGGCATTTTTATGCGAAATAGAGTCGCCGAGATAGCAACTGGTATGCACCATATAATAAATACCATCCGGACCCAGCGTAACTTCAGGATCACGGCCAATAACGTTTGTCATTACACGAACCGGCGGCAACTCCGCAGTTTCGGGTATGAATGCAGTCGCTGGGATAATTTGTTGTGGTTGATTTTTATTTTGCCATGATAGCTTACAAACCGTGGCATAAGTAGTTGACAAATTTGCCCGAAACCTGTATTGAATGCCTTTCGTTAGACTGAGGTGTCCGGATGATTTTGCTGAAAGAGATTGGATAGCCTGGTTAATAATAAGGCTGTCATTTACCCATAATTTATAATCGCCGCGTGTTTCTATTTTAAATGTATAAGTGCCGGAATATTCGGGGACGATATAGCCCAGCCATTCAACCGACAAACTATTATCAGTTATTTTTTTATCGGGGCTTTGGTGAAGCCAGTTAAAATTTATTGCGGCATCGCGGCGTTTGAAAACAGAGTCTTTAAAGTCAGCATCATTATAATAAGTTGCTTGTAACCCTTGTTGATAGAAAGATTGTGCCACGCCCATTAAACTGAAAAATGCGCTTAACAACAATAGTATTGACTTTGGGATTCTAGGTTTCATTTATTCGAAAATGTGTTGCATCTTTTAGTTAGCATTATAAAAACAGTTGAGCATCATAGACCAGGTTACTTCGCAATGTGAAGTTTTACTATTGCCTCAGTTACTTCAATTACTATTGCAAGTATTTATAGATAGCGTATGCTGGGAAAATGTATGTCTCTCCGGAAACAAAAACAAATCAGGCAACCAATAATTTTCATGAAATTATATTTAATGATAAAACAGGAAGGTTTTGAGTCTTCCTGTTTTAGTGTTATGATAGGGGTTTTCAATTTCTTTTAAGCCCATCATATTAAAATCTATCTCATTATTCTATAGCTATCTCATTACTTTTAAGGCTTAAATTCATTTGTAGGTACAGGATAATAATCCCAGGCACCTTTCACATATTTCCCTGCGGGATTGAATGATGATGCGCCTACCTGAGGTGATTTAGCAGCCATTTGGTGAAGCCTTTGTTCAGCAATTCCCCAACGGCGCAGGTTTTCATATCGCCAGTCTTCTCCTGCAAGCTCCACACGTGACTCGTGCTGAACTGCCAATCGCATATCCGTTTGTGATAGTCCCGAACTAATCATTGGCAACGCACCCGTAACGATTGTTTTTTGATATATTCGGCGGCTGTCTCTCGCCATACTACTATTAGCCCTTGTTCTCACTTCATTTAAATAATTGGCCGCTTCAGCCGCATGGCCTGTCTCGTTTAAACATTCAGCATAAGAAATGATAGCGTCAGAAAAGCGCATCCATTTTACATTAAGATCTTCTCCAAAAAGACCGGCATTATTTATATACCCGGTTCTTTCGAAGCTATTTCTAAGGTATTTATAATTAGGATACCACTCTTTGTTTTTACCTGGCCACACCCAACTGGCATACGATTTATCACTATTGTCTTTGATGTCGTAGGAAAGTGCATTGGTGGCATTATTCACTTTCACATTTTTAATATAGAATCGTCCAACGGAGTTATGCAACATGGTATCTCCTCCGGTAGTTACATAGAATACATCGCCTGGTTCAAGCATGGTATAAGTAAATCGTTTGTCAATAATTTTTCCACCGCCATCTTTTTCAAATTCATCATAAAGGTCAGCCGTAAAGCATTCTCTGGCACCAAATCCTTCATACATATCCGGTTGTTCAAACACCTGTAGAAAATTTCCCGGCGCTCCAACTTCCAGGCTAATACCTGAACCGGCTGGATAGTACATTTCATTTACTTCAAAAATTGATTCTTTGCCCTGGTCGTGCGCTTTATTATACACATCGCCATAATTTTGCAACAGATCCAGATCATAATCTCCCCTTTTTCCTTTGGGCACAAAATCGGCCAACACGTCAGATGCTTTTTGCCAGCTATCAGTTTTATTAATAGGATAACCTGCAAGTTGCATATAGGTTTTAGCCAGTAAAAATTTTGCTGCAGATTGGCTGAAACGCCCTTTGTTAGCGGCATCCCAGCTTTTTGGCAAATTGGGCGTAGCCTCGGTCAGGTCTTTAATTACCTGTGTATATATACCCTCAGCATTCGAAAACTGAACTTTGTAATAGTCTGCAATGGGCAGTATATCAGTAATTACCGGGCTCTGTCCCCATCGGGTAGCCACCATATAATACATCATTGCCCTTATGGTTTTGCACTCTGCAGTCAGTCCATCTTTATCGGCCTGTGAAATTGGGGACGCTGCAATTTTTTCTATTGTATAGTTGCATAAATAAATTCCCTGGAAACAATATTTCCATCCCCATAAAAATTGAACATTATCCGGAGAGAAATTATACCAAATTGTGAAGTCATCTGTATTTGTTCTCAATAAATCGTCGCCTGCATAATCATTTAAAGCATGGCGAATGAACAAATAGATGGGGCCAAGATGAACGGTTCTGTTATAACATTGCATAACTGCGCCTTTGCATTGGTCTGTGGTTTGGTAAAAATTATTATCTGTAACAACCGCGTAAGGTGCTGAATCGAGAAATGATTTTTTGCATGAACCTGTAAACAGCATGATCGAACATACAAGGAACATAAATCGTAAATAACTTATTTTTTTCATTTTACTTTTTTTATGATGTAGTAAACAATTTTAAAATTGAACACTTATGCCGGCAACCCAGGTTTTTTGAATCGGGTATCTGTCGCCATAGTCAAGGCCTAAAATGTAACTCGGGCTATTGCCCTGGCCGCCTTCATTTGTATTTAGACGAACTCCATTACCAATTTCGGGGTCATCCCCTTTATATTTTGTAACCAAAAAAATATTTTCGCCTGAAACATATACTCTCAAATTTGATATGCCTATCTTATTCAATTTTGCTGAAGGGATACTATAACCCAACTGTAAGTTTTTTAACCTAAAGTAAGATCCATTTTGTATGCTGTTGGAGACAGGGCCTTTTTCAAAATTTCTCTTTGTACCACCGGGGCTCACTTTAGGATATATTGCATTGGTATGATCGGGTGTCCAGGAGTTAGGTACTACATCTGCCCACACGTTTTGGGGGCCACCTTCATCCCATCCGGATAAATAAATGTCACCAATGGAATATATTTTATTCCCATAAACGCCAGTCCAGAAAGTACGCAAATCAAATCCTGCATAATTGAAGTTCAAATTAAATGCATAGGTGAATTTTGGTTGAGGATTACCAATAATTGATTTGTCTTTATCATTCACAACCCCATCGCCATTCAAATCACGGAATTTAAAATCCCCTACCTGCGCACCCTGCTGTATTTGATTTCCAACTTTATTCAGAAGATCAGCAGGTGTGTTGTAAAATCCATCAACGATGTATCCGTAAAAAGCGCCAAGCGGGTCGCCTTCTTTCATTTGAACTACGGTAGGAATGCGCTCATCATTTACCTGTATAGGAATGTTGTCATTTAATTTATACACTGAAGCTTTGTAAGTCGAAAAAACAAATCCTAAATCAAGTCCCAGTTTTCCAATATTGTTACTGTAATTCAAGGTCAATTCTACGCCACGGGTTTTTATTTCAGCGCCATTTACCCACTGTGTAACCGGCGCTATACCATCGGCTGCAGGAACTCCCGAATACAACGGCAAGGTTTTTTGATAAAGTACATTTGTTGTATAACGTGCGAAATAGTCAACACTCAATTTAACTTTGCTGTCAAACAAGGCAAGGTCAGCGCCAATATTGGTGGATGAGGTGGTTTCCCATGTAAGATCAGGATTTGGAGCATTAGTAGGGCCATATCCCTGTACAAAAACCTTGCTTGAATTATCGCCGCCTACACCACCGAGTACATAACCACGGTTAACGGTACCCGCAATTTGAGACAGGTAAGGAAAGTCTGCCTGTATTTTTTCATTACCCAATTGTCCCCAACTCCCTCTCAATTTTAAGTCGTTAATATTTTTTGACTTAAGTGCTTTAAAAAAGGTTTCGTTAGATACCCTCCAGCCTAAACCTACAGAAGGGAAAGTACCCCAGCGGTTGGCCGGTGCAAAACGATAAGAGCCGTCTCGTCTGATACTTGCCTGAACTAAATAGCGATCGTTGTAATTGTAATTGACACGGCCTACATACGATGCGTAAGCCCTGCGGTATTTACTCCCGCCATTATTTCTATCAAGTGTTTGGGCGTCGAGCACCTGCAGGTAAGGGTCGTTTGAAATACCTGTTGAAGCACTTGCTCCAAACCAGTTTCCATTTTCCTCTTCGGCAACTGTACCTCCGGTAAATCCAACAGTGTGTCTTCCAAATGATTTATCGTAAGAAAGAAAGTTATTAAAAGTCCAATGGAAATACTTATTGAAATTATCATTTACACCTGTCTTGTTAGCGTATTCACGATTGCCCAATGCAAAAATGGGAGAAAAAGAATGATAGTCATTATCAATTCTTTCGAAGCCAATTGTTGATGTAAATTTCAGCCCGGCTAATGGACGAATGATTTTGCCTATATTAACAATTCCCTGTGCATTTCCATAGAGGCTTAACCAATGACTCGTGCCATTATTGCGCATAGAGCCGGCAACAGGATTGTTTAAAATATTAATTGCCTGGGGCACGTCAAAATACTGATTCAGTTCCCTGTCAGCGGGTGCCAGTGCATCAATTTCGGCCTGTGTTTTATAAACCGGCACAATAGATGGAATGTTACGTGCCTGTCCATACACGTTATTACCATGGCGTTTTTCATTAGAAATATCCAGGTTTTCATTAAAGCTAAACCAGTTAAATAATTTATGCGTACTATTTAACCTGGCGGTAAATCTTTCATTGTCTGATTTTATTTGTGTGCCCAGCACTTTAGAATAATTCAGGCTGGTGAAATAAGTGTGGTCTTCGTTGCCACCTTTTACCGCAAGGTTATAATTCTGCGATTGTCCGCTACGGGTTATAGCATCCACCCAGTCAGTGTTGTAGCCTTTATTGTATAAATCCTGCAATGGTGCATTTTGCCCCTTAAGGCTTACATAATCAAAAAACTCTTTGGCATCTGCCATGCGGCGTACCTTACCGTTTTTTGCAAAACCATAATAGGCATCTAAAGATATTTGCCTGCTGCCGCTGTGGCCTTTTTTAGTAGTGATGTAAACAACTCCATTAGCAGCACGGTTTCCATAAATAGCTGCGGCAGCCGCATCTTTAAAGACTTGTATGCTTTCAATGTCATTTGGATTCAAAAAATTAAGCCCGTTGTTTACTGGTATGCCATCCACTACATATAACGGGTTGTTGTTACCAAATGTACCAACGCCGCGTATACGGATTTGCCCATTGTCGCCAGGCTCGCCACCATTGCTTGTTACAGAAAGACCTGCCACCTGTCCCTGCAACAGAGATTCGGTATTTTGAACAGGCATACCTTCCAACTTCTTTCCGCTAACGGATGCAATTGCTGAAGTAAGATCCGTTTTCTTCTGCGTACCGTAGCCGATAACCACTACATCAGATAAACTATTATCTGTTTTATCCAATGAAATATTTATCATTGAAGCATTTACTTTTACCTCTTTGTTATTATAGCCGATGTTGCTAATAACTAGAACAGCGCCCCTTTTAGCGGAAATAGAAAAATCACCGTTTTCATTGGTTGAGGTTCCTGCGGATTGCCCCTTCACTATCACAGATGCGCCTACAAGAGCTGAATTGTCAGCCGCAGTAATCCTTCCCCGCACAGTATTGTCTTGCTGGGCAAAAGATGTGAAGCTAAAAACGAGTAATGATATTATACCCAATATCATTACAAAAAAATTAAAAATTGGGATTCTTTTTTGTGTCATAACAAGCAAATTTTTTTTGATAAAAAAAATTAAGTAATAAATCGTAGAGTGGTTACTTTATTAACGCAATCATCTGCAAAGTAAAAATCAGAAATTATTTAACCATCCTGCCCTGTATGCCGCAGGTAAGTTTCCTTATTAAATAATAGAGAGAATTTTATAGAGAGAAATATTTATATAAATGGCTAAATGCCCGTCGTTATTGACTTTCGGAGAATGGGTACTGCATTTTCTTCAAAAAGAAAAAAAATTTGAATACAGGACAGTGGGTGCGTTTCAAAATTTTCTCATGCTGGATATTGGAGGTGTCACCCTTTTTTACAGTCGAGTAATATCATGAATACTGTTGTGAAAGGTGACTCCTCGTACGACAATTTTAAATGCCAGGACAGTAATGAAGGAGAACTTTATGTTAGGTAATTTTTCTTACAGCGAATTTCTCAACGTTAACGCAAAAGGGACTTCAATATGTAGATGATCGTTTTTCAAAATCATATCGGCGACCATCTCGCCCATTTTATTAAAATCAGTTGAGATGGTGGTAATGCCATTAAGCATAAAGCGTTTCCACGGGGTTTCATTGTAAGAAATGATACCAACATCCCGGCCTACTTTAAGATTAGTGTACTGGATTTTTTCGAGTAGCACAACAAGGTCATCTTCCATAAGGTTGATAAAAACTTCGCCTTCATTTACCGGTTCGTCAGCAATATTATTTACCACCTTATGATTGAAGGCATACTCACCACAAAAAGACTGGAAGCCTTTTAAGATCTCTTTGGGGTGATAAGTATATTCAGGAAAAACAATTTTTAAAGTTTGATATTTACTTAGCTGAGGAAGTGCCTCTTTTAATGCACGAAAAATATCAAGTTCAAAATTTTCATAAACTGCGCCATAGTCTCTTTTGATGCCGGTAATTACTTTATCCAATAGAATTAACTGACCGCTGTGTATTTCATTTATAATGTCATAAGCATTATCTCCTCCTTCCAAAAAATGCGGTATGATTACATAATGCGTGTAGTCGCTTTTCCTGTTTTGTAACAAAGTTTTGAAAAGAGAAAAATTATTGTTGTAAATAAAAAAATCAATGGCGGCATGTTCTCCTAATTTTCCGGCGATGGCATCATAAATTATTTTTTTATGAGCGCTTAGTTTATTAAATAACAAAAAGACCTTTTTTGTTTGTTTAAAATCCGTGTTGGCGATAAAATATCCCTTGCCGGGAACGGAACCAATCACACCCAGGGACTTAAGATACCGCAAGGCTTTTTCCGCTGTATCTCTCGACAAGTCCATCTCGTAACTCAATTCGTTTATTGAGGGCAGCAAATAGTCTTTTGTTATCGCATTTATCTCAACGGCATGTAAGATGGCATTAGCGATTTGTAAATACTTTGGTGTAATAGACTGCTCGTCTATCTGAAGGAACTGGTAAATATTTTCTGAAGCCATCGGTTGAAGTTTTAAAAATTAACTAATATCCAGCCCAATACCTGTAGTTTCTATTGTTAATTCTATCGAAACATTTCCAATCAATGAAATCTGCTAATAAGCAAAATCATACTGATTTTTTTTGAACACGATATAGAAACATTCCCATAACATTCGTAACGAATTACGAGATAAATTTTCTCCCGCAAGAGTTGGTTTATGCTAACAAATCAATGACTCAAAAATATTTTAAAAGTGGATTTAATGACAGCGCTCATTTTTATGTAGCCTTTAAAAAGAGGATTAAAAATAATCTATTAAACTTCAGTAAGGTTCATAAAGAGTTGAAAAAGCAAGGCATGTAACTAAATGAATAGATAAAGATATATACAGGAAATTCCAATGAAAATTTGCATTTATAAAACTATTGCCTGGCGCTGATCAACTTTTCGTTTTATGATTGTAGGTTTGTTAATGCGATTGGCTGCGCTGATATTTTGTGGTGCAACCGGAGTGTTTAACAGTTGAGTATCCATATTTCCCGTGACAGTGATCTCTATATTGCCTTTAACAATGATGTTATTGCTAATCTTCCAGTTAAACTTGTTTTAGTCCATTTCGAACCTTGAAATGGCAGTAAATAGAAGGGCTTAAATTTGCACAAGACCTAGGCCAGCTTTGAGTTTCTTCGGATTGCATTTACAAATAGAAATTACAATATCTCGTATGTAGTGAACGAATTTTATATACTGAGCCATAAGCTTTAACCTTTTTATTTTCGTTTCTGGCTGCTGCCTCTTTAAATTCTGCAATATCTTTTGTGTGATCGTCTATAATCATTGCCAAAAAGACTTTGTCAAATTCCTTTCCTTTTAACGTTTGCCGATGATTGGTGTATTTCTTTTGTTCGGGTAACATCGAATCAGGCATTTTAATCTTTTCACTAACAGCTATTTCTTTAATTTTACTGTTTGCATTACTTTGGTCTTTTTCCAGCATCTTACCATAGTTTTTTTACATCATCACCATTATCATTCAATTGAGCAAGTTTTCCCATTTCAACTTCTGTGACTCCGCCTGCGCCAACTTTACTTACAAACTAATTAGACGTGGCGTTCGAATTAGTTGATGCAGTATCTATTTGTTGGGTAACCGAATCTGTTAAATTTGCAGGAAAGATGGCGAATATGTTGGCGCTCTGAAGTATTTTAAATTAACCACTTGCTACATATTCCGGTTATTAGTTATCCTATTATAATTTCCTTTCAGCCAAACCCACCACTCATGGTGTATCTGTAAATTTCAATTCTGTAAACTGCGTATCGAACCAGGCAAAATCTGCCGGCTGTTTACAAGGCATACCATTGCCGGTGCTGTACATGCCAATGAAAGTGCCGCTCCATACAGCAGCTACTTCTGTTGCTATCAAATTAGTAATCCCTTTACCAAGCTCTACCCAGCCGGTATCCTGTTTCACCAGGAAATGATAGTAATCAGCATCGATCATTATCTTGAACTGCTGCGTATTTCCGGAAAGCTGCATCGTGTTTGTTTCCTGTGAAAGATCGCCCACATTTTTACGAAGCACTGCCACTTTTTTATTATCACGAAGGGTGATAAATAAATCGTAATGATAATTTGCATTTTGAAATACGGTAATACCTGCTTCCTCATTGGCAGCGGTTGGTGTAAACTGCAATTCCGTAGCACACTCACCGCTCATTTCCTTTTGTCGCTGCCCAATGAAAGCAACTTGTGTTGTCTGAATCAATTTTTCTGCACTTCCATGCAGGCGCAGATAGCCGGGACGTTCGGTAAGGCTATACCATTGGGTATGCGGATAGGCAAGCATGTTCCATTTTAAAGCAAGATGTGCGGCATCAAAATCTTCTCTCACAGGTTCCATCGGCCAGGGCTGCGGCGGCAATACTTTCGCATTGACCGTTAGATAATAACGATGCTCCGGCTTCACTGTGGGCCACCCGTTTTTCCAATCAACCGGCAACAAAAAAGTCTCCCTTCCAATTGCACTAAATGCATCATAACTACTATGCCTGGTAGCAAGGCAAATGGCCCAGCTACTACCATGGGGTGCATCTATAAAATCTGCATGGCCAATGGAACGAATGTGATACCACCAGGCATTGTGCTGGCTGATAACAGGGTTATCGGGATCTTTTTCAAATGGGCCCCAGGGGCTTTTGCTGCGTGCAATGGTTTGCATGTGTAAAGCACGTGAACCACCTTCACCCATCGTTAAATAGTACCACCCATCTTTTTTAAAAAGGTGTGGGCCCTCTGTATCGGTCGACACAAGTCCTTTAGAGATGCCTTTTAGTGGCGTAAGCAGTTTCACTGTTTTAATATCAATTTCTGCCTGCACAATATCCTTGTCTTTAAAGTCGCCGCGACGGGTGTAATACACTTTGCCATCATCGTCAAAAAACAAACTTGGGTCAAATACTCCCTTGTCTATTGTAACCGGATCGCTCCAGGGCCCGGCAGGATTGGTGGCGGTTACAAAAAAATTACCTCCGCCCGAAACATCGGTGGTGATCATATAAAATACCCCTTTACTGTAACGCAGGGTAGCGGCATACATCATGGGTGAGTTATTATTTTTATCTAAAAAATACTGCGACGGACGGGTAAGGCAATAACCAATCATTTGCCAGTTAACCAGGTCTTTACTATGATAAACCGGGATGCCCGGATATAAATACATGGAACTGGTAATAAGGTAAAAATCATCTCCTGCACGGCAGATACTTGGGTCGGGATTCATACCCCTTACTACCGGATTTGTGTAGCCGCTGGTAAGCTGCGCAGATAATTTAGTGCTACATAATAACAACAACAACAACAAATATTTAAAAGAAATCTTCATGCCGATCTTGCTTATTTTTTTAGATGAATTTATATATTACCTGGTTGATTCAAAGGGTGCGCTTGCTGTACGCTGCTTACTCCATCACAACAGGCCAGCCATTTTTATATTCAATGCGTTTAATCAGCATTACTCTTTTGCTGTCGCCATTTTCTTCGGTGAGTGTTTTTTTATTGATGGCGTGGTATGCAATCCATTTCTGGCCTTTACTATCTGCAACAATAGAATTATGACCCGGTGCCAGCCATGCGGCATCCTGCTCCAAAATTACACTGCTGCCTGTTTTGTTTATTTCTCCTAACCGTTGATATGGGCCCATCGCATTATCGGCCCTCGCAACCATCACGGCATAATGTGCTTTATCGCCGCAACAATTATCGCCTGAATAATACAGGTAGTATTCACCATCCTGGTAATCTACCCAGGCGCCTTCCAACAATATGGTATAATCCTTTTCTGTTGCCGGTGCAACAAGTGGCAGCGCAGTACTACCCGGTTTAAAATTTTTCCAGTCGTTGGTAAGTTCCTGTACTTTGATGGGTTGAAAACCCGAGCCCCAGAATAATAATTTTTTACCTGTTGCAGGATCAACCATTGCCATGGGATCTATATTAACGAAACCCTCTCCACAAATAAGCGGAGAACCTTTGTCAATAAAAGGCCCTGCAGGCAAATCGGCAAAAGCAACACCAATACATTTTCCCATAGTGGTATCATTGGTAGCCGATGAAAAGAACATTACATATTTTTTAATGGCCGCATCGTACAATACATGCGGTGCCCAAAAGCTGGAGGTTTTATCTGCCCAGGCTGGCTTTTGCGGCAAGGCATCCCCTTCCATTTTCCAATGCAACAAATCGTTTGATGATGCCACTTGTATGTTTTGCATCTTACCTTCCTGGTTACCCTGCGTGGCATACGCATAATATTTTCCTGTTGAAATGCTGATGACAGTAGGGTCTGCAAAAGTTGTATTAATAACAGGATTGCCCTTGTTGAAATCTACATTGGTTATTGTTGATTGTGGCTGCTGAGCGATTAAATTGGTTGTACATACAATCGATATAAGGACAGATAAAAAACACGTTGTTGGCTTCATACTGATTTTTTTTTGAATACTATTTAGAAAAGCTTTCATAGCAGTCGTAACGAATTAACAGATAAATTTTGTCCCACAAGAGTTGTTGCATGCTAATTAGCAGGTGACTCAAAAATGTTTTGAAAGCGGATTTAATGACAGCGCTCATTTTCATACAGCTTTTAAAAAGCGGATTAAAAATAATCTATTAAACTTCAGTAAGGGTTATAAAGACTTGAAAAAGCAAGGCATGTAACTAAATGAATAGATAATGACATGTACAGAAAATTTCAATGAAAATTTGCATTTATAAAACTATTACTTTGCGATCATCAACTGTTGCTTTTATGATTGTATGTTTTTCAATGCCATTGACTGAGCTGATATTTTGTGTTGACACCTGAGCGTTTATTAGCAATGCCTGATCAAAAAAATCTCTCCTGTTTTCAATGTGTTCTTCCCTGGAAACCACCATTGATTTTAAAAATAAAATTGCAGAAAGCGGTTGTAATAATATTTTAAACCATCCAAATATTTATAATACCAACGGCCCATTACAGACTGCTGTTTGTGCTGGTTCCGTGGTTATTAATCAGGTAAATTATTCTAAATAAAAATGTATATACAAAAGTTGAAATCAAAAGGAAATTTAAATTGTAAACATTTAACCAAAGGCTCATTTGCATTCGCATTGTTATTTCCCTGTTCTTTATTTGCACAAAATAACGCAGAATAAACTTTTAAAATTACGCCACAAGAGATTTTTAAATCTCCTATAAGTCCTCTCCTATATGGTAATTTTAAATTGTTTTAGAATAATTATAAAGCACCGGAAATAAAATCGTTCATTTAATTTTTTATGAACCAGGCATTCTTGATTATCTAAAATGTTGATCCGATAGCGATCGGATGTTAAATGAAATACAGTTTGTCCTATAATGGTTTTGTTAGCCCTGCGCTTGTATTTCAATTAAGCTTCGGTGGCGTCGCACATGTCAACTGCAACGCCTTGAGGAACGATAAGCATTTATCCCGATCAATTTATCGGGATTGCACTTCATACTTTTTATCTTTATGGAGCAATTAAAAAAACTCACCAATTTATCCCTTGCCAACTAAACTATAAAACCTATGTGTAGAAAAATTTTAACCGCTTCCTTTTTGTTCTTGTTCATTTTTGGTGCTTTAAAAGCGCAGGAAGTAATGCCTTTATATTCCGGGATTATTCCAAATAGTATTCCGGGAAAGAATGAGGAATCTGCCAATGCAGATGGTGTTTTATTTAAAACTTCCCAACCCACGCTCACAGTCTATTTACCCGATAAAGAGAAGGCCAACGGGACGGCCATTATATTATGCCCCGGCGGTGGCTATGGTGTGGTAGTGATTACATTTGAAGGATACACAAATGCAGAAAAACTTCGAGACTTAGGCTATACCTGCTTTGTTTTAAAATATCGTTTGCCAAACGATCTAACAATGAAAGATAAATCCATTGGCCCGGTGCAGGATCTACAACAAGCTATAAAAACTGTAAGAGAGCATGCAAAGAAGTGGAACATTAGCCCGAACAAAATTGGAATAATGGGCTTTTCTGCCGGAGGGCATTTGGTAGCAACTGCCGGAACGCATTTTAATAAATCTTTTATAGAAAATACCAACGGCACCAGCCTACGCCCCGATTTTATGATGTTGGTTTACCCGGTCATCAGCATGGACGATTCTTTAACACACCGGGGATCACAAACTAATTTGTTAGGGCAACATCCTACAAAAGAGCAAATCAACTATTTTTCAAATGAGCTACAGGTAACAGCCCAAACTCCTCCAACTTTTTTAGTGGTAGCCGGGGACGATGATGTTGTAAAGGTTGATAACAGCATCTTTTTTTACCAGGCTTTACAAAGAAATAAAGTCCCTGCCGGGCTGCATATATTTCCAACGGGCAACCATGGCTTTCCGCTGGAACCTGCTAAAAGCAATTGGTTTAACAACTGTGTGGAATGGTTACAGGAAAATCACTGGTCTGCCAAATGATCTGCAATACAAGATTGACGCCGCACACCTGACATGATTTTCGCAAATATTGAACGTTCAAGTGATTATTATACTTGCTAACCCGTTACAAATAAAATGAAGCGCTCCTACTCTTCAAAAAATTTGACATCTTTGAATTAATTATATTCCTTTTCCACCCACGATTAACATTTGTTGTTCATTTCGTTTGCCCAAGAAATTACCTGCTGATACAAAAACATCTTTGTCTTTCAATTTCCAACCATCAATATCAGCATCAAGCTCGATGATATTTTCAATTTCAATTCCTTTTGCTTCTGATAAATTTACTACATACAAAGCGCCTCCATTTTTAAAGAGCCAATCAGACTTTTGATCCCGGTCAAGTTTTGCAATAAACTCATTTGCAAGATCACCCGATACAAAATCTTTACCCGGCAAATTGATACTTCTAAATGTTCCGTTTTCTAATACTAATACGGCCAACAATTTAGCATTGTTATGTACTACTATTTCCTGGTTTCGTTTTGCAAGATAATTACCCACTGCGCCAAATACATTTTTGTTATCAACCACGTAATCGTTGATCATTGAACCATTGATTTGCATGGCAACCGAAGTAACCATACCATTGATCCATTTTAAAATGCCGACACCCCAGGGACTACTGATAAAAATTTCATCCAGGCCATCACCATCAAAGTCACCAAAACACTGAATGGTGTTATCCGCTCTATTAAACAACCACTGACCATAACGAATACCTGTTTTTACCGTAAAGGTCTGGTCGGGATTACTCATCGAAACCAGGTGCATGTCAATATTATTTTCAAAAATGATATTGGTTTCATCTTTACTAAACAGCGTTGCTATGCCTACAAAATGGTCGCTGGTGTTTACTTTCCAGTTTCCAAATAACTGGCCATTTTTTAAAATCCCGGTGGACTGTAATCCATTTTGCTGCAAGGCTAAAGTGGTAATACCTTTTTTGCTGATGAGTAGCAATTCATTGCGACCGCCATGGAAAGGCGCAATTTTATATCCCCAATCTTTATTGCCGTTTGTTTCGTCATTATAAACCCAGTCGCCAAGCAGTGTATTGTTTGCTGCACTAAAAATCAGTTGCAGGTTTCCGTCCAGGTATTTTACAATGGCAAGCCCCCAGGCATTTGTAATTACAATTTCATCTATTCCGTCATTATCAATATCACCGGTGCATTCAACCGTGTTTGTATTTTTATCAAATATCCATCCGTCAATGCTGGTGTTATCGGCAATTGCAAAGTCACAAATAAGCGATCCCCTTAATGAAAGAAAACCCAGTGTATTATTATCTTCTTCGGTACAACAAACAAACGGCACTTCGGTTAAAGGAGAGGTTCTGAGAATGCGGTATTTACCCAAATTGTTTGAAAGCGGAAATGTAATGGGCTTTGGTTGAATTGTTGAATATGCCTTTTCTGCCACATCCTTTGCAGGGATTGCAATTCCATATTCATTTTTTAACTGATCAGCCAGTTCCGTGTAATTATTCTCAGAATTAACAAGCACATCATTTTTAATAATACGCTTTGAAATATTCAGCACAGTATTGCCCAATACAATGTTGGCATGAATGGAAGTATCTACAAATTCCAGTTTGTTTATCTGCTCTTTAATATTGGTAATTTGCCCGAATATTTCAACACATACCACACTTAACGGGGCATCGGTTGGCAAACCATACATTTCCAATACCTCGTTAACGGTTTGATTATCCCAGCTTGCATTTACCTGCCGGATCATTTTTTGTTTTTCTAATTTATATTCTGCCGCAATCTCCTGTGCCAGTAATACAAAGTTGTAAGGTTTTGCTGGCAGGCCATCTTCATAATCCAATAATTTTTGATTTTCAATTTGTCTTATTTTTTTAAAAATAAAGCGTTTGAATAATTCGGCATCCGGAATTTCCGGATCAGCAATTAATGCTGTTTCAGTTAATAAAATATTACGGTAGTCAGCGCCATCGGCCTGCTTTACCTGTGCATACAACAATGCCCATATAGAAGTGCGTGGAGGCTTACTTGTTACATCCTGTCCATTAAATACTGCCTGTGCAAATGGAGCAGAAATGGAGATTGCCTTTTCATCACGGTTAAGCATACAGGCAAGTGTTGGTGCAGGATATTGTAAACCTGCAATACGCAATGGTAGTCCAAACCTGGCTTGTGCCGTACTCCATATTCTGTCGGAATGCCCAAATCGAAACTCCTGCGTAAAGAAGCCGAATAATTCAGGACTTTCCATGTGTAGTCCCGGGGGCAATGGCAGCAAATAGAAATGACGATTCACATCTTTCGATTTCGTCATGCGTTGCATTGCTTTTAATCCATTGTGATCAATACCCATTGCCGGTGTAATTACCCTGGTGTATTCAGGATCAAGATTTATAGGGGTATCGCTTGCAAGATGCCATAATGATGGACTGTTGTTACTCAATAATTGGTCGGGTGCATAAGCCAACATTCTTGTAAACAATTCATCGTTGGGATCTTTGGGTGCTTCATCAAACTCCAACCATAAAAAGCGCTTTCTTGCTTCGGAGCTGGAATAAGTTGAATTGCGTATGTATGGAGAAAGCGCAATTCCTGCACCGATCAATTTTGGTGACTGGTGCGGATTAACAGTAACGGGTAATTGCAGAACTTGTGTTTCAAACGGTGCATCGACTTCCGGCAAATGCGTAGGCCTGAAATTGGTAATTACCTTATACTGTACTTCAGAAATATCAGGAAAAGCACCATTCACCGGTGTTCCATCCACTACATCAATAAAAATAATTTTTGTAAAATTTCTGTGCACCAATCCATCCGCACCGGCTTGTATCGCCTGGAAAGACGCCGTTTTCTTAAATTCAACATCACCAATTTTCTGATATAATTTATCGTTGATGGATACGGC
>JBKJUP010000008.1:0-8655 GCA_046590675.1 Ferruginibacter sp. | reverse complement strand
GTACTTCAAATTTTTAGCTTTTTTTTTCGGAGCCTTGATTTTTTTTGTTTCTTTTTTGTATCAAGACAAAAAAGAAAATGGAGACTTACCTATAGGTTTTAATGCCATCTGCTGATTTTAAAATTGTTTTCAATTACACCACTTCTTTTTAATTTATTGTCGAATGCTTTTTCTTTTTTTCTTGTCAAAAAAAGAAACAAAAAAAGACAGCCGGGAACGATGACAGCCCGTTCCCGGCATTGTCCCCTGAGGAGCATCAATGCATAGTGGTGAATTACATTTTATCTTTATTGGGCGGAAATGCACTTTCTAATTATTAACAACAGGTTTTGATATTATGGGTTATGCATTTCTACGGCCTCGAAAAAAATGCGTTAAGAAAATTTGAAGTGCTGGCGTTAAAAAATGAAATTGATGTTACTGAAGTTTGGTTTTATTCATAGCTCGTAAGTCGCACAGCAGTTTGGTTATTTACTGAAGGTGGAACTTATTTCATTTTAGCCAGTGCTTCAAATTTTTAGCCTTTTTTTTCGGAGCCTTGATTTTTTTTGTTTCTTTTTTGTATTAAGACAAAAAAGAAAATGGAGACTTACCTATAGGTTTTAATGCCATCTGCTGATTTTAAAATTGTTTTCAATTACACCACTTCTTTTTAATTTATTGCCGAATGCTCTCTTTTAATTTGAGGAGGGACGAACCGCAGAATAAATTCATCATTCAACATTTAATGATGCTTCACTTAAAGGTCAATATTCGAAAGCCATCCGTCTATGGGTTCATCTGCTTTTCCGCTACTTGTAATAAAGATATCGCTGCATCCGGGTATGGCATTCATCCTTTCCTTGGCTTCAGCAAGTGAGGTGGATCTTGAGACAGTTATAAAACTTTGGAAAATTTCTTTTTTTTCGGCGTTCTCCAAAAGGTCTTTCAATGTATAGGTATTAGCTGCCACGTCCGGTTTATCCAGCATATTCTTTACCAGGAAATCGTCAAACATGCTTTTGTGGATGATGTATTGCGGTGTTTTATTTTCATTTAAAAAAGGCATGCGGTTTCGGCCGCTCTGTATCAATTCTTCCCTTAAACCACGTAGGTTAAAAAGTTCCGGGTGAGCGGGATCAATCGTCTTGAAAAAAAGCTTATCGACCGGTATCATTTTTTTAATGGCTGGTATTGCCCGTGGATCGTTTAAGTTATATAAGTAAAGATCAAATTGAATGGCATTTGCAAAACTTAATTTTTTTACACGGCTCAAAATAGGCGTGTATTGTGTTCCGTCTTTAACGCCCCGGAATGATGCCATGTCAATGGCAGGCAGTCTTTTTTGTGAAGCAGTTACCATTTGATCGCAGCAGGAGTTAAACCAGGTATCGTCTTCGTTCGGAAAGCTTTCTTTCCACTGTTTGAAGACCTCCGCAAACTTCATTTGCTTAATATCTGTAAGACCAAACACGGAAGCAATGTCCTGGCCATCGTTCACAATTACTGCATTTTGTTTTAATGCCTCACGGCCAACTTCTTTACGTTGAGATGATGTTGCATTTTTAATAGCGTCCAGCTCATCAAGCGAAAGCTGAATTTTTAAATATGGCCAGGCAGGCCATTCTTCTATGGCACCGGGTAAATCCTTTGGTAACACTTTACTCAATTTCTCAAAAAGCTCGGCGCTGGCATCAGTCACGGTTTCCTCATACATATCAGGGTCAAGCGATGCACCCTTTAAAGAAGGGAAATAAGACGTTCCCTTCAATAACTCGTTGGCAAATTTCTTAATATCCGCAGCGCTTCTAACATTTACCCGCAATTGATCTTTAAAAGGAGCGGGTGCCTCACTGCCGCATTGAAACACAATTATTTTTGTGTCGGGGCTTTCAGGCACCGTAGCAAGACCGCATTCATACATACAGTAAGACCAGTCAGCATCTTCAGAAGTATAAATTAGTACGAGTGTATCACAGTGCCACAAGGCCGATTTGATAGACGTGTTAATGTTTGAGCCAAGCTTAACGCTTTTATCCTTTTCATCTGTAGATGATGATTGAAATATATCAAGTTTGCGACCGGCAAACTTTTTAATCCAGGCAGATAATGCTGTGGCAATTTCTTTGTCAGCATGTTTATGGCTGATGAAGAGCAGTGGTGTGTCCATTGCAGTTATTTTTTTGGGTGAAATTTTTTAAACCGATGAATTATCCGGGATATTGGAGTTGCCAAGTAACTATATGTGCATACCGGCGTATGACAAGCAAACCGCAATTGCACAACATCATGTTTTACGCTGCCTTAAATATAGATATTATTTTTTATTTACCTATAAACAACTTGATTACGCCTGGAGTCTGCGATATAATTTTAATTTGAAGAGGGGGGAAGCAGAGAATAAAATGCATCATTCAACATTCAACATTTATCATTCATCATAGAAAAAGCGGTAGCAAATAATAGCGCCCTGCATTTTCTCCTCTTTGGGGCCGGGGGCCAATTTTTTTTTGCCGGCCAAACTTCGGCGCAAGTTATCAGCCGGGGGCAATTTTTCATTGGCGGCGGGTCCCACGTCAGCGCTCAAAGCTATTGGTGGAGACCCGCCTGGGAATTTTTAATTTGAAGAGGACGAACCGGAAAATAAATGCATCATTCAACATTCAGCATTTATCATTCATCATAGAAAAAGCGGGTAACAAATAATCACACCCAACATTCCGGGCCGGGGGCCATTTGAATAGCGGCGAGTCCCACTCCAGTGCTCAAAGCTATTGGTGAACAGCCACTGGGAATTTTTAATATAACAGGTCGTCATTTGAATTCAATAAAAAAACGAAGTCCTGGAAATTGCCAGCGATAGATTCAGGTTCATTGTAGTATTTATAAATACGTTGGTCTGATTTATAAAAGCCAATAGAATGGCTGTTTATTAAGAAGTCACAAAACCCAATATAATTTGAGTCGCCATCTTCCTGATACTCATTCAAAATTCTGTCAAGCGACCACAAGGAAAACATATTTTCATTCCAGTCAAAGTCATCAAAGCCGTTAGCTTTTGAATACAACTCAATAAAGTCTTGCGGGAATTTAAAGTCTAACAAGATTTCAAAATCAGAAATTTTGTCAATAGAAATACCGTTTTGCAATTTTATTCCTTTTGAAATCCAACTATCAATTGCCTGGTCTGCCCAACTTAAAATTTGTTTTGATTTATCCATAAATTCTAATTTTTTTATCAACAGTGAACTGTCTATACGGTGACGCACAACACTATTAAAATCCGAAAGCTTTTGGTTCATTGCTCATTACTCACTGTTTATTACCAATGTCATTCGCCAGTTTAAGAGCATTCAATGCATTCACAATTCCACCGCTTGTACAAAGTTTTTTAAGGGTAATTTTTTCATTTGTGCCCGGCATGAGTGTTTCAATGGTTGGTATTGATACAGATTTTTCTATTATCTTTTTTATTTCGGCTGCGTGTAGATTTGGGAAATAACTTCTCAGCAATGCAGCAATGCCGGATACTACGGGTGCTGCCATACTGGTACCATCCCAACTCATGTATTTATTGCCGCCGGGAATGGTGGAATAAATGGCTACACCCGGCGCAAATACATTTACCACATCTGCACCATAGTTTGAAAATTCAGCAGCTCTTCCCAGTGTATCACTTGCGCCCACTGTAATCCAGTTTGGTGCCAGGCTATCGCCGAATAAATATTTGGGATTGGGATAATTATCGAAGCCGTTAATATTCCGTTTGCTGTTACCCGCTGCCTGTACAATCAGCACATCTTTCGATAATGCATATTTCACCGCATCATCAATCATGTATTTATCGGGGCTCAGGCTTTTACCAAAACTCATGTTGATTACTTTGGCACCGTTATCTACTGCATAATAAATACCTGTGGCTATGTCTTTATCATGTTCATCACCATCGGCAGAAGTTCGTACCATCATAACCTGCACGTTATCTGCAATGCCCTGCATCCCTATTGCATTGGTTCTGTCTGCACCAATAATACCGGCAAGATGTGTACCATGCATCAAGGGCGCATTGGATACATCTTTGTTCCCATAATTCCTGTTAGCAGCGTTGGTATCATCATCACCGGTTATATCCTTGCGGCTATCCTCGGGTGGTGTTTTATCTCCGCTTGCCCTGCGTATTTCCCCCTGTACATAATTGCGCAGTTCGTCCATTACAAATTTGTTGGTTACATCAGGCAAAGTGAATTGGGAAAAAATATCCAGGAAAAACTGCTTTATATCTTTCACAGATTTATTGGCAGGTTTATACCCTTTTAATTGTTGGGCAGTGTATTCATTTTTTGGAAAATACGGCTTGAGAATACTGTCGCAAAAAACAGCATTTTCAAGATAGGTCTGCAGATTTGCCAACTCAGTTTCCTTCATACCCTTTCCCACTACACCGCTGCGTGCTTTTTGCCACATCGCATATTCGTATTGCTGCGACTGAGTGAGTTGCCTGGGATCTATTTCAACGCCTTCGTATTTTGCTTTATAGCGCCAATAAACACGAATCCATTCGCTGCTGTTTGATACCACATTTCTTCCATCTGCATTTCCTAAAAAGTTCCACCCATGCACATCATCTACATAGCCGTTGTGATCATCATCTATGCCATTGCCGGGAATTTCATTTTTATTTACCCAGATTGTTTTTTGTAAATCTTCGTGACTGGTGTCTATCCCATCATCTAATATTGCTACAATAACAGGTGTACTTTTTAAATGATGTTCTTTTAAAAAATCATATCCCTGTTGAAGGCTTATGCCATAATAACCATCCGCTTTCTGATCGTACAAGTGCCAACCCTGCAACGGTTTGTTCTGTGCATGCAGGCTGGTAAACAACAGCAGGTAGCAAATAAAGGCACAATTGATTTTCAAAAAAAAACGTGATCTACTCATCTGTCAAAAATAAGTAAATCACGCAATTGAAAATGGAATGATGTAGGACTGATGTGATAACGATATCACAACTTTATTTAAAGGTTAAATGAAGGCTGATGATATTTCAGCCTTGTTGGAAAAATGTATGAATTAGATTATTCATTCAATTAAAAGACAGAACCGATGCAATCTTTTAAATTAAGGATAGCAATAAGTATATCATGCACAACAATCTTCTATAAAATAATTGTGCTTTAATTACCTATATTTTCAATTGCTTCTTCGAGGTTACTATCCTGCGTTTTTTTAAAGGGCCATTGATGTTGCATTTTAGCCAAACTAAAGTATACAATCAGGCCACTGCCGAGTACTGCTAAAAAAGAAAGAATGATGGTGAGGCCGGTTGCATAAAATACAAACAACCACATGATGATTACCAATATGACTGGCAGTGGATACAAAGGCATTTTATAAGGCAGGTCACTGGTTCCATTTCGTTTTCTTAATAAAACTACACCAACAGCCTGGCCAACAAACTGAACGATGATACGCATGGCAAGTATGCCGTCAATAATATGTTTCATTCTAAAAAGCAAACTGAATACCATGGCAAAACCTGCCAGCACCAGCAAGGATATATACGGAAAGTGTTTTGTAGGATGTAGCCTGCCAAATACCTTAAAAAAAGCGCCGTCAACAGCGGCTGCATAAGGCACCCTTGAATAGCCCAGCATTACTGCAAACAACGAAGCCAATGCCACCCACAATATCATAACAGTTGCAACTTTGGCTGCAGTGCTTCCATACAATCTTTCGATGAATGTGCTGACTACAAAATTGTTGAGCCCTCCATCCTGCCAGCCTTTTATTTCCTGCCATGGAATAACACTGCTTACACTCATATTCATGGCCAGGTATAAAATAGCAATACCTATCACCGATATAAACATGCTTTTAGGAATGTTCTTTCCGGGATTTTTTATTTCGCCGCCAAGGTGACAAACATTATAATAACCGAGATAACTATAAATGGATTTGATACAAGCCTGGCCAAAGGCAAAAGAAAATAAATTGTTCCAGCTAAAATCAATGTTGATGTCTTTTATGGGTTGCAAAAAATTGCCATGTGCAATACCCCCAATGATGATCCAGCCCAGGGTTAACAGCACTCCCATCCAAAGCAGTACCCCAATTTTACCGATGCTGTCAATTTTTCGGTATAATAAAAAAGTAATAAAAATAATCACCAGTACCGATACTCCTTTCGCCTGCCACTCTGTTAAATGAACCAGGTATCCCAGGTACTGAGCGAATCCAATAGCTGCAGAAGCTGCCACCAGCGGCGCCTGGATAACGGTTTGCCATACATATAAAAAGCTCATCATTTTGCCGGGACCTTTTCGGTAAGCCTGCTTCAAAAAATTATAACTACCACCAGCCAAAGGATATGCAGCCCCTAATTCGCTCCAGATCATGGCATCTATCAGCGACAGGATTGCACCGGCAATCCATGCGTATAAAAACATACCGCCCATTAAACCCATTACAATGGGCAATGTTACAAACGGGCCAATGCCAACCATGTCAATCATGTTGAGCACTGTAGATTGAAATAACCCTAGTCCGCGTTCAAGTTTAGGTGAAGTAGCTGCCATTAAAACAAATGAGAACGGAAATTACAATTTACCACGCAGAAAAAATAAATCCATCGAAAGTTTTCGATTAAAAATGCTTCGGCTATACCTTGTAGTTATAATAACAATACCTGTCAGCAATAAAATATTTACTGCAGGTTGCTAGAGTAGGATGGGGGAGGTTGTGATAGCTTTTAAAGAAATAAATCCCTTTGCTTACCAACTGGAGTTAAACCCCTTCATGAATTCAGGAAAGTTTTTTGTTTTAAATGCACCATCGCCAAAAAATTTTAATGGCGATTCAATTTCCTTTGGCTTCAGGTATCCGGGTAATGGAGCAGGTTGTCCATCCAGGGCACTCAGGAATATAGTAGTAGGATAACTCATTTGACCATACATTAAAAAGATGGCAAGATCATGCGCCCTGTTGGTAGCATTGTAACCATATTTTTTGCCGTTCCACTCTACTGAATCTTTTGACTCCGCATTAAATTTTACCGCATAATATTTTTCATTTACATAAGCAATTACCTTATCGTTGTTATAGGTATCCTTATCCATTACTTTGCACCAGCCACACCAACTGGTGTACATATCCAGCAGTATTGGCTTTGGATTGGTTTTATAAGCAGCCTGCATTTCAGCCATGGTTAACCAATGTATCTTTTCCTTTGTTGGTGCGGTAAAAGAAGTACAAAACAAGGTTAACAACGTAATTCCAAAAAAAACAACAACTTTTTGCATACAATATTTGTTTAGTAGCTTACAGCTATAAAATTAACGAGAAGTAATGAATAAAATTGTAGTAGCCATCACCGGTGCAAGCGGATCTATCTACGCTAAAATATTATTAGACAAATTATCTGCCATAGGTGACCAATGGAGTGAACTGGCCGTTATTTTAACAGAAAATGCCCGCCAGGTTTGGAAAACCGAACTTGACAATAATCCTGACGACTACAAAGGTAAAAATGATCGACTAAAATTTTATACCCAGCAAGACTTTATGGCTCCTTCTGCTTCCGGAAGTGGCCAATATAATATTATGATCATCATACCATGTAGTATGGGTACATTGGGCCGCATAGCAACCGGTATTAGCAATGCCCTTATTTCCAGGTCTGCAGATGTAATATTAAAAGAAAGAAGAAAGCTAATTTGCGTGGCAAGGGACACTCCCTATAACCTTGTACACATCCGTAATATGGAGACCATCACGCTGGCAGGCGGTATTATTGCACCGGCTACGCCCTCTTTTTACAGCAGGCCCGCAACAATTGAAGAAGTAGCTGCAACAGTGGTAGATAGGGTTATTGACCTTGCCGGCCTTGATATATCTACTTTTAGGTGGGGAAATAATAACCATTAAACCAACTACAGCATACAAGTCTCCCGTACTTATTCTACAATTATTACCTCGGTAAATAAAGGTTGCAATAAATTATTCTGATAAGATTATGGTGATGTTTTTTGGAAAGGCTGGTTATATTACCTTAAATCCACCACTTCAACACCAGGGTATTTTTTCGAATCAAATACAAATTGGGCATCACTTATTGGTGTAACGGTATTAAGCTTAGCTACAGAATAAGTGTATTTATTGCCGGCTTTTTCAAAAATTTTCGTACTTACAATGGTCTGTGTTTTTTTATCTATATATAGCAACACCTTAAAGAATGGCTTTGATTTGTCGATTGGCGTTAGTTCTATTTCCTGGGCGGGTTTACCGCTTATTTTCACGTCACCATTCAACTTGTATAAAAAATCTTTGTCGTAAAAATTGGTGAATATCTTTTGAGGAGTAATGGAATTAGCCGTTGGATCTAACTTAGTAATGGTTAATTCATTGGCTGCCTTATCGTAGGTTGAAATATTTGTTCCGTCTGAGTAAATTTCTTGCCCGGTTACACTTACCCGGTACTTGTTACCTTTCATGTAAACCATCCCTGTTTTTACACCAAGTGTTTTTCCAGCACTATTTTCTATTTTTAAAGAAAAAGTAGTTTGCACACCTTTAAAGGTTTTAAACTTTGCACTTACACCATCTAATACTTTTTTAGCTTCAGGATCATTTTTGCCCATTCCGGCAGGTTGAGCAACTGCTGCACTCATAAAA
>JBKJUP010000049.1:0-8636 GCA_046590675.1 Ferruginibacter sp. | reverse complement strand
GCTTTCAACCCCAGTTTGGCAGGTTGGATGGCAGTTACGGGCATGTGCTTTTAAATAATGGAACAGGTGTTTTTAACTGGCAATATCCTAACCAGTCGGGCATTAATTTGCGGGGGGCTATTAAAGATATTTGTGAACTAAAAGTAAAGGGCAAACGCTGTTTGCTGGTAGTGCAAAATGATTCGCAACCTGCCCTATTTGAAATTGTAAAATAAATGAATTGTAATTGCTACAAAAAAATGAAGCGTAAATTTTCTTATAATATCTTAACACTTGCAAGTATTTGTACACTGGTTATTATTTTGAATGCATGCCATTCAAAAACTGAAGTAAAGGATCCAATGTTTAAGGTGCTTGATAGTAAAACGACCGGACTTAATTTCAGCAATGACCTCTCCTACGACAGCGCTTTTAACCTGTTTAAGTACATGTACTTTTACAATGGCAGCGGCGTTGGTGCCGGCGATTTTAATAACGATGGTTTGGTAGATCTTTTCTTCGGTTCCAATCAACACGACAATAAATTATTTATCAATACAGGTAAGCTGCATTTTAAAGAAGTTACCAAAGAAGTAAACATCCCGGAGAACAATGGCTGGACTACAGGAATCTCCGTAGTCGATATCAACAACGATGGCCTGATGGATATTTATGTTTGCCAGGTAGGTAATTACGAAGTGCTGCATAGTAAAAATCAATTGCTCATCAACCAGGGATTGAATAAAGACAGCATCCCTGTTTTTAAAGATGAAGCTGCTGCATACGGACTGGATTTCTCGGGGTTTAGTACACAGGCTGCTTTCTTCGATTATGATAATGATGGCGACCTTGATATGTACCTGCTCAATCACTCGGTACATGAAAATGGTACTTTCCATCCACGTAAAGATTTTGAAGGTACATACAACGATGTATCCGGCGACCGCATCTATCGCAATGATGGAAATAAATTTACAGATGTAAGTTTACAGACAGGAATCAACACCACTGCCATTGGATATGGGCTGGGAATCAGCATCGCAGATATTAACCTGGATGGTTACCCCGATATCTATATTGGCAACGATTTTCATGAAGATGACTATTTATACATCAACCAAAAAAACGGAACTTTTAAAGAAGAAAATGAAAAACATTTAATGCACACCAGCCAGTTTACCATGGGTGTAGATGTAGCGGATATCAATAACGATGCAAGCCCTGAAATCATCTCGGTGGATATGTTGCCATCAGATCCCTATATTTTAAAGCGATCATTGGGTGAGGATACTTATGATATTTTTAAATTTAAAATTGGCGCTGGTTACTCTTATCAATATACCCGTAACAATTTTCAGTACAACAGGCGAAATGGCCAGTTTAGCGAAATTGGTTTGTACAGTGGCATCGGCGCCTCCGATTGGTCATGGTCACCGCTGTGGATAGATTTTGACAATGATGGATTAAAAGATCTGTTCATCAGCAACGGCATTCCCAAAAGAATGAATGACATTGACTACATCAATTTTATTTCAAATGGTGCGGTGCAACAAATGATACGGGACAACAACCTGCAAGAAAAAGATCTTGCACTGATAGATAAATTTCCAGAGATAAAATTGCCCAATAAATTTTACAAAAATAATGGCGACCTCAGTTTTACAGATGAAGCATTGAAGGTAGAAGGAAATTTACCCACTTTTTCAAACGGTGCAGTATATGCAGATCTTGATAATGATGGCGACCTTGATATTGTGGTTAATAACATTGATGCACAAGCGCTGGTGTATGAAAATACAAATGCGCAGCCGGGCAAAGTTGTATCACAACAAGTAATATTGCAAGGTGCTCCAAACAACATTCATGGCACGGGATCAAAAGTTATTCTTTTTGCCAACAATGGCATTCGTACCTATGAAAAATATCCGGTAAAAGGTTTTTTATCAAGTATGGAAGTGCCTTTTACAATTGGGCTTGAAAATACGAAGGTGGATTCTGCTGTGTTGATTTGGCCCGACAATACTTTTCAGTCAATCAAATTTGAACAGGGAAAAAAATCCATCACCTGCAGCTATCAAAAGGGCTTGCCGTTATTTAACTACAGCATTCTTACAAATTTCCGCCCCAACACAAGCAGGCCAATGGAGGATATTACCAACCAGGTAAATCTTAAATACCTGCACCAGGAAAATCATTTCAGCGAATTTGACAGGGAGCCATTGTTACCAAATATGTTATCAACAGAAAGCCCGGCGCTGGCCGTTGCCGACATTAATCATGATGGATTGCAGGATGTTTTTTTAGGATCAGCCCGGGATAAAATGAGCGCCGTTTTTATGCAACAAACCAATGGTGGTTTTACAAAGATTGCACAACCCGCTTTATCAAAAGATAGTATTTATGAAGACGTGGCAGCTTGCTGGGCAGATGTAAATAATGATGGAAATATTGACCTTATTGTAGCAAGTGGTGGTAATGAATTTTATGGAAATGATGCTCATAACACACCCAGGATTTATTTAAATGATGGAAAAGGCAATTTATCAAAACAGGAAAATTCATTTGATGCCCTTTACCTGACAGCCTCCTCCATCGCAGCAAATGATTTTAATGGAGATGGATATATTGACCTGTTTATAGGGGCACGTACCGTACCATGGGAGTATGGCCAGGTACCGAGATCTTATTTGTTGATGAATGATAATGCTGGCCATTTTAAAGACGTAACCAATTTGTGGAACAATGAGCTGGCGCATATTGGTTTTGTTACCAGCGCTCAATGGTTGGATATGGATAAGGATGGCGACCAGGATTTGTTGTTATCGCTGGAATGGGGAGGCATTACAGCATTTGTAAAAGATAAAAATGGATTTAACCGTAAGAACATAACTACGGCCACAGGCTGGTGGAACAATCTGCTACCTTGCGATATTGATAATGATGGTGACATTGATTTTATTGCAGGTAACCTGGGACTAAATAGCAGGTTAAAAACTTCAGCGAACCAGCCCGTACGAATGTATTTTAACGACTTTGATGCCAATGGAAAAAAAGAACAGGTACTAACTTACTATCTTGAAAACAAAGAAATTCCATTTGCCAATAAGATGGAACTTGAAAAACAAATGCCTGTTTTGAAAAAGAAATTCTTGTATGCAGAAGATTTTGCGAAGGCCAACCTGCAGGAATTATTTACTTCCTCTTATCTCGATAATTCAAAAATATTAACAGCAGATTATTTCTCCAATGCAGTTTTTATCAATAACGGAGATGGCAGTTTTGAAACAAAAGCACTGCCTGTTGAAGCACAGTTTTCGCCTTTTAAAGATGCTGTTGTTGTAAATGCAAATGATGATAATTTACCCGATATTTTACTTGTTGGAAATTTCTATGATAACAATATTGAAATGGGCAGGTACGATGCTGATTATGGCACAATGCTGATCAATAAGGGCAAAGGTAATTTTGATGCACAGTCCATTAATGGTCTGCAAATTAAAGGACAGGTTCGCCACATCAGCCCTATCACCATCAATAATAAACAGGCGTATATACTTGCCCGTAACAACGACAGTGCAATGGTGATTCAATTTAAGGGAAATCCTTAATTGCAAAAATGTTTACCTGAGTAAAATAAAACTGCCCTTTTCTGACAATCGTTTCCCGGAAAGTCCTTCCATTTCTATCATGTAAATAAAGGTGTCAGAAGGAAGTGGCTCGTTGTGAAACCGGCCATCCCAGCCCTGCAGCGGATTAGTGGAAGAAAAAACAAGTTTGCCCCAGCGGTTAAATATTTTAAAACTAAGCAGGTGATTTTTGTTCGATGGTGGAACCCTATAGTAATCATTAAGGTTGTCACCATTGGGGGTAAATGCTTTTGGCATATACAAGGGGTAATCGCACTGATCAAAAACAGTTAAACTGTCCGTTTTTGTACCACATTTATTTGCGACGGATACCGAATAAATTCCAGGTCTGTTGATGTCAAAAAATTGATCAGTAGCTATTGTACTATTGAGCCAATAATATTTATCGTAACCAGGCGTAGCCATCAGTTTGATTGAATTTGATTGGGTAAGACAGGTGTCCTTGCCAACGCTTAGCAAGGCTACATCCTTATCCAGGTTTACTTTATAAAACCTGATACTGTCACAACCAGGCAGAGTTTTAAAGGTTACGTAATAAGTTCCTGAATCTTTTACAACTGTGCTATCTGGCAATGTAAAACTTTGCCCTTCGCAGATGGTAACTTTGTTATAATTCAGACTGTCAATAAAATCTGTGCAGCATGAAATTGTTTGTTGGCATACTACTTTTTTTATCAGCGGATACACATCGCTTCTTTTTAAAGGATAAGCGAAGTCCTGGTAGTCATCAAAATTCATGGAAGTACTTGTCATCACACTATCATGAGGAAAGTCGAAGCCAGCTTGTTCCGCAACCATGTCTTCGGGAATATTTACACAATCTACTGCGCCTGCCGTATCACTTATTAATAGCCTGGTTTCCAGCGATGCATTATTGCTTCCAAAAATATAATATCCCTTTGCACCCGGTGCAAAGCAATTGACTGGAAACTGACCGCCACCACTACTAAAACCGATGGAGCTTTTTATGTTGCCGGTTGCGGAAATATTAGTAAGTACATCTTCACCATTGTTCTTTATCCAAAGCATTTTATTCCCTGTTTTTTTATCAAGAGAGGCTTGCTTTATACTGCAGGAGGTTTTATTGGCGGGATAGTATGCTGTAATGCTTTCAATTTTCCCTTTTTCACTCGTTAAAATATTCACGCCTTTTGTTGTTAAAGCAGGATTATTGGGAGTTGATAAATACATTGTGGTGATAAATGATAGCCTTCCATCTGGCAATTCATCTACCCTAACTAAATCTGGTGTGTAAAGGGGATCAAATGCGGGTACGGGATATTCGTAGCTTGTTTCCCAATTTATTTTTCCCGTTGTATAATCCAGTTCAAGAAAATGAAGATTGCCCTGGTAAATTCTGA
This sequence comes from Ferruginibacter sp., assembly GCA_046590675.1. Lineage (GTDB taxonomy): Bacteria > Bacteroidota > Bacteroidia > Chitinophagales > Chitinophagaceae > Ferruginibacter. The sequence continues at coordinate 3,649 of JBKJUP010000049.1, read as the reverse complement.
ACCCTGCCTGTACAAATTCTGTTTGATGTACTACCTGTCCAATAATGATGTTTTTTTTCCGGGTTTGTGTAATGGCCCTTTTATAATCAACGCCCAATCCTCCGGCATCAAATAGGAAAGTAAATAATTGTGACGACCATATTATTGAGCCATCAACACCGATCTTTAAAATTTTGCCGTAGCTATGATCGCCTGTTGTACGTTTGCCTCCATTGTCTGTTGCCAGGTAGGCGATGTAACTGCCGTCCGCCGTTTCATATATGTTAGAAATACTAAGGTCGCCCATGTTAGAAAGGGTTTTGTTCCAAAGTACTTTTCCAAATTTATCCACTTTAGCCAGCAGCGCATATTTCTTTACAGGCGGTGGCGTACCATACGGGGAGAGCACCTGCTCAACATTGCCTGATAAAAGATAGCCACCATTCCGGATACCCAGTATATCGCGGAAATTGACTGCCTTAAAAAAAATTGCTTTGTAAAAATCATAAAAGTCAATCATGTATTGGTATGACCAGATAGGGCTTCCATTTGCAGAAAACTTGGTTATGTGGCCAGCTTCATTGTAATCATAAAGTCTTCCGGCCGAAATCGTTTCATTATTTTCATTTACTGCGCAGGTAAAGGTATCGTAGGTAGTTCCTTTATAAACCAGTGATAAATATTTGTTATTGCAAATTTGTCCAATCGAAGATGCACTCAGCATTATTAAAATACTCACCAGGAAAATAACACTCAACTTCGAAACCGGCACTTTCATTCTTAAAAAATTTCATACAGCTTTTTGAGACTCAGTTAAAGTTAAATTGAATACGCCTAAATAAAACAGCATTTTTAAACTATTCCATCACCGGATAGTAGATTCGTGTAATCCACCTGGTACTGTCTTTTTCCAATTGCCGGTCTGTTATGAGCGAAAGAAATGATATTGCCGGAGCATCACGCCCATAATCATTTACAAAAAGTTCAACTTGTTCAAATGCCTTGTTGATTGCCAGGGCATCTCCTTTTACTTCAGTAACCAAAATATTCCCGCCAGGAAGCATCCATTTGTAAGATATATTACCATTGGAAGGCAGTTTTTTGTTAACCGGTAAAGCTACCTTCACTATGTACTCAATGCTGTCTTTTGTAAAAATATTCAGCATTGGGTTTCCGGTTACAACTGCTTGCTGGCTGCTGGTATATTTCCTCAATTTATCGATGAGCCCATAAATAAATTCAACGGATGGATATCCTTTTATTGAATCATAGGTTGATATAAGGGTAGAATCTACCACTGATTGCTGGCGGATATCAATACCGCCATACACATTGGATTGGCTTGACAAAAACGCCTGCATTTGATTGATCAATGCCGCCATATCATTGCTGATTTTTTTTGAAGCCAGGTATATCTTTAATCGCTCGAAAGGATTCGAAGAGGTCAGCATCTGGGCCTCCCAATCCAAGTTGACAGATGTTTTTGAATTTTCAACAATGTTTAGTGAGGTGTGGGCGATGGTATCTGTCTCTTTGTTAATAGCCAATAAAGTTGAGCTGAATTTCCTATCAGTGATAGCATACGTATTTCCATTGAATGACATGATCGCATTTCCATTTTTATCAACTGAAGTACTATCATTTCCCGGCCACCATTTTTTCCAGTTACTGTCATCTTTCAACAACCGTTTGATTGCCGTTTGACTAATATTTATAGTTACTGATTTATGAATAAAAATGCTATTGGGTATCAATATATATAATGATGCCACCAACACTGCTAAACTGATTAAAAATATAACGATCCACTTTCTCATGATTCTCTTTAGAATTAAATATTGGTATTGAAAATATTGGCAAATAAAGGTAAATTCACCGACTATATTTCATCAAATATGTTTTTTATGCAACGCTTAGCTATACTTTGTTTTTTGACACTTCTCTTTAATGTGAACCATGCACAGGATCCCTGGAAAATCAGCACCTCAAAAATTGATCCTTCCAATTATTACGGTATTACAGTGGCGAATGGCATGCTCGGTATAGTAAGTAGTCCCGAGGCATTTAAGGTAAAGGATGTAGTGCTGGCAGGGGCTTATGATCTTTATGGCAGGGGCCGTGTTAGTAATTTTATCCGCAGCTTCAACCTGTTGAACATGTATATGGAGATAGACGGAAAACGCTTATCCAATGCCGATGTTAGCAACATGAAGCAATCGCTTGATATGCAACATGCCAACTTTACTACTTCCTTCGATTATAAAGATATTGCTACGGTTAGCTACACCTACTACTCATTGCGGCAGTTGCCCTACTCAGTTTTAATCACTATAAATATTACCGCAAAGAAAAATCTTAACCTGGGCAACGCAAGTGTTATGGAAGCACCCGATGCCTTAAAAGATGTGCAGAATTATTACAACGAAATTGACAGGCCACATACTACCATCAGCCTGCTTACTTCTACTGCAAAAAGCCCAACCGGAAAATTGCTGATGTGTGCCTCCAACGCTTTTATTTTTAATGAGCCCCATGGTAGCGAGCCAAGGGTAATTCATGAAATGTGGGACAATAATATGCACCTGATGAAGTTTGCAAAATCAATGAAAGCCGGTGAAAGCTACAGCTATTCAATTGTAGGTTCTTCCATTACATCGGCACATCATGATGATCCGCTCAATGAAGCAGAGCGCCTGACCATTTTTGCAAAATTACAGGGCCGTGAAAGACTGATAGACATGCACAACAAAGCATGGGATGATCTATGGAAAAGCGATATTGTAATTGAAGGCGATCCGCAAAGCCAGCAGGATGTGCACAGCATGTTGTATCACCTGTATTCATTTGTAAGAGAAGGCTCAGCCAATAGCCCCTCCCCGATGGGATTGAGTGGCTTAGGCTACAATGGCCATGTGTTTTGGGATACCGAATTATGGATGTATCCTGCCCTGTTGCAGATGCACCCGGAGATCGCAAAAAGTATGATCGAATATCGTTTTCAACGACTGGATGCTGCTAAGCGCAATGCATTTGGAAAAGGATATAAAGGCGCTATGTATCCATGGGAAAGTGCTGCTACAGGTGTAGAAGAAACGCCGGTGTGGGCCTTGAGCGGTCCGTTTGAACATCACATTACTGCATGCGTAGGATTTGCTGCCTGGAACTATTATGCAGTAACGCAGGATAAGAACTGGCTGAGAGAAAAAGGTTGGCCCATCCTGCAAAGCACGGCGGATTTTTGGGCAAGCAGGGTGGAGCGAAACGGACCCGGCCACTACGATATTAAGAATGTGGTTGCGGCCGATGAGTGGGCCGAAAATGTTGACAATGACGCTTTCACCAATGCAGCCGCCAAAGCCAATTTAACTTATGCAACAGAAGCTGCTAAATTGCTGGGCATTGCACCTGATCCTGACTGGATGAATGTTGCTAACAATATCCCGATTTTAAAAATGCTGGACGGTATTACAAGCGAACATGCCGCTTACAAAGGAGAAGGTATTAAGCAGGCAGATGTAAATTTATTGGCCTACCCTTTAAAGGAAATTACCGATCCGAAACAAATCAAAAAGGATCTTGATTATTATTCGGTACGGGTGCCCGATGAAGGTACGCCGGCTATGACCCAGGCAATCTTTGCACTGCTTTATTCCCGGATCGGCGATAATGA
>JBKJUP010000074.1:0-138093 GCA_046590675.1 Ferruginibacter sp. | reverse complement strand
TCTTACAAATTTATTCCCACGTTCATCCAAACGCTTATCTCCAAAACTATCCTTAAACGATGATGTCAACATATTTTTGAGCCAAAGCTACAAAAGATGTGTCCACACGGTAGGTTGGCGTTAGGGTCTCCATTGGCTTTCCTCCACTTGTATTTAATGCTTTTAGAAAAGCTTTGGTTTGTATTTCAATTGCTGTATCTGTAGCATAGTCAGCCACTTTAATTTCATTGCTCATAGTAGTTTCATTTAAATTGTTAGTTGATGTTGGTGCATTGCAGCCTGCAAAGGAAAGCAGGGCTGCTGCCCAAATAATTTTTATTTCCATGACTGTTAATTTAATAGTTGACTATCGGTTCAATGGCCTTTTATCCAGTTGTAAATAAATTCTGCATCTTCCTTCCATGTGGGTTCCCCCAATACAAAATGGTTTCTCTCCTTCAGCCTGAAATCTGTTACGGAGTTTTTATTTTTGTAACTTTTAAAAACCCGTTCGCATAAATGTGCGGGGATACACTGGTCCCTTGTACCTGCCAGCAGCAGTAAGGGTTCATAGGTTATTTAACTCTTTGTAATTTTTTACTTTTTTAAAACTTAATTGTTCCATTGCTACCCGTTCGGAAATTCCAAGCGTTCGAGCGTTATCCAAAGTATGCTCCCAGCCTGATGTTGTATCAAAATCCCAATCATGTTCACATATATCATATCTTGGTCCTACCGCAGCTGTTGCATAACCCAATGCCAAATTAGTCATTGATCTTGGTTCAAATTTACCATTTCAATACCCTTTACATGAATAGCAAATCTTTCAGCCCCATTCCCAATTCGGTTAGCAGCAATTCGAACACCTTCAGATAATAAATCTCCCAAACCTTTTCTAAAAACGATGTCATCAATTAGAGATAGTAACTCATCAGAATTTCCAAAATTGTATTTTCTGTTCCCTTTTAGGTGTTCGGTAAGTAGCCCATTTTTACTGCATTCCATTGCAAAGCTCAGTGTAAATCCAAGCGATACTGGGTCAAGGCCATATAAATTGCAAAGCGTATTTGCTTTTAGCATAACAGCTAGGTCCTCATTTCCAATATTCGGACCTAATGAGCCGGTCACCTCCTGATGAATTCCTGTCGCTTCAGGAAATAACTCAAAATCAGCAGCTATAAATTTAATACAATCGTTTGGGCATCCAGGGCAAATCTTATCACCTCTAAAATATGGCATATACTCTTGTCTTGTATAATGTGAATTTTCTACTCTGAGATTTGAATGATAATTTTCATATCCTATATAAGCCGTTTCATAATCGGAAAGATCGGCGGAAGCAGCAAAACCAGGTGGATTTTTTTGCCACATGCTAAGTGTGTTTTCCAGCATTTTTTTTTGAAAAACGTTCTTTAATTCCTCCATGCCTTCCTTATCAAAAATCTCAGGCATTTTTTTTCCTTTCAATACCAATGCCTTCAATTTTTTAGAACCCATAACAGCACCGGTTCCCATGCGCATGGCTTGGTTTGAATAATCTGTTACAATTCCTGCGTATCTAACAAGGTTTTCTCCTGCCTGGCCAATAACAGCAACCTGTATTTCCTCTTTCCCATGAACACCTTCGAGTATTTTAGTAGTCTCCAATGTTGTTGTACCCCAAATTTTATTTGCTGATAAAAATTTAACCGATTTATTTTCTATGATAATGTATACTGGATCTTCCGCCTGTCCACTAATGACAATTGCATCAAAACCTGACTCTTTGAGATATGTTCCAAACGGACCTTCACAACGAGATTCTGCTATTCCATTTGACAGAGGAGATTTTGATACTACACTAAAACGTGCAAGTCCTGGCGCTTCAATACCTGCAATAACACTTGATATAAATATAAGCCTGTTGTCAGGCGAAAAACAATCTGTCAAAGGTTGGGTTTCACGGTAAAGAATAGCTGTACCCATCAATCCCCCTCCGGCAAAAAGACGATACCAACTCTCAGCAGGATTTTCAACCCTCGTCGTTTTTTTTACTAGGTCGATATGAAGGATAGTTCCATTATAACCAAATAAATTGTTCATGAAGCCTTTTATGAATGCAATTAATTACTTGTGATTTATTTTAAGTATTCAGGTTCTTTGCAGAACAGTCCAATACTTCAAAATATTTAGTTTTCTTTTGCTATTTTTGAATTATGTGTATTTCTTTTGTATGCTTGTGGTGTAACACCGGTAATTTTCTTGAAAAGTTTATTGAAGTTTGAAACAGTTTTATAGCCGCACGCATATGCAACCTCTGAAATACTCATATCGCTTTCCATAAGGTACTTGCAGGCATTGGAAATTCGTACCTCGCTTAAATATTCAACAAAGTGTTTTTTTGTTCTCATCTTAAATATCCTGCAAAAGGAAGGAGGAGTAAGATTGGCAAGTTTGGATATACCTACCAGCGTAATGTCTTCCATGTAATGTTCTTTCACATATTTATAAACATCTGAAAGCCTGTCAGTTTTTATTTTGTCATCCACAGGTGTAAAGGCCTCGCTATTAATAAAGGATGTTTCATTACTATCTACTAGAATAGAAAGTATCTCAAATAGACCCACGATTAAATCGAAATCTTTTTTCTTTAGAAGTCGTTCTAATTTTTGGGCTATCAACTTATTTGTTTTTCCCGTTATACTAAGACCTCTGATTGCATGACTAAAAAGCGAACCCACTTTATTTGTCTCTTTAATCTCGTAAAATAATGGCCCAAAAATATCTTTATTAAAATATACTACTATTGATTTCGCTTTTAGTTTTGAAATTCCCTGGTAATAAATTTCATCATTAAGCCATACGTGGGATATGTTTGAGCCAAGAAATACCATATCGCCTGCTTCGAATTGTTCTACAGAATTACCAATGATTCGTTTGCCATGACTTTCTATAATATATACAAGTTCAAGTTCCGGATGATAATGGAAAGGAGAATGGAAAAAAGATTCTTCCCTCTTAATTACAGAAATGTAACTGTTTAGACGGGATGTTATTTCTGTTTTTTCAATTTTCATTTGTGCTTATTTAGAGGAAGTTAAATAAAGAGTAAATTTTGATAATAATGAACTAATTAAATTGGAATGTTGGAAGTAATTTTCCATTATTAAGTCAAAAATCATTTTTTAAAGTTGTTGAAACATATAGCATTTGAAGCAAAGTAAAATAAAGTAAAAAACAGCAAGTATAAAAATTTATAAAAAATAAACATGGCATTAGCTCCAGCAGTGAATTTTAAAATAAGTTCAAATTCAGAAAGGTCAAGGAATTGGTTATTCCCCTTTATGTTAGTTACAAGCTTATTTTTTTTCTGGGGTTTTGTACACAAACTTGACCCAATTCTGATTCCTCATTTACGAAAAGCATTCAGACTTACGGATCTTCAATCATTATTAATTGACTCTTCAGTTTATATAGCTTATTTTCTTATGGCATTGCCTGCAGGCTATATTATGAGGACCTACGGATATAAATCGGGTATAATTATAGGGTTGCTTTTGTTTGGTATAGGTTCTATTTTATTTGTGCCGGCAGCCAACACTTTGCAATATGTTTTTTTTCTGGGTGCTTTATTTATTATTGCGTGCGGACTTACATTTTTGGAAACAGGGCCACTCCCTATGTAACCGTATTAGGTCCGTCAGCAACTGCTACCAGGCGATTAAATTTTTCGCAATCATTTAATGGATTAGCAGCATATATAGCACCGTCTTTTGTTGGCCCAATAATATTGTCCGGTAAAAGTCTTGGTAATGCAGAAATAGATGCTATGTCTCCTGATGCTTTACATGCCTATTTAACAGCAGAAGCAGCCAGTGTTAAAATGCCTTGTCTTATTTTGGGATTAATAATTTTGGTTGTTGCAATGATATTTTATTTTACTCAAATGCCTGACGTGAAAGACGAAAACAAGGAAGGCGCTGAAGGGGCAAGTTTTAACGGAGCGTTAAAGTCATTGAAATTGAAATGGGGAATTGTAGCGCAATTCTTTTATGTTGGTGCACAGGTTTGTGTTGTAAGTTTTTTTATAAAAATGGCAATTATAACAGCTGGACTTGAAGAAGGCACTGCAGCAAAATATTTAGGTTTCTATGGATTGGCATTTATGCTTGGACGTTTTGCAGGAACTTTTTTTATGGAGTATATACAAGCCAAGAAATTACTTGCTTTTTATGCAACTATTAATGTCCTGCTTTCTTTGCTGGCTATGATGGGAACCGGCATGGTAGTGGTTTATACGATGATTGCTATTGCATTTTTTATGAGCATAATTGTCCCTACTATTTTCTCTATTGGTATTGATGGGCTTGGGCATAATACTAAAATTGGTTCATCATTAATTGTTATGTCAATAGTAGGTGGAGCATTACTGCCTCCGGTGCTGGGCATAATTTCCGATAGCACAGGCAGTATACAAAACGGTTATATAGTTCCTTTAATCTGTTTTGTTGTTATATTACTGTTCGCAATAAAAGCACATAAAATTAATAAAGTATAAACCTGTTTTCATATGTTAGCAACTGCATTTAAAAGGCAAGTGATCAAAATGCACCCAAAAGATAATGTGCTGGTAGCTTTGTCCGATTTGGAAAAAGGACAAAGCGTGACTTTTAATGAAGCCACTTTTCTACTATTAGATAATATAAAGGCTAAGCATAAATTTTATACTACAGACCTTGCAGCAGGTGATGAGGTAATAATGTACGGAGTATTGGTAGGTAATGTACAATATGCAATTGAAAAAGGTAGCCTTATGACAACTGATAATGTGAAACATGCGGCTGAACCTTATGCCTATCGTCATATTGATTATGAGTGGCAGGTACCTGATGTTTCTAACTACAACAACAGAACATTCAATGGTTATAAAAGAAAAGATGGTCGGGTAGGTACTGCCAATTACTGGCTTTTTGTACCAACGGTATTTTGCGAAAACCGTAATATGGATGTTATAAGGGAAGCGCTCCACAACGAATTAGGCTATGCCGTTAGTGATAAATACATTCAGTATACGCACCAGTTATTGAAGGCATATCAAAATGGAGAAAATATCAATGCTGTTAATGTAGCATTTACTTCTACAAATATTGGTAACCGTGTTTTTAAAAATGTAGATGGCATAAAATTCCTTAACCACCAGGGCGGCTGCGGGGGTACCCGCCAGGATGCGGCTACACTCAGTGCTTTGCTTGCAGCTTATGCCAATCATCCCAATGTGGGCGGAGTAACTGTATTAAGTCTTGGTTGTCAACATTTGCAGGCGGAGAATTTTTTAGCCGATGTGAAAAAACAAAATCCTTTATTCGATAAACCATTGTTTGTTTTTGAACAACAACAATCAGTAAGCGAAGAACAGTTAGTGGCAGATGCGATTAGAAAGACTTTCGAAGGTCTTATAGAAATAAATAAATCAGAAAGAACAGCTGCACCATTGAGTGAATTATGTGTAGGTGTTAAATGCGGTGGTAGTGATGGTTTTAGTGGTGTATCAGCAAATCCTGCTGTCGGCTACACCGCTGATTTGCTGGTCACTTTGGGTGCTAAAGTATTGTTGGCTGAATTTCCTGAATTGTGTGGAGCAGAACAAAACCTTATTGACCGTTGTACATCGGAAGCATCAGCAAAAAAATTTATTAACCTCATGCAGTCTTATGATGAACTGGCGCATAAAGTAGGTTCTGGTTTTCACATGAACCCATCACCCGGAAATATAAAAGATGGCTTAATTACAGATGCAATTAAAAGTACAGGTGCTGCAAGGAAAGGTGGCACTTCTCCGGTAGTGGACGTGCTGGATTACACCGAACCCGCCACAAAACCAGGCTTAAGTTTAGTATGTACCCCAGGTAATGATGTGGAGGCAACAACCGGTAAAGCAGCGGCGGGAGCAACATTAATTTTATTTACTACCGGACTTGGTACACCAACCGGCAATCCTGTTTGCCCGGTAATAAAAGTGGCCACTAATTCTGCTTTAGCAAAAAGAATGAAAGATATTATTGACATTGACTGTGGGCCGATAATTAGTGGAGAAAAAACAATTGAACAAATGGGAGAAGATATCCTGGAGTATTGTATTAAAGCAGCCAGCGGAGAAATATTACCCAAAGCAGTACAATTAAACCAGGATGATTTTATCCCATGGAAACGAGGTGTAAGTCTTTAAGGTTTATGAGTAATTCAAAACTCTTAAACAAAACTCATAATTCAAAAATTAATAATTACAGTTATGTTTTCATTACAAAATAAAAAAGCAGTTGTTACCGGTGGCGGTAGTGGAATCGGGAAAGCCATTTCCGTTTTATTTGCCCAGCAAGTTGCAGAGGTACATATCATAGAACTGACAGAAGAGAGTGCAAAGGCCGCAGTAGAAGATATTAAAGCGAATGGAAACAACGTTTTTGCTCATGCCTGCAATGTAGCCAGTCAGCAAGAGGTGATAGGAACTTTTAATAAAATTGGCAACATTAAATCCTGGTTAATAATGCTGGCATTGCTCATGTTGGCAAGGCTGATACCACATTGGAAACAGAATTTGACCGTATTGTAAATGTAAAAGGTGAATACAATTGTTTATACGCAGCCATTCCACAACTCAGGAATTCCGGTGGAGGAATTATCGTTAACATGGTTCTATTGCCGCATTGGTTGGCTTACCAGACAGGTTTGCTTATTCAACAGCGAAGGGCGCAGTAATGGCAATGACATTGTCGGTGGCCAGAGATTATATCGCTGAAAATATCCGATGTAATTCCATATCGCCGGCAAGGGTGCATACACCATTTGTAGATGGATTTATTGCTAAAAACTATGTGGATAATGAGCCTGCCATGTTTGAAAAATTATCCAAAAGTCAACCCATTGGGCGGATGGCTAAGCCAGAAGAAATTGCTGCTTTAGCTTTATATCTGTGCAGTGAGGAGGCTTCTTTTATTACAGGCTATGATTACCCGATTGACGGAGGTTTTATTAAATTAAATAATTAAGTATGAAGGTAGGATTGTTTATACCTTGTTATATCGATCAGTTTTATCCGCAGGTTGGCATTGCAACACTGCAACTACTGGAAAAGTTAAGTTGTGCGGTTTCTTTCCCATTGCAGCAGACTTGCTGTGGCCAACCAATGGCCAATAGTGGCTTTGCCGCATTAAGTAATGGATGTGATAAAAATTTTATTGAAAATTTTTCTGGCTTTGATTATATAGTTGCACCTTCTGGTAGTTGTGTATTGCATGTAAAAGAACACTTAAAAAATGAAACACGTGACAAAGAAGCAGCACAAATACGAGGCAATATTTTTGAGTTAACCGAATTTTTAACCGATGTATTACAGGTGAGTGAAATAAATGCAAGTTTTCCTTACAAAGTTGGTTTACACACTAGTTGTCATGGGCAACGGGGTCTGCATCTTTCTTCTATGACAGAAACGATGGTGCCCTCATTTTCCAAACCGGAACAATTGCTCAACAAGGTAAAAGGTATTCAGTTAAGCAAGCCTAAGCGGAGCGATGAATGCTGCGGTTTTGGCGGTACATTCTGTGTATTTGAAGAAGCTGTAAGTGTAAAGATGGGAAAGGACAGGATAAAGGAACATGAAGAAAATGAGGTGAAGTTTATAACAGCAGGAGATGTAAGTTGTTTAATGCACCTGGAAGGAATATTGAAGCGTTCAGGAAGTAAAGTAAAGGCAATTCATATTGCTGAGATTTTAAATAGTGAATTGTGAATCAATGTCGTTTACTTAAGAAAATTTCGATCAGGAAAAATGTGGTTGACCTTATTTGTAACTCGAGATCCATTAAAAGGTCTACCATCCTAATTCGTTAAGTAAACGACATTGAATTGTGAATGTTTAAAGTAAGAAGATGATTTGTTAAATATTTTGAAGAAAAATTTATACTACAAACGATAATGCAAAATCATGCTGATTTATCAGAGAAGTTTATTGCCGACGAGCCACGTACCAACTGGCACGATGAAACCTTATGGTTTGTACGGGAGAAAAGAGATAAGGCAGCGCATGGTTTACCGGAGTGGGAGTTATTACGGGAATGGGCCTCACAAATTAAAAATCATACGTTATCCAACCTTGATAAATATTTGAGACAGTTTGAGCAGCAGGCTGAAGCAAATGGCATTGTCGTTCATTGGGCAGCCGATGGTGATGAACACAATCAAATTATTCACAACATTATCCGAACGCACCATATTAAAAAAATTGTGAAGAGTAAAAGTATGCTCACGGAAGAATGTCATTTGAATAAATTCCTGTTACAACAAGGAATAGAAGTGGTGGATACAGATTTAGGTGAACGAATTGTACAGCTTCGAGATGAACCTCCCAGTCACATTGTTTTGCCTGCCATTCATTTAAAAAAACAGGATGTAAGTGAAACCTTTCACAAACACCTGCAAACAGAGAAAGGAAATAACGATCCGCAATATTTAACAGAAGCAGCAAGGCAACATTTACGCGATAAATTTATTCAGTCACAGTTGGCTATTACCGGTGTCAACTTTGCTGTAGCAGAATCAGGAGGCTTTGTAGTTTGCACCAATGAAGGCAATGCAGATATGGGGGCACATACAGCAGCGGTGCATATTGCCTGCATGGGTTTTGAAAAAATAATTCCGAAAGCAGAACATCTTTCTGTGTTCTTACGATTGCTGGCAAGAAGTGCCACGGGGCAACCTATCACAACTTATTCGAGCCATTTTCAAAAGCCTGGGCCCGGACAGGAAATGCACGTTGTGATTGTAGACAATGGTCGCAGCAAACAATTAGGTAGAAAAGATTTCAGGAATTCTTTGAAGTGCATTCGTTGTGCGGCTTGTTTCAATACCTGCCCTGTGTATCGTCGCAGCGGTGGGCACAGTTACCATACATCAGTAGCCGGACCCATTGGTTCTATTCTCAATCCAAATCTGGATATGAAGGCCAATGCTGATTTGCCATTTGCATCTACCTTATGTGGCAGTTGCAGTAATGTATGTCCGGTTAAAATTGATATACATGAACAATTATGGAAATGGAGACAGGTGATTGTAGCAGAAGGGTATGCGGATAAAGGTAAAAGAATAGGTATGAAAGGAATGGCTTTTGTATTGTCAAAACCAGGAGTGTATCGCTTTGCTGGCAGGATGGGCAGATGGGTAATGCGCATCTTTCCTGTTATAGTAAACAATAAATTAAATACCTGGTACAGGCAGCGGGAAATGCCGGAGGCGCCCAAACAATCATTCAGGGATTGGTATCTGAAGAACAGGCCGAATCATAAATAATAATAGTACTGTTAGTCATGAATTCAAGAGAAAAAATATTGAATGCCATAGCTGCTAATCAGCCGCACCAAACGCCTTTGCCCATGATGGATAAGAATGCAGTAATTAGTTATGCTGATGTTTATGTGCAGTTTAAAAAAGTACTGGAAAGTATTGGAGGCAAGGTTGAATTATTACAGGATATACAGTCATTAAAAGAATTGTTGGTTGCAGAAAAAGCGACAGGAAAATTTATTGTTAATACAATATCCGCATTGGGTGAAGTAGATGAATGGATAGCTTTATTGCCAGTGTTACAATTGGAAAAGCTGGATATAGTTTATTTGAAAGGCACTGTTGGCGTAGCTGAAAACGGCGCTGTATGGATATATGAAAGCCAGATGCTAAACAGGTTGTTGCCATTTATTTGTCAGCACCTGGTTTTGGTGATTGATAAAAATGAAATTGTACACACTATGCACCATGCTTATGAGCGAATTGATATAGCACGGGAAGGTTTTGGTGTGTTTATAGCAGGGCCTTCTAAAACAGCAGATATTGAACAATCGCTGGTGATTGGAGCGCATGGCGCAAGAAGTGCAACTGTATATGTAACGGGTTAAAAATATGTTTATGAATTAATAGATAGTAAAAGACATTACTTCATGATTGTCCTGTTTGATTACGCAGGTTACATGATCGCAATAATACGTAATAGATTTTAAAAACGCTTGCTAATAAACACACACACAAAAAGTATGAAAAAGATTTTAATGATTTTAAGTGTATGTGCCATTACGATGGCAGCACATGCGCAAACCTACACACCAGCTGCGGAAAATATAAAGGCCCGTCAGGAGTTTCGGGACAATAAGTTTGGACTTTTTATCCACTGGGGCCCATTCAGTATTCCTGGCGATGGAGAATGGGTGATGAATAATAAAAACATAACCTATAAAAACTACAAACGGCTAAAGGATTTTTTTAATCCCATTGAGTTCAATGCAGAACAGTGGGTAAGCATGGCAAAAAATGCAGGTATGAAATACATTACCCTCATTACCCGTCACCATGATGGATTTAGTATGTGGGATACCAAATATTCTGATTACAACATCATGCATTCTCCTTATAAAAAAGATATTGTAAAACTGATGGCAGATGAATGCCACAAACAAGGGATGCAATTATTTTTATATTATTCATTACTCGATTGGGGAAGGGATGATTATCCGCATGAAACGGGTAAAACAGGTCAGGGTAGCGGCAGAACAGGTAAAGGAAATTATGCCAGCTACCTGCAGTTTATGAAGAACCAGTTAACTGAATTATTAACCAACTACGGCACCATAGGTGGCATTTGGTTCGATGGACATTGGGACCAGACACCACCGGAAGGAAGTGCAGACCGCACTTCAAGAATCGATTGGAAATACGATGAGATATACGGACTTATCCATCGCCTTCAACCGCAGGCATTGATTGGTAACAACCACCACATGACACCTTTTGCAGGAGAGGATTTTCAGATGTTTGAGAAAGACCTTCCGGGAGAAAATAAATCCGGACTAAGTTTCCAGGAAGCCTCCCTGCAATTGCCGGTTGAAACCTGCGAGACGATGAATAATTCATGGGGTTTTAATATTACTGACAATAGCTACAAATCTGTAAAGCAATTAATTCATTACCTGGTAAAAGGCGCAGGGCGTGATGTTAATTTTTTACTGAATGTTGGTCCAATGCCCAATGGAAAAATACAGCCTGAATTTACAGACACCTTAAAAGCAATCGGGCAATGGATGCAGGAAAACAGTGAAACAATTTATGGTACAAGAGGCAATATTTATCCGCCACAGGATTGGGGCGTAGTAACAGTAAAAAACAAAACCTACTATGTGCATATTCTTCAGCAGCCGGCGCAGCAGGGCTACATCTTTTTACCAGCGTTTAAAAATAAAATTAAAGCAGCTTCGCTTAGAGCAGATAAAAAAAATGTAAAGTTCAAACAAACACCCGAGGGAACTTTTATATATCTCGATGGTGTAAAGCTGGATGATATTGATACGATTATTGAATTACAATTACAATAAAAATAAATGCGATGAAACTGATTCGATTTGGTGAACCCGGTAAAGAAAAACCTGGTGTTATAACAGGTGAAAAAAGATTGGATGTGTCCTCAATTGTTACGGATTACAATGAAGCCTTTTTTGAAAACAACGGACTGGAAAAATTACAAGCAGCATTAACAAATAATGTTTCCTTTCCTGAGGTAGACGCTGCTGTTCGGCTAGGATCTCCGGTGGCAAGGCCTTCTAAAATTATTTGTATCGGTTTAAATTATGTAGATCATTGTATCGAAACCAATTCGCCCATTCCTGAAGAGCTATTATATTTTTTAAGTCCACCACTGCAATGTGTGGCCCTGATGATAACCTGGTGATTCCTAAAAACAGTACCAAAACAGATTGGGAAGTTGAGCTGGCAGTTGTAATAAGTAAAAAGGCAAGTTATGTGGAAGAAGCCGATGCATTAAACTATGTAGCAGGTTATTGTTTGCACAACGATTATAGCGAAAGAGCTTTTCAATTAGAACGCGGAGGCCAATGGGCCAAAGGAAAAGGGTGTGATACATTTGCACCTCTCGGGCCATGTATGGTAACACCCGATGAGATAAAAGATGTAAATAATTTAGCCATGTGGTTAACTGTAAATGGAAAGACTTATCAAAACAGTAATACATCCAACCTTGTTTTTAAAATTCCTTTTTTGGTACATTACCTCAGTCAGTTTATGACACTGCTGCCAGGGGATATTATCAGTACAGAAACACCTCCGGGTGTTGGACTTGGTATTAAGCCAGCGCCTGTGTTTATTAAAGAGGGTGATGTAATAGCATTGGGAATTGAAGGTTTGGGAACCAGCAAACAAATAGCAATTGCGTACAAGTGAGTGTTGAATAGGGAGTGGTGAGTAGTGTCAATTAATAAGGAAATATTCACCACTCACCATTCATAAATAGTAATTTATAACTCATAATTCTCTAACAGTTATGTCTGCAAAAAAATATTGCCTTGCGTTGGATCTAAAAGATGATGCGACTTTAATGGCTGAGTATAAAGCCTATCACCAAAATGTATGGCCCGAAATAATTAAGAGCATTAAAGATGCAGGAATTGCGGTGCTGGAAATTTACAATATCGGTAACCGTATGTTCATGATCATAGAAGCAGATGCTGATTTTTCTTTTGAAAAAAAATCGGCCATAGATACGGCTAATTCAAAAGTACAGGAATGGGAAGAATTAATGTGGACATTTCAGCAGGCATTACCATGGGCCGTACCTGGAAAAAAATGGATGTTGATGGAAAAGATATTTGAATTGCAATGAGTACTCTTTGGGAAATATAATCCATTAATAAAGCCCACATAAATCATGTTCGGAGTATCATCCAATATGATTGTCACCAATTAATTTAATACGATAGATTTTTATTATTTAAAAAAATGCCATATGAACTTACAATTAAACAATAAAATAATTATAGTAACCGGTGGAGCTAAAGGAATTGGCTTCGGTATTAGTAACGTATTGGCAGCTGAAGGAGCTATACCTTTTATTATTGGAAGAGATGAGGAAGATAATAAAGCTGCAGTAAAAGAAATTGAGACTGCCGGCGGGCAGGCAAAATATGTAATAGCGGAATTAACAAATCCTGAAGAATGTAAAAAGGCCGTACAAAAAGTAATAACTGAATTTGGCCGGATAGATGGTGTGGTAAATAATGCAGGGGTAAACGATGGAGTGGGATTAGAAAATGGTAATTATGAATCTTTTATATTATCCCTTCATAAAAATTTAGTTCATTATTTTCTTATAGCTCATTATTCACTGCCTGCTTTAAAAAAATCAAAAGGAGCAATTGTTAATATTGGTTCCAAAACGGCTGAAACCGGTCAGGGCAAGACATCTGCTTACGCAGCATCCAATGGTGGCCGCAATGCTTTAACAAGGGAATGGGCGGTTGAATTATTGCAATATGGCATTCGTGTAAATGCTGTAATAGTAGCTGAATGTTTTACACCCTTATATGAAACATGGATTAAAACATTTGATAATCCTGTAGAGAAATTGCAACAGATCACTGAAAAAATACCGTTTGAAAATAGAATGACAACTGCAGAAGAAATTGCCAACATGGTAGCTTTTCTTTTGTCTGAAAAATCAAGCCATACTACCGGCCAGTTGATTCATGTTGATGGAGGCTATACACATTTGGATAGAGCAATTTAATTAAAGCATATTTTATAAAATTCATTGATTATAACACTAACTAAAAGAGGTTAAAACAAATGAGTTATTTGTAGTAACATAGCGAATACAATTGTAACTTAACATAAACACGCCCATTCGTCGTAAGAAAAAATGTTAAAAAACAATAAGAAGATATTAAAATCGAAGATGCATTAATCTATTATTACCTATAATTTCATTTCACAAACAAATTGAATTTGTTGGTATTAAACGATTACTTGTTAGAATGACAATAAATTCTTGCAACAAACGGTGGCTATGCCATAAACAAGAGTAGTAAGGTATTAAAAGGTTACTGTAGGAGTTCCTTCTGTATATGCGAGTCCTTGTTTAGGGTGCCTTTAATGCCCATTTTCCATTTGGTAATTTATAACCATTGAATATTCGCTGCATGGAAAATAACCGAAACTTCATATTAGTACTTTTTAAAGGAATTAGTAACAACGACCAGAAATCGTTTAATACCCTTTTTCAATTGTATTATAAAAGATTGCTTTATTGGGGAATCGGTTATGTAAACAATAAACAAGCTGCAGAAGAAATTGTGTCAGATGTATTTATTAAGCTTTGGCACAATAGGGCACACCTTGATAACTTAGAAAAGCCAGAAGTGTATTTGTTTACTGCAGTTAGAAACAATGCGCTTAATTATCTCAAAACCTTTTCCCGTAGTAAAGTAGTTTATCTGGAAAACCTACCAAAGGAAGCTTTTTTATATTTGGATGATCCCGAAAAAGAACTTGAGAAAAAGGAATTGTATTCAAAATTTCATCAGGCTATAGATATATTACCTAGCCAGTCGAAACTGATTTTCAAACTTGTAAAAGAGGAAGGGTTAAAGTGTAGGGAGGTAGCTGAAGTATTACAAATATCAATTAGATCGGTAGAAAATCAGGTTTATAGAGCTGTCAAAAAACTGGATGAAACATTGACTCCTTTTCTTGAAAAGAAAGTTACTAATCAAAACCATATTTAGAATTTTTTAGAATCCTTTTATTGGAATTATTTCGACAAGCATAAAAAACTAAATAAAGGTTAATCAGCTTCATTAAAAAATTCTTCAAAACACTTTATTGTTTGTGACCTATACCTTATAAAAGGGTGAATCAAGATATCCTTACTTAAATAAATAATTTATTTTGTTTGGTAGTGAGTAGTTTCTTCAAAAATACTGTCTTATATAATTGAACTATTGCTTGTGTATGGAAAAAGATGATTTTTTATTGCTTGTGACTAAAAAATTCACAGGTAATATTTCTGCTGAAGAAGAGGCTTTTCTGGAAGAAGCTTTACGAACCGATGAATTTTACCGGGTCGAATACATGTACCTTGAAGATTTTTTGAGCGAAGAGAAGGTATTGCCAACAGAGATTCAACAACAGTTGGAAAAAACCTGGTCTGCAATTGAAAAAAAAAATTCTGATAAATTTTTTGAAATCAGTTCCGTACTCCCGAATACTAAAATACTTTCATTTAGTAAAATACTCAAAATAGCCTCAGTCATTATTCTTTTTGCTGCTGGAGCCGATTATTTATTTACACAGGTAAGTAAGAAAATGCTTCGAGCTCCAACAGAAATATTGACAATCCTCAATAAACAAACTTCCGATACAGGAAGATCCTTTCTTCTCTTGCCAGACGGTACGAAGGTGTGGCTTAACCACAGCAGCAGGATAGATTATAATAAAAACTTTGGTTCTAGCAAACGGGAAATAACGCTTACTGGTGAAGCCTTTTTTGATGTGGCCAAAAATGAAAAAATACCTTTGATAATTCATGCTCAAAATATAGACATTAAAGTGAAGGGCACTGCATTTAATGTAAGTGCTTACTATAAAAATCGTTTTGTGGAAACTTCGCTATTAAGAGGCCTCATAGAAGTTGTTGATAAGAATAAACCAGATAAACCAATACTGTTAAAGCCAAATGAAAAACTGGTAATACCCCGGGTACCTGGTATTGAATTTCAAAACACTAATTCAAAGTTTGATAGTATAATTAGTACATCACAACAGCCGTATGCTATAGAATCATTAAACCGGGAACCATCCACACTTCTTTTACCAGAAACAGCCTGGATAGAAAATAAACTCATCTTCTATAAAGCATCTTTTGATGCCGTTGATTCAAAAATGGAAAGCTGGTACGGGGTAGAAATACATAATGAAAACGCTGAGCTTAGATATCAAACATTTTCAGGCGTTTTTGATACAGAAACATTGCAGCAGGCTTTGTCAGCTTTAAAATTATCTTATCCTTTTCATTTCAGTATTTATAATAAAACAGTTACCATCACCAAATAAACCAACAGTTATGACATAAAAAAAGAATTTAATAGCATTTACTTAAGGATAGTTTGTACTCTTCGGAAGAAATGAATTTCAAAAAGAGATTACTTAAGTCGATTATATTAAGTTAAAGCCCCAAACAAAAGAAGATGCAAATATTGCATCTTCATGTTGAATTAAAACGTCGAGAAAAGAGAAAATAGAAATAAGATTGGCGTCTGTATCTGTCTCTTTTTCATTGTTAATTACAAATAATAAAATTATGAAAAAAAATGCTTTGTCCACAGAATTTCCTTTTTTAAACAGGGAATTCAAAAAAATGGTTCGTATTATGAAACTGCTTACTCTGTTTCTTACTTTTTTTTCAACGATTTCTTATTCAGAAGGCTTCTCACAAGGTGAGAAGATAAGTATCAATGAAAAAAATAAGGATCTTAAATCTGTTCTTAAAATTGTACAACAAAAAAGTTCTTATAAAATTTTGTACAATGATAACATTGTACCGGATGGGTTAATGGTTTCAGTTAATTTGAAAGAAGTTTCTATTTCTGAAATTCTTACTCCGGTATTATCAAAGACGTCGTTAAAATATAAGTTACTTGACAATAACTTGGTTGTAATAAGTCAGGATGAATATTTAAACGTTTCTCAGCAAATTAAGGGTAGGCTTACCGATGAACAAAATAATCCACTTCCTGGTGCAACCGTTCAAGGAAAATTAAAAACAGTAACAACGGATAGCAAAGGAGAGTTTGAAATAACTGCAGAACAAGGCGAAACGATAACATTCTCATATATTGGTTATGAAAAACAGGTGGTAGTTATCCAGGATCAGTCTATACTAAATATAATATTAAAACCTACCACCAGTTCCTTAAATAATATTATAGTAATTGGTTATGGTACTCAAAAAAAGAAAGATTTAACCGGAGCGGTTGCCAGCATTAGAGGGGACGATCTTAAAAATGTAACTGCTGCAGATGCTTCTTCTTTATTACAAGGCAAGGCAGCGGGTGTTATTGTACAAAATAGTGGCGGCGCACCCGGCCAGGCTCCGGCAGTGGTAATCAGGGGATCGGGTACTTTTGGAAACGATCAGCCGTTGTACGTAATAGATGGGATGATTGCTTCTTCGATGGCTTTTATAAATCCAAATGATATTGCTTCTATCGAAGTACTAAAAGATGCCTCAGCTGCTGCAATTTATGGTAGCAGAGCTGCAAACGGTGTAGTACTTGTTACCACTAAAAGCGGTACCAGCGGAGATATTAAAATTAATTTCAGTACAAAATATGGCTCACAAAGCCCTACCCATAAACTTAATTTTTTAAATGCACGTCAGTACGCTGACTGGAACAACCAGGCGCATGATAATGATGGCACACCCCGTGGACCATTAAATGATAATCTTTTTGATCCGTCCATTAATACTGACTGGCAAACTTTGTCTCTTGCTTCTGCGCCATTAAGCGATTATAATTTAAGTGTTTCCGGCGGAGGGCAGTTTTCTAAATTTTTTATATCAGGAGAATATTTTGATCAGAAAGGTATTGTAGTTGATTCCAGGTACAAACGATACGCATTAAGAGCGAACTCTTCCTTTACAAAGGGCAAATTTAAAGTTACAGAGGCGTTGTCTATTGCCCGTTCTGTTAACAATCCCAATACTTATTTTGGAAGAGAAAGAGCAGAATTACCGATCATGCCCGTTTATGATACTACAAAACTGGGAGGCTTTGCCGGGCTTGAACCTGGGGCTGCCGGCGTAAACAGGATTATCAATTGGTATGGCAGAGCATTGCTTGATGATAACTTATACACGAATGACCAGGCCTTAGGAAATGTTGGTTTGGAATATGAAATTGTAAAAGGATTAAAATATAAATTAAATGTGGGGATAGATTATTCAGTTTATCACGCCTATGATTTTTCTCCAGCATTCTTTATGAGTACCTCACAGGAGGCAAGTCAAGATCAGTCAATTTTAAATGAAAGTTTTACAAGAAATCTAACCACCCTTGTAGAGAATACTTTGAGTTATAATAAAGTTTTTGGTGATCACAAAATTGAATTGCTGGCCGGATACACATCTCAAACAGGTACTTCAAGAAGCGTAGGTGCAAATTCAGATACTTACGCTTCGCCTTTCTTAAGGGTTGTGGATGCTGCATCCAACAGGCTGGCAAGCGGAAGTTTACAGGAAGCCGGGCTGCAGTCACTTTTAGGAAGAGTTAGTTATAATTATAAGTCTAAATATTTATTAACTGCAACGTTAAGAAGAGATGGATCTTCTAAATTTTATTATCCAACCAACACCTATGGTAATTATCCATCTTTCTCTGTGGGTTGGCGCCCAAGCCAGGAAACATTCTTTCCAAAAAATGGAATAATCAGCGATCTAAAATTAAGGGGTAGTTATGGCACACTTGGTTCTCAAAACATATCCAATTATATTACTACCTCAACTTTAAACATTAACACAGGGTATTACTTTGCCGGTGGGGTACAAAATGGTGTGGGATTAACTAATTTTTCTAACCCGGAAATAAAATGGGAATCATCAAGAACTACAGACTTTGGTGCAGACATCAGCCTGCTTCAAAATAAAATTGTAATAACTGCTGATTATTTTGACAGGCGCTCTTACGATATCCTCGCCAGTATTCCTATTCCTATTTATGGAGGAGCAGGAGGTAGCTTAACCAAAAATGCAGCTTCAGTAAGTAATAAAGGATTTGAACTGGCAGTTACATATAATCATCAGCCGACTGTAGCGGATGGATTCAAATATTCTGTGACGGGTATATTTACTTCCATAAAAAACAATGTAACAAGTTTAGGAGATGGAGTAAGCCCAATTATTGGAGGTGGGTTTACACAGGAAAGTTTAACTGCAACCCGCACAGATGTAGGGCATCCTATCGGAAGCTTTTGGGGATACCAGGTATTAGGTATTTACCAATCTGCTGATGAGGTAACAAAAGATGGTCGTACGGATGCAAGACCAGGTGATTTTAGATTTAGTAAAGACCCTACCTGGTTGGGTAGCCCTTTTCCGAAATTTGATTATGGTTTAACCTTCTCTGCTGCTTATAAAAACTTTGATATGAATATGTTTTGGCAGGGAGTATCAGGTAATAAAATATGGGATGCAAAAAGAGCCTGGCAATATACTTTCGATTATGGAAGTGGAAAAGTAACAGATGTTTTAAGGTCATGGACACCTCAAAATACGAACTCAGATATTCCAAGAGCTTCTTTCATTGACCCGGCAAATAATAAAAGGTCATCCTCTTTTTATGTGGAAAATGGTTCTTACCTGAGATTGAAAAATTTAAGTATCGGATATAATCTTCCGGCTTCATTAATTAAAAAATTGAAGATTACAGGTGCCAGGTTTTATTTAAGTGGACAGAATTTAATTACTATCACTAAATATAAAGGTTACGATCCGGAAGTTGGCCGAAGCAATCTTACAGGTTTATTTAGTGCAGGGGTGGATGTTTCAGCATATCCTCAGGCAAAACTGATTAGTGCAGGTATAGATTTATCATTCTAAAAATTGTTCTTTTATGAAAAAAATATTTTTAAAATACAGGGTTTTTAAATTTTTGGTTGTTTTATTCGGTTTGGTTATTGTTCCATTTTTATTACAAAACTGTAGTAAGAAAAATCTGGATGTAACCAATCCCAATGAACTACCGGTAACGGCTTTCTGGAAATCTGCAGATGATGCTGAAAAGGGGCTGGTAGCCTGTTATGGTCCGCTAACTAGTATACAAGGCTGGGGCCGGATGTTGGGTGCTATTTTAACCATTCAGCGGGGAGATGATGTGAATCCATTTCCAAGTACCGGCGTACAGGATGTCGGTGCTTTTTTAGCCACACCAAATGATGGAAGGGTTAGCGAGGGTTGGGGAGAATTAAATGCTATAGTGGCAAGAGCAAATGCAGTTATTGAAAATGTGCCAAACATTTCAATGCCACAGCCTGAAAAAACACGAATTTTAGGTGAAGCATATTTCATGCGGGGCCTGGCTCATTTCTATCTTCTTAACATGTGGGGCCACATTCCACTTATAACCAAACCAATTTCTGCAGTAGGAGATCTATTCATTGAACAGGCAACTCAAGACGAAGTATGGGCTTCTATAGTGTCTGATTTTAAAGATGCGCAAATCCGTTTACCTGAAACAGTTGCTGCAAAGGACATTGGCCGTGCCACCTGGGGGGCTGCTACTGCAATGTTGGGGAAGTCTTATCTTTTTACAAAAAAATGGGCAGAGGCATCAACCGAGTTTAAAAGGATAATTGATAAACCGACGCTGTATCAATTAGTACCAAACTACCAGGATAACTTTTTAACATCCGGAAATAATAATTCGGAATCAATATGGGAACTTCAATATCAAAGTACGCCCACGGGAAACTGGGGTACCAGCGGTACAGCCAATCCTTTACGAGGGCAGGCCTGGGAAGCTGATGTTGCTCCGGTTGGTTATACCAGCCAGGGCACTACTACTGTAAACCAATGGGTATATGATTTATTTATGGAGCAAAAAACAATTGATAATAAAATTGACCCCAGAGCTTATGCAACCATAGTTTGGGATTATCCCGGCGCAAAGGTTTACCAGGATGATTTTAGGACTGGATTGAATGGTGCCAATAGAACTAAAATATGGGTGCGTAAATACCTTAACTACGACAGAACAAGTTCACTTACTCCGGGTAGCTGGGGATATGCCAACAACAACAGGAGAATGATCCGGCTGGCTGATGTATTGTTGATGTATGCTGAAGCACAAAACGAGGCTTCGGGGCCCGATGCCAATGCTTTAGCTGCCATTAATCAGGTAAGGAAAAGAGCAAATATACCGGATATTGCATCAGGTTTAACTCAGGATGCTTTTCGCATAGCGATAAGAAGGGAAAGGGTGCTTGAACTTGCATTGGAAGGCGACCGTGTTTTTGATTTATTAAGATGGGGTACCATGGCTACAGTATTTACAGCACATCCTGAATATCGTTCTAACAGCGGTGGTGTATTTGTAACAGGTAAACATGAATACCTGCCTATTCCACAAAATGATATTAGTGCCAATCCAAAAATTATCCAGAATAACGGATACTAACGGTTTTTGCAATATTGTTGTTCTTTCAACGATTGTAAAGTTCATTGTTAATAGGTCATCCAGGTACTTTGTTATTTGGATTTAATGTTTCTTATTTAACCCAGGTCTAATGCCTGGGTTTATTTTCCTGAATAATAAGTTGTCTCTTACAATTTTTAATAAATATACACATGAAAAAAATATTTGGTAACGCTTGTTTTATGTTTTTTTTAGTCACCCTTTCTTTCTTTACAATACAGGTTTTTGGGCAAACCAAACCATCTATTGGTAAAGAAACACCAGAACAAAAAGGAAAACGAATGCAGTGGTGGTCAGATGCTCGTTTTGGCATGTTTATCCACTGGGGTTTGTATGCATTGCCTGCCCGGCACGAATGGGTTAAAAACAAGGAACGCATCACCAATGAAACCTACCAAAAATACTTTGATGAGTTTAACCCCGACCAGTTTGACCCCAAAAAATGGGCAAAGGAAGCTAAGGCTGCAGGTATGAAATATGCAGTGCTCACCACAAAACATCACGAAGGTTTTTGTTTGTTTGAGAGTAAATACACCAATTACAAAGCAAGCAAAACTGCTGCAAAAAGAGATCTGGTTCGTGAATATGTTGATGCCTTTAGGGCAGAGGGAATAAAGGTGGGATTTTATTATTCTTTGATTGATTGGCATCATCCTGATTTTACTATTGATAAGTACCATCCTCAAAGGCCGCTTGTTGACAGTGATACTGCTTATGAAAGATTGAATAAAGGCAGGGATATGGCAAAATATCGTAAGTATTTATACAACCAGGTAACAGAACTACTTTCCAATTATGGTAAAATTGATATACTTTGGCTTGATTTTTCTTTTCCGGGAAAATATGGCAAAGGCAAGGATGACTGGGGTTCGGTTGAGTTGATAAAACAAATAAGGAAATTGCAGCCAGGTATTATTGTTGACAACCGTCTGGACCTGAAAGAATATGCAGATGGCGAAGATTTTGACACTCCGGAGCAGGTAAGCACAAAAGAGCTGGAAAAATACAAAGGTAAAACGTGGGAAACATGCCAGACATTTTCCGGGTCCTGGGGTTATTACCGTGATGAAAATTCATGGAAAACACACAGCCAGTTGCTCGATCTTTTAATTACATCAACCAGTAATGGCGGTAATTTAATTTTAAATGTAGGGCCGACTGCCCGTGGTGAATTTGATTACCGTGCAACAAATGCATTGGATAGTCTTTCACAATGGATGCACGCCAATAGCAAATCAATTTATAATTGCAGTTTTGCACCAGAAACATTTCAGGTACCTATGAACGATAAACTTACCTATAATGCTTCAACAAAGCGTTTGTATGTTCATTTGTATGACTATCCTTCATCAGGTATTTTAACTTTATCCGGTTACAAAGGCAAAATAAAATACGCTCAATTTTTGCATGATAATTCAGAATTAAAAATTAGAGAGGAAGGCAATGATATATTGTTAACGATGCCTGAAAAAAAACCGGGCTATGAAATTCCTGTGGTGGAGCTATCATTGAATTAGATTTTCTAAATTGATTTTTATGGAGGTTATAGTGGCTAAATTAAAAATTGCTTTGTTATAATATGATGAAAAAAAATATCCTGTATTGCTGCATGGTTTTGGGTGGTTTATTTTTCATCCAATCATGCAAAAGAAAAGGTGATCCTCTTTTCGCAAAATTGTCTTCGGGTAGCACAGGAATCAGTTTTTCCAATACCATTAACGAAAATGATTCAATAAATATCCTCAGCTATTATTATTGTTACAATGGCGGAGGTGTTGGTATTGCTGACTTTAATAATGATGGCCTGCAGGATATTTTTTTTAGTGGTAATATGGTTTCTTCAAAGCTTTATCTTAACAAAGGAAATATGCAGTTTGATGACATTACCAAGTCTGCAGAGGTAACCACACATGACTGGATAATGGGCGTATCTGTGGTAGACATTAATAATGACGGCTGGATGGACATATACCTCAATGTTGCAGGGCCTGGTCATTTACGAAAGCATCATAATCTTTTATATATTAACCAGGGTGCTAAAAATGGCACTATTTCTTTTAAAGAAGATGCTGCGGGATATGGGCTTGCAGACAGTTCTTTCTGTGTTCAGTCTGCATTTTTTGATTATGACCGTGATGGTGATCTAGACATGTATTTATTGACCAACGATGTAGATGGAGTAGAGAAAACATTTGTCAATTCTGCCTCTTATCCTGTAACAAGAGGTGTTACGGCTGATCGCTTATATGAAAATGTAGGAGATTCGGCAGGACATCCTGTTTATAAAAATGTATCTAAACCAGCAGGCATTACCGAAGAAGGATATGGACTTGGTTTGGCCATTGCCGATTTGAATGGCGATGGCTGGCCAGATGTATATGCCTCTAATGATTTTATGCCCAATGACCAGCTGCTCATTAACCAAAAGAATAAAACGTTTAAGGAATGTGCGGCACAAAGCATGCGGCATCAAACCTATAACGGAATGGGAGTTGATATTGCTGATATCAACAACGATTTAAAACCGGATATCATGGTATTGGATATGCTGCCGGAAAACAATGAGCGCAGAAAAACTATGATTGCAAGGGCAGATAATGACAATTTTGCTTTGCGAAAAAATGCAGGATATGTTGATGAATACATGCGTAATACTTTACACTTAAACCGGGGAACAGCAGCCAATGGAATTACTTATTTTTCCGACATTGCGCAACTTGCAGGTGTTCATGCAACAGATTGGAGCTGGAGTGTATTACTGGCAGATTTTGACAATGATGGCTTGCGTGATAGTTATGTTACCAATGGATTTGCAAGAAATATTACGGATCTTGATTTTCTCAGTTACAATGCAGATGATAATACTTTTGGAATGGTTAAGGACAAAATTAAAAAGTCAAGAGACCTGCTTGATAAATTAAAAGGAATTCATATTTCTAATTATATCTTTAAGAATAATGGTAAGTTGCAATTTGATAATGTAACAGATGTATGGGGCGTAAAAAATGCATCCTATTCCAACGGAGCAGCTTATGCAGATCTTGATAATGATGGTGATTTGGATTTGGTAACCAATAATATTAATGAGGCAGCGTTTGTGTTTGAAAATAAAGAAAACAATAAAAAGGATAAAAATAATTACTTACAGGTTTTATTAAAAGGGAACAATCAAAATGTAAATGGCATTGGGGCAACTGTTAAGCTGTATATGGATAACGATAGTTCGTATGCTTTTAACTCACCGGTTAAAGGTTATCTATCCAGCATGTCTGTTCCCTTGAATTTTGGTGTAGGCAAGCATACCTGTATTAATGCTCTTACAATAACATGGCCCGATGGCAGAGACCAAACATTGAAAAATATAAAGGCCAATCAGCAGCTCATTCTAAACTATAAATCTGCCGAACCCAGGCAGGCTCCGCTTCCGGCGGGACAGGCAATTTTTACGAACGTCAACAATCAATATAATATTCATTACAGGCAAATTGAAAATCAATATAGTGATTTCGATGATGAAGTTTTACTGCCAAAATTATATTCTAAAAAAGGCCCAGGTATTGCTGTTGGGAATATTAATAATAATGAGGGCTTTGTTTTTTTTATAGGTGGTTCTGCAGGTAATATGGGAACGCTATTTACACAAAACAGCAATGGCAGCTTTACAGAAAAAAACATCAATCAACAGGATGCTAAGTATGAAGATATGGGCTCCTTATTTTTCGATGCAGACAATGATGGAGATGCGGACCTATATGTGGTGAGTGGTGGTAATGAATTTAAAAAACTGCCTGGTGCATACCAGGACAGGTTATACATCAACGACGGTAAGGGGAATTTTATTAAGAATGAGTCTTCCATACCTGTAACAATCTCTAGTGGTAGTTGTGTAGTAGGTGCTGATTTTGATAAAGATGGTGATATTGATTTGTTCAGGGCGGGTGGTAATTCACCTGGCGCTTATCCGTTATCACCCCGTAGTTATTTATTTGAAAATGATAACGGAAAGTTTGTTGACATAACCAATACAGTGGCTCCGGAATTGATGAATGTGGGTATGGTTACATCAGCCGTTTGGAGCGATTTTGATAACGATGGATGGATTGATTTAATTGTAACAGGCGAGTGGATGCCACCAACATTTTTTAAAAATGAAAAAGGAAAACTTGTTAATGTTACCGGCCAAACTTCACTTACTAATTGTAATGGTTGGTGGAGCAGTATTTACCCGGTTGATATTGATAATGATGGTGATATTGATTATGTTTTGGGCAATATGGGAACTAATATTGATTACAAGCCAGCGAAGGATAAGCCAGTAGAATTATTCTACAATGATTTTGATGGAAGTGGTAAAATGCATCCGGTGTTATCTTGCTATATGGCAGATGAAGCGGGGGAAAAAAAACGATTTCCCTTTGCTTTCAGAGACGATCTTTTACGGGTAATGCCATCGCTTAAAAGGAAATTCTGGAACTATGATTTATATAGCAGGGCAGGTTTGGAAGATGTTTTTAAACCCGAAGCATTATCAACAGCAACATATTTTAAAGCAGATTTGTTTGAGAACTGTTTATTCGAAAACAAGGGTGGCGGAAAATTTGCCATAAAGCCATTGCCCGTTGAGGCACAGTTTTCCTGCATCAATGGAGTGGTTTCAACAGATTATAATAATGATGGTAATATAGATTTGATTGTTGCAGGCAATTCACATTCAAGTGAAGTGGTTTATGGCTGGATGGATGCTTCCTTGGGTGTTTTACTAGAGGGTGATGGAAAAGGAAATTTTAAATCGGTGCCTCCTGAAAAAAGTGGCTTGTTTTTAAGCAGTGATATTAAAGGCCTTGCCGCTTTATATGATAAAAATGGCAATGAAATTATTTTAGCTGCAGCCAATTCAAATAGCTTGACGGTACTGGGCCAGGTAAAAAAACCGACTTCAAAAATTTTCTTTGCGGCACCTCAGGATGCTTTTGCGCAAATTGAATATATCAACGGCCATTCAACCAGGCAGGAGTTTTATTTTGGCACTGGTTATTTGTCACAATCAGCAAGGGTAATACAAATCGGTAACCTGGTAAAATCAGTAGTGATAACTGATGTAAAAGGAAATAAAAGAGTAATTCAATTTTAAATATGATCAGCAATAATAAAAAATATCATGAAAAAAACACCGCTAATTATTGTTGCGCTATTTTCTTTTTGCGCAGCATTTTCACAACAGTTTCAACCTAACTGGGCTTCTCTCAATACCAGGAAAATGCCTGCCTGGTTTCAGCAGGATAAGTTTGGAATTTTTATTCACTGGGGTGTATATTCCGTACCTGCCTTTGCGCCGGTAATACCGAACAGCGGCGATAGCTATGCTGAATGGTATTGGTACCGGCTTAATGAGAAGCAAAAAGATTTCGTTGCTTTTCACAACAAGAATTATGGCCCGGATTTTTTATATCCTCAATTTGAAAAGCAGTTTAAGGCAGAGATGTTTAACCCCGATCAATGGGCTGATGTATTTAAAAAATCAGGTGCAAAATATGTGGTGTTAACTTCTAAACATCACGAAGGATATTGTTTATGGAACAGTGCCGAAGCTGACCGTGACTGGCAACACCCCTGGAATGCGGTAACAGGTACACCCAAGCGTGATTTGCTAGGCGACCTAAGCACTGCCGTAAGAGCATCCGGTTTAAAAATGGGTTACTATTATTCATTGTATGAATGGTTTAATCCTTTGTGGCTTACAGATAAAAAACGGTACGTATCAGAGCACATGATACCACAGTTTAAAGACCTGGTAACAAAATATAAACCTTCCATTATTTTTTCTGATGGCGAATGGGAAATTTCTGACACAGCCTGGAAAAGTGAAGAATTGCTTGCCTGGTTATTCAATGAATCACCTGTGGCTAAAGAGGTAGTGGTTGATGATCGCTGGGGTAACAATACCCGTGGAAAAAATACCGGAGCAACCTATACAACTTCTGAATATGGAAGTGGCATGGATGCCAATGTAATCTGGGAAGAAAGCCAGGGAATTGGTCACTCTTATGGATATAACCGCAATGAGAAATTAGAAGATTATAAGAGCAGTCATGACCTGATTTTGATGCTGGTAGATATTGTATCAAGAGGAGGTAACCTGTTATTGGACATTGGTCCAACAGCTGACGGACGCATCCCGGTAATTATGCAGCAACGGCTTACCGACATGGGCTCCTGGCTGCAAGTAAATGGTGAAGCCATCTATGGTACTAAAGCCTATAAACAATCATACGAATGGAGCGAAGGTAAAAAACCGGAAAAGAAAGACCAAGCTTTTATGGCAGGTTATAGCATTGCAGAACTGGTAAAACCTAAAAAAGAATATGCTCATATTGAATCATTTTTTACTACTAAAGGCAGAGATTTATTTTGCATTATCCCAAGCTATGGACCTCAATTAAAGTTACGCAATTTTAAGGCTGTCGCTGGGACTACTGTTAGTATTTTGGGTAGCACCAAGTCATTGAAATTAAAACAGTCAGGCAATGATTGCATCATTGATCTTTCTGGAATTAGACCCGGAGAGATATCTTCCGAATTATTTGTAGTACAACTTAAGAATGCGTTGTAGCCTTAAGGGTTTTTTAATTAAAATAATTAGTATGTTTTTTATTTTTCAAGGGGAATTAAAATAAAAAAATGTTAAAGATTAAATTATTAAAAGCTTGCTGTATTTTTTTCTTTTTGAATACGGGGATTTTTCAAATTCCCTGCATTGCTCAAATGCCGGCAAAGCAATCTTTTCATAAGTCTGATAAGAAAATAGTGTATCAACCCACTAGCGAATCAATTGCTAAACACCCGCTTCCAAACTGGTACCAAGATGCCAAGTTGGGTATTTTTATTCATTGGGGGTTGTACTCTGTGCCGGGGTGGGCAATGGGTACTAAAAAACCTTTAGCAGATATTTTAAAAGAAGGAACAGGTGAAGAGTGGTTTGCTAACAACCCTTACGCAGAGTGGTATTTTAATTCGCTTAGAATAAAGGGAAGCAGCACAGAAAAATACCATATTGAAACATATGGTAAAAACTTTAGCTATTTTGATTTTGTTCCGGAATTCAATAAGGCAATTAAGCGATGGAACCCGGATGAGATGGCTATTCTATTTAAAGAAATTGGAGCTAAATATGTAGTATTGACTACCAAGCACCATGATGGGTTTTTAATGTGGCCAGGTAAAACCGTTAATCCATTTGTAAAAGATTATCATGCTGATCGGGACCTTGTGGGGGAACTTACTGCAGCCATTCGCAAACAGGGAATGCGCATGGGACTGTATTATTCATCTGGACTTGATTGGACCTTTAATACCAAAACAATCACAAATTTCCCTGATCTTTTCCAGGCAGTTCCACAACAAAAGGAGTATGTTGATTATATTGATAAACATTGGCATGAGTTAATAGAAAAATTTAAACCTTCAGTATTGTGGGCAGATATTGGGAGCCCCAAAGATTATGATCCCATTCCTATGATTGCAGATTATTATAATACTATTCCTGATGGAGTAGTCAATGACCGTCATAAATT
This sequence comes from Ferruginibacter sp., assembly GCA_046590675.1. Classification (GTDB taxonomy): domain Bacteria; phylum Bacteroidota; class Bacteroidia; order Chitinophagales; family Chitinophagaceae; genus Ferruginibacter. The sequence continues at coordinate 109,487 of JBKJUP010000074.1, read as the reverse complement.
TACCATTTCAGCAAAAGGTTTTGGTACTACTATTCCTCATGATATTACAACCCCGGAATACCAGGTATTGGATACCATTACTTCAAAAAAATGGGAAACCTGCAGGGGCATTGGTCTTTCCTTTGGCTATAACAAAACGGAGAACATCAATGAATTTTTATCTGTAAATGATTTGATAGATGGCTTTATAGATATTGTAAGCAAAAATGGTAATCTGTTACTTAATGTAGGGCCTAAGGCTGATGGAACTATACCAGATGGGCAACTGGTTAGATTGCATGGTTTAGGAGATTGGTTAAAGATAAACGGAGAAGCTATTTATAGCAGTCGTCCGTGGATAATATCCTCTGCAAAAACTACTGAAGGGGGAAGAGTACGGTTTACAAAAAGGGCAAATGCTTTGTACCTTTTTTTATTGGACGAGCAAAATGGCGATAGTGTAACAATCAAAGATTTTAAAATTGCAAAAGGGAAGAAAATTATTTTTTTGGATGGAAAAATTCCTGTTTCTTATGAAGCTGATGGAGGTGATATGAAGATTATTTTACCCGTCAAACGCAAGGCATCTGATGCTTATGTGCTAAAAATATTTTGATTTATTTAAAGTAGGCATTCTTTCAGTTAACCCTATAATGTTAAATCATTAAGGGTTTACTTTTTAAGCTGTGTAGGATTGGACTTGGAAAATTTAATATTAGAACAAAATAAAACAATATGTGTAGAGTTGTAAAATTTTCAGTATTGGTTTTCCTGTTGTTGGTTTCCGTTCAATCTTATTAGAAAATAACCGAGATCACTAATCAAAAAGGGGAAACAAAAGCGCAATGGTTTCAGGATGCCAAATTTGGACTCTTTGTAGTAAAATTCCTGTGATGGAATATAGTAAACTGGCAAAGGAATTCAATCCTACAAAATTTAATGCCGACGAATGGGTTAAAATGATCAATGATGCCGGCATCAGATACATGGTAATTACCGCCAAGCATCATGACGGTTTTGCCATGTCAATCAAAAACATCGAACTTTGAGTAAACTGGTGGTTATATATGTTGGCTTTAGCTTATGGCCTTTGACTAAAAAAAGATTAGGTAAAACCAATGTTCTATATCTTAACCGCGTGTCCTTGTATACCGGGATGGTTTTTCGCAAACTTCTTTAAACGAGTGGTGGTAGCTGTTAAAAAAATAATTTTTTGCTATTTTTAATATCATTTGTAATTTGAAGTAGAAAAGTAATTCTAAAATATGTCTGTGAATTAAACGGTGACCATTGATATTTTGAGTTCATAATTGACTGGAAAATAATATTTTACAAACCTTTGGCTTCGTCTTGCCATCCCGACAAATATTTACAAATGCCAAAACTCGCTCTCAGAGCGGGTTTTTTAGTTCGAATTTGTTGGATTTTTTAACATGACAATTCACAAAGTCAGGAAGTAGAATATTTTATGAAGTTCGAATCTCGTCAGGTCTCAATATGCAACCATAGGTACTCTAGGCAACTGGACAGTGCCATCCACTGCCTTTAAATTGCCGTTCCTTCTTTCGAGGAGTTTGTGGGGCGGGTCGCAGATAATACGGATGATAAGATAAAATTTAAAAACCAGGCTTTCTTGATCGATTTGGAACAGTTGGCTTCTTTCATTGGTGAGGATGTAAACAGTTTTACCATTGATACTTCTCTTTACACTATTAATATTCTCGAAAAAAGTTTGATTGCTGCGGACAGCATTAGCAATCATCCCTACCTGCAATATTTAAAAGCCGCTACAAATCATGCCACTGCATCGCTGGATGCTGTTAAACGGTTGCCATATCCGTCAGCCGGATTGCTAGCGGGCACGGGCATCAGGGGATCAGGAATCGGCAATAATGGGATGGCAGATAATAGTTTTTCGGCACCGTGGAAAAATAATACTACGGGTTATCTTATTGGAGTGGGTGTTACCTGGAACCTTTCGTCGCTTTATCAAAATAAAGTGAAACAGAAAATTGCCCGGAAGGAAATTGAATCGGCGAATGCAGATTACAAAGAAGCCAGCCTCCAAATTAAAACCTCGTACAATGCTGCTGTCAGCAGTTGGCAGCAACAAAAAGAAAAACTATCAGACAGCCGTATCGCCCTGGATGCTTCGCTGCAGGCTTATGAATTGTATGAAACAAGGTATGAAAGCGGTTTAATCAATTTGATTGAATTATTACAACTTCAAAAAACTTTACAGGATGCCGAAAATATTTATGTAAAAGCCCAGGCAGATTATTGGAATGAGATGATTAACCAAAGTGCCGGCATAGGAAACCTGTCATTTTTAGCAGACCAACTAAAACCTTAATCTAAAAAAACTTGTATGAATATTATTCGGTTAGCACTTAGAAAGCCAATAGCCATTATGGTGGTGGTGATGGCTATTGGCTTTTTCTCATTTATAGTTGTAAAGGAAATTAATGTTGATATATTTCCAAAAATTGAATCTCCGGCAATCTACATCGCCATGCCTTACGGTGGTTTAACACCTTCCTATATGGATGGCTTCATGGCCAATGAATTTCAGAAGGTGTTGGTATTTGTGGGCGGTGTTAAAGACATTGAATTTAAAAGTATCCAGGGTTTCACTTTAATGAAACTTAGTTTTTATGCAGGAACAGATATGGCCCAATCGGCAGCAGAAGTAGCCACGCAAGTATCCAGGGCAATGGGGTTTTTACCTCCGGGCTCTGTGCCACCACAAGTAGTGCGCTTTGACGGAAGTTCTTTACCTATAGGGCAATTGGTTTTTGAAAGTGATACCCGCTCTATCAGTGAAATACAAAATCTTGTGCTTACAAGGATACGCCCAATGTTTGTTACCATCCCTGGGATTACAGCACCTGCACCTTTCGGTGGAAACATACGGTCGATCGTAATAAAAGTTAACCCGTCTCTGATGCAATCTTTTAGCTTATCAGAAGAAGAAATTATGACGGCGGTTGCAAAAAACAATCTTCCTTCCCCCGCCGGCAATGTTCGCATGGGAGATAAGAATTACATGAGCCCGGTGAACTCCTTGGCCAAAGGCCCTGAAGAGTTTTTAAATCTTCCCATAAGGGTCAATGAGGCCTCTACTGTTTTTATTAAAGATATTGCTACGGTAGAAGATGCGGCTGATGTAACCACAGGTTATGCGGTGGTAAATGGCAAGCGTTCGGTGTATTTACCCGTAATTAAAAAAGCAGATGCTTCCACTTTGCAGGTAGTAGAAAATCTGAAACAATCACTTCCGATGCTGAAAGAAACGCTTCCGGATGATGTGAAGATCAACTATGTTTTTGATCAGTCTGTTTACATTGAACGTTCCATTAGCAACCTAATGCATGAAGGCATCCTGGGTGCCATACTAACGGGATTGGTTGTGTTACTTTTCCTGGGCGACAGGCGTGGTGCTTTGATTGTTGTACTTACCATACCGCTGTCTATTTTAACGGCTGTATTGTTATTATATGCCTTTGGGCAAACCATCAATATGATGACCCTAAGCGGGCTTGCCCTGGCTATTGGGATATTGGTAGATGAAGCGACGGTTACAATAGAAAACATTCACCAGCATTTTGAAAAAGGCAAGCAAAAATCAAGGGCAATATTGGATGCGCTGCTGGAAATATCAATTCCTAAATTATTGATATTGCTCTGTATACTCGCCGTGTTAATTCCTTCCTTCATCATGAGCGGCATTCCAAAAGATATGTTTTTGCCTTTGTCGCTGGCGGTGGGTTTTTCAATGATCGCTTCTTTTATATTTTCCCAAACATTTGTGCCGGTACTGGCCAACTGGTTAATGAAAAATAAATTACATGAAAAACATGTTGATCAGCAAGGGAAACTGAGATTGACCCGGTTTGAAAAATTTAAGAAGCGCTATTTGATCATCACCCGTTCTTTCCAAAAAAAGCCGGGTTGGGTATTGGCCATTTACAGTAGCATTGTAGTATTATTAATTATCGTTGGCTTTTCACTGATCGGTACGGATATTATTCCTGCCAGCGGCACAGCAGATCTGCAGTTACGCATCATTGCACCGGCCGGAACCCGTATTGAAAAAACGGAACAATACCTTCACCAGGTTACTGATATCATTGCAGGAGAAGCGGGAGATAAAGGGATCGTTATTTCTTCCGCATTTGTGGGCACACAACCTTCCGGTACTGCTATCAATCCCATATTCCTTTTTACGAGTGGGTCACAGGAAGCAGTGCTGCAGGTGTCCATCAATAAAGAAGCAGTATCAAAACCCATGGAGCAATTGAAAGAAGATATCCGGCAGAAAATAAACACACAACATCCTGAACTTCAAATTTCGTTTGAGCCAATTGAACTGGTAGAAAAGATCATGAGCCAGGGAACAAATACACCGGTGCAAATAAGGATCGCAGCATCCCAGTTAGCCCAGGCAGAAAACTATGCAAAAAAAATTGAATCCGGGTTAAAAGAGAATACGTTTTTAAGAGACATACGCATAGAAGAACCCTTGCACTATCCAACCCTGCAAATTGAAGTTGACAGGGAAAGGGCTTCGCAATTTGGATTAACCATGCAGGATATTTCGCAGGTAATTACCATGGCCACTTCTTCCACTCGTTTCGTAAATAAATCGCTGTGGCGTGATCCTAAATCGGGGCTCGTCTTCCAGGTACAGGTGCAGGTTCCTGAAGCCAGTATGAAAGCAACGGATGATTTAAAAATGCTTCCATTAAAAGCAGGTCAGGCAAGGCCGATACTGGATGATGTAGCAGCCATTTCTTTTGGTGAAGAACCCGGCCAGGTAAACCGCCAGGGCGCTAACAGGTATGTGACCATTTCTGCAAATGTGCAGGGCAAGGATCTGGGCACTGCTTCAAAAGCGGTAACAAATGCTATAGCAGCTGCAGGTGAAAAACCAAGAGGAATCATTGTATCGGTACAGGGCCAGTTGCAGTTGCTGGCTGATACGCTGCAAGGCTTGCAAACAGGATTGGTGATAGCGATTGTTGTTATCTTTTTAATGCTGGCAGCCTACTACCAATCCTTTGCTTTATCGGCAATCATATTAGCTGTGGTGCCCGCAGTAATAGCAGGCAGTTTAATTATGCTGTTACTTTTCGGAAGCACGCTAAATCTTCAGTCTTATATGGGAATGATTATGTCCGTAGGTGTATCAGTTTCCAACGCATTTTTAATGATTGACCATGGAGAAAAAAGCCGGTTTAAAAATAAAGTGCATGTAAAAGTTGCGTCATTGTTGGCTGCATCATCACGATTGCGTCCCATCATCATGACTACCCTTGCAATGATTGCAGGCATGATACCGATGGCTTCGGGGATGGGTGAAGGGGGCGGGCAGGTAGCGCCATTGGGGCAAGCCGTTATTGGAGGATTGATCATGTCCACCTTCACAACCTTGTTGGTATTGCCGCACCTGTTTACACTTGTTCGCAAAAAAGCAAGCCTTCAGGGAATTTCGTTGGACCCTGATGACCCCACAAGTAAGTATGCAAATGAAAAATTAATCATTACCCATTTCAACACTAAACTACAAACAGTATGAGACCAATAATATTTTCCGTAATCATTTCAGCATTGATATTGTTGCAAAATTGCGGCGATAAAAAAGTAAAAGAAGTAAACAAAACAACAGCTGCAATGCCAACCTTTAAAACGGTTACCGTGCTGAGTCAGCAACCCGAATTTTCAATTGTGTTACCCGGTGAACTGATGGCTTACGAGCAGGTAAATATATACCCCAAAATAAAAGGGTTTGTAAAAAAGATCTATGTTGACAGGGGAAGTATTATAAGCAAAGGCCAACTGCTGGCGCAACTGGAAGCCCCTGAAATAGGAGAGCAATTTGCCGCCAGGAAATCATCCTCCGGTACTGCGTATCAAAAATATCTTTTCAGCAAGCAATCTTACAACCGCTTAAAAGAAGCGTCTAAAAAAAATGGTGCCGTGGCTTCCATCGAAATTGAAAGAGCCTACGCACAATTATTGGGCGATAGTGCCGCTTACCAAAGCAGCCGATCAGATGCTTCTGCATCGGGGCAAATAATAAATTACCTGAGAATTACCGCACCGTTTAGTGGAGTGGTAACCGGACGGTTTATAAGCGAAGGAGCACTTGTTGGAGACAACAATGCTAAGACAGAACCTATGTTTCAATTAGCCCAGCAAAATAAGTTAAGGCTAACGGTAGCCATACCCGAAAAGCAAGCACAATCTTTGCCCGAAGGAACGGTAGCAAAGTTTACGGTAACAGATTTTCCCGGAAGAATATTTACGGCCGCTTTATCAAGAAACAGCGGCGCTTTAGATGTGAGTTCACGCTCCGTAATAGCGGAATTCGATGTGCCTAACCAGGGCAATGAATTGCGGGCGGGCCAATATGCAAAAGTGACCATTCAGCTAATGAGATCACAACCTAGCTTATGGGTGCCGGGAGTAAGTGTTGTCCAAACCCAGGCCGGCGTATTTGTTATAAAAACGGAAAACAATATCACAAAGCGTGTACCTGTTCAAATTGGCGCAGCGAAAGATAGCCTAGTAGAAATTTTTGGCAACCTGCAGGCAGGTGATACGATACTGCAAAAAGGAAGTGAAGAAATAAAAGAAGGAATAACAATCAATAGAAAGTAAATTATGAAACTCAACACCTATTACCCCTGGCTAAAAAAGAATGCCGTCACTATTATCCTGGCTGCTTTTGTGCTGGTATTATTTATCAGTCCAACTGCAAAAGGTTGGCTTTTACAAAGGCTGGTATCCTTTGGCTTATTTAAAGCAGATATAAAAAAAGAAGGCATTCAAAACGAACCTGCCGCCACGGCTTTTTTATACAAGGATGAGACAGGTAAAACAACGTCCACCGCTGACTTAAGAGGCAAAGTAGTGTTCATTAATTTTTGGGCATCGTGGTGCCCGCCCTGCCAGGCCGAAATGCCTTCAATAGAAGCGCTATATAAAAAGCTTGGAAAGGATGACCGGTTTGTTTTCCTTTTCATAAATGAGGATGATGATAAACAGAAGGCTAAAGATTATCTGAAAAAAAGCCAGTACACTATTCCTCTTTACAGCCGTGCGGGAAATATACCAAATGAAATATTCAGCGGCAGTTTTCCCACAACCATTGTAATGGATAAAGAAGGACAAATAGTTTTAAAACACGAGGGCATGGCGAGTTATGATACTGAGGCATTTCTGCTCGAATTGAAAGACCTGTTATAATTACATATAAAAACAAACCTCAATTAAAAACAAGAAAATGAAAAAGAAAATAGTACCAGTTTTAGGAATAGCATTTATATTTTTTGCATCATGCGCTAATACTCCAAACAAAACTGATGAGGATGTTCCTGAAAAAGTCGCACAAACTGTTGCCAATGAAAGCACAAAACCGCTTACTGATGTATTGCCAGCTTTTAAATTATTGTCCGCAAATGGCATCATTATTAACCTGGCAGATTTTAAAGGTAAGAGAGTGTTTATTAATCTTTGGGCAACATGGTGCCCGCCATGCAAAGCTGAGATACCATCAATTGAAAAGTTGTATAGTAAAGTTGACAAAACAAACACGGTATTTGTGATGCTTTCGTTGGACGAAAGTTTTGTAATGGCTAAAGAATTTGCCAAAGCAAACAGGATGAAGTTGCCCGTTTATTATGCAGCAGAAGTACTGCCAGCAATATTTAATACAGAAGGTATTCCGGTTACTTTTATTTTCAATGAAAAAGGTGAATTGATAAAAATGAATAATGGCATGGATGATTATGATACTGAGGCATATCTAAAGATTTTCAAATCATAAAAACTTTAAGCCGATGCCTTATATTATAACTGTTACCTCCAAAGTGCATCAAAAAAAGCCATCTAAAACAACAAAATAATTATTATGCAGATTAAACAATTTGAAGATAAAAACTTGGCACATTACAGTTATGCCATAGTGAGTGAATGTGAAAAGAAAATCATCTTGATAGACCCGGCAAGAAACTTAAAACAATACTTGGATTATGCAACCGAAAAGGATGCTGTTATAACAGGTGTGATAGAAACTCATCCACATGCGGATTTTGTAAGCAGCCATTTAGAACTGCATGAAACAACCGGGGCCAAAATCTATTGCAGCAAATTAGTCAGAGCTTTATATCCCCGTGAGGAATTTGATGAAGGCCAACATATTCTTTTAGGTAAAATAAAACTGTCAGCTCTTAACACGCCAGGTCACTCACCCGATAGTATTTGTATTGTGTTGGAACATGATGGGAAACAGAAAGCTGTGTTTACAGGCGACACCCTTTTTATAGGCGATTGCGGAAGGCCTGACTTAAGACCGGATGAGGGAGATGCAAAAGCAGCGTCGTTAAAACTTGCTACACAAATGTACCATAGCCTCAGAGATAAGTTGCTGACACTTCCAGGAGAAATTATTGTATATCCGGCTCATGGTGCCGGCACGCTTTGTGGCAAGGCATTGAGCAACTCAAACAGCAGCACCCTTACAGATGAAAGAAAAAATAATTGGTCGCTAAGCGAGCAATCGGAAGATGAATTTGTAAAAGAACTTTTAAGAGACCAGCCCTTTATCCCATCCTACTTTTCTTATGATGTTGATTTAAATAAGCGTGGAGCACCTGCATTTGAACCAAGCATACAATCTGTAAAAATTGGAAAAGAAATAGCTACTGAATACTACACAGACCGATTGAATACGGAGGTATGGATTGTTGACAGCAGAAGCGAAAAGCAGTATAAAGCAGGGCACTTGCCAGCTTCCATAAATATCATGGAAGGCTTAAAGTTTGATACCTGGCTGGGTAGCATTATTAAACCCAAAGAGCAAATATATTTTGCGGCGGATAATGCCGAAAGCCTACGTGAAATGTTAGACAGAGCAGCAGCCATTGGCTACGAGCCTCAGATTTTGGAAGGATTTGTTGTAAAACAAGGTGCGATAAGGGAAGAAAAAATAGATATAAAAGAATTCACTGGTCACCCTGAAAAATACACCATTATTGATGTTAGAAACAAATCGGAAGTAAATGAAAATAAAATATTTGAAAACAGCCTTTCATTTCCATTGGGTGAATTAAGGGATAAGATAGACAAAATTCCTACAGATAAACCTATCGTTGTTCATTGTGCAAGCGGCTATAGAAGTGCAGCAGGCAGTTCGTTAATTCATTCAAAATTACTGGGTTTAGTTACGGTATATGATCTGGGTGAGGCTGTAAAAAACTTTATAAAATGAAATCTATGAATTACTTAATTGGGTTACTAATGTTAGGCCTGGTTGCCGGATGGCTAAGTGGACTAATTGGAATTGGCGGTGGTATCATTATGGTTCCGGCACTCATGTTTTTATTTGCATTATCTCTACGAACAGCACAGGGAACATCCATTGCAGCACTGGCTCCGCCGATCGGAATTTTGGCAGCTTATGTTTATTACAAACAGGGTAATGTAGATGTTAGGGCGGCCGGATTGATTGCGGTAGGCTTTTTAATAGGTGGCTTTCTCGGTGCAAAATCAAACTACTTGTTGAATAAAGAAATTAGGAAAATTGATGGCAATACTATTAATTGTAATTGGCGTAAAACTATTTTTCACTAAAATGAATTAGCCTTATAAAAATCACTTGAAAATTTAAATAAAATGAAGACAAGTTTAATGGCACTTATGTTTGCGCTTGGGTTTACCAGTGCAGCATTTTCACAAATCAACTCCAAAAACGCTGAGTTTCATGGAGCAACCGCAACTCTAAAACAATACAATGTATTGTATATTTTAAACCAGGGAGATGAAAAAAAAGTAAAAACTGTTATGCGTAACATTAATAATGCATTAGAAGATCCCCGCTTAAAAGGAAAATTAAAAGTTGAACTAATTGCATTTTGAGATGGCGTGGAGCTATTTAAAAAGTCGAACGCTTACGATACGCTACTACTTGGCCTTAAAAATAAAGGTGTGCTACTTGCGCAATGTGAAAACACAATAAAAGAAAGGAAGTTAAGCAAAGATGATTTATGGCCTTTTATTTCTTATGTGCCATCAGGCAATGGCGAAATAATCATACGGCAGTACCAGGGCTGGGCAATAGTACATCCTTAATAAAAAGTATTTTTTAGAAGCCGGCAATTACTGCCTCTAACATTGCAAACCAGTAAAAAGAAACAGAACAGGTTATTCAAATTCTTTATTTAATGAAGGACTTGCCATTTCCGAAAACGGGGATGTGAATAAAAATTTACAAAATGAAATTATCTATTGCTTACTTGAACGACGTACATGGTTATCTTGAGCCGCATCAGGAACTTTTTTATAAAGGGGAGAAAGAAATAATAACAACAGCAGGTGGCTATGCAAGGATTACAGCAAAGATTAAAGAGATTAGAACTAAAAGTGAACATACTTTATTGTTTGATGGTGGTGACACTTTTCATGGTACTTTACCCTTGATACAATCTAAAGGCGAAGCGATTCTTCCGATACTAAACAAGATGGGCTTTAGCGCAATGGTAGGCCATTGGGATTTTGCTTATGGCCTTGTTCAATTGAAAAAGCTTGCTGCCTCTTTAAATTATCCTGTATTAGGCATTAATGTTTACAACGAAGATGATAGCCTTTTTCTTCCTCCGTATTTAATCAGTGAGATAGATGACGTAAAAATTGCAGTCATCGGAATTTGTTCAAATATTATTGATAAAACAATGCCTGAAAACTTTAGTGAAAGATTGAGAATTACCGACGGTATAATGGAACTACCCCTGGTAATTCAACAGGTAAAAGAGGAAGGCGCAAACCTTGTGATACTGCTTTCTCACAACGGATTTCCGCAGGATGTTTCCCTGCTTAATAAAATTCCAGGTGTGGATATTTGTTTGAGTGCTCATACACACAACAGGTTATACGAGCCGGTAAAAGTTAATGACAGCATTGTTATCCAGTGCGGTTGTCACGGTTCTTTTTTAGGACATTTAGAAATTGAAATTAACCAACAGAAAATTGCTAATTACAATTATGAGTTGATAACAATTGATGAAACGATAAAACCTGATAATGAAATTGAAAGTTTAGTCGCAGATATAATGCAACCCTATCAGTATTTAAAAGAAGAAATATTGGGCAACACGAAAATTACATTGCATCGGTACAATACCATCGCATCTACCATGGATGACCTTTTATTAGCCGCTATAAAATCGATTGGCATTGCTGAAATAGCTTTTTCTAACGGATGGAGATACGGGGTGCCTGTTGCAGCAGGTAACATATCGAAATGGGGATCTATACAATATCATTCCCATGAACCCGAAAGTTTCTACCGTTGATTTAACAGGCGAAGAGATAATAAAAATGCTGGAAGAGAATTTAGAGCGGACATTCTCTGCGGATGCAATGAAACAAATGGGAGGCTATGTAAAAAGATGCTTCGGCTTATATTTAAAAATACGAATAGAGAATCCGAAAGACCATCGAATTCAGCAAATCTTTATTGGGGAGGAGCCATTGGTAAAAGAGAAAATTTATAAAGCAGCTTTTGTAACAGTGCAGGGGGTACCGAAACAATTGGGAAGTAACAGGAAAGATTTATCTATCAATGCGGTTGATGCAATGGCTGATTATTTAATTAGTGTTCCTCATTATACGGCAAAATCATGTCATGCCTTTTCTTTGGTGTAACTACAGGTGAAAAATAAATGAACAGTTTTTACCTCATCTGTAACATGCTATAAAATATTGGAGTGACCATTGATCTTGCAGAAAAGTAGCATCCGGGCATTTAAATAAAACAATTTAGCAAACGATTTGCAAGTTTTACAGCTTTGAACAACCTGGCTTTTAAGGTATTAATTGATTTACATATAGTTTTTGTCAATTTTCATAGGTGCCATGCTTATTCACGTATTGGCATAAAATAAAAGAAGTTAAGCATTGATTGCTAAGCAACAATGCTTGCCAATCGCTTTAGGTCCATTATAAATAAGTTCGAAAATTGTACAGGGAGGACGACAGTGTTAAGAATCTCTACATTTGTAGAGATTTTTTTTATGCCCCATTTTGTTTACATATTACAAAGTCAAAAGGATCAAAAATACTATATCGGCGAAACAGCGAATGTAGCAGCCAGGCTGTTATTTCATAATTCTGGAAGGCAACGATCCACGAGTAAAATAATAGATGAGGGTATTTGAAATAACTCTTAGCTGCTATTCTACCGACGTCACAGCTTCACAACATAAAAAAGAAAAAATATAAAATGAGCAGTTTAAAAGTCATCATGGTATTTCTTTTTTGCACATGTATTTGTTTGAAAGGATTTAGCCAGTTAAAAAAAGCCCGGTTCAATGTAATTGTGCTGGCAGAAAATAAAGGAAGTATTCATCGTCCATACGTGGACGTTGCTATTCCCTGGTTGAATAAATTAGCGGCTGATAGTTCTTTTAGTGTTGATGTTATCGAAAACACAGAAAAAATAGATGATCAGCTTCTTGCAAAATACCAGTTAATTGTCCAGCTTGATTTTCCGCCTTACAGGTGGTCTGATAAATCCAAAGCCGCATTTGAAAAATATATAGAAGAGGGTAGAGGCGGCTGGATTGGTTTTCACCATGCAACATTATTGGGTGAGTTTGATGGATATGCTATCTGGCAATGGTTTTCAAAATTTATGGGGGGAATCAGGTACGAAAACTATATTTCAACCTTTGTAAAAGCAACTGTAATCATTGAAGACAGTACACATCCTTGTATGAAAGGTATTACAAACCCGTTCACAATTGAAAAAGAAGAATTTTACATCTACGATAAAAGCCCAAGGCAAAATGTACATGTGCTTGCCCACGTGGATGAAGACAGTTATTTGCCTGGTAGCAAAATAAAAATGGGAGACCACCCGGTGATCTGGACCAATGAAAAAGTGAAAGCAAGAAATATTTATATATTCATGGGCCATGATCCTGGGCTGTTTCAAAATGATCAGTATAAACAATTGTTCAGGAATGCAATCTTTTGGGCATCCCAAAAAGAATGATTAAAAGTGTTGGTTTAACATAGCCACATCTTTATAACTATCTTACCAGGATAAACAACGTATGAAAATTTTACCCCGAAAAATTACCGGTTTTTGTTTTGTAATGATGGCATTGATTCTTCAAATAGGTCATAGCCAGGCACAGTCACCAAAACCAACCTTTAAAGCAATTGCATTTTTTACTTCAAAAAACGATCTTGCTCATATTAGCTTTGTAAAGGAAGCACATGTATGGTTTAAAGAACAAGCTGCGAAGCTCCATTTCCAATATGACAGTACCAGCAATTGGGACAACATGAATGCTGAATTTTTGAAGGCATATAAGGTGGTCATGTTTTTAGATACCAGGCCGGAAAAAGCCAACCAAAGAAATGCGTTTGAACATTATATGAAAAACGGAGGTGCTTTTATGGGATTTCATTTTGCAGGATTTGCACTAAATAATTCTGACTTCCCGCAAAACTGGGATTGGTATCATAAAGAATTTTTAGGCGCAGATGAATACAAGAGCAATACCTGGCGCCCCGTGCCTGCTATTTTACAAACAGCATCAACAATGCACCCCACACTTAAATGGTTACCGAGAATATTTAAATCCGCACCATCAGAATGGTACAGGTGGACCGGTGATTTATATTCCAATAAAGACATAGAGATTTTGTTGAGTGTACATCCCAGTAGTTTCCCGCTAGGCACAGGCCCCAAGCCAAATGAAATTTGGCATGAGGGCAGTTACCCCATAGCCTGGACCAACAAAAATTATAAAATGGTTTATATGAATATGGGGCACAACGATATGGATTATAACCATACTGACACCACTTTATCATCCACCTTTAGCAGTGTGGAGCAAAATAAATTTATATTGAATAGCCTTGAGTGGTTGGGGAACGATACATCCAAACGAAAGTTTCCGGTTACAGAGCCCCGTGCTCAATTGCAGGATGTTCTCATTCATATTAACCAGGTAGCTTTTGATGCTGCAGCGCCCAAACAGGCTGTGGTGGAAACTGCAGATTCATTTACCCTTCCTGCAAAATTCAGGATTACCAATATTGCTGGAAATAAAACTTTTTTTGAAGGAGTATTAAGTGAAGATATGCCCGCCGGTGAATGGTTTGCAGGCCGCCATTTTTATCGGGCAAATTTTTCTTCATTTAAAGAAACAGGAACATTTTTACTGAGAGTACAATATAAGGAAAAGGAATTGTCATCGGCTCCATTTGACGTGGGGAATCAAATGCTGGCAAAGCAAGCTATACCTGCAGTTTTTAAATTCTTTAAACATCAGCGGGCCAATACTCCTGAAGAATTAAATGCGGATAAGCATTTGCTGCTTTATGGCAGCAACAAACGTGTGGATGTACACGGCGGCTGGTGCGATGCCTCCGGCGATATCAGCAAATATTTCTCTCACCTGGCTTACACCAATTTTATGTCGCCGCAACAAACACCCATGGTTGTATGGTCAATGGTGAATTCAATAGAAACTACCCGGGACTTCATTAAAAATATTAATAACAATTCCACTTTTACAGCAGAAGCACTTTATGGTGCCGATTACCTGGTTAGATCATTGTCGCCGGACGATTATTTTTACATGACCATTTTCAGTTACTTTAAAAAAGATCCGGAAGAACGACGTATTGTGGGATTGCTGGCCGACAGCAAGACTACGTCGGATTATCAGTGTGCCTATCGTGAAGGTGGAGGCATGGCCATTGCAGCACTTGCCCGTATAGCTCAATGGAAACAAGATGGTGAGTTTACAAGTGAGCAATATAGCTCGGCTGCAAAACGTGCTTTCAAACACCTTGAAGTAAATAATTTAAAGTATTGCGATGATGGGAAAGAAAATATTATCGACGATTATTGTGCATTGATGGCAGCTACAGAATTGTGGATTGCTACCAACGAAGATGTATATAAAGTTGCTGCCCGTAAGCGTGCACAACAACTTTCTGACAGAATGAGTAAGACCGGTTATTTTATTTCCAATGATACTGACCGACCTTTCTGGCATGCAGCAGATGCAGGCTTACCCGTGATAGCGCTGGCCCGCTATCTCGACAAGGAAACTGATGTAAAACTGAGGGCCATGTCGCTCAATACTATCAAACAATTCCTGGATTATCAACTTAGGGTAACGGAGTCTGTTAGTAATCCTTTTGGATATGCAAGGCAATCGTTTAAGTTTAGGGGAACCATCAAAGATGGATTTTTTATTCCTCACGAAAATGAAAGTGGCTGGTGGTGGCAGGGAGAGAATGCCCGCCTTGCATCCTTAGCTACCGCTGCCATTGTTGGCGGCAGACTGGTGTATCCGGCAGAAGGTGCTTTTGGTACCAGGCCTAAACTGGCAAATTTTGCAGTCAATCAAATCAACTGGATATTGGGTGGCAACCCTTATGATATTTGTTTTATGTACCAGCATGGGCAAAACAATACGCCTTATATGGCATCGCTCTTTGGTCATGGTTCCGGAGCAGGAGGGATCGGTAATGGTATCACCGGAAAGGACGGCAGTCCTGATGGTACCGGTATAGATTTTAAAATGGAAGCCAATGGCAACGAATGGCGCTGGACAGAACAATGGATTCCACATTCCGCATGGTTTCTGCAAGCTGTCTCTGCAATGGCTGCCGGGAAAAAATAGTATTCCTTCATTACAAAAATTGGCCTCTTAGTGGATAAATAAACCCCACATAGTTTTTGTCATTTTCATATTTGCCATTTTTGTTTAATTGTTGGTAGAAAACAAAAGAACCTAAGGCATTGATTGCTGAGAACAATGTTTGTCAATTACTTCAGGTCCATTATAAACAAGTTTGAATATTGTATAGGGACTACGACAGTGTTACCCGCTAAAACCCGCTCTGGAAGCGGGTTTTTTAGTTGGAAACGTTATGCCAAAATTTATAGGCTTTAAAATGATTGATGATAAAAAGATAGAAACTATTGAAAAAATAAAGAACGCCGTTATCACATTGGTGCATCATTCAGATAACGGGGTAATAACAAGCCTACCCTTATTTATCGCAGCCCAAATTCATCAGGATTATAATTATTTAAGCACCTTGTTTTCTGAAGTAGAAGACACAGTCATTGAAAAGTATTTTACTGCTCAGAAAATAGAAAATGTAAAAGAATTACTGGTGTACAATGAACTTCCCTTTTTCGAAATTGCCGACCACTTGAGTTGGAAGGTGGCCCGAAGAATATTTTCGATGGCGAAGAAAAAAACTGGTTCGGGCAAAACAATGGTGATTGCTTACACATTACCAATGTTATTTGTTGCAGATTTCAGCGTGGATGGAAATTGTAAATTCCGGTTCCAGTTTGGCAGGGAAGATTTACCGGTAACAAAACTGTTGCGGTTTAATATAATTATAAATACAGATCAAGAATATGCAGCAGGGTTTCGTTATATCCCAATTAGGCATATTTCCGTAGGCACGCATTATGATAGCGATATGAGGTTAGCGGCAGGGATAGTGATCATCTGTTAAATCCATATATTTGCAACACAAAGGAAATGGTGTCTTCCTACTTAACCGTTCTTCCGTAAGAACTAATGGCGCCTACAAATGGTAAACCCGGCTTATTAATTAAGCCACTCAATTATTTGTAGGATGAAAAGAACAAAATACTCGTTGGAACAATTTTATATCGCCAAACACCTGCTTCGCTGGACACTTTTAATTTTCCCCGTTGCTGTTTCTGTAGGGTTATTGGTAGCACTTTTTTTATCGTTGCTGGATATTGCAACTACCACACGTTGGCAAAATATGTGGCTCATCTTTCTATTGCCTATTGCAGGTATCATCATTTCATGGTTATATCGGTATTATGGTAAAAATGCAGATGCAGGCAATAACCTCATAATGGATGAAATACATAAACCTGGTGGTGGTGTACCTGCCCGTATGACACCGATGATTTTAGTTACTACAGTGCTCACGCACTTAGTAGGTGGTTCTGCAGGACGTGAAGGAACTGCAGTGCAAATGGGGGGCAGCATTTCTGCTTTATTTTCCAAATGGTTCAAATTGCATCATGAACGTAAAAGGATACTACTCATGTGTGGTATGTCGGCAGGCTTTGGTGCTGTCTTTGGTACCCCTGTTGCCGGAGCCATTTTTGCACTGGAAGTTTTAACCATTGGCAGGATAAAATATGATGCATTAATTCCCTGTTTAATTGCCAGTATTATTGCCGATATTACTTGTTCATCCTGTGGCGTACATCACACCCAATACCATATTGCATTTATTGATAACGGTGCAAGGTTTTTCCCTCGAATAGCTTTTGATGTGGTATTGTTATTAAAGGTTGTTGTTGCCGGGGTTTTGTTCGGCCTGGTTGGGTTTCTGTTTGCAGAATTGTCTCATTTTATTAAAAACAAAAGCAATCAATACATTTCTAAAAAATGGCTGATACCGGTAGTAGGTGCAGTATTAATTGTGGGTATAAGTTACCTGCTGGGTACATTTGATTATCTCGGCCTTGGGGTAACCAATCCTAATAGTAACGGCATTAGTATCGTCAATGCTTTTAAAGCGGGCAGTACGGGTTATTTTAGTTGGTTCTGGAAATTATTACTAACAGCCATAACCCTCAGCATGGGGTTTAAAGGTGGTGAAGTCACACCATTATTTTTCATCGGCGCAACATTAGGTAATACACTGGCAGTATTAACTGGTTCGCCCATTGATTTATTTGCAGGGCTTGGTTTCATTGCTGTATTTGCCGGAGCCACCAATACCCCGCTGGCATGTACATTGATGGGTATAGAATTATTTGGTTCCGAGAATATTATTTATTATGCCGTAGCATGTTTTACGGCTTATTATTTCAGCGGTCATTCCGGTATCTATCATTCACAAAGAGTGGCAGTATCAAAATTTCACAACATACATTACGAAGAAGAAACACTTAAACAGGTAAAAGAAAAAAATAAACAAAATGGCTACCAAAATTAAAGAACAAAAAATAGGGAAGCTTAGGATTTTCCTTAAATCGGGTGAAAAAGTTGAGAGCGAAAAATTTATTCACAAATTATTTCCGAAAAATAAGTATATCAAAATATTGGGTGAGGCAAAAAAAGCAGGGATTATGAATGCCCATATCTTTCATACCCATGCTGCGTTTGAAGGCGGCAGTAAAGTAGCGCACTATAGTATTGAGGGAGATAACCGGGGCTTAACTGTTTGCCTGGAACTGATAGATGAAAAAGATAAACTGGAAAGGTTTTTCACTACACATAAAACCATGCTTAAAAATAAAACCGCCATTTTCACAGAAGTGGAATGTTGGTCATTCGATGATTAATAAATTATGAAACTCTTACCCGTGATATTGGTTGGCTTATGAGGCTATGATTGGCAATATATAGCCGCTATCTTATTGCTGTATTGATTACAAAGCATTTTTCTTCTTCTTTTTATTCACTTTGGCACATTTGCTGTTTATTTTAGACCGTTTAATTAACCTTTTACTTATGTCGTACCGGAACATATTAATAGCAGTTGACAGCAGTGCATATCCCATAAATGCTGCCAAAAAAGGTTTTGAATTAGCTTACCAGTTGAATGCATCAATTGGTTTGATATATGTGATTGACAGAAATAAAGAATCTGAAAATGTTGAGGTAGGCACTGCACCTGATCAAAGCTAAAAGCTATTGCGGCAACAGCTGAAAAAAGTATAAGCCAATCGATTAATATGTATGGTGGTATGGATGAAATAATGCTTATGGCAATGCGATTTACGTGTTACTTTATTCCGCATCACAGCGGTGAGACTGAAGATCCTTTTATTGCCGCTTTGGCCTTAGTTACTGCTGCCGGCAAAATAAAAACTGGTAGCGGCTGCTGAGCGAAAGGCCGGAAAATTCAATCGGTTGCTATGGCCACAAGACAAAGTGGGAATTGAAGTATCATTTGCAGCCATCAGCATTTAATCACAAGTAGTCGGCATCAATTCAGAAAATCTTCAAAATTGAACAGTTAACTTACGGTATGAAGATTCTTATTATTGAAGATGAAAAGGAACTGGCAGATAGCATAGCGGTTTATTTGAAAGGAGAAAGTTATGTAAGTGAATTTGCGGTTACTTTCAAAGAAGCGTTGGATAAAACAGATATTTATGAATACGATTGTATTCTTTTAGACCTGATGCTGCCCGATGGAGACGGGATGAAAATATTGGACGCTTTAAAGCAGGATAATAAACAGGATGGTGTTATCATTATTTCTGCAAAAGATTCCATTGAAGATAAAATAACAGGATTAAAAATCGGAGCCGATGATTACTTGTCTAAGCCTTTTCATTTATCAGAGTTAAGTGCAAGGATTTATTCCGTGATTCGGAGAAAACAATTTGGCAATGCCAATCAACTTGAAATTAATGAATTGACAATTGATCTGCTGGCTAAAACTGTTCGTGTAAGCAAGCAATTGATTCCCCTAACAAAAAAAGAATATGACCTTTTACTTTTTTTGATTGGTAACAAAAACAGGGTTATATCAAAAACTGCAATGGCAGAGCACCTTTCCGGTAATATGGCAGATATGCTGGATAATTGTGATTTTGTATATGCGCATATCAAAAACTTAAAAAAGAAATTATCAGAGGCGGGTTGCAGTGAATACATTAAAACAAGCTATGGCATGGGCTACAAATGGGAAGCATGAACGGGCTATTAAATAAAACACTTTTATACTATACCTTTTTTGCCACAATAATCCTGTTGCTGAGTGCGCCTTTCTTTTACTGGATGATGGAGAAATTGTACACTGATGATGTGGATGAAGCGATTGTTCTACGCAAAAAAGAATTTGAAGCCAACAACCAGAAATCATTGCGGGTTAGCGACATCGCTATCTGGAATAAATTCAACCGGGACATTCGCATCTTGCCGGATACTGTTGTAAGTAGGCCAAAGGACAGTATTATACAGGAAGTGTTCTTTGATGCTTTGGTTCCTGAATGGGAACCCTACCGTGTTTTGTACACCAATGTGAGAATAGAGGGACAGCCTTATATATTAATGATACAACTGAACATGGTGGAATCCGAGGACCTGATAAAAACCATAACATGGATTTACTTAGGCATACTATTTTCGTTGTTACTGGTTATATTTTTTATCACCGGCTTTATATCCAACCGGTTATGGCAACCCTTTTATGATACATTGAAAAGGATTGAGGAATTTAATATTGAACAACACAGTTCACCCACTTTTAAAATAACCAATATTAAAGAGTTCGAACAGTTAAATGCGGGCCTTGAGAAATTAATACAGGGTAACCTGCAATCTTACGCTTCACAAAAATCATTTACTCAAAATGCAGCACATGAACTACAAACGCCACTGGCAATATTTCAATCTAAGCTGGATTTGTTGTTACAGGATAATTCTTTAACACAACCACAGTCAGTTATTGTGCAAGCGCTGTATGAGGCTACGTCCCGCCTGACGCGAATAAACAAAAATTTATTACTGCTTGCCAAAATTGAAAATAACCAGTTTTCAGAAACCACCTCTTTTTCTGTTAATGAATTAATTGCAGACGTCACGCCCTATTTTACGGAACAGGCTAATAGCAAAAAGCTTTTGATTGAAAAAGAAACAGATTCCATCGTCTCAATAATTGCTAATCGTGGCCTTGCGGAAATAGTGATCAACAATCTATTTTTAAACGCTGTGAGACACAATGTAGAGAATGGTAAAATAATTCTGTCTTTGAAAGACAAAACATTTACTATAAAAAATTCGGGACCAAGTAAATCTTTGGACAAAGACATACTCTTTAAACGTTTTGGTAAAGGCACACCAGATACCCGTAGCAGTGGTTTAGGGTTGGCCATAGGAAAGGAAATATGCGACCGCTATAACTGGCAGGTAAGCTATGTTTATGAAACAGACCTGCATCATTTTACTATTAAGTTTTAAAAATCAGAAAATCTTCTAAATCGTTTATCAACTTCACTGTTTAGATAAAATACTTTTTCTTAACACCAAACTGCTGTACATGAACCGCTATTTCACCATTTCATTGTGGGGATTATTATTGTTGCACCATTCGTTTTGTCAAACAGACCCCATCAGGAATAACGCTGATTTAAAAAATAGTAATTAGCGGTTTGTGGGGGATCATGTCTTCATCAGAGCAGCCGACAGGCATTTTTGTACCTTTCTCATGGTAACCAGGTGGAAGTAATGAATACAGATATACGTGAAATGATTGGTATTATTCATGATACAAACGGAGTACATGGCATAGCCACTATACCTGCACTGGATAAAGATTATATCATCAACGAAAAAGCAAATATCTTATCTGTATATGATATAAATACAATAAAGGCAAAATCGCCGATTCGAAAACGCATCGCCTGATCAGTGCCAGCCATTTGATTATGATACTGGACGCTGATAATGGTAAAGTAATAGCACAATTTCCCATTGGTAAAGGTGTAGATGGAGCTGGTTTTGATAATGCTTCAAAACTTATTTACAGTTCAAGGGGTCATGGCACACTCACAATCATTAAAGAAATTTCCAGGGATAACTTTGAGATGCTTGACAATACAAACACCGGGCAAAGAGCAAGAACCATGACTTTTGACAGCCAGACAACACACGTATTTACCGCTACACCTCATTATGGAGCCACGCCAGCCGCAACTCCTGAAAATCTGAGGGCAAGGCCTGCAATATTACCCGGCAACTTAATGTTGCTGGAATATGACAAGAAATAAGGATTCTGTTTTTCTGAAATTCAGGAAATCTTCTAAATCGGGAGTCAACTTTGCCAGGAAAAATTAAACCCAATTCATTGATGATGAGAAATCTCAGGAACCCGGCAATGTTGTCCTTTAGTCTGCTTACTATAATCATTCTTTCATCTTGTAATGAAAACACGACCAAGAAGACTGGCGACACCGATCAGAAAAAAGATTCAATGCTTGTGGCAAATAAAGTACTGTCACTTACCGGCACCATTAGTCTTCCCAACGTTAATGGCGGCTTCGACCTAATGGCAATTGATTCCGCTGGTCAGCGGCTGTTTTTAGCGGCCGAAGACAACCATACAGTTGAGGTGCTTGATACTAGAAATAACAAGCCAATTATCAGTCTTCCGGATTTTAATGAGCCTAAATGGATAGTGTATCGTCCTGAATCAAACCGGTTGTATGTAACTACAGGAGGTGATGGAAAAGTTACGGTTCTGGATGCAACAACTTACAAGACCATCAAATCCTTTTCTTTTAAAGAAAAATGTAATAACCTCCGTTTTGATACTACCCTGCAACAACTTTATGTGGGAGTAGGAAAAACCTTTGGCTCCATCGGCATCATTGATGTAAAAGGAGATAAAATAATAAATGAAATTACACTTGCTGCCTTTCCCAAGCAATTTGAACTGGACGGGAATAGGATCTACGTTAATGTGCCATCAAAAAATAGCATTGCAGTGATCGACCGTACCGCAAAGAAAGTCATCACATACTGGCCGGTAATTGAATCAACAGAGAATGTGCCGATGGCACTAGACAAATGGCATCACCGGCTTTTTGTAGCCTGCGAGCCGGGAAAGTTTATTGTGTATAATACAGAAACCGGCAAATCGGTAGCTAATCTTTCAATCAGTAAAAATGCGGACGGTATTTATTTGGATGCCAGGCGTTCTTTGATCTATATATCCTGCGGCGAGGGATTTATTGAAGTGATTCAGCAGAAGGATGCGGATCATTATTTGCCGGTGCGGAAAATTGAAACCATGAAAGGAGCAGGTACTTCATTGTTTTCAGTTGCTTCCAACCAATTGTTTTTGGCAGTACCGCAATCAGAAAGTCATACGGCTGAGTTGCGGGTGTATCATACTGCTAAATAAATACGAAGCATTCAAAATTATTGTTGTCATTCAAGATTTCTGACTCATGATTAAAAAACTGGTTTTATTTTCATCCATAATAATTTGCTCCGTTGTTGCAAGGGCTCAGCATACTTTGCCATCCTACATTCAATCTGCAAAAGATAACAGCCCACTCATCAAGGACAATGTGAATCAAAGTGAAGCCACAAAGATTGAAGTGGAACGTTTAAAGTCCTTTTATACCAAGCCGCAGGTTGGTATTACGGCCAATTATATATTTTCACCAGTTGTATCTCAGGATAACGGCAAAACTACACTGCTCCTGAATCCCGAAAATCCGAATAAATATTTTGGCCAGGAAACCGGCTTAACAAACGGCGGCTTATACCAGGCACTGATAGGTGTAAATCAGCCTTTGTTCATGCAATCGAAATTTAAAGTGGTTGCTGGTGAAGCAATGATCAGTACCAAAGTAAATGACAACAATATTCGGCTAACCAATTTTGAGCTGGAGAAAATCATAACCGACCAATACCTGCTCTGCCTGCAGGACCTCAATAGAATAAAGTTTTTGAATAAATATATTGCTCTCTTGAACGAACAAAAGGATTTGGTTGCAAAGCTGGTCAATGGCAGTGTGTTTAAATTATCAGATGTAACACTGCTGAATATTGAAATACAATCGCAGTTAATTGTACTTCAAACTTTACAGGCTTCTTACAAAAAGAACCTGATGGATATGAATACGATTGCCGGTGTTATCGATACAGCATATCATGAACTAACTGCCACAACGGTTCAACTATCGGCAACAAATAACACTTCGTCTTTTATTCAAAAGTATTCACTGGATAGTTCAATATTAATTGCACAACAAAAGGTATTCGAGCTTCGGTATAAACCGCAATGGAATGTATTTGCTAATGGAGGCCTGAATGCTTCCTACATTTCAACGCTACCCCGCCGCATCGGCGTTACTGCCGGTATCACTTACACCAAAACATTATTTGATGGCCGCCAAAAAGAAATCAATCAGAGAAGAACCGCCGCATTGCTGAAGACATCACAGGCTTATAAAGAAAATTTTATCAATCAAAACGCTACAAGAAGAAATAATCTTTTAGAACAGATAAAGGCAATTGATCAGAGAGGCAACTTAACCGGGGAGCAGGTGAAAGAGTATGACAAATTATTAGGCTACTATAAACAGGAATTGATAAGAGGCCAGCTATCAGTGATCAATTATGTCAATACTATTAAAAGTGCTATCGCACTGGAAAATGACTTTATTACCATGGAAACCAACCGCCAATTACTTATCAATACATATAATTACTGGAATCATTAAAAATTATGAAGCTGATGAACACTCACTTTTCAAAATATTTTTCAGGTCTTGCTTTTTGTTTGATGGCTGTTTCGTGCCACAATAAAACAGCAGAAACGGAGATAGCAATAAAACCAGTAGCGCAGATTAAAGTCACCAAAGTAGCCTATAAAAATATGGAACAGCAGGTAACGCTTACGGCTACTTCTATTTACCTGCAACGCAGCCAGGTAACGGCACCTGTAGCCGGTTACATTACCCACGTATATGTAAAATACGGAGATGCGGTAAATAAAGGCCAGGCATTGTATGATATTGAAACCAAAGAAAGGACTGCATTGGGTAATAATGCCATCAATGAAGACAGTACGCTCAAAAATTTTGGTAAGCTCACTATTAAAGCACCTTCCAGTGGTGTCATCACTATCATCGATAGGCAGCAAACAGGGGAATATATTATGGAAGGGAATCCTTTTTGCACCATTACCCAAAGTGGTGACCTGGCATTTCAGTTAAATGTGCCTTATGAATATCATTCTTTGGTACAACACAGCAGCTACTGTACGCTGGTGTTGCCAGATCAATCTCAGATTCAGGCAAGAATTGTAAAAGCACTCAGCTCATTAAATACTGCGGCACAAACTCAGATGTATTTGCTAAGACCAACCAGGAACGTTTTTCTTCCTGAAGGATTGGTGGCTTCCGTTTTATTAACCACAAGCAGTAAACCCAACACTCAGGTATTGGTAAAGGAAGCCGTATTGAGCGATGAATTGATGAAGAATTTTTGGGTAATGAAATTATTGAATGATAGCACGGCCATAAAAGTGGATATTAAAGTAGGCATCAGCAATAAGGATGAAGTGGAGATACTTTTTCCGCAATTGAATACATCTGACAGAATATTGTCGGAAGGGAATTACGGTTTAGCGGATACTGTATCGGTAAAAATTATTAAATAATAAATATAATGAGGCGTAAAAATTATTTTCAGCTTTTCTCCAAGCCCATTATTTTTATTGCAATGGTGTTGGTTGCGATGGGTATATTTTCATATAACCGGATGCAAACCGCTTTGTTCCCGGAAGTTACTTTTCCGAAAATATCACTAATTGTAGATAATGGACAACAGCCCATAGATCGTATGATGATCACCGTAACCAAGCCCCTGGAAAGTGCAGTTAAAAGAGTAAAAGGGGTAACCTCGGTAAAGACTAATACCAGCAGGGGTAGTTGCGAAATTGCAGTTTATTTTAATTGGGATATTGACATTTATACAGCCAAAACACAAATAGAAAGCCGCATCAACGAAATTAAAAATATGCTTCCTCCCGGTGTAACTATTTCAACGGAAGCTATGAACCAATCTCTTTTTCCCGTTTATGGCTTTACGCTGGAAAGTAAATCGAGGGGGTTGATTGCATTAAAGGATAACGCTAATTTGTTGGCAAGGCCATTGTTTTCGCAAGTAGATGGCGTCTCCAATGTAGTGGTAAGAGGAGGCAAAGTGAAAGAATATGTAGTAATTCCTGAGCCTGTAAAAATGTCTTCGCTGGGTTTAACACCTAATACTTTAATCACCGTTTTTAATAATACCAACTTTGTAGAATCAAACGGCAACCTTGCAGATTACCGAAGGATATATTTAACCCTTACTGAAACAAGGGTCAATGATATAGAAGCGCTGAAAGAAGTGATTATTAAGAATGACGGAAACCGGATTATTAAACTTAGTGATATTGCAACCGTTGAATTACAGGAGCAACAGGAAATGGTTATTGTAAATGCTAACGGCAATGATGCAGTGCTGATTGATTTGGTGAAACAGCAAGGTGTAAACCTGATAGACTTTGCCAACAATGTAAAAGCAAAGGCGGAAGAAGTAAAAAAGATTTTACCGGCAGGTATTGAATTGAAGCCATATTATGATCAGTCAGTCTTTGTAGGCGACAGCATCAAAAGTGTATCCAAAACAATTTATGAAGGACTGATGCTGGCCATACTGGTAATGATTCTTTTTCTCCGTTCATGGAGAGCAAGCCTGGTGGTTTTGCTTACCATTCCTGTCACAATTGCCTTTTCGATTTTGCTGTTATATGCTTTTGGTCTTACGATAAATATTATGTCGCTGGGTGGTATCGCTGCAGCCATTGGATTGATCATTGATGATGCCATAGTAATTATCGAACAGATATACCGTACCCACGAAGAACATCCTGAAAAAGATAATTATACTATTGTTAAAGAGGCTATCAAAGATTTGTTCCCGGCAATGATCGGTTCTTCCTTATCTACTATCGTAATCTTTATCCCATTTAGAATGATGAGTGGATTGGCAGGAAGTTTCTTCAAAGAACTATCTGATACCATGCAGATAGTATTAGTATGTTCTTTTTTAGTTACATGGTTTGTACTACCCGTATTGCATCTGGCGATTGGATTTAAGCATTCAAAAAAACAAAAAAAGCCTCCTGTCAAAAATGCAAATAAATTAAAATGGCTCACCTGGTTTTTTAATAAGCCTGGTTTTGCCATTGCATTTGTTTTAATACTTGCAGGCGGCGCTTATTTTGCCGCCGATAAATTAGAAACGGGCTTTCTACCTGACTTGGATGAGGGAACCATTGTACTGGATTATTATTCTCCAAGTGGCACTTCGCTCCAAGAAACTGATAGAATGCTAAGGGAAGTAGAACAAATATTAACACATCATCCTGAAGTAGAAACCTACAGCCGCAGAACGGGTATGGGTATGGGCTTTAAAACGAGGACGCAAAATTATGGAGACTATTCTATTCAATTAAAGAAAAGCAGGACGCATAAAACGGTTGATGTTATTGACGATTTAAGAAAAAGTATAGAAGCGACTCAACCATCATTACACATCTCATTTGGGCAACGTATATCTGATTTATTGGGAGATTTAATGAGTACACCCAGCCCGATCGAGATAAAAATATTTGGCGATAACCAACAGAAATTAGAGGCACTGGCACACCTGGCTGAAGATATATTAAACAAGACAAGTGGCGTGGCTGATATTGAAAATGGGTTAGTGCTGGCAGGGCCATCAATTGTGTTCAATCCCAATGTACAAAAACTGGCACAGTTTAATATTTCACTTACTGATTTTCAGACGCAGTTAACTGCATACACCGGAGGTATTCCATTAGGTATAAATGCCAATGGCCCGCTGTTAAACCCGGCGCAATTGGCAATGGCCGGAGGTGTACAGGTGGGAACTATACAGGATGGTGAACAGATGCGAAGGATACTGATGCGATTTACCAATTTTAAAGATAATAGCTTAGACAAGATAAAAAAAGAGCTCATCTTTTTACCGGATGGAACGACCAAACCCGTTTCTTTTTTCTGTGACGTACAGGTAATAACTGGAGAGACAGAATTAAAACGGGAAGATTTAAAATCGAATGTTGTGTTGACTGCAAGATTAAATAATCGTGACCTGGGAAGTACGATTAAAGACATTCAGCAAAAGTTTGCCAAAGATTTAGCCTTGCCACAGGGTTATACCATTGCGTATGGGGGTGCTTATTCTGAGCAACAATCATCGTTTAAAGAACTACTGTTGATTTTACTCACCGCTTCTTTACTGGTGTTTGCTGTATTGCTGTTTCTATTCAGGCACTGGATGATGTCTATACTGATTTTATTTATTTCAATATTGGGCATTGCCGGCTGCATATTGGGTTTATATTTTACCGGCATTCCGCTGAATGTGGGCAGCTATACAGGTATCATTATGATAGTGGGCATTATAGCAGAGAATGCCATCTTCACCGTCAACCAGTTTTTTGCTAACCTTAAAGCCGGTGGCAATGTTGACGATTCAATCAAATATGCTATTGCTCTGCGTATTCGTCCAAAGTTAATGACGGCTATCGGAGCTATCCTGGCATTAATGCCGTTGGCTTTGGGTATAGGCTTAGGGGCACAGATGCAGCAGCCATTAGCCATAGCGGTTATTGGTGGTTTTGTTGCAGGGATTCCATTATTATTATTTGTATTTCCCAGTTTTATACGACTCATTTATTCAAATAAAAAGAAATAGCCAAATGACGAAAACCTATTTTCACAGGCTGTGCATTGCCGTTGTGTGCTGCTCGCTTTTTAGTAACATAATCTTTGCTCAAAAAGCTGATAGTTCGTTTAAAAGTGAAGCCCTTCGGTTCACCTACCAGCAATTTTATGTTCCAACTGGTTTAATAGTTTCCGGTATTGCCATAAATGGTAAATCCCGTAATTCGATTAATAATAGAATTGTCCGTTATTATAAGGAAGATTTGTCAAACTTCCATACCAAATGGGATAATTATCTTCAGTTTTCACCGATTGTATTAACGTACGGATTTGAGGCAATCGGCATGCAACCCAAAACAGATATTTTAAACAGGTCGGTAATTTTAGTAAAAAGTGAATTGTTGATGACAGCAGTTGTTACTATTTTAAAAAACGCTTCGCATATTTTACGTCCCGATAGCAGTGCATATACTTCCTTCCCCTCCGGGCACACTGCGCAGGCTTTTGCCGCAGCCGCTATGCTGTCAGAAGAATATGGATATCGCTATAAATGGGTGCCATATCTTTCTTACGGCTTGGCTTCTACAGTAGGTGTTTTAAGAATGGCCAATAACAAACATTATTTAAGTGACGTGCTGGTAGCGGCAGGCATTGGTATTTTATCTACCAAGGTTTCTTATTGGACACATCGGTATAAATGGAAAAAAAATAAAGGAATGCGTACGGTTTTTTAATGGCGGATGAAATTATTCTAATAATAACATTCATGAAACAAGCATTTTCTCCACAATAAATATCCGGCAAGTATGGCCATAGCTCAGCACTCAATTTACTTTTTACAATCTGCTGCCTCGGTTCAGGAATTGGAGATTCAAAAATGGATTTGGGAGTTCATTATCGGTTGGATATTATTGCATCCCTTATATTAGCATGTTTGGTTTGCCTTATACCATATTATTTATACAGGAAAATAATTGTAAAATCAATACAATGATAGAATGGCTTAAAAAAATAGATGAACAGTTATTAATTGCTGTCAACAGTCATCATACTGCTGCCTGGGATCGTGTCATGTGGTTTGCAAGTGGCGACAAAAGTTGGCTCGGCTTGTATGCATTGCTGCTTTTTTTATTAATAATAAAATTTAAAAAGCAAAGCTGGTGGTTAATTGTTTTAGTCATTCCTTTAATTGTAGTAAGCGACCAGGTTAGCTCTTCCATTTTAAAACCCTGGATAATGCGGCTTCGGCCGAGTCACCAACCGGCATTACAAGACATGCTGCACTATGTAAATAATTACCGCGGCGGCACCTATGGTTTTGTATCCTCCCATTCGTTTAATGTGTTTTCACTTGCCAGCTATTTAACACTAACGGCTAAGGCCAAAATAAAATGGATTCCTTACGTGTTATTTCCCTGGGCCTTATTTGTCGCTTACAGCAGGGTATATCTGGGCGTTCATTATCCTTCAGATGTAATAGTGCCGATGATATTGGGCATTTTAAACGGTATAGGCTTTGCAGTGATATATCATCGGTTTAAATCAAATTTTTACATTTCAAAACGCTAGTGAATGTGGTGGATCTATGCTTTACTCTCCGCTTTATTTGCTTCGCTCACAGCTATCTTTCCGAAGATTGGTATCGTAGGAGTTAATTCAAACCTGGCAACTCTAAATAGGTACCATCATTACCCTTGTTAGGGGCATGAGCATTGTTTTGGCCACGGGGCGAAACAAAAAAGAGTGCAGCACGCTCCAAACAAATTCTTATCGTCCTTTTCATGTCAGGTGTTGCACCAGGACGGGCATGGATTTTTTATTTTAAAGCTTTACAGGCTGGAAAGGTTTTGCAAGTGGTACCAGTAGATTAGTTGCATATAGCACTTACGATAATATTATCTGTTATTTTTGTAGGTGAAGCATTAACATTTAAAACGGCTATCGGTGCTTACTACTCATAGCTGGAACTGTTGTGCTAATTTCAATTTACTAATCAATCCATATCAAACATGAGTAATTTACCGCAACAGCACTGGGATAATATTTATAAATCCAAAGAAGAAAGCGAAGTAAGCTGGTTTCAGCAATATCCCAATACGTCAGTGGAATTTATAAAACTTTTTGAATTGCCACGGACAGCAGCAATTATTGATAGAGGTATTAAATGCATAGAGGAGGATCACGTTACACCATTTAATACCGTCCAGAATTTTCTTTTTTGTAGCTTTCAGAAAAAATAATCAACTACACATGTTTGATTTTCGCTTACAGGTTTTTAACACCGTTGCCAAACGCCTCAATTTTACCAAAGCTGCAGAGGAGTTATTTATTACCCAGCCAGCCGTTACCAAACACATCCAGGAAATTGAAAATCATTTTAAAGTAAAACTGTTTGAACGCAATGGTACCAAAATAAAATTAACGCCTGCCGGTGAAACATTATTACAATACACGGATCAGCTTTTTACTGTGTACCGCAACCTGGAGTTTGAACTCAATACATTTACCCGACAACATACCGGTAAATTAAGAATTGGTGCAAGTACTACCGTAGCTCAATATGTGTTGCCACCGGTGCTGGCTGCTTTTCATAAAAAATTCAACAATATAAAAGTTACGCTCACCATCGATAATACAGAACAAATTGAGCAGGCTTTACAAAATAAAAATATTGACCTTGGGGTTATTGAAGGACAGTCAAAAAACAATTTGTTTAAATACACCGGGTTTGTGAAAGATGAACTGGTGTTGGTAGCAAACATCAATCATCCGCTGGCAAAAAAGGATATGATTAAGCCTGATGAATTATTGAAAATACCATTGCTGTTAAGAGAACCCGGCTCAGGGACTCTGCAAGTTCTTTCACATGCATTAAAACCCCTGGGCATAAAAATATCTCAATTGCAAAACGAAATGCAGTTGGGCAGTACAGAAAGCATGAAGGGGTACTTATTAAATTCCAATGCGATGGCTTTTCTTTCTGTGCATTCCATTTTAAAAGAATTACAAAATAAAGAATGCTGTATAATAGACGTAAAAGGACTTAACATTGAAAGACATTTTTATTTCATTCAGCAACATGGGCAAGCGGAAGCACTGCCTGATCTTTTTATGAAATTTGCCCGCCACTATAACTTCAAATAAGCAGCTATATAGAAAGATAAATCCCCTCCTTTTAGTATTACTTTAATTTTATTTTTGCCGAAATTACTAACCCGGCACTATACAACTTTACTTTACCAAAGCCAATACCACTAATGGGTATTTTAATAATTGGTTCGGCAGTTATAGAAAGTTTATTGCTTATTTTTTGCTCAATACCTGCTGATAGGTTAAGGGATGAAAATAAATGGTTGCTTTTATTCGTAAAGTTTGCATTACGGGTTGTATCATTGCCCGACATGGTTTTAAAATAAAATTGATAATCTTCTTTTTTCATAAAGTATGCAGATGTGCCTGCTGTTGCGTAAATAGTTGTTTTCTTATTGTTGATTAATTTGTATCCAATAGCTAATGGAATTTCTACCACTTTGCATTTTGCTATGATATTATCGAAAGTAACGTTGCTCATCCAGGTACCTGCCTTCCTGGTATAATCTTTATCTTTTGCGTCATATAGCTTTTTAGTCTTTAGTACACCAGCCCGTACAAATATTTTTTTACCAATTGTATATTGTAACGCTGCTCCATATACAGGGGTAATGGTACCCAAACTGCCAAACCTTGTGCCATTGGCTTCCACGCCAGTGGAAAGGGTAATATAAAAATTGTTTTTACTTTTTATTTTCTTACTATCAGATTTGCTATTCTTTTTTTCAGCAGCCGGTTTTCTACTTGTTTTTAAAGCAATTGTATCAGCTACAACCGGATTGTCATTACTATTTGTATTAAGGGTTGTCTTATCAGTACCCATTGTTGGTTGACTATATATTGTGTTGCTGTTTTTTTGCGAAGGGGTTTTTAAAATAAAAGTCAAATTATTTTCGTCTTTGGTTCTTTTGTCTGAATTTATTTTTGTGTTTACTGCTACAGACAAATTGTTGAGGTTAGAGTTATAGATATTTTTTTGGTTCAAATTTATTTTTCCATTTACTCTTTCATTACTATCAGCAGGTGGTTGAATATTTTTATCAGCATCAGTAATGCTGTTATCTTCTACTTTTTCATTGTTATTTTTTTGATACAAATTTGTTTTTCCATTTGCTTTCTCATTATTATCAGCAGGTGGTTGAGTACTTTTATTAGCAACAGTATTGCTGTTATCTTCTATTTTTTCATTGTTGGTTTTTTGGTCAGTTTTTTCAATTGTTCCGGGGCTGCTATTGTGGTCATTAATAAATGGAGTTGTGTTAACAGATTCTACGGGTACTCCAACTGGCTTATACATAAAATAATATCCCGAAAATAATCCCAGTGAAATTAATAGGGCAAACAGCCAAAAGATAAATCGTCTTCTGTCTTTTTTTTGTGGTAAATGCGTATCTAACAACGCTTCCATTTTATCCCATTCACTTTCTTCAAAGGAAGGCGGCCCTGCGTCACCTGGCAGATCTATTTTTTTATTAAAATCGTCTAAACTCATTTTCGTTATAAATTTTATAATGAATTATTTACTAATTTCTTTTGAAGAAAACTCCTGGCCTTTGCAAAGTTCGATTTGGAAGTGCCTTCAGTGATGTTTAATTGTTCTGCAACTTGCTTGTGTGTCATCCCTTCTATGACATATAAGTTAAAAACTATCCGGTATCCTGGTGGCAACGTTTGCACCACCTTCATAAGCTCATCATGCGATAGCTTCTCTATTCCGCTTTCGCCATTTGTACATATTTCTTCCTGGTTATTATTTAATTCCTGTAAAAAATCCTGATTTCTATTTTTCCGGTAATGGTCAATGGCTGTATTAATCATAATTCTTTTCATCCATCCAATAAATGACGCAGCTTCATTATCAAACGAAGCTTTAAAATGGTAGATTTCTTTGAATATTTTTAAAAAGCCATCATTCACTGCTTCTTTAGCTTCATCATTAGAATTTACATACCTGAAGCATATAGACACAACAAAGTCATAGAAAGAAGTATATAGTTTTTTCTGACTTCTCCTATCATTTATTCTGCATCCCTGCAAGCATTCAATCAGCTCCTTCTGCTCAAGCAAACTTTTAAGTTTAAAGATGAACAATCGTAAATACCTAAAATATAGTTGTCTTTAAAAAAAATTATTAGAATCAAGGGGGTGAATCTAAGAAATTATCCCCCAGCCAGGGTAATTTATAGCTCAGGCAACCCTTTTTGTAACAGGTGCGTTGCTCCTGTTCTATAAGGAAAGGTATAAGATTCAGTGGGATAAAGATTTTCGCTGTTACTTATCTCCATGAATACAAAGTATTTCGTTTATTCAACAATTTAAATCAAGTAAAAATGACAATTGCAAAAAAATTATTGGCCGCTTTTATTCTAATGAATACAGTGGCTTGCCAGAAAAGTTTTAATACCAAGGAAAATGGTATGGCTCTTAATGAAATTTCCACAGGAGCTAATTTAAAACAATCACAGGGAGATGGCCCCACTATTAATATTGTATCGCCTTCATCCAGTGCAAAGGTTGCCCGTGGTGAAGGACGCATTGGAGCAGGTAGCTTTAACGGCGCAGGTTTTCTGCTGGATTTAGAAATAATTACGCATGATGAAATTAATGTAACCACTAAAGAAGGATTAAACATTCGTAATACTGCATTGCTTGGAAGCCCCAATCCTAACATGCCGGGGTTAAAAGTATTTTTTGATTGCGACTTAGTGAAACCCGATGGTGGAATTATTCCAAAAAATACAAATCTTGCTTCTCTATTCAATATTGCCGGTACGGACGATACACCAGGTGATGGTGTTACTATTTGGGCAGGATGGCATGTGTTAGAGTCCATTCCTGAAAATGTAAATCAATTCACCATCAGCGTTGCAGTAACAGACAGGGGTGGTCGTACAGGATTTGATGAAATGAAAGTAAATGTAACAACCGGATCTAAAGTAGCAGCAAGCGGCCAGGCATTAACACCAATGCCTTTGCCAGCACCCTTTACTTTAGGTGATGGAGTGGATGATGAAGATGGACCCAAAGTAACTATGGTTGCTCCACGGGTACCTACAAGTGTATCTACTGGTCCACTTACCGGCCTGCCAACACCGCCTTCTAATGCTTCCTTATTTTTTATTCAGGTTTCTGCTTTGGACAAAGAAAGGGCAGGAATTGCAGTGAATGAGAATGGCGAAGGAAAGCCTGATCCAGCAAGAGGTACCATTGTAGATGGCACACAATCTTCTATCGGCAACAACCGGTTTGCACCTGGTTTGTATGTTACGTTTGATGTTGACTTGCTTCAGCCAAATGGCAACATTATCCATGCAGGACAAAACCTTGCACCTGTATTTAATATCGCAGGCAGTGAGGTAGAACCTTCAGGATTAGTGCGTTCCACTTTTGGATGGGTTGTGGGGGGTACATTAATAATGCCTTCAGGAAAAACCACCGTTACCATTAAGTCAAGAGTTACTGATAATAACGGTAAAACTGGTAGTGCTACAAGTGTTGTTGGTATTAGCCCTGTAGTGAATGGGCAAGACCTGACCCCAAATTTATAATAATGAATGTGGATCAATAGTTGCTTCAAAATATTATCATGCCTTGGGGTTAATAAAATATCGTTCTGAAATAACAGGGAGTTGTTTAACCCACTTCCTGTTATTTTATTTAAAAACTATTCTTTAATGAAAATTATCACCAATAAGGTTCATAGCCTCGTACTGCTTCTCCTGCTTATCATTTTTGCCGCTCCGGTAATTGCCCAGCATCAACACATGGCTATGAATATGCCTGCAAAAAGTACCGAAAGGAAAAATATTTTTATAAACATGATGGATACCATGATGCAAAACATGGATACCGTAACGATCAGACAAAATGCCGACCTTGATTTTATTCGCATGATGATACCCCACCACCAGGGGGCAATAGAAATGGCCCAATACGAAATTATCCACGGAGCAAATTTTGAAATGAAACAATTGGCTAAAAGCATTATTGCCGAACAGGCTAATGAAATAGTACAAATGAATTTATGGTTAAAAACCGATGGTCTTGCCGACTTAAAATATAATAATGAACATGAAAAACCATTAATGCTCACCATGACGGTGATGATGAACGATATGCCCGCTTCCACAACTTTAACGCAGCTAGACAAATCTTTTGCTGCAGTAATGATTCCCCATCACCAGGCAGGCGTTGATATGGCAAAAGTAATTTTACAGTATGGCAGCGATAAAATTGTAGCCCGGATAGCTGAAAATATCATCTCGTCTCAACAAGTAGAAATAGAACAAATGAAATCATTCCTAAACAAATAAAAAAAATGAAAAGTACTTATAAGCTTGCCCTATCTATTACGCTGTTGCTGCTGCAACAAATAACTTCAGCACAGGGTCCATATCATCACGACAGAGTTTACACGGCCAATCAGATTTCTAACACAGTGTCTGTAATTGATCCTTCTACCCAGGCACTGTTAGGTGAAATTGTATTGGGCAAGCCGGAGCCGGATATACTTACTCCATTGTATAAAGGGCAGGCACTGGTACACGGTTTGCGCTATAATCCTCAAAGAAAAATACTGGCAGTAGTTTCCATCGGCTCTAATGGTGTTAGTTTCGTTTCCACAGAAACCAATAAAGTTTTAAAAACTGTTTATGTAGGCCGTGCACCACATGAGCCCACATTTACCCCTGATGGAAAACAGGTATGGATTTCCATTAGAGGTGAAGCTTATATCAGTGTGATTGATATGGCAAAAATGATAGAAATAAAAAGGATTCCCGTGGCTGATGGCCCTGGCATGGTGGCTTTTACCACCGATGGCAAATTTGCTTATATCTGTTCCAGCTTTTCACCTGAAGTAGATGTAGTAAGCACTACAACATATAAAATAGTAAAAAAGATACCGGTGATAAGCCCTTTCTCTCCAAATATATTTTACAGCGCCGATGGAAAATGGATGGCCATTACCCATAAAGATGTAGGCAAAGTATCGGTAATAAATACCGCAACCATGTCAGTAAGTAAGGTATTAACTACCGGCCCTGTTACCAACCACGTAAGCTTTACAATTCTTAACAATAAACCGTTGATGCTGGTAACCGTGGGAGGAGAAAATAAATTACGCACCTACGATGTAAACAAAAATTTTACACAAACAGATAGTGTAGCACTGGGCAAATTGCCGCATGGATTATGGCCCTCTCCCGATGGAAAATTTGTATACGTTGGTTTAGAAAATGATGATAAAGTGCAGGCAGTTGATCTGCAAAAAATGGAAGTCGTTAAGACCATCGATATTGGTCGAAGCCCGCAGGCATTGGTATATGCAGCAAATGCAGTGGCGCAATCGGGAAATGCTTCACACCTGTCTCCGCTTACCAGCGAAAGCAACCAGGTGATTACATTACAAGGTATGGATAAGAATATGGGTAAAGGGGTATTGGTTATTCGAAGCATAGGCCTCACTGACCTTGTAAACCAAAGTTTCAACCACCTTATGCCAAATACACAATATACTTTAGCCCTAACCAAGTCGGATGGTGAACCGTATACCGCTGACTACCTTTTGAACACTTTTATCACAGACGAAAAAGGGAATTATATGGGTCAAACGACCGGGGTAGTAAAAACAATTGCTGATAAATCAATAAAAGATTTTGCGCATGTAATTTTGCAAGATTTAAATGGTAAAATAATATTAGTAGACAGCACTGAAAAATAGGTTGTCTGTAAATTTTTCTTAGTCCCTTTTTGTTAGCCTCCGCAGGTAATTAAAAAGGGATTTTTTATGCGGTGTTTTTGCAATTTCTCTTATAACTTAAAGTAATCTAACATTACTTTTCACCATTTCTCCTTCATGATGTAATAGTTGAGCTTTGCCTAAACAAAAACAAGGTTAATCATCATGGAAGAAACAACAGTAATACCAACCAAACCAAAAAAAGAAAAGCGTTTATTAGACCGCAGCATCACTACCAGAGAGGTAATATTTTTACTGGCAGTCGTGTTTTGTTTATCTCCGCTTATAACTCCGCCCATTGCCTTATTAATGGGCTTAGTGATAGCACAATTTATCGGGCATCCTTATCTGCATCTTAATCATAAAGCCACCCATATTTTATTGCAGGTGTCAGTTGTAGGCTTAGGTTTTGGTATGAACGTGACCAGCGCCATGAAGGCAGGTAAAGAAGGAATTGTATTTACCATCGTTTCCATCATTGGCACACTGGTTATTGGCTTTTTAATGGGTAAGTTTTTAAAGATAGAAAAGAAAACATCTTACCTCATTTCTGCCGGTACAGCTATCTGTGGCGGTAGTGCCATCGCTGCCATATCTCCAGTAATTAAAGCAGATGAAAAACAAATTTCTGTGGCATTAGGCACCATCTTTATTTTAAATTCTATTGCATTATTAATTTTCCCTGTTATTGGCCATACACTAAATTTATCACAAACACAATTTGGCTTATGGTGTGCCATTGCCATACACGATACAAGCTCTGTAGTAGGTGCTGCCAGCAAATATGGCGCACAAGCTTTAGAGGTAGCCACTACGGTAAAATTGGCAAGGGCACTGTGGATTATTCCGGTTGCGTTTTTATCAACTTTTATTTTTAAAAATAAAGGTGGTAAAATAAAAATACCCTGGTTTATTGGCCTGTTTATTTTGGCCATGATTGCTAATACTTACATTCCTTTGGTACAACAGTACAACCACTACTTAACCGGTTTTGCCAAAGCAGGATTAACCCTAACACTGTTTCTTATTGGTTGTGGATTATCCCGAAAAGTATTGCAGAGCGTGGGTTTCAAGCCTTTAATACAAGGGGTGGTTTTATGGGTAATTATTTCTGCCGCAGCCTTGTGGGCAGTAACCTCTTTAGCACACTAAAAATATTTTTCACTTATAAATCGTAAATAAAATGACAACAGCAATTGGAATTACAGAACATCAACGTCAGGAGGTAGCCATAGTACTATCCGCTCTTTTAGCCGATGAATTTGTATTGTATACTAAAACCCGTAATGCACACTGGAACGTAGAAGGTGCCGACTTTCATGACAAGCATATTTTTTTTGAAGGGCAATACCAGCAGTTAGATGAAATAGTGGATAGCGTTGCGGAACGCATCCGTTCTATAGGGCACTATGCACCCGGCACACTTAGCAGTTTTTTAAAACTCACCCATTTAACAGAAAAAACAGAACAGCCAAATAATAGTACGGGATTCATAAACGACCTGTTAGAAGAACATGAAAGCATCATTGTTTTCATAAGAAAAAATATTGACGACTTCAACAATAAATACAACGATGCCGGTAGCGGTGATTTTATAACCGGCCTTATAAAAGAACATGAAAAAATGGCTTGGATGTTAAGGGTATCCTTAAATAAATAAATAAACTTAAAAATAATTATTATGAAAATTTCAGTTATAGGTGCCGGAAATGTAGGTGCCTCCGTTGCTCACTTAATAGCTTTAAAATCGTTAGCAACACACATCGTTATTGTAGATGTAAAGGAAGGGGTGGCAGAAGGCAAAGCCTTAGACATACAGCAGTGCAGTCCGCTAGAAAACTTTGCGATAGATATACTCGGGGTAACTAATGATTTTGAAGCAACTTCGGCTTCAGATATAGTGGTGATAACTTCAGGTATGCCCCGCAAACCAGGTATGAGTAGAGATGATTTAATTGCCACTAATGCCAACATTGTAAAAGCAGTAACTAACCGTGTTATACAATACTCACCTGATGCCATCATTATTGTAGTAGCCAATCCGCTAGATGTCATGACGTATTGTGCTCATGTTACTTCACAGGCCAACCGAAATAAAGTATTTGGAATGGCGGGAGTATTAGATATGGCAAGATTTAGAACATTTATAGCACAAGAGCTGCATTGTAAACCATCAGATGTAGATGCACTTTTAATTGGTGGGCATGGTGATACCATGGTTCCGCTTCCTCGTTACACTACCGTTGCAGGTATTCCTATTAATGAATTGATGACCGCTGAAAAATTAGAAGCCCTAGTGCAGCGAACTGTATTTGGTGGTGGCGAAATTGTAAAACTGATGGGTACATCCGCTTATTATGCCCCCGGTTCATCGACTGTAGAAATGATTGATGCCATTGTAAATAATAGCCATAGAATTTTATCTGTGTGCGTAAAATTGGAAGGAGAATATGGCATTGATGATTGCTACTTGAGTGTACCGGTTATATTGGGCAAAGAGGGAATTAAAGAGGTATTAGAACTAAAGTTGACTAG
Organism: Ferruginibacter sp.; assembly: GCA_046590675.1. Classification (GTDB taxonomy): domain Bacteria; phylum Bacteroidota; class Bacteroidia; order Chitinophagales; family Chitinophagaceae; genus Ferruginibacter. The sequence continues at coordinate 69,831 of JBKJUP010000074.1, read as the reverse complement.
CGCCGAAATGAATTTGCTTCAGTTATCAAGAGAAAAAGTAAAAACAGTTATGAACGTATTTGATTCACTAAAATAAATAACAATGAAAAAATATCATATCACAAGCATTGTAGTAATGCTATTTATTACACTAAGCTTTCATGTACAAGCTCAGCAAACATTTGACGGCGATATTAAAAACAATTCGCTTGCCATCAGCCCTAATGAAAGTATGGCAGTGGCTTCTTACAGCGACTCTGCAAAAGTAAAAGTGTACAATATTAAAACGGGTAGCACTATCAAAAATATTGCTGGCTTTATTAATCCCAGAAATATTATTTTTTCTCCCGATGGAAAAATATTTTATGTAACAGATAGTGGCCTTGGCTTGCTGATGGCATATAATGCAACTACTTTAAAATTAATTAAAACTTACCCGGTTGGTTATGGTGCATTTGGCAGTACCATCAATAAAAATGGCGATCTTATTTTCATCAACAATGAAGCGGCAAACACCGTAACTGTAATTAACCTGGTGCGCCAGGCAGTTAAAAAAATTATTACAGGTTTTGCGCAGCCCCGGCAGGGAGTAAAGTTAAACCCAGCCAATACCAAGCTGTACGTTACCAATTTTGCCAATGATAAAATTACTGTTGTTGATGTGGCTACTTTAAAAATTGATACTACCATTGGTGGGTTCAATAAAATAAGAGCTATCTCCATCACCAAAGATGGAAATACATTATTTGCAGCCAATAGCGGCTCCAATTCAATTGGCGTCGTAGATGTAATGACAGGGAATATTAGTAAAGAAATCTCCGTTGGCAAAGACCCTTATGGTGCTTCCTTATCTCCTGACGAAAGCATACTGTTGAGTGGAAATAAAATGGACAATACCCTTTCCCTAATTGACATACCATCGCTTACAAATACAAAAACCATTACTGGCTTTAAAGAGCCACGGCAAGCCATCGTATTTTCTAAAAATGGCAAACAGGTATATGTGTTAAATAACGACCTGAGTGTAAGTATTGTAAGCCTTGCAGCAAATAAAATTATAAGAACTATACCAGCAAACTAAACAGAATGTGTATCGTACGGTGGCTGTAGTTTATGGTTTTTAAAACATGACGTGGTTAAGTATTCCGCACAAATAAATTTTAAAACCTTTCTATTAAAAAATAAAAAATCAAATTAAAATGAAAAAGAACAAATTAAATTTAATGTTTACAACAATGGCTATTGTTTTATTATCACTCGTATTAATAAATACTGGTTGTAAAAAAGATTCCCCTATTTCGGTTTCTTCTCCCAAGGGATTAGAAGATTTTAACCAGGTAAACCTTGTTGCAAATAATACCGGCTATAATGCAGCAAGAGTAGATCCATTGCTTCAGGATGCATGGGGAATTGCCTTTAGTCCGGCAGGTAATATTTGGTTAAGTGCAAATGTTACCGGATATAGTACGGTTTATGATAAAGAGGGAACTCAAATATTATCTCCGGTTGCTATCCCATCGCCTGGAAGTAATAATGGTGGAACTATAACAGGTATTGTTTTTAGCGGTGCTGCTAATTTTAAATTACCCAATAACCTGCCATCTATATTTACTTTTGCCAGTCAAGATGGAGTTATTTCGGGATGGAACAAGGGCAACCCTGACAATGCCATTAAAATGGTAGATAATTCTGGAAGCGCAAGTTATTTTGGGCTTGCGTTAGCTAATTCACAAGGGGCAAATTATTTATATGCAGCCAATTTTAAAGCAGGTACTATTGATGTTTTTGATAGTACCTGGAGCAAAGTAAATAAGCAATTTACAGATCCAAATTTACCTGCACAATACGCCCCCTTTAATATTCAAAAAATTGGGAATCAACTATATGTTTTGTATGCGAAGGTAGGTGCTGATGGAAATGAAGTTCATGCAGCAGGATTAGGCATTGTTGATATTTTTAATACGGATGGATCTTTTATAAAACGCTTTATCTCTGATGGTGGGGAGTTAAATTCTCCCTGGGGAATAACTAAAGCTCCAGCAAGCTTTTTTGGATCAGATTCTACTGGATTAAGCGACATAACATTAGTAGGTAACTTTGGAGATGGCCGTATAAATGCATACACTGCCGAGGGTAATTTTATTGGGCCACTAAAATCTAAAGGCCAACCTGTAATCATCAATGGTTTATGGGCAATTTCTTTTGCACCGGCAACTGCTACCACAATAGACCCTAACCGGTTATATTTTGAGGCCGGACCAAATACAGAAAAGGATGGTCTTTTTGGATATTTAAAAAAATAAAAATTGACTATTAAAATTTTATCATCAAAATAGTCCTGGTTTAACAGCCAGGATTATTTTACGGTATTTTTTATAGGAGTATATACAGTAAAATGTTCATTATCCCGTTACAAAAAAAGTATATCCCTTTAAGAATAATATTCAGTTGTGTACTATTTCTATCCAAAGTGTTATTACTTCAAGTTATCTCCCATAAAGCATAACGATTTCTTCCCGGTGCCGGTCGTTTCTACCTTTGAGTTATCAAAACAAAAAACATTTTAAACAAAATTAAATACAAACAAAATGACAACTATTCAAACAGCAACCGCACCTGTAAACAAAGTGCCTGCCACTGCTAATCAGTTAAAGAAAAAACCATTGACTGTTTTAAAAAAGAGATGGATTGATAATGATATTGTTTTAAACATGGGTTTTAGGGAGAGCCTTATCAGGGGTGCTATTGTATTATTTCTTCCCTGGCCCTTACTGGCTATTAATCATAACTTGTTATTATATGCAGCGCCAGTTATGTCGTATCTGATGATTACGGCCCTGCTTCATTTTTGTTTTATAAAATATGCCTGGCAGCATTGGGTACTAAAAATGAAAACACCGGAGGTGTGTGATTTTGCCAAAGAAATGGATATACCGGTAGATGCTATTTAGTACTAAATATCTCATCACTTTTGGTTATTGTCCATTATGCTTTATGATTTCTTCCAGGTATTTACATCCTCTAATTTTACAGTATTAAATTAAATAGTATGAAAGCAAATTGGTTTCCCATAGTGTTGTTTATCATTATCGCCATTGCAATAACAAATGAAAGTATTTCCGGTTATCAAAAAAGAAGGCAACAGGAAAAAGACTTTGCAGCCTATGCTGCAGCAGAGCCGGTAGATACCGTTTGGCGGGGTTGGGGTAAATACCAGGTTCCTTATCAAAACGATAGCAGTAAATTAATATGGTATGGCCACGAACTGATAGCCAACACATCGTACTATCTCGGCCCGGGAGGAACTGTTGCACATATTACCAATGGGATGAACTGCCAAAACTGTCACCTTGATGGCGGCACCATTCCCTACGGAAATAATTTTGGAAAAGTATATGCTACCTATCCGCAATTCAGGGCAAGAAATAATGGTATGCAAAGCATTTACGACCGGGTGAATGATTGCTTTGTAAGGAGTTTAAATGGAAAACCAATGGATAGCAGCACCCATGAAATGCAGGCCATATATGCTTACATGAAATGGCTGGGCGATGATATTCCAAAAGGTGTTGCAAGAGGTGGCACCAGCCTTATGAAACTACCCTATTTAGACAGGGCAGCAGACCCCATTGCAGGAAAAAATATATACACTAATAATTGCCAAAGCTGTCATGGCGATAAAGGGCAGGGATTAGCAAATTTAAATGAAACCGGCTACACCTATCCACCATTGTGGGGAGAACATAGCTACAACGATGGTGCAGGCCTTTACCGTCTTGGTAGTTTTGCGGGCTTTGTAAAAAATAATATGCCCTTTGGCACAGACTATCACAGCCCAAAACTAACCGATGAAGAAGCCTGGGACATAGCTGCTTTTGTAAACAGTCAGCCACGGCCACATAAAGATCAAAATGAAGACTGGAAGAATATTGCTAAAAAGCCAATCGACTTCCCTTTTGGACCTTATATTGATACGTTCACAGAACAACAGCATAAGTACGGCCCTTTTAAAGCTATTAAAAATTTTAATAAATCAACCAAATAAACATCATGAAAAAAGTATCACTCATTCTGCTAAGCATTGTATTACTTACAGCAGCAGCAATTGCACAAACATCAGAGAAGAGATTTGAAAAAAATGCTGCCTTTACAGGTGCAAAAGCAACGCAAAAAATGTATCATGCCATTTACCAGTTAGATAATGCAGATGAAAAAATTATTGGAAAAGCTATCCGAAATATTAATAATGCTTTAAACGACCCAAGGCTTGCCGGAAAAATTGAAATTGAATTGATAGCCTTTAGCGGCGGTACGGATGCTTATCTTAAAGGCAGTAAATACGAAGAAGATTTAAAAGCACTTGTACAAAAAGGCGTGCTTGTTGCTCAATGTAATAATACCCTAAAAGAAAGAAAAATTTCCCGTGACCAGTTGTACGATTTCATCGCCATCGTACCCAGCGGCAATGGAGAATTGATCATTCGCCAGGCAGCAGGCTGGTCTGTAATTAAACCATAATTTTTATCAAACAAAAAATTTAAAATGAAAAAGATATTAATCGCAATTTTACTTGTAAACATTTATATACTAACTGCACAAGCACAAGATCATCGGTTCGACCCACCCTGGAATACGCCACCCGCCAGCGCTGTACCTTTTACCGTTGCTGGTGTTGACAATGTGCCTGATTTATTTGGCGATATTAATAACCCCGACCTGGTAGTGTTTTTTGGCGGCAACCAGTTTATGGTAGTTGATGATTTAGTTGCAGCGTTTAAAAAAGCCTATCCCGCTTACAAAAAAGTATTTGTTGAAACCCTGCCACCAGGCATACTGGCCAAACAGATTGAAGGAGGCACCATCACCATTGGCAACATGCGGATCGACCTTAAACCGGATATATACACCGCAGGTAAAAACAGGATTGACCAAACGCCTGAATGGTTCAGTAGAACAGAAGTATATGGCAAAAACAGGCTGGCCATTATGGTGCAAAAAGGGAATCCAAAAAATATAAAAGGATTGACAGATTTAGGAAGAATGGATGTTCGTATTAGTATGCCCAACCCTGCATGGGAAGGTATAGGAAAACGTATTGAAGAGGCCTATATAAAAGCTGGAGGTGAAGCACTACAAAAAATAATCATGGAAACCAAGGTAAAAGATAGTAGTACTTATTTAACCCAAATTCATCATCGCCAAACACCGATGCGTATTTTATATAATCAATCTGATGCAGCGCCGGTTTGGTACACAGAAGCTTTTTACCAGGCCATGATTGGCCATCCGGTAGAGATGATTGAAATTCCTGCAAAGGAAAATATTGAAGCCATATCAGTTGCAGGCATGTTAAAGGCTGCGCCGCATAAAAAAGCGGCAAAAGATTTTATGGATTTTTTGGTGAGTGCAGCAGGAAAAGCCGTTTATAAAAAATACGGATTTATAACAGAATAATTTAAACGAAAATAAAAATTATGAAAAAGCTATTTATAAGTATGGTTCTATTAACCGCAGGATTGTTTTCTACAGCACAGCAAAATGATACCTTGTATGTATATGGTCCCGGTGGGCCGCAGGCTGCAATGGCAGCGTGTGCTACTGTGTTTTCTAAAAAGACCTCAATACCGGTAAAAGTAATTGCAGGCCCGGAGGCCAAATGGATTGAGCAGGCAAAACAAAATGCTGACATGGTATTTGGTGGTGCAGAATATATGCTCACTCAATTTAAAATGCAGCATCCGGGATTAATGGACAGTACTACCCGGACTGAATTGTACAAAAGAGCAGCAGGTATTTTAGTACGCCCCGGTAACCCTAAACAAATAAATACGCTTAAAGACTTAACCAACCCAGGCATCAATATTTTAGAGATTACAGGTGCAGGGCAACTCGGTATGTGGGAAGATTTGGCAGGTAAACAAAATTTAATTGGAGGCATACAAAAAAATATTAAAGGTGCTTTTGCCAATACCGCTTTAGCCATTGATGCATGGAAAAGTGATACCAAATATGATGCGGTAATTATTTTTGCTTCATGGCACCTGAGATTAAAAGACGTTTCACAATTGATTAAAATTCCTGTTGCTCAAACAGTTTACCGGGGAACACCAATTGCCATTACAGCCATCACAAATAAAAAAGATAAAGCGCAACAGTTCATTAAATTCCTAAAATCAAACGAAGGGCACATAATTTTTAAAAAATGGGGTTGGGAATAAGCATTTAGTAAATTTCGTTTAACAAAAAAATCATGACCAAACATTCTCCGCATTTATTCAAAGGTTTTTTAGCAGGCTTCATTGCGATAACTGCTAACACGATTTTGTTAAAAGCAGCCCCATTATTGCACCTGCAGGCAGAAAGTGGCGGCCTGCTTAAATTGATTTTATTGCATACCCATGATTATTTTAGTCAGGGTATGCTTGTATGTTTTAAAACGACGCTATTCTGGCTGCTGTTTCATTATGTAACCGGGTTTTCTATGGTGTTGCTTTACCTGTATGTGTTTGAACCTGTACTTCCCGGTAATGGATGGTTAAAAGGAAGTTTGTTTTCATTGTTGCCGTGGTTAATAAACGGATTGATTGTATTGCCCCTGTTGGGCCAGGGTATTTTGGGTATTCATCAATTGTCAACGGCAGGTATCATTTATTTTTTTATTGCCAATTGGTTATTTGGGTGGATATTAGGTGTAGTGTATGAAGCGCTATTAAGAAATAATATTTTAATCAAATGATTGAATTAAATAAAGATTATCGTAGAACTGTATATGCAATAATGCATCGTTGACAAATCAATACGGCAGATAAGATTTTAATTTAGCTGATTTATAATTTAATTGCGATAAAATTGATAATGTAAAAAAGTATAAAAATGCCAATGAACACCTGGCAAACCAAAGAACTTTTGTTGCATGGGTAACAAATAATATAATAGGGGTTAAAATGGCGTAAAGGTTATAGCACCGGGTGAGGTATAAATAAAAATTATTAAATGCTAATTTCTTTTATTGATAGATTTAAGGGCGCTACTCTAACAGCTTTCCTGATTCCTCAGTAGCAGTTAATATTCCTTTCATTTGGATTGGCGTTTGTTTTGATATTTTATATACCGCTCCACCCATGCCTTATCAAAACTTTTAATGGCAAACTCAACGACGGTATTATTTTTCTTCTTGCAAAGAACAATGCCAATACTTGAATTTTCTTTCATAAGTTTTACTTTTTCATCAAGTACATTAAGATGGAAATTCAATTGCCCGGCATCTGCAGGTTTGAATTTACCTTTCTTCAATTCAAAAAGCAACAAGGCATTGTAAATGACGATTAAAAAACAAGAGGTCAATAAAAAATTCATCGCCATCCACCTCAGTACGTTATTGATTGCCTATAAAACAAAAGTCTTTGCCCATTTGTAGGATAAAGTTTCTGATGTTTAAGACCACTTGCTGTTCAATGTGCTTTTCATCATCCAGTTAATCACTGGCAACAAAATCCAGCAAGTATTCATCCTTAAAAACTTTAAGAGCCGAAGGCTTCAGGTTTTCAGCCACTGTACTTTCAAAATTGTTGGGCAATCTGCCTTCCCTGGCAAAAGGTTATTTTAAATATTGTGTTCCAACACGGTTACTAACCAAAAGTTGGAGGCAGCACTTTCGATATAGAAAATCCATCCCTCCCAGGTTACTGCAGGTGCTTGCTAAGTTTCAAACCGGCGTTAGCGGACGGCAGCAGGTCAATTGTAATCTTTAACATTACTGAAAGCTATCAAATTACCAAAGTTGATGTTGGTGATATTGGTTTGGCAGGTACTGATAAAGTAAGAGATTTGTGGCAACAAACAAATGAAGGCATACATAAAAATTACTACGCAACACTGGTTAAGTCGTTGTTTGCAGGCTTAGGTAGTCTTTCCTGTATTCCATTGGGCTTTTCTTAGTGATCAGTTTAAATTGATGATTGAAGTGCGAAACATTATTGTATCCTGACTCATAACTGATTTCTGCCACATTTTTTTCATCATCCATTAACAGTCTGCATGCATAACCTATTCTCACTTCCATCAAAAACTGAACATAAGTTTTTTTCGTTTTGTTTTTAAAATACCTGCAAAAAGACTGCCTTGTCATATTCAAAAGAGCAGCTACCTGGTCAAGCGATATTCTTTCATTAAAGTGCGTAAAAGTATATTCAAATACAAGTTTAATCTTGTCCTGGTTTGTGTCGCTTGCAGATTGTATAAATCCTTTGCTCGAAAGAGCAGTGTACTCTTTGTTTTCTGCAATTTCTTCAAGTATCGAAAGCAGCGATATCAATTTTTTTCCCGGAGTAATGTCCGGCATTTTATCGATCATTAAAGCAATGGATTCCTTCGTTTTGCCGGTTAATTTTAAACCGTGGTTACAGTTCAACAGTAATTCATACAGCATCTTTATTTCAGGTAAATTAATAAAATGATTGCCAAAAATGCCCGGCATAAATTTTATACAAATCGTTTCGCCGGCTTTATCATCCCGTTTTACAATCTGGTCATATTCGTGTCGGAAACAATGCGGCAGGTTAGAGCCCAGTAAAACCATGTCGCCGCTTTGAAAAGGTCCAATATGATCACCGATCAGCCAGGTGCCGGCACTTCTTTTAATATATAGTAATTCAATTTCGGGATGATAATGCCAGTTGTTTACCATCTGGCTGCCCACATCTTTTCTAAAGAGAAAAGACTGCTGGGGTGTTGAAGTAATCTGTCTTAATTCCGGTTTCATTTAAAGTTAATTTGATAAATTACTAAAAGGTAATATAGTACAATAATTTGGAAAATAACTGGTACTTTAAATGCAACCATAGTATTAGGTTTACATTGGGATGAACGTAAATTCACCCAAACGATTGCTGGATGCAAACCTTTTGCATATTAATTTTCACCGGGAATGCTATAGTACCAGCTTGAACTTTTGTATTACATTTTTTGAAAATAAAGTGACAGGTTTTGTTCTTTACCGTTACTAAGTTTACAAAACTGTTGTGGTAATAAACAGGTAACGATTGCGTCATTCAATTACCAATTTTAGAAATGTAAACCGGCAACATAAAGCTAGCTGAATATCGATTAGGTAAAGTCACTTTACTTTTATTATAACCAGCTATAAACTTGCTTTCAACATAAAAAATAGTCTTATGCCTTCGCTTACCAACAGGAATTATCGATTTGCGTTCATTATGATAACCTCGCTGTTTTTTTTATGGGGCTTTGCGCATAACCTGGATCCCATTTTAATTCCACATTTAAAAAAGTCATTTACACTATCCACTACCCAATCCACGTTGGTTGACTCTGCCGTTTTTATTGCATATTTTTTAATGGCATTGCCCGCAGGTTTTATAATGAAGAAGTTTGGGTATAAAACAGGTATTATTAGCGGGCTGTTACTATTTGCCATCGGTTCTTTTTTATTTGTGCCTGCGGCCGATAATCAGTCGTACGATTTCTTTTTAGTTGCTTTATTTATTATTGCTTGTGGGTTAACGATTTTGGAAACTGCGGCCAATCCATACGCATCATCATTGGGCGATCCGGAAACCTCCACGCAAAGACTAAATTTTTCCCAGTCATTCAATGGCCTGGCAGCAGCCCTGGCTCCTGTGATCGGTGTAAGAATCATACTTACAAAAGGATATACAACTGAAGAATTAGGCAGTATGACAGACGCTGCAAGAAAAATAGCATTGGCATCCGAAGCATCATCCGTCAAATTGCCTTACATTATTTTGGGTTCGGTGCTCATCCTGATAGCGATAATTTTTGCTTTCGTAAAATTGCCTAAAATTCAGCATGCAGAAGAACATACAGCAGGCAAAAATATTTTCCATGCATTCAGGCATAAACACTTATCCTGGGCCGTAGCAGCACAATTTTTTTATGTTGGAGCACAGGTTTCGGTATTTAGTTTATTCCTTTTGTATGCACCCAAATCTGCCGGTATTACCGAAAGAGTTGCAGGAGATTATTTAGGCGCCTGCGGCATTGCTTTTTTGATAGGACGTTTTCTCGGCACTTTTTTAATGAAATACATTAAGCCGCAACGGTTGCTGGCCATCTATGCAGTCATCAATATTTTATTGTGTGCGGTAGCCATTACGGCTACAGGAATGATTACAGTTTATGCAGTCATTGCTATCTGTTTCTTCATGTCTATTATGTTTCCCACTATTTTTTCTTTAGGTATAAAAAATTTGGGAGGCGATACCGAATACGGCAGCAGCCTGATCATTATGTCCATTGTGGGAGGGGCAATTTTACCAAGAATATTTGGATACATCAGCGATGCCACGGGTAATATTCAATATGGATACATTGTACCATTGGTATGTTTTCTGGTAATTGTATATTTTGGATTGAAAGGTTATAAAGAAATTAAAGTACTTTAAAAATGAAACAAATGATAACGAACAGATATTGTCTTGCCGTTGACCTGGTTGACGATCCTTCACTGATTGCAGAATATGAATATTGGCATACAGCAGAAAACGGCTGGCCTGAAATAAGAAAAAGTATATCCGATGCTGGTATTACCAATATGGAAATTTACCGAACCGGTAACCGGCTATTTATGATTATGGAAACAACAGCCGATTTTGATTTTGATGTAAAGGCAGCGATGGACAATGCTAATCCTAAAGTACAGGAATGGGAAGCGTTTATGTGGAAATTTCAGCAGCCATTGGCATGGGCTGCACCCGGAGAAAAATGGATACTGATGAAAAACATCTTTCAGTTATAGTACGGGTATCAAAATAGAATCAAAACAAAAAAATAGATAAATATGGATTTACAATTGAAAGACAAAGTGATCATAGTTTCTGGAGGAGCTAAAGGCATTGGTGCTGGTATTGTAAAAGTATTGGCTGGCGAAGGTGCAATTCCTGTTATTGTAGGAAGGAATGAAAGCGATAATGTAAAGTTGGTTACTGCAATCACCCATGAGGGTGGCCAGGCTTTCCAGGTAGTTGCCGAACTCTCCCGGCCCGAAGAGGCAGAACGGGTAATAAATGCGATACAAAATAAATTTGGCCGTATTAACGGCCTGGTGAATAATGCCGGTGTAAACGATGGTGTTGGTTTGGAAAACGGCAATTACGAAAACTTCATGGCTTCACTGCATAAGAACGTTGTACATTATTACCTGCTGGCACATTTTGCACTGCCGCTGCTAATAGAGTCTAAAGGTGCAATTGTAAACATCACTTCAAAAACAGCGGAAACCGGGCAAGGCAATACATCTGCTTATGCTGCCGCCAACGGAGCCAGAAATGCTTTAACAAGAGAATGGGCGGTAGAATTGCTGAAGTATGGTATTAGGGTAAATGCAGTGGTTGTGGCAGAATGCTTTACACCTGCCTACGAAAAATGGATCGAAACTTTACAAGATCCTGCGGAAAAATTAAAAGAGATCACCGATAAAATTCCATTAGATAACCGGATGACCAGCGCAGAAGAAATAGCCAATACCACAGCCTTTCTGCTGTCAGAACAATCCAGTCATACTACCGGTCAGCTTTTGTATGTTGACGGAGGATATGTACACCTGGACAGGGCTTTAGCCAACGCATAACTATTTTCTTTATAAACAAAATCAAAATTTTACAATCGATAAGCAATATGAAAAAATCTATTTTAATACTTTGTTTGCTGACAATGACTGTCGCTATTACATCCTCCATTAAAGCGCAGGAAAGATACCAGGCAACCTGGGAATCGTTAAAAAAATATAATACACCAGACTGGTTTCGGGATGCCAAATTCGGCATTTTTATTCACTGGGGTGTTTACTCTGTACCAGCCTTTGGTTCCGAATGGTATCCAAGGGAGATGTACCGAAAAGATTCCAAAGAATTTAAACACCATGTTGAAACATACGGTCCACAAAATAAATTCGGTTATAAGGACTTTATTCCGATGTTTAAAGCGGAGCAATTTGATCCTGTGCAGTGGGTAACACTTTTTAAAAAAGCAGGAGCAAAATACGTTGTTCCGGTGGCAGAACACCACGATGGCTTTGCAATGTATAACACAGCATTGTCAAAATGGAATGCTTTTGAAATGGGACCAAAACGTGATGTTATTGGAGAACTTGCCACAGAGATAAAAAAGCAGGGACTTGTTTTTGGTTTGTCCTCACACAGAATTGAACATTGGTTTTTTATGAATGGTGGCCGCAGGTTTGAATCAGATGTACTGGATCCGGCATTTGCAGATTTTTATGGCCCTGCAAGAGAAGAAAATGAAACGCCGTCACCCGAATTTATGAATGACTGGATGCTGCGCAACACAGAGCTGATTACAAAATATCAACCGCAATTGTTTTGGTTCGACTGGTGGATAGAACAGCCTGCAATGGACCCTTACCGAAAATCTTTTGCAGCCTATTATTACAACAAAGCATTGGAATGGAATAAAGGTGTAGTGGTTAATTATAAAAATGTTGCTTATCCCGATGGAACTGCAGTACTGGATTTGGAAAGGGGTAAACTGGCCGGCATTCGCCAACTGCCCTGGCAAACGGATGATGCCATTGGTAATAAATCCTGGGGCTATGCAGCGGGCAATACTTTTAAAGATGCACAGTACGTGATTACAAACTTAATAGACATTGTTAGCAAAAATGGTAACCTGCTTTTGAATATTGGCCCCAGGGCTGACGGCACTATTACCAGTGAAGAAACAGCAACCCTGCTGGGCACGGGTAAATGGCTGGAGGTAAATGGTGAAGCTATTTATGGCTCCCGGCCCTGGAAAATTTTTGGTGAAGGACCTACAGAATCTGCCAGCGGAAGTTTTGTTGATCAGAAAAAGCCCTTCACGGCACAGGATATACGCTTTACAACAAACGGCCCTGTTTTGTATGCAACAGCATTGGGCTTACCATCTACCAATACTTCTATTAAAGCATTGGGTTTAAAAGCGGCAAACGGTATCATTGAAGGGGTGGAATTGGTGGGCAGTTCAGATAAATTATCCTGGACACAGCAGCAGGATGCACTGGTTATTAAACCATCAAAAAATTATCCTTCTGAAAATGCCATAGTATATAAAATCAGTTTTAAAAAATAGCGGCTTTATGAAAGTATTGGAATGTACAGCCCCCGGCTTTTTTAAATACACCGAAAGGCCGATGCCGGAAATGCAGGAGGGGCATGCCTTACTTAAGATAAGGCGTATTGGTATTTGCGGAACAGATCAACATGCTTACCAGGGCACGCAGCCTTACTTTAGCTATCCAAGAATACTTGGGCACGAACTGGCAGCCGATTTAGTGGAAGCAGATGGGGCTCCCGATTTCTCACCCGGAGAAAGGGTTACTATTATTCCTTATTTTAATTGCGGACGATGCATTGCCTGCAGAAGAGGACTTGCCAATTGTTGTGCGGCAATTAAAGTTTGTGGTGTACACATCGACGGCGGCATGTCAGCTTATATTTCGGTGCCTTCTTATGCACTGGTAAAATCTGAAGGATTAAGTTATGATCAACTGGCAATGGTTGAGCCACTCGCTATCGGTGCTCATGGTATCCGCAGGGCGAATGTTCGGCCAGGAGAATTTGTGTTGGTAATTGGCGCCGGTCCCATTGGATTGGGAACAATGGAGTTTGCCCGTATTGCCGGGGCAAAAGTGATTGCACTCGATATTAACAACCAGCGTTTACAGTTCTGTAAAAATAAGCTCAACGTGGAGTATGTGATAAACGCTGCCACGGAAGATGTATCCGAGCGGCTATTGCAAATTACTCATGGGGATATGCCTACAGTAGTGATTGATGCCACGGGCAATCGTAAAGCCATCAACAATGCGTTGTCTTATCTTGCACAGGGAGGAAGATTTGTGCTGATCGGTTTACAGAAAGATGACATCAGTTTTAGTCATCCCGAATTTCATCGCCGTGAAACAACGCTGATGAGTAGCCGCAATGCCACCCGGGAAGATTTTGTTCATGTAATGGAATCTATGAAAAAAGGATTGGTAACGCCAACTACCTACATCACACATAGGGCACCATTTAATTCGGTGAAAGATATTTTTGAAAGCTGGCTTCATCCGGAATCCGGAGTGATCAAAGCCATAGTTGATCTTGATTAAAACGATTACAATAAAATATAAATTGATGGTACAAAAAAAATTGGGTTTAAGTTTTTTATTAGCGTTTTTATTTACGGGCTTGTATGCACAGCAGCAGCAGCATAAACTATGGTATCAAAAGCCTGCAAAGGTTTGGACAGAAGCATTGCCTGTGGGAAACGGCCGCCTTGGTGCGATGATCTTTGGTGGTGTAGCAGAAGAATTGATACAGGTAAATGAAGCCAGTTTTTGGACGGGCGGACCTGTACGTACAAATGTAAACCCGAATGCATACGCCAATTTATTGCTTGCCAGGGAAGCGCTTTTTAATGAAGAAAATTATGCAAAGGCTTATGCTTTGGCGAAAAATATGCAGGGGTATTATTCTGAATCTTATTTGCCCCTGGGAGACTTGAATATTAGCCAGCATTTTAAAGACACACTTGTTACCAATTACTACCGCGACCTGGATATTAATGATGCCATGGCTACAACACGGTTCACCATTAATGGAGTTACCTATACCCGGCAGATCATCAGTTCTGCACCCGACCAGGTGATTGCAATTCGCTTTACCGCAGATAAGCCCGGGCAAATAAATTTTAAATTGAGTTCAAAAAGCCAGTTGCAAAGCCATCATTTTGTTATCAGCAGCAATGAGGTGGCCGTTAAAGGAAAAGCACCTTCGCATATAGAACCTAATTATGTAAATTCATCCAACCCTGTTACGCAAAATGACAGCAGCGGGTGCAGGGGAATGCGTTTTGAGTGGCGCTTAAAAGCAATTACACGGGATGGAACAGTGGCATCAGATACAACTGGAATCGCAGTAAATAATGCAACGGATGTGCTGGTCATTTTTTCTGCCGCCACCAGTTTCAATGGTTTTGATAAATGCCCCGATGCTGATGGTAAAGACGAATCAAAATTAGCCGGTCAATATTTGAATGCGGCAATTAAAAAGGACTGGGCTGCATTATTGAAAGATCATCGAAAAGACTATCAACACTATTTCAACAGGGTTAGTTTTGCTCTTGATGATGCTGGTAATAATAAGAATGCAAAATTGCCTACCGACGAAAGATTGATTGGTTATACTGAAGGAGCAAAAGATCCCGCTTTAGAAACCCTTTATTTTCAATATGGCAGATACCTGCTAATATCAAGTTCCCGGCCCGGCGGTGTAGCAGCTAATTTACAGGGAATATGGAATAAAGAATTACGTCCGCCATGGAGTTCCAATTACACCACCAATATAAATGCAGAGATGAATTACTGGCCGGCAGAAGCTGCGAATCTTTCAGAAATGCATCTGCCTTTTATAGATTTTATAAAGCATGCGGCCGTTACAGGAAAAGTTACCGCCAAAGAATTCTATCATACAAGAGGCTGGGCCATGCACCATAACAGTGATATATGGGCGCTATCCAACCCGGTGGGAGATATTGGAAAAGGCGATCCGATGTGGGCAAACTGGACAATGGGTTCGCCCTGGTTATCGCAACACTTATGGACGCATTACGAGTTTACAAAAGACAAAAAATACCTGAAGGAAATTGCTTATCCAATAATGAAAGATGCCGCCAAATTTTGCCTCGACTTTTTGGTGACTGATAAAAATGGGCACCTGGTAACAGCGCCTTCTTTTTCTCCGGAAAATAGTTTTATTGATGACAGCGGAAAAAAGGGAAGTGCATCTATTGCCACCACAATGGATATGTCAATTATCTGGGACCTTTTTACAAATATAATCGAGGCTTCGAAAGAGTTAAAGGAAGACGAGGCGTTTCGCAACCTGATCATTGATAAAAGAAGCCAGTTATTTCCACTGCACATTGGTAAAAAAGGAAACTTGCAGGAATGGTATAAAGATTGGGAAGACACTGATCCTCATCATCGCCATGTGTCCCATCTTTTTGGGCTGTATCCCGGCCGGCAAATTTCTCCCATTCAAACGCCGGCATTTGCCGCAGCTTCTAAGAAAACCCTTGAGTTAAGAGGTGATGCAGGCACCGGTTGGAGCCTGGCCTGGAAAATAAATTTCTGGGCAAGGTTACTGGACGGTAACCACGCTTACAAAATGATCCATACCCTGTTGCATATCACCGGACAGGAAGGTACTAATTACTCAAACGGGGGAGGGTCGTATGCTAACCTGTTTGATGCCCATCCGCCTTTTCAGATTGATGGGAATTTTGGGGCTGTAGCTGGCATGCTTGAGATGCTTGTACAAAGTCATTTGGGAGAAATTCATCTGCTGCCTGCACTGCCGGATGCCTGGAGCGGTGGATCGGTAAAAGGGCTTAAAGCCCGTGGTGGTTTCGAAATAGCTGTTAGCTGGAAAAATAATATTTTAACCAGTGCTGCAATTACCGCAACGGTGGATGGCATTTGCAAAATCAGAACCGGCATACCCGTAAGCGTTCGTGGAATGAAAACAAATACCATAGCAGATGCTAATGGATTCGTACTTTCTTTTAATGCAATAAAAGGGAAAACTTATTCAATTGTACCGGTAAAAAAATAAAGCCCTGTGTACCATGATTTGTTTAAATAATTAATTACCCTGTAAAGATTAACTACTGAAAATTAATAAAATTGCTTGTTGAAATAAGTGTAAAATGTTTGCTATGAACTATCGGTTGCTTTCAGATGAAGAACTGCTTAAACTGCTAAAAGATAGTAATGAAGCGGCTTTAAAGGAGATTTATCTTCGCTACTGGGAAGATATTTATATTGCCACCCTTAAAAAAGTACGCATAAAAACTATAGCCGAAGAATTAGTGCAGAATTTATTTGTGAGCCTGTGGGCAAACCGTAAAACCAGTGATATCAGGCAACTGCAAAACTATTTAAACCGGGCCATTAAATACCAGGTAATTAATTTTATTAAATCAAAAATGCTGAGGGAAAAATATACCCTGCAGTCTTCATTACACATTGCCCGGGAAGAAAATAATTGTGAAAGTACTTTACTCACTCATGAATTATCCGGGGCAATCGATATAGCTGTTAAAAAGCTTCCTCAAAAAAGCCAGGAAATATTCCGGCTCAGCCGGATGGAAAATTACACTGTAAAAGAAATTGCAAGCGATATGAATATATCACCAAAAACTGTTGAATATCATATTACCCGTTCCCTTAAGATGATGCGGCTGTATTTAAAAGATTTTATTGCAATTACTGTAGCCTTCCTGGTTCTGCACAAATAGATAAAAAAATTATTCTGTCACATTAGGGTATGCTCTCTTTCAAATTACTATAATAATAGGAAGACTGTTTCAAACCTGTTATGTATGCCTGGAGTGAAATGAAAGCAGAACAGTTACCACGACCAAATACTATTTAAATATTACGATAATGGATCGCCACACTTTCCACCAGTTGCTAAAAAAATATATTGAGGGTACCTGTTCTCCTGAAGAAAGAGCCATTATAGATAAGTGGTACCAATTACTGGAAGACCAGCATATACCTGTTCCGGGAATGGATGAAATGCAGGAATTAGAAAGCAGGATGTGGGATACCATTAAAGACCAAATAACAGCACCTGTTGATGTTTCAAAAAAATCAACTCCGGTTAAATTTATTAATCAAATATGGGTTAAGTGGGCATCTGTTGCTGCAGTATTAGTAATAGTTTCGGCTGGCTTTTTTGTATATACAACTAATGTAAAGTCAGTACCCGGTTCATTAGTTAGTGCAAAAGTTGCAGAAGGATTATCAGAAGAAATTAATAATACAGGTTCAGTAAAACAGGTAGACCTTGAAGATGGCAGTATTGTATTGCTACAGCCTAAAGCCAAATGCGCTTTCCCTAAACATTTTTTAAAGGATAAACGGGAAGTGTACTTGGAAGGGGAAGCCTTTTTCGAAGTTGCTAAAAATGCAAACCGGCCATTTTTTGTATACAATGAAAGATTGGTAACACGGGTATTGGGAACAAGTTTCAATGTTAAAATTATCAATGATAAAATAGAGGTGGCAGTACGCACGGGCCGTGTAGCGGTATACGAAGATGGCCAGCAGGTCAATTTGAATGAGCAGCAGAAAAAAGATAATGGTGTCATCATTACACCCAATCAAAAAGTGACCTACTATAAAGAGAACAGGCGTTTTATCACATCTCTGGTGGATGCACCTGTACTGGTAGCTGTTGAAAATAAGCCTGCCACAGAACCCAAATTTGTATTTGATGATACACCGCTTTCTGAAGTGCTACAGTCATTGGAAAAGAATTATGCCGTTGAAATTATACTGGCAAATAATGATTTGAATAACTGTCCTTTTACAGGCGATCTGTCACAGCAATCACTCTTTAATAAGCTGGACTTTATCTGCTTGGCTTTTCATGCAAGTTATGAAGTGAAGGGTACAAGAATATTGATCAATGGGGGACAGGGATGCCGTTAATTTTTTTTGTAATTATTTATTCATTTATAAACCAAACGCTGCCATTATGAATATAAAAGCCTTCATCACCTAAATTTTGGGTCCATAAAAAACCGGCATTATTTGCGGTAACGCCGGTTTAGCATTCTGCTGAAAGTAGAATGGATCTTGTCCGATTTATATTATCTCACGTACAAAAACAATACAAATTATGAAAAAAAAGGCAATTGTTGCTTTTAAACTAATAGCAATGAAAATAGCATTTATACAATTATTGATCATGCTCCTTGTCTTTACTGCTGCTGCTACAAAAACAACCGGGCAGGAGGTGCTGGACAGAAAGGTGTCCTTATCCGTTGAAAATATAAAGATCAAAGAAGCGCTGCAGCAAATACAAAAGTTAGCAGATGTGAAATTTGTTTTCAGTTCAAAGATTATTGATGCCGGCAGAAAAATCAGTTTTACTGCTAACGAAAAAAAACTCAGCGAACTGCTGAATGAAATAATATTACCACTTCATATTAATTACAAAGTGATTAATGGCAATATCGTGTTGTTTAGCGAAAATATAAATACATCAAAACAATCTGCAGGCATACAAAATATTATCGTAGAAGAGGCGGCTGCCAACCGTGATATAGCAGGAACGGTTACTAACCAGCAGGGAGATCCGCTGGCAGGTGTTTCTGTTTATATAAAAGGGACTACTACAGGCACCATTACAGATGCTCGTGGCAGGTTTGTGTTATCTATACCGGATAATCGGGATGTAATATTGGAACTATCCATTGTTGGTTACCAGACTGTTTCTGTTGCTGCCGGCAACAAAAAAGAGTTGGCAGTAAATATGCAAACTTCTGATGCAGCAGGGCTGCAGGAAGTTGTGGTGATTGGTTATGGAACACAAAAGAAAGTGACCCTTACTGGTGCTGTATCATCTGTTAAAGGGGCTGAATTAAAAGCTGTACCAACTGGTTCTGTTGCCAATACATTGGTTGGCCGTATGCCCGGGTTGTTTGCAAAAAACACTAGTGGTGAGCCAGGTTATGATGACTCCAAATTATTAATAAGAGGTAATAATACCTTAGGTGATAACAGCCCTTTGGTGGTAGTAGATTGTGTAGCAGATCGTGCCGGCGGTTTTAGCAGGATTGACGTAAATGATATTGAAAGTGTAAGTATATTAAAAGATGCCTCTGCAGCTATTTATGGTTCCCGGGCAGGTAACGGGGTAATACTGATAACTACCAAACGGGGAAAGTCTGGTAAAACATCCATCGGTTACAGTTTTAATTATGGATTGAGGTCTCCCACAATTTTGCCAAAAATGACAGATGCGGCTGATTATGCAACAGCAATCAATGACATTACAAGATTGATTGATAAAAATCCCGTACCTACTTATACTGATGCAGAAATTCAAAAATTCAGGGACGGGTCTGACCCCATTAATTATCCGAATGTTGATCTCCTTAAGGAAGCGCTGAAAAGCAATAGTGTTCAAAACAGGCATAACATCACTATTTCAGGAGGTTCTGAAAATGTAAAATATTTTACCTCCCTGGGCTACCAGTATGAAAACAATATTTTTAAAAATAGTGCCAGTAACTACAAGCAATATAACCTGCGGTCTAACCTGGATATACAGGCTACTAAAAGTTTGAGGTTTTTTGCAAACCTGGCAATGCGCCAGGAAGACCGTAATGCTCCTTTTCAAAGTGGTTTTGGTACCGGTGAATTGTGGCGGAATATTGTGCAGGGTGACCCAAGGCAACTGCTTCAATATCCCAATGGATTGCGGAGAGCAGTAACAACAGGAGGCTATAATCCTTTAACAGCGGTAGATGGATCAAGAGGGTATAATCGTAACAGGGCCTCGTATATCAATGCAGATTTAGGTTTCAACCTTGATTTGTCAAAGATCACAAAGGGATTGGGGGTTGATGGAAGGTTGTCTATTGATAAAAGCAATACGTTCTTCAAAAGTTTTAATAAATCATGGACATTATATACGCTCAATAATACAACAGGTGAATATGATCCCGGTAAATACGGGCCATCCAATGCGCTGTTGAATGAGAGTATAGACCAGGGTTTAGGTGTAACTGGTTACGCAAGGTTATCTTACAGCAGAACTTTCAATACGGTCCATAATTTCAGCACATTTGTAGCATACGAGCAGTATGAAAATAAATACAATTATCTCAGGGGACAGCGCCAGGATTTTGTATCTACTGAAGTAGATGAATTATTTGCAGGAGATACAAAGGTTCAGATAAACGATGGAACAGCATTTGAAAGTGCCCGCCAGAATTATTTCGGACGGCTCGATTATGCTTACGCAGAAAAATATTTGTTGCAATTTAACTGGCGTTATGACGGTTCTCAGAATTTTCCAAAAGACAACAGGTTTGGTTTTTTTCCAGGTGTATCAGCAGGCTGGAGAGCATCTGAGGAAAAATTCTGGAAAGAGAATATCTCCTTTATAAATTATTTTAAAGTAAGGGGTTCCTGGGGCAAAATGGGAAATGATAAAGTTTTTTACAACGGAGCCGATCAGCGCTTTGCATTCTTAACGATTTATACGTTTGGTCAGAATGGTCTTTTCGGTGGAGCAAATCCTTCAGCCAATACAGGGATCTACCAGGTGCAGACAGCTAATCCTAATATCCATTGGGAATTGGGCACTGCTTATAACTTAGGTTTTGAAGCTAAATTATTTAAAAACGCCCTTTCTTTCGAATTGGATTTTTTCAAACAGAAGAGAAACCAAATCTTAGCACAGCCAACCGGCGTTGTTCCACAATATGCAGGTTTGTCACTGCCTTCTGTAAATGATGCGTCTTGCGAATCAAAAGGCTTTGAGGTAAGCTTAGGGTACAATAAAGCTTACCGTGATTTCAAATTTAATATCGGCGGAAACTTGTCTTACGCTAAAAGTAAAGTGCTAAATAAAAATGAAGCATCAGGTGTACCGGCTTGGCAAAAAGAAACAGGAAAGCCCATTGGCGCCAGTTGGTTAATGTATGAGTCCATAGGCATTTACAGAACACAAAAAGACCTGGATGATTATCCCCGGTTAGGAAACGCAGAGTTAGGAGATTTGATCTTTAAAGATGTAAATGGAGATGGTCAGTTGGACGGTAATGACCAGGTTCGCCAGGGCAGAACAGAAATACCGGAAATTATTTATGGCATTAATATGGGAGCTGCTTACAAAAATTTCGACCTGACCATGTTATGGCAAGGTGCTGGTAATGTGTCACAATATGTATTCTATGAAGGCGGCGGTGGGGGTATCGGTACTTTTACCCAGGAATATTTTAATAACAGGTGGACACCAGAAAATCCAAACTCAGTCGGACCAAGGATCTATGACAGGGAAAAGACTTCCGTGGCAAAACAAAATACTTACTTTTTACACGATGCATCTTACCTGAGATTGAAAAACATCCAGTTGTCTTATTCACTACCCGGAACACTCTTATCGAAAATAGGGGTTAGTAACTGCAGTGTTTTTGTAAGTGGTTTCAATTTAATAACGTTTACAGATTTAAAGGATGTTGATCCTGAAGCAACAGCCAGCGGTCAGAACTATGCCGGCTGGTTCAACGTACAAAATAAGGTGTATAATTTCGGCCTTAACATTACTTTTTAATTTTAAATATAAATAATTATGAAAAAGATTTTTCAATATTTATACATCCTCATTACAGGATTCTTTTTATTATTTGCTGTTTCCTGTAATAAAGACATCCTGGAAAAGAAACCGTTAGATGCTATTTCTGAGAATGCAGTATGGTCTGATCCAAGCCTGGTTGCAGCATTTGTTAATGCCCGGTACAATCAAATAGGAAATGGATGGTATGCAGAATCCTGGGTAAGCTCCATGAGTGATGAAACATTTCTTACCTGGTCAAGGGATTGTGAACCCATTACCCAGGGTTATGTAGATGCCAGTACAAGGCACAGTATGAATGGAGGTCACTGGGGCGAAAGTGCCCGCCGGTGGGATGTGGTTTGGAAAAATATTGCTAATTGCAATACGTTTTTCGACAACATAGAAAAAGTTCCATTTACTGATTTAGATCTCAAGAAACGCCTGATAGGTGAAGTTACTTTTATAAGAGCTTTAATGTATTGGGACCTTGTGAACCGCTGGGGAGGAATGCCGATCATTACAAAAAGTTATGGTATTGATAATGTAAGTGAAATTGCAGATATCAAACGAAACAGCTACAAAGAAAATGTTGACTTTTTGGTTGCAGAATGTGATAAAGCTGCTGCATCGCTTCCCGGAAATTTCAGCGGAGCCAATAAGGGCAGGGCAACAAGTGTAGCTGCATTGGCTTTAAAATCAAGGGTACTATTATATGCTGCCAGTAAGCTGATGAATGAACCAAGAAGTGATGATCCTGATTTTTTAGTACATTACCAGGCTCCTGATGCAAGCCGCTGGCAAAAAGCCGCAGATGCAGCACAAGCAGCTATCACTGCAGCAACATCCAATGGCTATGCGTTGTTTGATAACTACGGTAGTGATGTAAAACAGAAATACACCGGCATATTTTTAGAAGGTGGTAATTCTGAAGTTATTTTTGACCGGCAGGGAGGTACCAGTTCTAACGGTACCAATCTTACCTACATTGATGAAGCAAATGGTCCAAACGGTTACGGGTCATGGGGAGGAAATACACCGATTGCTGAATTTGTAGATGATTTTGAAATGAGTGACGGAACCAAATTTGACTGGAACAATCCGGTTCACAAAGCAAACCCGTATGCAAACCGTGACCCCCGTTTATACGCAACTGTTTTATGCAATGGGGATATGTGGAAAGGTCGTGCTGTAGAAACTTTCTACTTCAAAAAAGCAGACGGAAGTGAATCAGGCGGACAAGATACTAAGTATGGCGGAAACTCATGGAACACCAGTGCATCGGGTTACAATGTGCGTAAATTTTTGGATGAAAAGGAAATACCTAACAGTTGGAATTTTAGCCCCAAAAATTGGATTTGGTTCAGGCTTGCAGAAATGTACCTGAATTTGGCGGAAGCAAAATACAATACTTCTGATGAGGCAGGTTCCAAAGTTGCTTTGAATGTAGTACGCACCAGGGCCCGTATGCCTCACGTTACTTCTTCAGGAACTCAGTTGTGGAATGATATAATATACGAACGCAGGGTAGAGCTTGCATTTGAAGAACACCGTTATTTCGATGTACGTCGATGGATGATTGCTGATGACGTATTGAATAAAAATGCTACCGGGGTAACCATCTACAAAGAAACGGGTGGCGCACTCACTTATTATCCTGGTACAAGTAATACTATCCCAAGATTAGTGGAAGCAAGAAAATTTGTTGCACCCAAAATGTACTGGCTTCCTATTCAGTTGGATGAAATAAATAAAAATAAAAACTTGCAGCAAAACCCCGGTTACTGATTTATTGACCCTGTAGTTCATTAATATCGTTTTAAGCATTCGATTTATATAGACAGTTAGTTTTGGTAATCAACCTGCCCCACTTTTGGGGCAGGTGTTTTAATCATCGTAGCCTGTATAGTATTTAGTGTTATTTCTCTTTGATTTTCAGATTATGAATGGCAGGGAAAAATAAAAGCTAAAAGATGAAGGTTTGCATGAATGAATAATGAATGTTTTAGTTAAATATATTTAAGCGCACAAATATGAAATTTCCAGGAAAGATAATGTGCATGGCAATTGCCCTGCTAACGGCATACTGTAATAACGCATTTTGCCAGGTAGCACAAACCCCACCCATGGGATGGAACAGTTATAACTGCTTTGGTTCTGCTGTGCATGAAGATGAAGTAAAAGCAAATGCAGATTATATTGCAAAAAATTTAAAACAATTTGGATGGCAATATGTGGTGGTAGATTTTTTATGGTCTTATGATAATCCTCCTGGAAGTAATATCGGCAACCCTTATCAAATGCAATTGCAGGATGGTTCGTATGTGCCCTGGTTAACCATGGATGAATATGGAAGGCTAACACCGCAGCCCACTAAATTTCCTTCAGCTTTCGGTGGCAAAGGGTTTAAACCCTTAAGTGATTATGTACATTCTTTGGGATTAAAGTTTGGCATTCATGTAATGAGAGGTATTCCACGGCAGGCGGTATGGTCCAAATCCCCTGTACTGGGAACAAATGGTATTACAGCAGACATGATCGCCGATACATCTTCTACCTGCCCCTGGATGAACCACATGTATGGATTAGATATGAGTAAACCCGGGGCACAGGAATATTTAAATTCTATTCTTAAATTATATGCTTCATGGGATGTTGACTTTATAAAAGTAGATGATATTGCCAGGCCTTATCGTACCGCTGAAGTGGAAGGATATGAGAAAGCGATTATTAACTGCGGAAGGCCAATGCCGCTAAGTATTTCACCTGGAGAGACCGCACTGTCAGCCGCAGATCATGTAAAGCAACATGCCGGTATGTGGCGCATGGCCGATGATTTTTGGGATAACTGGGAGATGATATTGCACATGTTCAATTATGCAAAAAGCTGGGAAGGCACAGGTGGCCCTGGTCACTGGCCTGATTGTGATATGATACAGATTGGCAAATTGTCTAAGCGTGGCCCAGTTGGCCCGGAGCGTTATAGCCGGTTTACTGAAGATGAATTATACACCCACATGAATTTCTGGTGCATCTTTCGTTCCCCTTTAATGTTGGGCGGAAATCTTCCGGACAACAGGCCGCTTGAGTTAAAATTATTTACAAATGAAGAAGTACTTGCCGTTAATCAAAATGGGAATAATCCAAAGCAGCTATATAAAAATGACAGTAGCATGGTTTGGGTATCCCAGGTTACAGGAAGTAAAGACTTGTATGTGGGGCTATTTAATACCGGCAATACAGCACATGATGTAGCTGTTGATTTTAATGCATTAAAATTGAAAGGGAAAATTGGCGTAAGGGATTTATGGAAAAAAACAAACCTCGGACTTTTTAAAAAACAGTACGCCCAGCATATTAGTCCACACGGATCAATATTATTAAAACTAACAGTGAAATAAAAACTATATTATGAAATCAGTATTGCTAAGCCTGGTTTTTTTAGCACCATTTTATTGTCTGGTAAATTCGTAAATGCACAGCCAGGGCCGGCCCGTCCTCCCATTGTATTAAGGCTAGATGACACCCACACCTGAACATTATTTACCTTTGCTTTATGCAATTGCATTGAGAGGTAAAAATGAAATCGTTTCATTTTTTAATGATGATTTTGTGGCAAGTTCCTTTTCTATGACTTCGCTGAAAATTAATTAAAACGATGCCGGATAGCTTTTTAAAACAAATTATTAGGGATAGTGCCAACAGCAGGTGTACAATATAATTATGTCACGAAAACACTTTTTTTAGTTTTAGCTCCTTCCATCGAACTTACAAAAACCAAAAATCTTCAAGGTCTTAGTATAGTTGAATATAAGCCTGTATTAACAACAAAAATTAATTTGTATAGCCGGTTTCAGGCAATGAATAATTATTACCTCAAAGATGACATACATAGCGTAGTTATATACAACTTCGCCTGGGTGTTGGAACAGATAAATATCAGTTTGGCTTATCTACTAACTTAGATTATTACGGACCAAATAAAAATTTGGTAGAAAATTATGGTGGCTTTTTTAGCAGTCAATCTTTAAGTAAAAAGTGGTTTTTAAAAATTATTCTTAATAAGACCATTGACATTTATCAACGGTTTTTTGTGCTAAATATCAACGTAATAAAACCTGCTATCGTTGCACCTTTGCAATATTAAAATCAACTATTTATTCACATCAAAAATCAACTTAACAATGTCAACAAAAACAAAAAACATCAATATTTGAGTACTTGCAGGGCTACTTGCTTTCGCATTCATCGGTTCAGGAATTTCAAAAATTTTAGGAGTTGAAATGCAAATTAAAAATTTTGAAAGCTGGGGTTATCCGCTTTGGTTTCGATTTCCCATTGGTTTAGCAGAAATCGCTTTAGCCGTTCTTCTGTTAATTCCGAAATATAGAAAATTAGCAATTTATGGAACATTTGCGTGGACATTAGTTGCTGTAATCACACACCTGCAGGCAGGGCAAGGCCCAATGATTGTTGCACCCATTTTATTTGGCGTAATAGCACTTGTAATTTATTTTTTACAAAAAGAAAAAGCGGTTGCATAATTCAGACAACACAAATTTTATACAAATGAAAAAAGAAATCAGTTTTATAAGCCAGGGACAAAAAGCCTATATCGCAACGACATAGTATATCGGATTTTGCCAAACAGGTATGCAGATACAGTTGGTCCATTTGTATTTCTCGACCACATACCACCCATTATCCATGCAACAAGTAAACCTAAATCGAAAGAAGGTTCAGGTGCTCATCCTCACAGGGGTATTGCAACGCTCACTTATATTTAAGTGGCGAAGGCGAACATCACGACAGCAGTGGTCATCACGCTACGGTATATTCCGGTGGTGCCAATCGATGAAAGCCGGTAAAGGTATCATTCATGATGAGACCTTTAATATAGATTCACAAACAGGCGAAATGATGACGCATGGTTTTCAATTTTGGATTAACCTTCCTTCAAAAATAAAAGCTGAAGCACCCGAATACATGGCCCTGCAGGCAAGCGAAATTCCTTTACAAATAGTAAGTAATAAAAGAGGATGGCTTAAAGTTATTGCAGGCGAATATGAAAATATTCAATCTAAAATTCCGGGTTATACAAAACAGTTTATCTATCACATCCATTTGGAAAAAGGCGAAATATTTTCACTAACTACAGAAAATGAAATGGAATACGCTGTCTTCCTTCCTCAACAACAGGTAGAAGTTAATGGACATTTATATCAGCCAGGCGATGTTATGGAATTTGACAGGAAAGAAGGGACAATAGAAATAAGCAACAGTTCAACAGAGTGAATTGATATTATAGTATTTGGCGGTGAAAAATACACTGAACCGATTGTAGCACAAGGCCCTTTTGTGATGAACACCCGACAGGAAATTGTAAAAGCTTATAGAGATTTCCATGCTTGGAAATATGGTGAAATTGAATACCAAAACCTATCATGAGAAACAAAAAAATTGAGTAAGTAATATCAAATGTTGGTTTGGTAAGTGAGTTGGGTAAACACCATTCAAACATATTGTTCCCAACAACTAAACTCTTGCGCCTGGTACTTGCCGGGTGCTTTTAGTTATATTCATCATTCTTAATTGTTAAGTGAAATTTCTTTACGGTTTGCAATTGTTGATCATTATATAGGAGTTAAATTTCTAAAATTTGCACTCAATTGTTGCCGACTTAAGTATGCTAAAATAAATTCGCTAATTTCATTTGTATTTCATTTTATTAAATCGCTTTTGAGAAATAAAACAGGCAATATTTTTTAGATTAGCCATACTTACCCAATTAGTGTTACTGCAAATAATTGGAATTGCGCAGCCCAATGCAAAACAATACCAGTTCCGCAGAATTGATATTGTAGAAGGATTATCCAACAGCCAGGTTACCTGCATATTGAAGGATAGCAAAGGGTTTATGTGGATTGGCACCATGTCGGGCCTAAACAGTTACGATGGTTACAAATTCAAAGTATTTAAACATAACACCAACGACTCCTCCAGCATTGATGATGATTATATTTCCCGTATCATGGAATTGCCGGAAGGCAAACTGCTGGTGGAAACCAGGGCCTGGCAAAATATTTATGATCCTGGCACTGAAAAATTTTGCCATAATACACAGGCATATTTTAACAGCCTTTCATTGCCTGTATCTTCCACCAGTAATATAATAAAAAGTACCCGGGGAGATTTTTATTTTTTTCAGCTTAATCAGGGTTTATTTAAATATAACAATGATACAAAAAAACTACCAGGGTAATAGGTAAAGCAAATGTGGGTTTATATGATGTTACCCAAAATTTTCATGATGATTTTGGCTGATGTATAATATTGGGATTATTAAAAAGCTGGATGGCAAAACTGATCAACTCATATATACGAGTAATGTATTGAGTAACTATAATGATGAAAAACTGCTGGTAAGCCGGCAAAAATGTGTTAGATTATTGATAGAAATACAATTAAAACTATTAAGGATAACATTTCTTTCATCATCGCTAAATTGTTGAATGCTGAATGCAAGATCAGCGGCTTGCAAACCAGTTTTAAGTCTTTCAAAACCAAGTGGCACAAAGCTTTTAATGGATTGGCCCCGCTGTTGTGCAATCAGTACTACAAAAGGTAAGATTAGTATCAAAGCAACTGCCCATGGTTTAATACCTTCATCCATTCTATACTAACAAAGTAGTCGTCAAATAATTACATGGCTACCACTATAAATTTATAACGATATGCTTTCTTTTAAAACGAATAATAAGTACAGGATATCGATTTTGGCAGCCATGCAGTTACTATTAGCTGCAACTGTTTTTTGCCAGGATGGAGCAGCAGGATTCAAATTAAATCAGGTTGGTTTTTATCCCAACGCCACTAAGATTGCTGTGTTAACCGATACCAATGCCGCTTCCAACTTTTATATAGCATCCCCAAATAGTATGGATACTTTTTTTACAGGTAGATTAAGTGAACAACGACAATCCGCATACTCATCAACCAAAACAAGGGTGGCCGACTTTTCATCTTTCAGCAAACCCGGAAAATATATTGTAGTTAGCGGAGCAAGTCATTCTTATCCATTTGAGATTAAAAAAGATGTTAATAGAAATGCAGCCATTGCAGTATTGAAAGGATATTATTTTCAAAGAGCTTCCATGCCATTGGAAGAAAAGTATGCAGGCAGGTGGCAGCGTACAGGTTTTCATCCGGATGATGTGGTTTATATCCATCCATCGGCTGCTTCGGCACAACGGCCTGAAGGGTCAACCATTTCAACGCCCGGTGGTTGGTACGATGCAGGGGATTACAATAAGTATATTGTAAACTCCGGTATTACCATGGGTACTATCTTAAGTGCTTATGAAGATTTTCCCGGATACTTTAAAAAACTCAACACAAATATTCCCGAAAGCAAGGATGCTGTTCCGGATATTTTAAATGAAGCCATTTATAATTTGCGCTGGATGCTTACCATGCAGGATCCTGGTGATGGCGGCGTGTATAACAAATGTACCAATGCCAGTTTTGATGGTATGGTAATGCCGGGTGTTACAAAAGCAAAAAGATACGTGGTGCAAAAAGGTACAGCAGCAACACTGGATTTTGCGGCAGTAACGGCACAGGCGAGCCGCATTTTACAACAATTTAAAAAGCAGCTACCCGGCCTGGGCAGATAGTTGTATCGCTGCCAGTCATCGGGCATGGCAATGGGCTTTACAAAATCCTGCAATGGCTTATAACCAGGATGCCATGAATAAAAAATTTCAACCTTCAATTGTAACCGGTGGCTATGGCGATCGAAGTTTTACCGATGAATGGTTATGGGCTGCATCAGAATTATTTTTAACTACCAGGGCAGATAGTTTTTATAAGGTGGTAGAAGTTCATTTAAAAGATAATGTAAGCCTGCCTTCCTGGGGAAATGTTGGCATGATGGCGTATTATTCTTTTTTACATTTTAAAAATGATTTACCTGCAACTTATACAACTACCATTAACTTGATGAAGGAGAAAGTAATTAGTATTGCTGATAGCTATATTGATAAAACAAAAGCCAGTGCCTTTCAAACAGTGATGGGGCAATCGGTACGGGATTTTAATTGGGGTAGCAACGCAAACGCTGCCAACCAGGGCATGCTTTTAATAAAAGCATTTTTGCTTACAAATGAAAAAAAGTACATTGATTATGCATTGACAAATGCTGATTATTTGATGGGCCGTAATGCAACAGGTTATTGTTTTATCACAGGCATCGGCAGCAAGCCAACCATGTTTCCACATCACCGGCAATCTACTGCTGATGGCGTTGCAGCACCGGTGCCGGGTTTGGTAGCAGGTGGCCCCAATCCTGCCATGCAGGATAAATGTAAATATGCATTTACAGAACCTGAAACCGCCTACACAGATGCAGATTGCTCTTATGCATCCAATGAAATTGCCATAAACTGGAATGCGCCAGTTGTGTATTTACTGAATGCCATTGAAGCATTGCAAAAAGAAGCAGGGTATGTTAAAAAATAAATCATCTGAACAATTATACAAGAATAAAATAATATGAATAAAATAAAAGCAGTCCTGTCATTATTTTTTTGTTTGTTGTTATTGCAGTCACGGGCACAACAAAGCATTGTAAAATATTTATCCGGTATAGATAAAGACAATACCGTGCAATGGGATTTTATGATAAACAAAGGAATGAAAAGTGGCAAGTGGACTACGATCAGCGTTCCTTCCTGCTGGGAGCAACAGGGTTTTGGCACATTTAATTATGGAGAGGACAGGATCAATCCCGATGAAACGGGTATGTATAAGCATACATTTAAAACAGAGCCTGCATGGCAGCATAAAAAAATATTCATTGTATTTGATGGGTCTATGACAGATACCGAAGTAAAGATAGATGGCAGCCTGGCAGGGCCGATACACCAGGGAGCATTCTACCAGTTTCGCTATGATATTACCGATGTTTTAAAACCGGGCACTCAGCATTTATTAGAAGTAACCGTCAATAAAAAGTCAGCCAATAATTCCGTTAACCGTGCCGAACGCCAATCAGATTTTTGGTTATTCGGTGGCATATTCCGCCCGGTTTTTTTAGAAGTAGTTCCCACTACTTTTATAGAGAGAGTGGCGGTAGATGCAAAAGCAAGCGGTTCCTTTGGTATGCAGGTGTTTACAAAAAACACCACTAAAAATCAAAGCATAGAAATTCAGTTGCAGGAATTAAATGGTAAAAATGTTGGCCTGCCATTTAAAGCAAAAGCAGTTGATAGCGCTTATCTGAAAAATAATTTTAACGGTATAAAAAAATGGAATGTAGAAGAACCCAATTTATACAACGCCATTATTTCAATTAAAGAAGGCACAAAAACAATTCATACCATCAAACAACGGTTTGGATTTCGCACGGTTGAGTTCAGGCCGCAGGATGGATTTTATGTGAACGATGTAAAGATTGTAATGAAAGGAGTGAACCGGCACAGTCAATGGCCGGAGAGTGGAAGAACATTAAGCCGTGCTGTACACCTGATGGATATTGGATTGATAAAAGACATGAACATGAATGCCGTAAGGATGTCGCATTATCCGCCCGACAGGGAATTTTTGGATCTCTGTGATAGCCTTGGTTTATTTGTATTGGATGAATTAACCGGCTGGCAAAAAGCGTATGATACAATCGTTGGAAGAAAGCTGGTGAAGGAATTGGTAATTCGTGATGTAAATCATCCTGCCATCATTATCTGGGACAATGGAAATGAAGGGGGATGGAACCGTGCATTGGATGGCGATTACACGTTGTACGATCCGCAAAAACGTTTTGTAATGCATCCCTGGGAAAGATTTAATGGTACCGAAACAAAGCATTACCAGGATTTTAATTATGTAACCAATGCCGTTTTATACGGCACCGAAGTATATTACCCAACCGAATTTATGCATGGCTTATTTGATGGCGGCCATGGTGCAGGGCTGGATGATTTTTGGAATGAAATGATGAAGCACCGTGGCTTTGCAGGTGGCTTTTTATGGAGCCTGCATGATGAAGGTGTGGTGCGTACCGACAAAGGAAATATCATTGATGTGGCGGGCAACGCAGCACCTGATGGCATCGTAGGGCCACACAGGGAAAAAGAAGCAAGCTATTTCACCATCAAGGAAATATGGTCGCCGGTTTACATCAATACCAAAACAATTCCCAAACAATTTAATGGCAAAATTGAAATTGAAAACCGATACCTGTACACCAACCTGAATCAATGTAAGTTTGAATGGAAAATTGTTGCATTGCCCAAAGCGGGAGAGGCAGACAGCAAAGAAAAAATTATACAAAAAGGAACCGCGGTATCTCCTTCACTTGCACCCGGCGAAAAAGGATATTTGAATATTAAATACCCGCCAACAACTGATGCAGATGTGTTGTACCTCACCGGTTATGATACAAAAGGGAAAATAATTTTTACCTGGAGCTGGGCATTAACGCAGCCTGTAGATATTGCAAAGCAAGCCATCAATATTCCTGCACATTCAGCCATTACAGCAATAGAAAAAGCAGGTGCAATAGAAATTAACTGCGATGGTATTGTGTATAGTTTTGATACTGCAACCGGCTTTCTTCAAAAAGTTTTTAATGGTAAAAACGAAATTTCCTTTAGCGGAGGCCCTGCATTGGCTGGTGTAAAACTTACACTTGCCGGTTTTCATCATTACAAAAAGGATGATACCTACATTGTGCAACCCGATTATGGTGAAACAAAGTATGATGTAAAATGGGTTTTTCAATCGGGTAAATTGCCCAAACTGGAATACAGTTATTCGCAAAGAGGTGCTGTTGATTTTATGGGTATCACATTTAATTTTCCGGAAGAAAAAGTAAATGGCATGCAATGGATGGGCCGTGGCCCTTACCGTGTTTGGAAAAACAGGTTAAAAGGCCAGCAGTTTGGTGTTTGGGAAAAAGCATACAACAATACCGTAACTGGCGAAAGCTGGAACTATCCTGAATTTAAAGGCTGGCATGCAGAAACATATTGGGTAACCCTTCAGAATAAAGAAGCAGATTTCACAGTGTATATAGATCAGCCAAATATTTTTTTAGAAATGTTGCATCCTGAAAAACCGAAGGCCCAAAAAAATGAAAATACCAGTCCGCCTTTTCCCGAAGGCAATATTGGTTTTATGAATGCCATTTCTCCAATAGGTACCAAGTTTCAGGCAGCCACATTACTGGGTCCGCAAAGCCAGCAAAATATATTTATGAATTATACGCCTATCAGCGGTTCGTTGTATTTTGATTTCAGACAAAAAAAATAAAACAGATCGTTCGATCTATCTATAAGCGCTTATATAATACGATTCGTTTATGCAAGCGAAGGCAACACGGGTAACGTATATTATGCAATACTTACTTAGCCATTGCATTTAGCCCGGGGCACTGTCATTCAATTTTTGAACAATAACCGGTTTTCAGACAATGGTTAGTTCGGTTATACAAAAGCAGCACTTTGTTAAAGGTAATTTTTTTGTGTAGCCACAATTGCAAAATGCTACCATTTGAAAAACCGTTAATAAATTGTTTTTTAGTGCCTATAACTCACCCACCTTTTGTGAACATCCAATTCCAAAAAAGTATCATTCCTTTTTCTTTCTGTCAACGTTTATGATGTAATAATCTCAACAATTAAATAATGTTACAAACATTTTAATATCTACTTCATATTGAAAGTGCAACAACTATAAAAACGACGAATGATAACTATTTATAAGCGATCCTTATATACATATATTGAGGTGCAATTGCTTCCGCATACATCCAAATGATTAAAATTTATACTCTTCGCATTCATTCATAAAAGTTTTGATTTTTTCATTTTCCCTTCATGTTGGGCTTTTACATTTGTTTTATAATCATCACAAATAAAAAATTAAACATTATGAAAACGACATTATTATTTTCAGCAGCAATTTTATTTTCTGCAGCAACATTTGCACAAACAACAGTAAAAAACCAGGAAGCAATTAAAACCGTTTCTACAGTAAAAAGCCAAAATGGTGGAAGTGAAGTACACAGCTCAGGCAGTACTTCCACCGCTACCGAAGTACAGTCAAATGCGGTAAACAAAACCGGGAATAAAGCGGATGCTGCCGCTGAAAAAGGGAAAACGCAAATTGTTACTGAAAAAGAAGCGTTAGCAACCAAAGCAAAAACGGAAACGCAACAGGCTAAAAACGAAGCCTCACATGAGCGGGCTGTTTCTGCTGAAACTGAGTTAGGTACAAAGATTGCCATCGGTGACAGGGACAATAAAATAGACGGAAACACGTCTTTAAATAGCGATGCCACCGTGTCATCAATCGGTATTAAAAACAATGGTAATATGGTGAAAGAAAAAGGTGAAATTTCTGTTGGCAGCGGCACAACATTTATTGTGGCAACCGGCAATCAGGTAAAAAGCGAAGCAAACAAGTCAGTAATTAAAACGGGTGAAAAAATAAATGCTTTTACAGTTAATACTATTAAAGCAGGTTCATCCACTACACATTCAATAAAGCAAAAATCGCCTTCCGTGAAAACAACTACCCTGGTGAAAACTAATAGTGGCATAAGCATTAAATAGCGTAATCCAAAACAGGTTTTGTATCAATATGATGCAAAGCCTGTTTTTTTAAAATAAGAGAATGAAATTGATAAATTATTCTAAGTGTATAGTGGGCATGTTATTCCTGGCGAACTTTCCGATATGGGTATGTGCGATGGATGGTAAGCCGGTGCTTCATTTTTCTACACGCCGTACAGTTACAACCGGTTGTCAAATGGATACAATACCGCCGAAAGTTAAAAGTGTAGATGACTTAAATAAAAAACCGGCCGAAGAAATTATCAAAGTAGTTCCCCGGGTGCGTAAACAGGCAGTTCCGGTACCCGTTTCAATTCCGATTAAGCCCCCGATAATTATTAAACCAAAAATTATTAAACCCGTTATAAAGATTCTTCATTAATTAAAATTGTTTACCTCATGAAATCGCTTATAGTTTTTACCACAGTTATATTTTTCAGTTCATTTTGTTTTGGACAGACCGACAGCACAGTAGTTCCGGCCACGGATAGTATCCTGCCAAAATCAACCTTAACCATTGGAGCAGTGTATGCCAATAATGCCAGTTACTATGGTCAAAAATCACAGGATAAAACGCCCTATGCGGCACTGGCAGCTACGTACCGGTTTAAATCGGGTTTTTATGTATCAGGGTTAACATACAAACTCTTAAATGACAAAAGCTCTTCTGTTTCAGCCGCAAGCCTTGGTGCCGGTGTAAATTTTAAGCTGGCTGAAAATATTACAGCAGACCTTAGTTATAGCCATAGCTTTTATCCGGCATATTCGCCGTTGCTCCAGGCAGGCAATGCCGACAATGCAAGCCTTAGTTTAACCCATGAAAGCTGGTTGAACATAAACCTTTCCGGCGATTATGCTTTTGGGAAAGCCAATGATGCGTTTGCTACCGGTGGCATTTCTAAATCAATCAACCTGTTTAGTATTGGCAAAAAAGATATCGTTACTATAAATCCATCGGCGGATGTAGTAGCCGGAACTCAGCATTTTTATCAAACTTATGTTACGGAACAAAAATTACGGGACAGTCTGCTTGGCATAATACTAACGCCTGTTACAGGTACCCCATCGCAGGGCAGTAACAGCAAAACAGTTTCAAAAACTTCATTTGATCTCCTTTCCTATAATTTTAAATTGCCACTTGCTTACAACCGATCGCATTATGTGCTTGAAGCTGCTTACCAGTATTCGGTATTAAGCAAGCAGGCACAAAGTGATCCGGGTAAAGCCAACTCTTTTTTAACCTTTAGTTTTTACTACCAGTTTTAATTCTATGAAAGTACTGATCGTTGAAGATGAAAAGGCTATGGCAAACGAAATGTGTA
Organism: Ferruginibacter sp.; assembly: GCA_046590675.1. Classification (GTDB taxonomy): domain Bacteria; phylum Bacteroidota; class Bacteroidia; order Chitinophagales; family Chitinophagaceae; genus Ferruginibacter. Next base: position 33,756 of record JBKJUP010000074.1, on the reverse strand, counting down.
TGTTTTTAGAGAAAGCATTTTATCTCTGTGATATTGCATATTCCGCAAGCCAGGCAAATTTAATGATGGAAGAAAATCAATATGATTTTATACTCCTTGATCTGGGGCTGCCAGATAAGGACGGCTTACTGGTATTGGCTGATTCTAAAAAGAATTGTCCAAACGCCTCTTACATTATACTTACAGCGAGGGGCGATTTGGAAGACAGGATAAAAGGGCTTGATCTTGGTGCCGATGACTACCTTGCCAAACCATTTTCTCTATTAGAACTGCAGTCCAGGATGCAGGCTATCACCAGGCGAAAATCCGGCAACAATGACCCCGTAATTGAGCTGGGCGAATTTTGCGTAGATCTCAACAACAGGGCTGTATTGCATGAACAAAATAACATAGAATTATCCCGTAAAGAGTTTGACCTGTTAAGTTATATGTTGTTGCATAAAAACAGGCCGCTCACACGCTTTCAGCTAAGTGAACATATCTGGGGAAATTTTTCGGATGACGACTATGACTCCAATTATATTGATGTACACATAAAAAATATCCGTAAAAAAATGGCGGCTCATGGTTCGGTAGAATGGTTACAAACCCTGAGAGGGATAGGGTATAAAATAAAAATTTAAGCAAAAAATGAAACTGCTTACCAAGCTAACACTGTTTATAACCCTTTCAAAATTACTTATTGTAGTACTTTTTGTCATCCTGTTGCCGTTACTGGTAAGCCGGGTGAGTTCTCAATACACCAATTATTATTTAGAACAGCAAAAGAATAAAGTACTGGCCACTGTTCAAAAAAACGGGGTGGATTATTATTTACATGGCGATAGTGCCTACGGTAGTTATACAATGTTGAAAGAAGAATATATTTCGCTCTTTCCTGCCGGCAATACTAATGTGAGGGACACCATCGAAACTTCGCAACGCGTTATAGAAGATGACACGTTGAATTATCGTGTGCTAACACATTCGTTTACTTACGGACCACAAAATTATTTGCTTGAAATTGGAAAAACTACGGCCACAATAGGCCAATACAATACGCTACTGCAGCGTTTTACACTCTATGTGTTAATTGGGTTAATTATTATAAGCATAATGGTGGATCTGTTATATACGCATATCCTCCTGAGGCCACTTTCACGGATTGTGCGTACTAAAATAATAGACCGGAAATTCCCGTTTAAAGATTCTTCTTTCCCCATAAAAACTTCCACTTCAGATTTTAAATACCTTGATCGTTCCCTGATTAGCCTCATGGAAAAAATTCATGAAGCCTTCGACAAAGAAAGAGAGTTTACCTCTAACGCCTCTCATGAATTAATGACGCCTATTGGAATTTTACAAACCAATATTGAAAACCTGATGGTGGATGAAGCCATCAGTGAACAACAGCAGGAAAAAATTTCTGCCATGATGAAAACGCTTAACCGCCTTAAAAAGATTATACATTCGCTGCTTTATATTTCACGCATCGAAAACGATCAGTTTGCAAAAAACGATGTGGTAAACATGCACAAACTGGTTACAGAAGTAACAGAAGAACTCGCCCACAGGATGGAATTAAAATCAATTCGTTTCACCAGTACTGTTTCGCAAGAAGTAAATGTAAAGCAGGCAAACCACGATTTACTTTTTCAATTGGTTTACAACCTTATCAATAATGCGATCAGGTATAACAAAGAGAAAGGCACCATCAGCATTACGGATCATTATGCAAAAGGTGAACCCTATAGTTTGTTTATTACTGATACCGGTATTGGTATTCGCCATGAAGAACTAGGAGCAATATTTAACCGCTTTAAAAAATCAGTGCAAACTGAAGGCGAAGGGTACGGTCTTGGATTATCGATTGTTAAAAGTATAGCTTTATACCACCGGTTTGAAATTAAGGTTAGTTCAGTATTTGGCAAGCATACAGAATTTAGTATAATCATGCCATCTGAAGTGATTAATGTGTAAGAGAAGTTTCATAAAGAAGATCAATCATGCGAATTTAAAATGGGAAATTTCGGGTATGAAATTTATATAAACCCAGGTTTTCACTTTTTGTAAATGCCTTTATTTCCTGGTCAGATATTTCCCTTATCAATAAACTTCTTTTATTTGACGCCGCAAACCAAAGCACACGAAATGCAAGGCTGATTAAAACAAAATAACCGGTATAAAAAATCACGGCGGTTTTAAGAGCGCCGGTTAATAAAAAAGAGCCCAGTGTTTTTGTGGGAAAAGGTACCAATGCCACCAACATTAGCAGCAGCCCGTTGCTGATCATAACAAAATTATTGGTGGTATTTATTTTTTTAAAAAGACTATGATGTCCAATCCATGCCAGCAGCACATTTATAAAACTGATGACATAAGCCAATAATATGGGCCACTTATGTTGCATTGCTACCATTAGGCTTTTGTTTGTCATACCTGCCTCCACTTCAATGCCAATTTCAATGGACAATAAAGTAACTGCAATACAAAAAATACCATCGCTGAAAGTTTCAATGCGTATGGTTTCTTTTTGTTGTTGTATGCCAGCATAGGTATTCATCAGTATGAGTTGAAAGGTGAGTGCAGTTTCATCCGGCGCAGAACAATTGAAGGGATAGATAAGAAAAAGCAACACTGCTGGTGCCAGTGCTAATAATACCATTTCATTTATTGAAATACAAATGTAGCCGGCCATACCCCGGATGGCTGTCGCGTTTTTGACAAAAAAAATAAAATGCGTCCGGAGAAAAATTGACAGTCATCATTTAATTCAACAAATGGCCACAAAATAATTAAACACAACCCGGCAAACGGCAAATGTTTTTTGGGAATCCACTCCCAATATGTTGGGAGCCTCCCAATATATTGGGAAAAAAAGTACTAAAAATATAGTTGTTGTACTTTCAAAAAATCTCATGAAACCCTTTATGGTAAAAGGTTTTAAGGGATCATGCTTGACCAAAAATACTGTGGCATTCCGTTTGGCTATAACAATTATGCCAATTAAAAATGACGATATGAAAATAGTAACAGACAAAAAAAGTTTTACAGAAAAAATCTTAAATGACCAGGGCATACAGTTGGTTAGGTTTTATGCAGATTGGAGTGGCCCCTGCCAGATGATGGCGCCAATTTACAAAGAACTGTCAACTAACTACAGTGCTGTTGCCGGTTTTTTTACAGTTGATGTTGAAGCGTTCCCGATGTTAAAAGCGGAATTGGGTGTGATAGAACTGCCAACAATACTTTTTTATAAAAACGGCAGGCTGATAGACTTTGTAAATGGCATGCTATCAAAAATTGAATTAATCAAAAAAATAGAGCACGCTATCAATTCAACAAACGAACAATAATTTATTTATCCAAACTTAAAATATAAAGCCATGTACGCAGAAATTAAATATTTGTATTTGAAATAACATGAAGTTACTTCCGGGTTAACCGATGCTCAAATTCTGGAGATGACAGAACAGGTAAAAGTTAAAATCTTAACAAAGGAGAAAGCATTTACATGGAAGACGGCTTTGAGAGCAGGGTGTATCTTTTGGTAAAAGGAAAAATTAAAATTTCTGAAATTGATGACTGTGGTGATGAACTGATCAAGGAAGTTTTAACCGCCGCAGATATCTTTGGTGATGTGGCATTAAATGGAGGAATTTCTGACGATGAGTTTGCCGAATCATTTACAGATAATACAGTGATCTGCTCTTACAAATCATCAGATTTTAAAATGCTCATGCAATCTAATCCGGCACTGGCAATGAATTTTGTGCTTTATATCATTGCTAAATTTCGCCGGTTAGAAAGTCGCCACTCCAACCTTGTATTTATGGATGCTAAAAGCCGTTTGATATGTTTTTTTAAAGACTGGGCCAACCGTGAGGGTAGCAGGGATGGTGACAAAATGAAACTAAACAATTATTTAACACATAATGATATTGCAGGTATCATTTCAACGTCACGCCAGAGTGTTACTACGTTATTGAACGAATTAAAAGATACAGGCCTGCTGTATTACAATCGCAAGCATATAGAAATTAACAGTAGCTACCTGGCAAACTAATTTTTATTGTAAGCTGCCTTACAAATAATGTTTAATACGGTTGCTACTTTTATCCCGCAATTTCAAAACGGTCATTACCAATCATAAGTTTTATTAAGCCATCATTTTATGCCTTCAATAAGTTTTTGTTTTAGGGTACATCAACCTCATCGATTGAAACAATATGAATTTAAAGACATCGATGTATTGCATTGTTACGATGATGACGATGCCAATAAGGTAGCGATAAGCATAGCCGCTGACAAATGTTATTTACCTGCTAATAAAATCATCCTAAGCCAGATTGAGGCAACAGGGGGCAAATTTAAAGTGGCATTCTCTATAAGTGGAACTGTGTTGGAATTGCTACAGCTTTACCGCACAGATGTTATTGATTCTTTCAGGCAACTGATAAAGACCGGCTGTGTAGAAATATTGGCCGAAACGTATCATAATTCCCTGAGCTGGCTGCATTCAAAAAAGGAGTTTGCCTTACAGGTTGAAAAGCACAGTCTGCTGGTAAAAGAATTGTTTGATACAACGCCGGTAGTTTTTAGAAACACTGAATTAATTTACAACAATGAACTGGCACAATTTATTGCTGCGGCGGGTTATAAGGGCATTCTTTGCGAAGGTTTATCGAGGATATTAAATGAAAGAACAACCAATCAAACTTATGCCAGTCCTAACAACGACGATTTTGGTGTACTGCTGCGCAACATGGAGTTATCCGATGATATTGCTTTTCGTTTTGGAGCAACCGGATGGAGTCAGCACCCGCTGACAGCTCAAAAATTTGCCGGCTGGATTCATGCACATGAACCTGCCGATACATGCAATATCAATTTGTTTTTTGACTATGAAACTTTTGGTATTCATAAGAAACCGGAGACCGGAATTTTTGAATTTTTACAGCATTTACCCAGTGAGATATTGGCTAACCCCGATTTTCATTTTAAAACTCCCACAGAAGCATTGGAGCATTGCTATCCAACAGATGTGTATGATGTGCCGGAAACCATCTCCTGGGAAGATAAAAATTACGACTGCTGTTTATGGGGTGAAAATGTAATGCAACACAATACCATCAGAAAAATTTATAGCCTGGAAAATATGGTAATGAAATGCGCTGATGAAAAAATAGCGGCTACCTGGAGAAAATTACAGACCGTGGACTATTTTTATTTTATGTCGGCACATCAGCGATGCGAAGGAGATGCCTACCATTTAATGAACCCCTTCTGTTGTCCCAAAGACGCTTTTAAAACCTACAGTAATATTTTAATAGACTTTGAAATTTCGATGATTAAAGGAGGTTTGTCAGATAGCGTTTACAAATTTTCAAATACAATAGATTCAATTCTTTATTAAATAACTCTTATAAAAAAACATGAAACAGAAATTAGAAGGCCAGGTGGCCATCATTACCGGAGCAAGTAGTGGCATAGGAGCAGGCTGTGCTAAAGAGATGGCAAAGGCCGGCGCCCGGCGCAATAGCCACACCCATCAATCATGAAGCGTGGGATACACAGGCACACCTGCAGGAGTTATTGAAATTGATACCGCAAAAACGTGTAGGCAAACCAGATGATATTGGTAAAGCAGCGGTATGGTTAGCCAGCGATGACAGCGATTATGTAAAGCGTACAACGCTGTTTGTTGATGGCGGTATGACATTGTACCCGGGGTTTGAGGGTAATGGGTAGGGTTCACGCAAAGACGCCAAGAGGCAAAGGTGCAAAAGAAAAACTTTGCGGCTTATTTCCTTTGCGCCTTTGCGTGCCTTATTTTAGCAAAACGCAATTAATGTTCAATAAAGTTATATCGTTGAAGAGTGCGACGCCAATGAAGTTGAACAAAGAAATTTAGTTCGGTTCAAAAAAAATAAAACATCAAATCATGAACGCAGAAGAAAAAAGATTACAGGATTCCGCATGGAAAAAATGGGGCCCATATTTAAGCGAACGCCAATGGGGAACTGTACGGGAAGATTATAGTGAGCATGGCGAAGCCTGGGATTTTTTTCCGCACGACCATGCCAGGAGCAAAGTGTATCGCTGGGGCGAAGATGGCATTGCCGGCATAAGCGATGATATGCAGCGCATTTGTTTTGCGGTGGCATTGTGGAATGGAAAAGATCCCATTTTAAAAGAGCGCATGTTTGGCCTAACGGGCAGTGAAGGCAATCATGGAGAAGATGTAAAGGAATTATATTACTACCTGGATAATACGCCAACGCATTCCTACATGAAGCATTTGTACAAATATCCACAGGCAGCATTCCCTTATTCAGATCTTCTAAATATAAATCGCAACAGGAATAAATACGAGCAGGAATTTGAGTTGCTGGATACAGGCTTGTTTGATGAAGGAAAATATTTTGATGTATTTACAGCATATGCAAAAGATAATGCAGAAGATCTGTGTATAAAAATTACCATACACAATCGGGGAAATGAAGCAGCTTATATTGCGCTGCTCCCAACATTGTGGTTTCGCAATTTATGGAGCTTTGGGTTGATGGATGAAAAACCAATACTGTATTTGCTAAAAGAAGAAGAGCAGTATGGAGCAGTAAAAATTGAACATGCTACCCTTGGAGCATATCATTTATATTTTGAAAAACCTGTTCGTACCCTGTTTACCGAAAACGAAACAAATACAGCCCGCCTGTATGGACAACCTAATCCGTCACCTTATGTAAAAGATGCATTTCATACAGCGGTTATAGAAAATAATTTCGCTTGGCTGTCAGAAAAAAAAGATGGAACAAAGTGTGCGCCGATGTATGAATTTAATATTGAAGCGGAATCTTTTGTTACGGTGAAGCTTCGGTTAAGTAAAGAACAGCATCAGCAAAACCCCTTGGGTAAAGCGTTTGACACACTATTTGTAAATAGAATTAAAGAGGCAGATGATTTTTATGCTGAGATAACTGCAGCAAAAGATAAAGACCTGGTTAACATTCAACGGCAGGCATTTGCAGGCATGTTGTGGAGCAAGCAGTATTTTAATATTGATATTCCCCGCTGGTTAAATGGTGATCCCGGGCAGCCTGCACCACCTGAGGCAAGAAAGAAAGGCCGTAACCACGATTGGCCAACATTGAATAATGAAGACATTATTTCCATGCCCGATAAGTGGGAATATCCATGGTATGCTGCCTGGGACTTAGCTTTTCATTGTGTGCCTTTATCAATGGTGGATGCAGGTTTTGCAAAGAGCCAGTTGATGTTATTTTTAAGAGAATGGTACATGCATCCCAATGGACAACTGCCTGCTTACGAATGGGCGTTCGGTGATGTAAATCCGCCTGTACATGCATGGAGCTGTATGCAGGTGTATAAAATTGATAAGGAAAAAACAGGGCAGGGGGACATAAAGTTTTTAAAAAGAGTATTCAAAAAGTTGCTGATTAATTTTACATGGTGGGTAAACCGCAAAGATCATAAAGGTAATAATGTTTTTGAAGGTGGATTTTTAGGATTGGATAATATTGGTGTGTTTGACAGGAGCAGTGCCATACCTGGTGGTGGTGTTTTAGAACAGGCAGATGGTACAAGCTGGATGGCGATGTATTGTTTGAATATGTTAGAGATGAGTTTGGAAATTGCGCAATACGACGATTGCTATGAAGATGTAACTACCAAATTCTTTGAGCACTTTACTTATATCGCCGAATCACTAAACCGTATGGGTGCAGACTGGACAGGAAGCTGGGATGATGAAGATGGTTTTTTCTACGATGTGTTATCCTTACCCGATGGCCGATACATTCCTGTAAAAGTGCGGAGCCTTGTAGGTTTAAGCACCCTCTTTGCAGCATTGGTAGTGAAGAAAGAGACGCTGAAAAAATTACCGGAATTTCACAATCGGTTAAAATGGTTTCAGCAATACAGGGAGAAGAATAATCATTACCTGGTGATAGAATTGCTGAACGAACAGGATGATATTTTATTATCGCTGGTGCCCAGGAAAAGGCTGGAAAGATTGGTAACGGCATTGTTGGATGAAAAAGAATTTTTATCGCAGGGTGGCATACGGTCTATTTCAAAAATACATGAGCATGGTTATTCGGTAAACATCGACGGACAGGAATTTGGCTTGGATTATCAACCTGCAGAAGGCACCAGCTCATTATTTGGTGGCAATAGCAATTGGCGTGGGCCTGTTTGGATGCCTATGAATTATTTACTGATAAATGCCCTGCAACAATATTGTGAATATTATAAAGATGATACAAGGGTTGAATTTCCTACAGGATCGGGCAATGAGATTTTATTGTCTGAAGTTTCAAATGAAATTGCAAAAAGACTGGTATCTACGTTTCAACTGAACAACAATGGACACAGGCCGGTGAATGATAATTATGCAATTTACCGGGATGATCCGAATTTTAAAGAGCTTGTGTTGTTTTATGAGTATTTCCATGGTGATACTGCCAGAGGCGTAGGTGCATCTCATCAAACCGGGTGGACGGGTGTTGTGGCGGAACTGATCAACAGGATAAGTTTATTTGAAAAAAAACCTTCAGAAAAAAAATAAGCAACATTAGCGCTAAGTTAGAAATTGCACGCAAAGCCGCAAAGTTATCTTAGCGTCTTATTTTCTTTGCGACTTTGCGTGAAAAATAAACCAATATGCAACTACAAATAAATAAAAGCACGTTACAAAATTTCCAGGAAGCCATCCAATACGAATGGCTGGAAACAAATGGCCTTGGAGGCTTCAGCAGCTCTTCCATCATCCACGCAAATACCAGGTGCTATCATGGCTTGCTGGTGGCAGCCACTACGCCTCCTGCAGAAAGAACGGTGTTGTTATCTAAACTGGATGAAACAATTGTATTGAATGATAAAAGAATTGAATTAGGCGCTAACCTGTATGGTGGTGACGTTGTTCATCCGGAAGGAAATCAATATTTAAAAAGTTTTAGTAAAGAACTATTTTCCGAATGGGTCTATGAAGCGGAAGGTGTTCAATTGAAAAAAAACATCGCCATGTTGCATGGTGAAAATACAGTTGTTGTTTTGTATGAGGTAGTGAAAGCCAATAAAAAATTCACATTGGATTTGTTACCTCTAATGGCAGGCAGGTTTTACCATAGCCTGGAAAAGGAAGGTCCGCAAATGCATTGGGATGTTGATTTTAAAGACGGTGTTTTTCATAACCGGCCCGATGGAAATTTGAATGTGTACATCAATGTTCCCGGATCAGCTTATGCACATTCGCCCCGTTGGTTCAATAATTTTAAATATAGTGTAGAGGAGTATCGCGGATTGAATTGTACAGAAGACTTATTTAACCATGGTGTGTTCTCTATAGAATTAGAAGAAGGTGATTCACTGGGTATCATTATTTCTGATGAAAACCCTGTAGGAAGAAATGCAAAGGAGTTAATGCTGAAAGAAGTAAAAAGAAGAAAGGCTTTATTAAACGGACAGCCGGATGATGAAACCTTGCATCAATTAATTTTAGCAGCAGATCAGTTTATAGTGAAAAGAGAGATTGCACAGGCAGCGTCTCCGGAAGTCTCCCCTTTTGGGGGAGATTTAGCCGGGGCCACTGTTATTGCCGGATACCATTGGTTTACCGACTGGGGCAGAGATACCATGATAAGCTTACCAGGCTTATGTTTAAGCACCGGGCGTTTTGAAGATGCAAAAAAAATATTGTATGCTTTTGCAAAGAGTGTGAGTATGGGAATGTTACCCAATCGTTTCCAGGATAATAATGAGCCACCGGAATATAATAATGTTGATGGAACGCTTTGGTATTTTGTTGCGGTGTATAAATACTTACAGGCAAGCAATGATAAAAAATTTGTGCTGAATGAAATACTGCCTGTGCTGCAGGAAATGATCGACTGGCATTTTAAAGGCACCAGGTACAACATACATGTTGATGATGACGGCCTGTTATATGCAGGAGAGGATGGCCAGCAACTAACCTGGATGGATGCCCGGATTGGCAACTGGGTGGTAACACCAAGAATGGGTAAACCGGTGGAGATACAAGCGCTATGGTACAACGCATTGAAAATATTTGCTGAACTATTGCGCTTAAATAAACAAAAAGCTGCTGCCGAAAAAATAGTATTAAATGCAGCGAAAGCAAAAGAAAGTTTTGATAAATTATTTTGGTATGAAGAAGGCAGTTATTTGTATGATGTAATTGATGAGCATGCAAATCCTGATGCAGCGCTGAGACCAAATCAACTGTTTGCCATCAGTCTCCCATTTGCATTGCTCGAAGGCGATAAAGCAAAAAGTGTATTGCAGGTGATAGCTAATAAATTGTACACACCAGTTGGCTTAAAAACTTTACCTGCTGAGGATAAAAATTATATACACCAGTACGGTGGCGACCAATGGCACAGGGATTCATCTTACCACCAGGGAACGGTGTGGAGCTGGTTATTGGGTGCTTATGTAGATGCCATTATTAAGGTAAACGGTGCCAAAGGAAAACTGCAGGCACAAAAAATAATCAACGATTTTAAGTTTCATTTAAATGAAGGTTGCATTGGTTCTATTTCCGAAATATTTGATGCAGATGCGCCACATCATTCACGGGGTTGTATAGCACAAGCCTGGGGTGTGGCAGAAGTTTTAAGGGTGATGAAGGAATATGAGTTATATAAAATTCCACCCAGTAAAACAAAGAAGTAAGTATTGGACGCCGTTTAAATGCAACAGCATACAAAAATTAAACCTGCAATCACTTCAGCAAGCCAATGTGGGCGTGTCCCCGTAAAGCATTTTTACCCCGCACAAAACCTTTACACAAAATGCAAACGGGGCCGGGCTATCCGCTGCAAGTCCGGCACAAAACCCACACACACACAAAACCCTCACCGGGCTTTCCGCTACTATCCCTCACGCAGGCAGTCCGCAGCATTTCAGCAGTCTTTTTAAATATGGCCTGCCAAATAAGATCCGATATTAGTAGCAAGGTTTGCCGGGTGCGTCAGTAGTAATTGGGCCAGGTCTACTTCTTGGTAACAGCAATTTTTACTATGCTGAAATTGTTATTCTTATTTGCACTCATAACTTTAATACTGTTGCATATAAGGCTATATTTGGTGTATTGTCGCAATACATTATTTTTTTTATTGTGGCGATATAAACGTTAGCGGCAATTTTGGGCGACAGTACAATGATAATAGACAATTTCATAACACCATTAGGGACAGTTGACTTGAATTTTTGGTTCGAAAATGATGATGATGCAGATTTGTCTGAATTTCAAACTTCGAAAATCATTGAGTCAGTCACGTTGTTAATTGAGATTATTGCTTTCGACGATATTAGTAATTGGATAAAAGATTCAGTTTTTGCTGTGAAAGGAACTAAAGGCTGGATCATTCGTATTACGAAAAAGGCGGAAGGCATTGAAAACTTAAAAATCACTTGCGAACTAAAAACCGCCGATTTAAATATCGTATCGGGGCCGGACGGCGGAGAAAATCTTGACGCAATTTTGATAGAAAACAAAACTCATTTTTTAAGTATTGGGACAGAAGACGGAGAAATGCTTAAACGAAGAGCAGAGAAGAACGACTATATGCCGACACGATTTGCAGAGCAACTTGGGTATCATTCTAAAAAATATTCATTTACAGAATATTTAGATTTAGGGTTTAAGACAATTGTTCCGGAACTTAGAAAAGATGAAAAGCTATATTTTCATTATTTAATAGCGACAAATTCAGGAAAAAAAAGTACGGAGAATACAGACGAAGATGGCCTCTCAACTCATTTTGCCGTTGACTTTTCCAAAAGGACACTCATCGATAAACTTGAAATCACCGAATAAAAACTGCCACAAAAGGTTTGCCACAAGGCTTTTTTAAAACTGTATAGAACTGTTTGCGACAAAGAAGAAAATCTATCAGCATTTATTTTAGGCATGTCAAAAGGTTTTTTATTTCTGCAACTTGACTATGGCTTTACTTCATAAAAACCATAAGGCAGAAGTAATAGTTTACATCGCCCTTGCATTGTTGTTTCAACCATTTCTAAAAGTTGCATTAGGAAGAAGTATTTGGAATATAGTAGATGTACTTGTAGGTGTAGGTTTGGTAATTTCACTTTTACGGAGTCGAAGAAAGCATGACTTCTAAAAAAACAAAAACCCGGTTTCATCATCCCATGCGGGAGAGAGGATTTTCCGGGTATTGCATTGCAAATATACGCCTCTAAACTACATTTGCAACAACTCCTTTAAAGGCAAATTGATGAACATTAACGATGTCATCTGCAAGACTCAAAATAGTTAATTCACTATTCTTTTATTCCCGTCGGGTGAATGACATTTAATAAGGCTATGCTGTTGTTTCTTTGACCTAATAAAAATATTCACCAATGAGTAACGAAGAAAAAATTATCTGCCCGCTGTGCAACGATGCAGTAGATAAATTATTCTATCGCTTCCATAGTGAAAGTGAACAAACGATATTGGAAAAAATAAAACTGTATAAACCAGGCTGGGCTGATGAAGATGGCATCTGCAGCCGCTGCCTTGATTATTTTAATACAACAATATTGATGGAACAAAAAATACTGCCTGAAATTGGCCCGTATTTCCCTGTAAAAACTGCCGATGATTTTATCATTCTTCCAACGCCCATACGGGTTAACAGCAATCCAAAATATTCAGGCAAAGGTGTCACCATCTGTTTGATCGATAGCGGCTTTTATTAACATCCTGATTTAATACAACATAAAAACAGGATAAAAAAGGTGCTGGATATTACTGATCCTGCAAGGACAACCAACTACTTTTCACAGCCGCACAATGCATCCTGGCATGGCAGTATGACGAGTGTGGTGTGTGCCGGTGATGGTTATTTAAGCAATGGTTTATACAAAGGTATTGCAAGCGATGCCTCGCTGGTATTGCTTAAAGTAATGAATGATGAAGGAAAGATAACTACTGAAAATATTGTGCTGGCTTTGCAATGGGTGCTTGAAAATTATCTCACATTTGATATTCGTATCATCAACATGTCGCTGGGTGACGATGTTAAAGGTGTATGGGTAAACAGCGAAGTGGATTTATTAGCTGAAGCGTTAATTGAAAAAGGTATTACCATTGTAGCAGCGGTGGGCAATGATGATAAGGCTGCCATTAAACCGCCTGCCAATTCGCCCAATGTGATTGCTGTGGGTGGATGGGATGATAACAATTGTTTAAACGGAAACGAAAATAAATTGTATCATTCATCTTTTGGAAAAACGGAAGATGAACTGTACAAACCCGAATTAATTGCGAATGCGATGTGGATTGCAGCACCCATTTTGCCGGGTACTTCAGAACAGGCAATGGCCCATGCATTGTTTGAATTGCAACAAGCCGGCGACGATAAATTGATTAAAACAATACCAACATTGTATGAAAAAGCAGGGATTAATTATAACGACGTAGATAAAAAAGAAGTAACTTTTGCCAGGGAAAAAATAGTTGAGCGAATACAGCAATGCAAATTTATTTCGTCGCACTACATGCATGTTGACGGAACGTCTTTTGCAGCGCCAATTGTTACGGCCGTTATAGCACAATTACTTGAAATAAATCCGCAGCTTACGCCAGCTCAAATTCGAACCATATTATTTAGTACCGCTAAAAGATTACCAGGTTTACCGGTTGAGCAACAGGGCTATGGCGTAATACATCCCGGTAAAGCCATCGTAAAAACCTTGCAAAATTATTTTTCAATGAAACAATGCACATCGCCTTTTATCAATAAAAGAAAAAAAGCCATAGCGTTTTACATACAAAATCCATGTGCTGCTAATATTTCATTGGCAGGAAGTTTTAATAACTGGGCAAAGGATACATTGTTGATGGAGCCCACAAAAAATGGGTTATGGCAAATTGAAATTCCGATGCTGCCCAACGGAACATATCCGTATAAATTTTTTATTGATGATAAAACCTGGGTGGAAGATATTGACAATCCTTACAGGCAGCCTGATGGACTAAATAGTTTCAATAGTTTATTAATGATCGAAAATTAAATCACATCACAATGGGGGTATCCATCATTTTCATGGCCGTGGCGCTTTATCTTATAGCAGGTATTTTATTCGCTGTTTTCTTTTTAAGCAAAGGCATCCATAAAATTGATACCGCTGCACATGGCTCGGGTTGGGGCTTTAAGCTGATCATTCTTCCTGGTACAATAGTGCTTTGGCCGGTATTACTAAACAAATGGAGAAAAGTAAAAAAGATGCAACATGATAAAACCGCTGCGTAAAAGACACCTGCAAATATGGACAGTGCTGGCATTTTTAATTCCCCTGGGAATCATCAGTGCTTATATAGTAGTGCCAAAACAAGCACTTGATAAACTATTGCAGCAAGATATTACTACAGCCTTACCAGTTGAAGTTAAGAAAACCACCGGAAAAGATTACACTGCTTTTCTGCGCAGCAGCAATGATCAAAAAAATTACCAGTTGCAGGTAAATATTAATAAAGAATCAACAACAGCATCTTCATTAATATATCAACTCAGTAAAGGAGAAAAAGAATTAATCGGCAGGGTGGCAACAAAGGGCAGTTATTTCTTTTCTATAAAAGCAGATAGTGAAAATAAGTACAGTTTTATTGTGTACGATATTATTCATCAGCAAACCATTGATACGCTAAAATTTTAAATTATGAGTGCAGGCTATTCAGCAGTGGGTTGGAACAGGCAAAAGAAACGATACGATGGGTTCATAGTTGGGTTTTGCGTGTTGTATCTCACAACTTTTATTGTAATAACAGCATTAGTAAATCCGGATTATACTTTTGAAACGGTATTGATCCGATCTACTTCTACATTAGCAGTGTTATTGTTGCATATTATTTTGAGCATTGGTCCGCTGGCAAGAATCAATAAAAAATTTCTGCCGCTTTTATACAACCGCAGGCATTTGGGTGTAACCATGTTTTGTATTGCCGCTGTGCATGGTGTATTTAGTATCCTTCAATTTCATTCAATAGGAAATGTAAATCCATTCGTATCGGTGTTTACATCCAATACAAATTTCTTTTCATTAAGCGAATTTCCATTCCAGGCTTTAGGTTTTTTTGCGTTGATCATTTTATTTTTAATGGCCATTACAAGCCACGATTTTTGGCTGCACAATCTGTCACCCAAAGTTTGGAAAACACTCCACATGTTTGTATACCTGGCTTATTTTTTTATTGTAATGCATGTGATGCTTGGTGTAATTCAATACGAAACGCACCCGGTATTTGTGTTGGTGATTGCTGCCGGTGCTGCATGGCTGATAACACTACACATTATTGCCGCTAGAAAAGAAGTTAAAAAAGACAATGAAAAATTTGATGTGGGAAAAGAAGGTTTTGTACAGGTTTGTAATGTAAATGACTTTGATGAAGGCCGTGCAAAAATATTTTGTGTGGATGCAGAAAGGATTGCGGTGTATAAACATGAAAATAAATTATACGCCCTGCACAATGTGTGTAAGCACCAGGGCGGGCCATTGGGTGAAGGGAAAATCATTGATGGCTGCATTACCTGCCCCTGGCATGGCTATCAATATCTGCCGCAGAACGGGCAATCGCCGCCGCCATTTACAGAAAAAGTTAATACTTACGATATTAAAATAGTGGACTCAAAAGTTTGGCTTAACCCAATACCATTTGCCGAAGGAACAGAAAGGCAGGGAGCAATGATTGGTGAATAATTTTAAAACGAATAACTGATAATGAAAAATACAGAGTTTTATATTGGATGGATGCCTAAAGCACCATCTTCATTTGCTACACATCTTAAAAGAGTGCTGTCGTTTCTTTTTCCTATTGCCATAATGATTGCATTGCTGCTGGCTTTTTTTCAGAAAAAATTTTCAACGGCTAATTTTGAATTTGGTACACTCACCGAAGTAAAGGGAATCTATATTGACAATCCTTTGCCTATGTTAAAAGTTGTTGCCGGAAAAGATATCTGGGGTAATGCATCTTATATTACCATTCCATTGGTTGGGTATGGTAAACACGGTGCAACCACTGCCATCATGGAATTAGAAAAAGAAAAAAATTTGAAGTTCAATAACAAAGAACTTACACTAAAAGGTACTTTATTATACAGCGATGGAAAAACATTGCTGCAAATAAATAAGGAAGAAAATCCTGTAATGAATATTGGCGCAATTGCCGACAACGCTTTATTGCCGGAGAAAAAAGAGTTGGGAATGCAAACAATAAAAGGAGAGATCATTGATCCCAAATGTTATTTTGGCGTAATGAAACCGGGCGAAGGTAAAGTGCATCGGGACTGTGCCATTCGCTGTATCCTGGGTGGTATTCCTCCTATACTAAAAGTGACGAATGCAAAAGGCGAAAAAAATTATTATTTTATCCTGGGGCCAAATGGAGAACCGATGAATGAAGCTGTACAGGATTTTGTAGCAGAGCCCGTGGCTATGAATGCAAGGGTAGTACAGCAGGACGACTGGATCATGCTGTATGTAACCGATAAAAAAATTAACAGGATAGCAGGAATCAGTTTATTAAAATCATCCACAGAAGTTGCATCCTGTGTTGGCGTTTGTATGAAATAGTTGTTAGTTTTCTCTTTCTATACCCAATTTTTTTATTCTTGCTTCTAATGTAGTTGGGTTAAGGCCCAATATTTTTGCAGCGCCTTTTTCGCCGCTTACTTTCCAGTTTGTTTTGTTTAGCATGCCTACGATGTGCGCTCTTTCAACATCCTCCATTTTTTGTAGAGAAGCTTTTGAATTTGAGCCTGAATTTTTTGCGGCAGGTATCCAGTCGCCATATTCCAGTATGTCCGTACTGGTAAGTATGAGTGCTCTTTCAATAAGATTTTCCAGTTCCCTGATATTACCACCCGGCCAATCGTATTGCATCAGTGCATCAACCACTTTAGAACTTCTTTTCGCTCTTGAGTTTTTGCCAGAATGTAGGAAAGTCCATCACAATTTCTGAGGGATTAATTTGATGCACCTTCATCTTTGTTAACTCCTTTTTGGAGTAGCCGGTCATTGTGCAGGCAGTTTCATTTACATTTAAAATATCGCCCTGCGCATTTACCCAGAAAACGCCTTCCTGTAAATTTTCTAAAGTAAACTGAGCCAGGTTTAAATCTTTTTTAAAATCTAATATGGGGGCTTTTGTCATTGGAGTAAAATTTGAAAACTAATCAGGGATGCTTTAGATAAAAATAATAATAAATTGAAAATTATTTTTATTTAAAATCAAGGGATGTCGGTATGGTGACAATTTTTTCGTTCTGTTGAAATATCCCGTTCAATCCTTATGTCGCCGCAGATGCTTGACAGCATCCGGAATATTCGGCAATCACTATTGTTTAATATGGTTGTACACCGAAGAAAAAAGCCACTTAATAAAGTGGCTTTCGAAATTTGCGCAGGGTATAGTACAAAATCAGAAATCATTTTTTACATCCTTTAAAACTACTTGCTGATATAGAACTGCTTGATTTTTCACACATTACTTATGTTTAATATTTAAACAGAAAGTAAACTTTGAAGAAGAACCATTTCTGTTTTACACTAACTCACGAAAGGGGCAAAAAATATGGTTGTATCAAAACAATCTCAACTAATATTTGATAAAGCCGTCCCAAGTAGTTAATCCTCCGCTATTATAAATGCTTTCGTGTGCAACGCCTTTAAAGCTACCCGATGCACCAGCATATTTGCCTGTGCCTCCTGTGATAATGGCATCGAAATTTAATGTAATGTCACCCTCTTCATTAATGTCAGGTGCATGTCCGGTAATACCGGCAAAAAATTTATCACCGTTTTCAGTTGTGGTAACTATTGCACCTGTGAGGTTATAACTAACATCAAATTGTGCGTGTGTTATAAAAGAAGATTTGCCAATGGGTGTTCCCCTGCCTTCCCCGGCAATTGAATCCAGTTCGGGGGGGCCAGTTTGAAGAAGAGTGGTTATTGTTTGAAACGTGGCTTTTAATGGCACTGTTTTTTTGGGATGGTCGTCCGACTTACGGCAGCTAAACAAAAGGGCAATAATACAAAGCAGAAATGAAAAGCGCTTAATGGTTAATACTTGTTTCATAATTAAGTGATTTAATTGTAGTGAATATTTTACAGCACAAATGTTGGTTTGTTTTCAAACACAAACAATACGTTTTTTGTGTGATACCTAACAGGAAAAATGTGTTTTGGGGCTATTTAGAATATTCTTTCGCTAAGCACTTTTGCGATGGCTTCTTTTCCGCAATTGACATGCAATTTGTTGTAGATATTTTTTAGATGGGTACGTGATGTATCAAATGAAATTATTAATGCTGCAGCAATTGCTTTAACACTATAACCTTTTGTAAGCAATTGTAATACTTCTTTTTCGCGGGCTGTAAGGTGATATTGTTGTGCGGATGACTTTACTTCGAACCGCTGTAACACCCGCCTGGCAATGACTGGCGACATTGGGGCACCTCCTTCTATCACCTCAGATATTGCCTCAAATAATTTAAAAGGAGAAGTCTTTTTGAGAATATATCCGTTAGCACCAGCACAAAGGCTGCCGAATAAACTTTCATCATTATCAAACATAGTGTACATGATAATCAACGTTTGTGGCCTGGCTTCCTTTATTTCTGTTACAGCCTGGATGCCGGTTTTGCCTGGCATATTTATATCCATGATAACTACATCTGGTTTGTAAGTCCGGATAATAGTAGCTGCTGTCATTGCATCGCTATAATCTCCGGTTACAGTAAGGTCATCACTGCTGCTTATCAGTACCACCAATGAATTTCTTAATTGATCGTCGTCTTCAAAAATAATGATTTCAGGCATATACTAAAGTTATCGGTTCTTACGCCGGTTTCTCATCCCCTTTTTGAGTGATGGGGTTGAAATGGGCAACGTAACTGTCACCACAACGCCTTTATCGGGCAAAGAGTCAACAGTTAATGTACCCTTCCACTTCGAAATACGTTGCTGCATATTTTTTAAACCGTTTCTGTGTGTTGGCTGGTTTATGTCAAACCCCTTTCCATCGTCACTCACCTCCATAGAAAGATTATCATTAATTGATTCAATCTTTATTTTTACTTCTTTTGCTGCCGCATGTTTCTGAATATTATTAATAGATTCCTTAAATAACAGAAACAAATCCCTGCGCTTACCAGTTGAGAGTTTTACAGGCAATAAGGTTTGCTCTACACTGATAGAATACGTTACAGATTTTCCATCAAAAATATCAGCGGTATATCTTCTCATGCGTGCAGTCAATTCCTCTATTGAATCGTTTTGGCTATCAATGCTCCACACAATGTCATCAAGTGCTTCCGCTGATGTTTGAACTTCTTTAGAAATACGTTTTAAATATTCAAACATCTCCAGCGGCTCGTTTACTTTTTTTTGCCCTAATGCAGACATGATGTTCATATTGGTGAGCCTTGCGCCTATGTCATCATGCAAATCCCGAGATATTCGGTTACGCTCCTCTTCCTGGGTAGTTATAATTATTTTTAATTGCGCAGCCTGTTTGCGTTCTACGCTTTTAATGGTATTGCGATAAAATGCGTAAAGCGTTGCAACCGCTGCTAAAAAATACAGCGTAATTGCCCACCAGGTAGCCCACAAAGGCGGCAGTACTTTAAAGCTGTATTCCTTTTCGCTCCACACGCCAAAAGGATTAACCGCTTTCAACTTAAAGGTGTAATCGCCGGCCTTCATATTGCCAAATACAGCACTCGTAGCATTGCTTAACTGGCTCCAGTTATTATTGTATCCATCCAGTTTATATTGGTATTGAACTTGTTTTTGCATTGCAGGGTCTATTGCAACAAAGTTTATCGTTATATTATTGTCTTCATAGGGCAGCACCAGGTTTATCGGTACCGGATAAAATTTCTCTACTTTGTCCAGCTCTATATTTTTATATTTTTCACCCATTTTATACAAAGCTTCAGGTGCTATTATTTTTCCAAAAGAGGTAAACATTTCATTTAGTATGGTGAGGCTGTCTGTTGCATTATTGTGTGACCTCAGATGCAGGAGATGATTCCAGCAGATCGCTTCATTATTTACTTTCACATCTTGTATTTCTAAAATTAAAGCCGCCGCATTTCTTTTATTAACGGATGAATAATCAAATCGGATTAACTTACCATCTCCGCTGCCTGCCCATACAATTCCTTTGTCGTCGGCAAACAGGCCACCAGTACTTACATCTTTTATAGGATAGCCTGTAATTTTATTAAAATTTTCAAATTTAATAACTGGCAAATTTTTAAGTAAAGTTTTTTCCTTAATACCTGATAGCCCCTGGTTTGTGCCAAGCCAAACAATATCCCTTGTTGTATCCTCGGTTATAAATGATATAGTATTGTCTGCCAGCCCATCTTCTGTAGTATAGTTTGTAAAATGGTTTCCATCATACTTACTAAGGCCTTGCCCATCTGTTCCAAACCATAAATTGCCATTCTTGTCCTCACGTATGGCAGTTATAG
The DNA here is from genome assembly GCA_046590675.1 of Ferruginibacter sp. Lineage (GTDB taxonomy): Bacteria > Bacteroidota > Bacteroidia > Chitinophagales > Chitinophagaceae > Ferruginibacter. The sequence goes on along the minus strand of JBKJUP010000074.1, from coordinate 13,243 downwards.
CGTTACCTGGTAATCCCTGGGAGGTTGTGTAGTTAATAAAGCTTTTTCCATTGTATTTACTTGCCCCATCCTCATGCGTGCCAAACCAAATGTTTCCAGCTCTGTCCTGGATAATGCTCCAGATATTATTACCAGCCAGGCCCTGCGCTTTTGAGTAATTGGTAAAACTTTTTCCATCAAACTTACTCACTCCGCTTGCCCGTGTTCCAAACCAAATATTTCCTGCTGTATCCTGCATCATACTAATCACTGCATCTGCTGCCAGCCCTTGTTTTGTGGTATAATTGGTAAAACTGCTGCCGTCATATTTACACACACCTGCTCTGTCTGAACTAAACCAAATATTTCCTGATCTGTCTGTCATAATACTCCAAATACTTATATCCGGAAGGCCCTGTTGTTTTGCGTAATTCGAAAAGGTTTTTCCGTCGTATTTGCTGGTGCCCCCCTCATAGGTGCCAAACCAATGGTTGCCGGCTTTATCCTGCGTGATATAAAACACCAGGTTACCCGCCAGCCCCTGCGCTGTAGTATAATAGGCAAAACTATTCCCCTCATATTTACTAACGCCGCCTCCCTGCGATGTAACCCAAACGTTACCGGTCCTGTCTTGTATGATGCTACTTATTTTATTTTCGGCCAGTCCTTCTGCCTTTGTGTAATTCCTGAAACTTGTTCCATCGTATTTGCTTACGCCTTTGGTATGTGTGCCGAACCAAAATTCTTTTTTTTTATCCTGCAAAATGCAGTAAATATTATTATCTACTAATCCATCTTTTGTTGTATAATTTTTAAATTCTTTAAAGTCATATTTACTCAAGCCTGTATTTGTACCAAACCAAAGATTGCCTTTGTTATCCTGAGTTATACAATTGACAGAATTACCCGCTAAACCCTGAACGCTGGTATAATTAACGAAGCTGCTTCCATCATATTTGCTTACACCTCCCGCATCTGTACCAAACCAAAGGTTTCCTTTTCTATCCTCAATCATACATCGTACATAATTATTTGCCAGGCCTTGCGCTTCGGTATAATTCGTAAAGTTTTTACCATCGTATTTGCTCACGCCACCATCATGGGTGCCAAACCAAAGATTACGTTTACTATCCTGGATGATAGAGGTCACAAAATTGTCTGCCAGCCCTTGCAATGTGCTGTAATTTATAAAGCGGTGCCCATCATATTTGCTTAAACCGGAGGTAGTGCCGATCCATATATTTCCTCCCCGGTCTTCCATAATATAAAATACTATATTACCTGCCAGCCCCTGTGACTTGGTATAATTGGTAAAATTTTTTCCGTCATATCTATCCACGCCTCCACCTCCTGTACCGAACCAAAGATTACCGGCTTTGTCGGTAGCGCCACAGATAACGTTATTTATAGACAAGCCATCATCGGTTCCGTAATTGGTAAAGAAAGGAATACCTGAAACTGATGAATCTATTTTAACAACAGGTTTCCCGGCTTTTATGATTGCAGGCTGATTTTGAATGGTAACAGGAATTACAATGGGCGGTAGAAAATATTGTTCTGAATTTTTTTTAGCTTCATGCTTGTTTATGGTGGTATTTTTAACGTATGTTGAAGTTTGATTATGACACGAAATGATAATAAAACAACATCCTAAAATAAGACTATAGCCCGTAAGATATTTCTTTGGCGAACAGCTGCGTTTTGGTGAGCATTTTTTCACGTTAATATTATATTTATTGAAATTACATTTATTTATTGCAGGGTTTAAATAATATGCAGATAATGTAGATAGATAGTAAAGTTTTATTGCAGGTATTTAAGACCGTGCTGGCTTAGATCATTTTTGCGCAGAAGTTTCTTGATCTATATAATCTCTCTGGGACTTAAATTAAATGCACATCTCTTTTTGGCAGCACCAGCTGTATTTAAATTATCTTTATCATAGTTTAATGTAGATATTATGAGACGACTGCTATATACATCAATCACATTTTTGGCAATGCAAAATGGCTTTTGTCAGCAACCCCTATTTCAATCAAAGGCATATAATATTTACCCGGATAAAGTTACGCAGGGCAATATGCAGGCTACCGCATTATCCGCTACAGAAATTGTTTCAAATTACAAGAGCCCGACTAACAAGTTGCAACCTGCTATGCTGTCTTTTAAATTCAGCATCAACGGAAAAGACAACGAAATGCAACCTGGCACCAATCACCAGCTTAATATTTTACCGGGAGTAACGGAAACGCCTGTGATCAATTTTGGCCACCAATTAAAGGATACCTCCGGAGGCACAGCAACATATTTGCAACTAGATACTAAGTTGAAAATAAGGGTGGATATGCGTTCAGTTTTAAGCGATTTAAAAACGAAAGGTTTCTATACAACCTTTAAAGGAGATAAAGTGTACCCGGAAGATTTTAAGGGCCTGTATGTTGCAGGCAGCGCCTTGCCGATGACATGGGATTTTGATAACCTGCACAACAGGAAAGAACTTGAATTAACAGACCCAGACGGTGATGGCATTTATGAAACCACACTTGTATTGAATGCGCAAAAAGACGAAAAACAAACCGCCGCCGGTTGGAAATTATCCAAAGACATTTCAGCATTTCCACAGTACAGTTCAGATCATACCATCATCAATGCCATTTACAATATGTCGCTGGAAGAAATGATAAAAGCGGTGGAGCCCGACAATACTTTCAGAACCGGAAAAGAGTGGGCAGGCGTATGGACACGTGACATCAGCTACAGCATTATTTTATCGATGGCTTACCTGCAACCCGAAGTAGCAAAAAATAGTTTACTGCGCAAGGTAAATGCAAAGAAAAGAATCATACAGGATACAGGAACGGGCGGGGCTTACCCCTGCTCAACAGATCGCATTGTATGGTCTGTGGCAGCCTGGGAAATATATAGAGCCACCGGTGATAAGAATTGGTTAGAACAAGCCAGTGAAATTATTAAAAACACCATTGAAGATGATATGCAGGTTGCTTATGATACAGGCACGGGGCTGGTAAAAGGAGAGTCTTCATTTTTAGATTGGCGTGAACAAACTTATCCCAAGTGGATGGAACCGGCAGACATTTATGCGTCTGAAAACCTGGGTACAAATGCGGTACATTACCAGGCAAATATGGTATTATCCCAAATGTTGTCGATTCTAAATAATCCACTGGCCGCAAGGAAATATAGCACCAATGCTACCAAAATAAAAGCAGCCATCAACCAATATTTATGGATGGCCGACAAAGGTTATTACAGCCAGTATTTATATGGCAGAAATTACAAGTCAGTATCCCCAAGATCGGAAGCACTGGGTGAAGCGCTGTGTGTACTTTTTGGGATAACCAGTGCTGACCGACAGGCCTCGGTTATTTCACATACACCCATGTTAGATTTTGGAATTCCCTGCATCTATCCACAGATCCCTGATATTCCGCCTTACCATAATGATGCCGTGTGGCCTTTTGTACAGTCGTACTGGGCGCTGGCTTCAGCTAAAGCGGGCAATGAAAAATCGGTGATGGAATCGCTGGCAGCTATTTATCGGCCAGCCGCATTGTTTTTAACCAACAAGGAAAACTTTGTAGCAGACAATGGTGATTTTGCCGGAACTGTTATTAACTCCAGCAATATGTTATGGAGCTTGTCAGGTAACATCGCCATGGTGCATAAATTATTATTTGGTATAGAATTCCAGGCAAATAAATTGGTGTTTCATCCATTTATGCCGAAGGCATTAAGCGGCAAAAATCAACTTAATAATTTTAAATATAGAAATGCGGTACTCAATATTTCAATAGAAGGATTTGGAAATAAAATTCAAAGTTTTTCCCTGGATGGAAAGACCTTAAGATCCTTCGAGATTGGCGGGGATTTGAGTGGCGGGCACAGCATAAAAATTATTTTAGCCAATAATATTTTAAAGGATGAATCTATCAATAAATTAGCCAACCTGGTGTCGCCGGCTACACCCATTATAACTAAAACTGAAGCCGGTTTTGCCTGGCAAAAAGTTGCAGGTGCGAAATATTACATGGTTTTAAAAAACAACCAGTTAATCAGTAATTGTGAACCAAACACATTTGTCATCAACAATAAACAACATGCATCTTACCAGGTGTACGCAGTTGATGAACAAGGCACCGAATCTTTTGCCAGCGAACCCTTTGTGATTGCAGATAGTGCATCTGAAATAATAGTTGAAGCAGAAAAAACTTGCCGGGCAGCCACTTTAAAATATAAAGGCTTTTCAGGATCAGGGTTCGTTGAAATAAGTAAGCATGTTAATCAAGCCATCACCATTCCTGTTAGTATTGATTCGGCGGGAACTTATGCAATTGATTTCAGGTATGCCAATGGAAACGGGCCTGTAAATACCGAAAATAAATGTGCCATTCGAAGCCTCAACATCAACAATGTAAAGAAAGGAACCATTGTATTTCCGCAACGTGGCAAAGACGAATGGAGCAACTGGGGATTTAGTAATAAAATACAATTGAAACTGGATAAGGGTAAATACAATATCACCTTATCTTTCGACGATTTTGATGACAATATGAATGGAGCCATTAACCAGGCAATGATAGATTACATGCGGGTTTCCAAATTATAAAGCATGCATATTTTAAATTGCATTTTAAAAAGCTAACAATCGGGTTTTGCTTTTGGTTGGCTAAATGCGGTTATATTACAATGTTCTTTTTTTACCCTTAAAATCAGTCACCGTAATTTTCGCAACCGCTTTATCCAGTTTTATTTTTCTTGTTGATTGAGAAAGATAGGTGCTCCCATAATAAAATTCAATCCGTTGTTTTCTGCCATCCTTGTATAACAGCTCCGCATAGGCATCGCCTGGTTGCAGGCTAACCCAACGGGCATTTTTATCTTGCAATGCTTTACTATATACTACCAGGCTATCCTGGTTTTGCGTTGCAATAATGATGTCTTCATTTTTTGCAGTGTGTAGTTTGGTGAGCCCTTTTGCATCACCATCTACAAAAAATCCTGTGCCCGATAAAGGCATTGCTGTAAATCCACCTTTGCCATCGCCCTTTAAACATAAGCCGGTAAATGCATCGTGGCGGCCACTATATGGCTCCATGCCATAATCGTTTCCTACCAGCATTAAATCAAGGTTACCATCCCCGTCCACGTCCTCACTCAACATGCCGTAAACCGGTGCTGTCTGGGCTTCTGAAGGCATTGGCTTAATGGCAAACTTTCCATTGCCCAGGTTTTCAATATAGCTGGTCTGCAAATCGGTTGCCTCCATAATGATAGCATTTTCCTTATCCTTTTTACTCCACAGATCATCCATGGTGGCAGAACCAAATGATTTATAAGTCGGGTATCTTTTTCGAATAGAAAGTAACTGGCTGGCGAGGTCATCTTTGGTATGCATGGGAAAGGGTTTCATCGTTCCGTCTTCAGCCTTCATATAACAAAACACCATCGCATCCAACGATCCGTTCTGATCAAGATCTTTTGCCAGTATGGTCATGGGTTGTGCAGGCGATGCCTTATAGTTAGAGTTAAGGCCAAGGTTGCCCGCTATATAATCGATGTCGCCGTCATTGTCAAAGTCGCCTGCAGTTAAACTATTCCACCAACCTGTATGCTTATCGATACCGGTTGTTTTTGTAACATCCACAAAACCCTTCCCGGTATTTTTCAAAAAAGTAACCGGCATCCACTCACCTGTTAATACAAGGTCTATTTTTCCATCATTGTCAAAGTCGGACCATAAGGCATCGGTAACCATGCCAATATTCTCCAACTGCGGGCAATATTGTTTTGTTACATCTATAAATTTGCCGCCGGTATTTTTTAAAATAAAACTTTTAGGTGCAGTGGGATAAGCACCTGAAACAACTCTGCCACCTACAAACAGATCAAGCAATCCATCGCCGTCAAAATCTGCTGCACGTACGCAGGAGCCATTGGTAGTTTCAACTGGCAATGCCGATTCAACTCTTTTAAACCATCCTTTTCCATCATTCAGATACAAACGATCCTGGCAGATGGCATGGTTGGGTGGCAGCTCATAGCTTCCGCTTACAATGTACATGTCGAGGTCTTTGTCGTTATCAGCATCAAAGAAAAGAACCCCCATATCTTCCACCAATGGATCTTCTTTTTGTAAAAAACGATCTTTCTCTTTTGAAAAATGTCCACCTGCATCCTGCATAAAAAATACGCCAGGATTGCTGGAAGAACCACCAACAAAAAAATCATCAAACCCATTGTTATCAATATCTCCAACGGCTATACCGGGGCCATACTGACTGAGTTTATGGGGAAGCGTTGCCTGTACATTGTAATCAACAAAATCGTCCTCTGCCGGTTTGTAATTGATACCATAACGTTCAGCAGCATTGCTGAAAAGCGCCTGCACAGCAGGTATGGGCCGGCGAGAAGCTGTTGCATTTTTATGATCCAGCACAATGGTTTGATCAGCTTTAACATTGGTAAGTAACTGTTCCTTATTATCCGGCCAGCTTATTTTTATAGAATCTACCATGGCTGTATTGCCTAATCCAATATGTGCCCTTGCGTCATCTGTTGACAGGTAACCACGGGCTGGCTGGTGTTCATAATATTGCTGTTTATTACCGGCATACCAGGTACGGATATTTGCACCTACACCCTGTGTGTTATTGCCTGATCCAACAATGGCTATGGTAAGCTGGTGTCCGTCATTTTTTTGCGAAGTGTTTTCATACACAAATGCATTGTCGTTGATGTTGTTGATTACAATATCAAGGTCGCCGTCATTATCAAGATCAGCATAAGCACCGCCGTTAGAAAAAGATGGTTGCGTAAAACCCCATGCCTTTGCAGTATTTTCAAATTGATTGCCTCCTTTATTTTTAAAAGCGTAGTTGGGAATTTTTACAACAGGAAGGGAATCGACCATGCCCAATGTAAAATTGCCATAACCAATTTGCCCGTTATCATAAGCAATATAATCAAGGTCTGTTACATCCCGGGGCAGGCCGTTTGTGATCACCACATCGCGGTATCCGTCATTGTCAAAATCTGCCACCAGCGGGCACCAGCTCCAGTCTGTCTGGTAGATGTCTGACATAAAACCAACATCACTAAATGCCGGCAATCCCTTGCCAGCCATACCGCTATTTAACTGCAATACATTTCTTACATATTGATGCTGATAGCCAAATGTTTTTGCGTTGGTATAATTGTAATATTCGTTGCCACTCAACATACGTTTTTTACGCATATTATTTTCCGGCAACATTTCAAGTGATAGTACATCTACAAGCCCGTCGTTATTGATGTCTACGGCATCGGTGCCCATTGCGTTCCACCCGGTATGTTTAAAATATTCACCCAGTCGATTGGTAAAAGTTCCGTCTTTGTTATTGATGTACAACAGATCGTTGGATGCAAAGTCATCCGCAACATATACATCCGGCCAGCCATCCATATTAAAATCTGAAATACAGGCAGCATGTCCCCAACCTTCTATTGAAATGCCAGCTTCATGGCTCACATTTGTAAATGTTCCATTGCCATTATTGCGATAAAGGCGGTCAGTATTCAATGCCGAACCATCAGTAACTTTTGGCCTGAAACGGATCGGTGTTTTTGGATCATTCAGTTCGTTGGTCACCAGGTAAAGATCAAGGTCGCCATCTTTGTCGTAATCGAAAAAATAGCCCTGTGTGCTAAAGCCCTGGTCAGCTATTCCATAAGCAACGGCGGCTTCTTTAAAAACCGGTACGCCGGCAGCATTATTACCCTGGTTAATATAAAGCAGGTTGGTACGCTGCGAAGGATCTTTCCTAAACGAAGCACAAACATATATATCCAGTTTACCATCAGCATTGATGTCAACCACGGATACGCCTGTACACCATCTGCCACTGCCATCCACACCCGCTGCATCAGTAATGTCTTCGAAATGCATGGCACCTTTATTCAGGTATAATTTATTGGGCGTCATGTTGGCCGCAAAATAAATATCTATCAATCCATCGCCGTTAAAATCGCCCATGCCTACACCGCCGCCATTATAAATATTGGCCTGGTTTAATATATTGATAGAATCACTTTCAAAAAGCTGGTTCTTAAAATCAATGCCGGTTTGCGCAGGTGTGCGTAATTGAAAGAGGGTAGAAGAAGTTGTAGTCTGGCCCCAAAGATTAGTAGGAATTGTTACAAATAAAATGGCAGGTAATAGCAATAATTTCAATATCCGTTTCATCTTATAGCTCCTTTATTTAATTGCACAAAGTAATATTTTATTACCAAAAATGATTTTCGACCAGTCGCCTTCATGATATCATAATTGATTCATGCGGTTTCACGATATTTTAATACGATCTCAATCACAACAATTAGATGTTTTTATAAATTAGGATAAACAGCTATGCATTTTTTTGAATCATCAAATCTCTTGAAATCAACTTGTTGGTTACCCGGCTGAATGAATGTCTTTATAACACAATTCTTTTCCCGGTTTGTGCAGATCTTTTTGCAGCATCCAAAATTTCCATGGCAATCATATTGTAATTAAGAGAAGACTGATCGTCTGTGCCGGCAATTTTGTGTTGAAGCACTGCTGTCAAATAAAGCATGGCGTCGTTGATGGGTGCCGCCAATGGTGTTGCAGTTTTTGAGCTGTTTATATTTTCACGAAGTCGACTTGTAATAGCTGAACCATTCAATGCATGCAGGTATCCTTTTTCACCAAATACTTCTAAATCTTTTATAGAAAATGGCCAGTTCCAGGAAGCTTCTATCAAGCCGGTTGCACCGGGATATTCGACAATAATCGTAGCGTCATCATCCACATTGGGATAAACTGCAGGCTTATAGTGACGGGTTATTGCAGTAACTGCAATTGGTTTTTCGCCATGCATAAACCAGGTCATCAGGTCTGCACCATAGCATCCAAAATCATTTAAAGCACCTGCGCCATTTTGTACCGGATCGGTCAGCCAACTTAAAAATTCTTTGCTACAACCAATTTCCTGCGGCCCCTGGTGCCCATCGTGTACAACCATTTTTTTAATTGGCCCAATCACGCCATGGCCAACCGTATCGTACACATCTTTGTAAGATGCATACCAGGTAGTTTCATAATTGGTTAATACTTTTATCTTGAATTTATCTGCAAGGAATTTCATTCTATTTGCCTGCGAAAGCGTTGCTGCCAAAGGTTTTTCAACCATCACCGAAATACCAAGTGGTGCACATATTTCTACTATATCCACATGCTTTGCTGCTGCATTATACCCCAGCACGGCATCAGGCTTTGTTCGTACGACTAAATTTTTAAGGTCAGTAAAAAACAGCGAATCAGGAATATGATACAGCTTACTGTACTTCTCATGCAGTTTTTTATTGGGCTCTGCAATGCCTACAATATCCACTACACCTTTGTTGTACTGATTTAAAATTCCGTGAATATGATCGTGGTTTAAACCCGCAATTACCACACGAATGGGTTGCTGTGCAAAGCCGCTGTTTGCAATAAATAATAACAATAAGCCGAATAGTAATTGCTTATACAGTTTTACAGGTAGATTTGAATTTTGCTGGCTCATAATAATGAATGATTTTTTTGCTGATGGAATAACTTCTTACTTTTTACTTTTTACTTTTTAATTTTTAAGCTTGTTGCAATTGCTTAATAAAACTATTGCGATAACTAAGTGGGCTCATCTTTTTGCGGTCTTTAAATGTTTTATAAAAATTTGAAATATCATTAAAGCCACTGTCAAATCCAATCTGTTCCACCGCCTTATCTGTATGTACCAGTTCTTTCATTGCATAGTTGATCCGGTAGTCAATCACCGCTTCAATAAAAGTTTTCCTGTTGATCTTTTTAAAATATTTACAAAATGCATGCGGTGTCATATTTGCAGTGGCAGCAGCAGCCTGCAGCGTAACCTTTTCCTGGAAATTTTCAACAATATAGGCTAATACAGCGTTCATCCTTTCTTTTTCAACCTGGGGAAGTTCGGTATAAATATTTTGATTGTTCAATAAAATAGTTTGTTCCATCCCCGCCAGTTCTTCTAATATTTCAAGCATCCATATCAACCTGTGAAAACCATTTTGCTCATCTGCCAGTGAAATCATTTTTTGTTTACATAAACTGGTATCACCGGTAAATTGAATGCCATGCTTACTGCTGTTTAATAATTGAAGTATATGACTGAGCTCAGGTTTTTGCAAAAAATCGCCGCCCATAAAATCGGGTAAAAACTGAATTACAATTGAGCCGGACATGCCATCATTTGAACCAGGTTCTGTCTTCCAGCAATGCGGCACATTGGCGCCAAGCAGTACCAGGTCGCCGGGATAATAATCATTCATATTAGTGCCTACATAACGTTTACCGGTGCCTTGTAAAATCAAGGTGAGTTCATATTCAGGATGAAAATGATAGGGCGCTGCAAAACTTTTTTCTTCAAATTTCCGCACCAGGAAAGAAGCATTACCGGAGTTTATATTTTCAAAAGCAGGCTTCATTTTATTGAAATATTTAACTTAATGCGTTCAATTTACAAGAATAAAGTTAATATAATCCATAAAGCAGCGATTATCTGCAATTAAAACATATCTGTTTTGTATTTATTTTGACTTCCATAAAACTTATAAAAATGATTATAGAACAATTGCCTGCTTTAGATCAGTTTGTACAAATAGCTCCCGCCCAGGTTGAGCGGTTTAGAAAAGACGGACATACTTTAATCAAGTCAGTTTTAAATCCGGATGAAGTTCCTGCCTACAGGGAAGCCATCAATCATGCCGCATACCAGTTCAACACAGAGAAAAGAAATCTTGAGGAACGGGATACTTATGGCAAAGCATTTTTGCAAATCATGAATTTATGGGAACAGGATGAAGCGGTTAAAAAGTTTACCCTTGCCAAACGCTTTGCAAAAATTGCAGCAGACTTACTGGGTGTAAAAAACGTACGCATTTATCACGACCAGGCACTTTACAAAGAACCGGGTGGAGGATTGACACCCTGGCACCAGGATCAATATTATTGGCCATTGGATACAACCAATACCGTTACCATGTGGATGCCGTTGATTGATATAGATGAGGATATGGGCATGCTCACTTTTGCTTCGGGCACACATGTTGACGGCGCTATTGGAAACATTGCTATTTCAGATGAATCAGAATCATTGCTCAATGAATATATAAAAGAAAAGGGTTTTCATATCAGCCGCCCTAAAACAATGAATGCAGGTGATGCAACCTTTCACTATGGGTGGACGCTGCACACTGCCCCCGGCAACCTGTCGAAGATAACAAGAGAGGTAATAACCATCATTTATTTTGCTGACGGCGCTAATGTAACCGAACCAATTAATGAGCACCAGGAAAATGACCGCAACCGTTGGCTGACTGGTACTGTAGCGGGAAATCCTGCAGCAAGCCCACTCAATCCACTGGTTTTGTAATGGTTCTTGTTGAAGGAAATTATTTTGCAGGTTAAATTTTTTAAGCTAAAAAGTCCGTGTATGAAATTGAAAAAACGTTGTTATATAATTGCATTGATCTTATTTTTTTTGATATCCAACATTGCTCAATCACAAACCATTGCTTCGCAATGGTCCACTCAAAAAGCCAATGAATGGTCTGCTAAACAACCCTGGTTTTGCGGCTTCAATTATATACCTGCCTATGCCATCAATTACACTGCCATGTGGGACAAAACCAGTTTTGATTCAGTGGCAATTGATAAGGAACTGGCATTGGCACAAAGCACCGGCCTTAACTGTTTAAGAGCCGTACTTCAGTTTGCTGTTTATGAAGATGACCCTGCATATTTTTTAAATACACTGGATGTTTTTATGCGTGTTTGCGACCGCCACCACATTAAATTTATGCCGGCACTGTTTGATGATTGCGTGTTTGGTTTAGAACATGATCCTAAAGTTGGCATACAACCTGAGCCATTGAAAGGCTGGTATGCATGGGCATGGTCGCCAAGTCCGGGCCATAGCCTGGTGGTGGATGAAAGTACCCATCCACGCATTGAAAAATACGTAAAGGCAGTGATAGGCCGTTTCAAAAATGACCCCCGCATTTTACTGTGGGATCTGTACAATGAACCTACCAACGGTGGCCTCGGAAGCGCCAGTTTTCCGCTGTTAAAAAAAGTAATTATATGGGCACGTACCATCAACCCATCGCAGCCGGTTAGTATTGATGTGTGGAACAATGATAAAAGATTAAATGATATTGTGTTGCCTGCATCCGATGTAATTACATTTCACAATTATGGAAATAAAGAAGCATTGATGAAACAAATTGCTGAACTAAAAAAACACAACCGGCCACTGATTTGTACCGAATGGATGAACCGGCCAAACGCATCATTGATAGCAACACACCTGCCTGTTTTTAACAGTGAAAAAGTGGGCTGTATGTTTTGGGGATTGGTTAATGGCAAAACACAAACCGATTTACCATGGGGACATCGTCCCGAAGACCCGGTTTCAAAAATCTGGCAACACGATCTTTTCCGGCCCGATTTTACCCCTTATGATGAAAATGAAATCAGCGTTATAAAAACTACGATTGCAAACGATTTATCTGCAAAATAAGTTTACCATTTTAAAATGATTTATTTGATTCATGTATAATGTTAAAAAACTACCAGGTAACGATTAGCATAAAAATTGATAATTATTGAATAAGTGAACATCGGATATTGTTTTAAAATGCACAAGTTATAAAACTGTGCATAGTTTTTTTTATGAGCCAGACAGCAGTGCTACTATTTAGCTTCAGTGGCGTCGCACATTTCAACTGCAGTGCCTTGAGGAACGAAAAATGCAATTGCATTTCATCCCGGCTCTTAAAATGGTTCTGTACATTTTATATGTATGCAGCAATTAAAATGCACAAATGTATTTCTTGCCAGGTATAAGTTGACAACTTACAAGCTGGATTAAAAATTATTTCGGTTGAATTATGTTTCCTGCGTTCCAGGCATAGTTGAAGCATTCATTACCTGAACGATTTTGAACATTTCGCAAGATAGCAGCAACTGTTTTCAGCGATGATCTTTATGAGGCTGCAGCCGAAATTATTTATAAATGTTACTTTAGCGGTGTTAAGAGACGAACCATTTGATTTTTGGTTGCCGGATATGAAAAGGTGAAATAGTACGCACCGTCGGCCTTTACTTGTGCTTGCTAATATTTTAACTTAAAAGAGTTAATGAAAAATGAAAAATAATTGCCTCCTTATA
>JBKJUP010000060.1:0-12909 GCA_046590675.1 Ferruginibacter sp. | reverse complement strand
AGAAGGCGGTCATTAATAGACCGCCCCCTAAACAGGCTGTCACCAGGACGCCTAAAGAATAAAATTAAGAAAAAAAGCAGGAAATCTTTTGGCGATTAACACAGAATCTATCGGATGAAGATGCTATAAAATACCAATGCTGGTAAACAAAAAAAATTAGAAAGACGCTATTGTTTCCAGGATTAAATGTTTACAAGTGAATGACGCTGTTATCTGCATAGCTTCTTATTTTCTTCGGCAATCAAACAGTTAATCTTTATATTTATACTATAACCAATCATTATGAGAAAAATCATTTTCCTGTTGCCATTGCTGTTTATTTTCCTGTGTGTAGATGCACAAAGTTTCCGCATAAATATTACGCCTGATCTGCAAAAACAAGCTTTTGACGGAAGATTACTTTTGTTGATTTCAAAGAATAATTTAAAAGAACCAAGGTTGCAGGTAAGCGATGCAGCCAATACCCAACTGGTATTTGGTAAAGATGTGGACAGTTGGCAACCGGGACGGTCGCAACTGGTAAGTGTAGACGCATTTGGTTACCCCGTGGAGCGATTGCATGATATTCCGGCAGGCGATTACTATGTGCAGGCATTGCTGCATAAATATGAAACCTTTCATTTAAAAACCGGCCACACAGTAAAACTTCCGATGGATCGTGGCGAGGGCCAGCATTGGAACTCAGCGCCGGGAAACATTTATTCCACACCCGTAAAAATCCACATTGATCCAACATATTCCAACGAAATTACCATCACCATTGATAAAGAAATTCCTCCTGTAAAAGAACCGGAAGACACGAAATATATTAAGCACATCAAAATACAAAGCAAGCTGTTGACTGAATTCTGGGGCAGGCCCATGTACCTTGGCGCACACATTTTATTGCCTGAAGGGTTTGATGAACATCCGCAGGTTAAATATCCACTGGCCATTTTTCACGGTCATTTTCCGGAGAACTTTGGTGGATTTCGTACCACCCCGCCGGATGCTAATCTTGTACCGGATACCAGCGACCGCTTTCACATTACCGGGTATAATATCATTGAACAACAGGAAGAATACAGCCTTTACAAACAATGGACAGGTGCCAATTTCCCAAGAGTGCTGGCCATTGAAATTCAACACGCCAATCCTTACTACGACGATTCCTATGCTGTGAACTCTGCCAGCCTTGGCCCCTACGGCGATGCCATCACTTACGAACTGATTCCTGAAATTGAAAAGCGGTTCCGCGGTATTGGTAAGGGCTGGGCAAGATTTATGTACGGCGGATCTACCGGCGGATGGGAAGTATTGGCCGCACAGGTTTTTTACCCGGATGAATACAATGGCTGTTACGCCGCCTGTCCCGATCCGATTGATTTTCATCATTACACCACCATTGACATTTATAATGATAAGAACGCTTATTATGTTGAAAGTGATTTTAAAAAAACACCACGCCCCGGCCACAGGGATTACCTGGGCCATGTAAGTGCTACCGTGCAGGAAATGAACCAGCGGGAACTGGCATTGGGTACACGCAGCAGGAGCGGCGATCAGTTCGATATTTGGGAAGCCGTGTTTTCACCAATGGATTCGGATGGTTACCCCAAGCGGATTTATGATAAATATACCGGTGCCATTGATACTTCCGTTGCCCGTTACTGGCGGGATAATTTTGACCTTACACATATTATAAAAAGAGACTGGGCTAAAATTGGTGACAAACTGAGGGGCAAAATGCACGTGTACGTTGGTGATATGGACAATTATTATTTGAACGACGCCGTATATACTGCTGAAGATATGATGAAGCAGCTAACCAACCCGGCCTGCAATTGTGAAGTAGCTTATGGCGACCGTGCAGAACATTGCTGGAACGGCGATCCCAATCAGCCCAACTATATTTCCCGCTTGCGTTACCACCAGATGTATATAAAGAAATGGGCAGAGGAAGTAAAAAACAGGGCACCCAAAGGAGCCGATCTTAAGAGTTGGAGATATTAATAAGATTAGTGATTTCAACACTGTATTTGTTAACATTCATGATCACTGCTTTTATTAAATCAATAAATGCTACTTTTATACCACAACATTATTACATGTATAAATTTGTCATTATAGCTTTTAGTTTGTTTATAACGGAAGCAAAAGCACAAACAGCCATTCCGGGCATGTATCCCGGCTACATGCAACCTGGGAGTTTTACAAATAATTTACATTCCGGCGACAGCCTTTCGGCAAAAAAATGGTCCATCAATAAATTCAGCGGGCTCTCTACAAGTTTTTCATTTTTTAAAGGTGGTAGTGCTGCCGTATTTGCTGCACCCATTGGCTTGCAGGTCAACCATAGGATTACCGATAATTTATATGCTTTTGCTACTGTTATTGTGGCACCGGCTTATGTCAATTTCAACAGGCAGTTTTTAAATACCAACGTTAATAAATTTGGCCAGCCTAATAGTTTTAAATCCAACGGCCTCAATGTTTATTCAAGCGCTTCACTTGGTCTTCATTATATCAACGATGCTAAAACTTTCTCCATCTCCGGAAGCATCAGTGTAGAAAAAAGCAGTTACCCTTCAATGCCATTTTACCCGGCAACCATCACAAGGCCAACGAGTATTGCACCAGCCTACAACAGGTAACTAAAAATTTCAACTCCAGCGCACATTGTTTTTTGCGATGGCCTACTTTGAACGATTAAAGCTGCTCATACTTACTCCGGCATAAATAATTTTTTGTCCCGGCTATAGAATAAATGGCAACATTGTTGCGTCGCCCTCTTTTACTTTTTCAGCAATGTTGAGCACTTGTTAACCTTGTAGCAGTTTTTACTAAACTGCTACAAGTCCTGGATAACAGCGCAAATTTTTTCTTGTGCGTTCGCTTTGGAAATATTATAATTGACCTGAATTTTTTTCGAGAGAAAGCAAGCTCTCGTTCGACTGAATAATGTAAGTTTATGCTTTCAACGAAATAACATCGTTATGCTAAAAAGGAATTTATTGTTGATCAGCCTGTTGTTGCTGCTGGGTAGTTTTCAACCTGGACATTATACCTGGGTGGCCATCGGTGATTCCATCACTTACCTGAATGACCACCTGGATGAAACCGGCAACCGGGTTACAAAAGGATATATGAGCAGGGTTGTGGAAAAGATGCCGGGCATCACCGTTACCAACCAGGGGTCACAATGGCTGGACCGCAGTAAACATTGCCAAACAGTTTGACAAGCTGGGTGTTACTAACGCAGACATCTACACGGTTTTCCTGGGTACCAATGACTGGTGGGCCGGATTGCCATTGGGAACATGGGACGACTATCAAAACAATACCGGTAATCAAACAGTAAATGGTTCATTTCGCATCATCATTAATAAACTCCGTTTGCTAAATGCAACAGCAAAAATCATTTTAATTACGCCCATGCAACGCGGCGATTTTGTGTATGTGAATAATTTCAAAAACAATGCATGGGGTTCATACAAAGAAAAAAACGGGCAACAGTTGGAACAGTTTGCGGATGCTGTCGTTAATATCGGAAATAAAGAGGGTTTTCCAGTGATTGATTTATATCATAATAGCAAGCTGAAAATAAAGGCATTGGTTAAATTCAAGCGTTTAAAGAATCCGGCAACAGGTGCCTATGAGGATTACAAATACCCGGCATACACTGATGTTTCTTTCAACCCGCAAACAGATGAATATCCATACCCGCCGGCAGCAATTGGGATGACCTTTGATGGACTGCATCCATCCGATAAAGGCAATGCATTGATTGCGGATAAACTGATGAAAGCTTTTAAAAAGATATTAAAATAGACAAAACAAATTTTTTACTCAATAGAAGAACTGTTCAGAAACGATCTTTCCATTGCTGGTTTTATACACACAAATTTCTTTCATCGTTTTCCGCTCCTCTCCTTTCATTTTAATATCGGTATCCCACAAAATGGTAAAATAATCGCCGGCAATCAACGGGTCAGAAATGGCGGCCCCATAAAAATAATCAACCACCGAAATAAATAATGCCGCTTTTTTTCGGATTGCTTCCATACCCCTTGTTTCCATAGGCAGCAGGCCCTCATGCGGCTCAATGCTCACGATGGCATCATCAAATAATTTTTCTTTTGCTGCTTCTACTTCACCATTTCTACACATTTGCACCAGCACATTTGCTATTTCAGTTGTTGTCATATTTTGTAATTAATGAGTCATTAAAACTAACTCATTTTGTGTTTCGTAAAAAATGATTACCAGGAAATATATGCAAAACAGTCACAAATAAAAATGAATATGCTATAGTACATTTTTACATCAACACTATAAATCTTAACCGAAATGGTTAATGCGTTGTTGTGTCATCTTGTGCGTTGATGCCTTTTACAAATAAGCCGTACATTTGAATTTCGCAAATAACAATCAAATGAAGACTACTACACTACAGAACTTTTACGATACAACCGAGACACTTATTCCCGAAGGAATCAGTAAAGAGATCGGACATTTTAATGTGTTTAAAATTGCTGAAATAGCGGAGAAATTCAAGGCTAAGCAGGCGATGCCTTACAATAGAAGATCATACTATAAAATAAGTTTAATCATTGGCAAAAACAAAGCGGAGTATGCCGACAAAGTGATTGACATTGACAAAAGCGCCTTGCTTTTTGCCACACCAAAAGTGCCCTATCACTACATTCCCCAGGATGATAAACAAACCGGTTTCTTTTGCATTTTTACTGATGAATTTTTACTAAAAAATAAAAGTGGAATTGTGCTGGACGAGCTGCCCATTTTTAAAGCAGGCGGTTATCCTGTCTTCAATATTTCTGCAAAGGAGGCGAAAGAAATCAATGCCATTTTTGTTAAGATGTACAGTGAATTGTCTTCCGATTATGCTTATAAATACGACCTGATCCGCAATTATGTATTGGAACTGATTCATTACGGACAAAAGCTGCAACCGGCTACTGCGCTATACCCTGCTCATACTGCATCTGCCCGTGTTTCTTCTTTATTCATCGAATTGCTGGAGCGCCAGTTTCCGATTGAACCGCCTAGGCAAAAACTTGGTTTACGTACAGCAAAAGACTATGCAGATAACCTGGCTGTACACGTCAACCACCTGAACAAAGTGCTGAAGGAAAATACTGGTAAAACCACCACCGAATTGATCAGCAGCCGAGTATTACAGGAAGCAAAAATTTTATTAAAACAAACCGATTGGAACATTTCTGAAATTTCCGTTAGCCTTGGCTTTGAAGAAGTGGCACACTTCTCTAATTTTTTTAAAAAACAAACCAACCAGGCACCGCTGGCCTTTCGTGCTTAAATGGTATGATTTGAATTTTGCAAATACCTGATTGATATTTGCAAAGCGTCTAAGGCTTTTTTGCCGGACCTTTGTGTTTTAAAAAATTAAACAATTAAATAAAATGAAAGTACAAAATAACAAGATCCTTATAACCGGCGGAGCCAGTGGCATTGGATTTGGTATGGCAGAAAGATTTATGGCAGAAAACAATACCGTAATCATTTGCGGAAGGCGTGCATCAGTTTTAAAAGAGGCGGCTGAAAAACTGCCCGGTATAATTACCCGTCAATGTGATTTAACTTTAGAAAGCGATCGTGAAGCATTATATAACTGGATTGCTACAGAACACCCCGACTTAACCACGCTTATAAACAACGCAGGCATTCAGCACTGGATGTCTGTTGATGATGCCGATTTTTTTACAAAGGCAAAAGATGAAATAGCAACTAACATTGAAGCACCGCTTCATTTAACATCGCTTTTTTTACAAGTAAAATCGTTGACGGGCATTGTGAATGTAACCTCTGGTTTAGCATTTGTACCAGCCATAAAAATGCCTGTATATTCTGCCACCAAAGCATTTTTTCACTCCTTCACACTTTCGCTTCGTGCGTTGCTGGCTTCAAGAAATATTGAAGTGATTGAAGTAGTTCCACCGGCCATTAATACTGACCTTGGAGGCAAAGGAATTCACGATGCCTTTCCACCTGTAAGTGATTTTATTGATGCTATTTTTGCGCAGCTTGCAGATGGAAGTAACCAATTAACATTTGGTTTCACCGAAACTGTGGTGAATGCCGGACAGGAAGTATTTCAAACAGTTTTTGCAAGAATTAATCACCCGGCATAATTCACCGTTCAGCCTTTTAGTTTGCACACCCAATTTACTCCAGCTATCCATTAGGTGATTACTCAATTATAGCATTGTATCTCCTGATCATATTTACTAAAACAGGTTCCCCTATTTGGGAGAACCTGTTTTTTTATGGCTAATAAAATTGCTCTGGGTACTTGTAAGAAAAGAAAGAATATTGAATTCTCTAAGAAGCCGCTTTAATTAAATTTTGTAAAAAGATTATGTGGAGAAAGGATGCCATGAAAATATGCAGCACAAGTCCCGATTAGGTGTAACATCGGGATGCCGATAAAAATCGGCAAGTGACACAACAATGCAGCAATGAAATACAGATGCTGGTCAACAAAAAATTATTTTAAATATGCCCAAAAAGATGAAATAATTATTTTTTATCTGCTGTAAATTTTTTGCCATCAACATCCTGTAAAAATGAGATTAGTCCTTTAAAAAATGTTTGCTGATCATCATACAAACTCATGTGGCTGCCATTGGGGCAAAGCAAAAACCTTCCCTGCTGTACCTGTGTGCTCATCCACTTCATGTGTTCCGGATCCATGGTGTCATAGCTGGCCCCAATGGTTAACGTTGGTACTTTTATTTCGGGCAATTGTTTTTTAACATCCCAGTTAGCCAGGTTACCGCCAATACCAAATTCACTTGGCCCCTGCATGGTTACATACAAGGATTCATTTGTTTTACCCAATGACCTGGTTACGGGTTCGGGCCATTGCTCGTACGGCAACCGTAAAATATGCTTTGCATAAAAATTTGGTATCAGCAACTCCATGTATTTTGGATTAGAGAAATCACCCTTCTTTTCTATTTGCCTGATGCTGTCTAAAATCTTCGGATCAAATTGTGGGGCCAACACTTCCTGTGCATACTTACCATAATCGGGGCAACTGCTCATCATATTGCTGATGATAAGGCCTTTCAGATTGTCCTGGTATTTCAGTGCGTATTGCATGGCTAAGATTCCACCCCATGAATGGCCCAGCAAATAAAAATTATCTTTTGTAAGATGCAATGCTGTACGCACCTGTTCTACTTCTTCCACAAACCTGTTCAGATCCCACATACTGGTATCCTTGGGATTGTCCGATAGTCCGCATCCCAACTGATCGTAATAAATAAATTCAATGTTTTTCTGCGGGAAAAAACTTTCAAAGCATTCAAAGTATTCATGCGTGGCACCGGGGCCGCCATTTAACAACAACAGTTTTATTGTTGGATGATCGCCTACGGTTTTTGTCCAAACATTAAATTTGCCTTTAGGTGTTTCAATGGGAATAATTTTGATACCGCCGGTTTGTATTTCGTACCCGGAATCTTTTGTGCTGGCTGTACTGGCCGTAGTGGCGGTTGTTGATGATTCATTACAGGCTGTCAGCACAAATGCCAGCAGCAGAATAGAAAGGAGTTTTTTCATGCATTGATTTTGAATGGTAAATGTAATGAGGAAAATAAGAATAGTAATAAACAATCGGTACTAATAAAACATCCCTGCATAAATCTTGTCATTAACAATACAAGCCCAAATAAGTTCTGAAAAATTACAATAGTGAAATTTAATACAGTGGCGTGCATTTAAAATTGTTGAATTATTTTGACCTCACCCCCAGCCCCACTCCAAAGGAGAGGGGAGCTTTAGACCCCAATATTCCTGGGAATTTCCAAATACTGAACTTTTTTTAGTGCGACAATTTTAAATGCGCCCATAGAGTACTTATTTTAGAAGTTAGAATAAAAACATTTTTAACTTAGATAAAAACAAAACTGAGGCGGGAAATAAACTGATGAAATACAAAGCCATTTTTATTGATGTGGACGGAACATTGCTGACAGATGACCTGGAAATTTTGCAGGGGACAAAAACGATCCTGAAAAAATTGCACAATGCCGGTGTGCTCATTTGTATTGTTACTGCAAGGCCACCCGGCGCTTCCCTTCCTTTTTATGAGCAACTTGGTATTACAGGCAATCCAATCATCTGCTTCAATGGTGCACTCATTCTGAAAGGTGAGAGCACAGTACACCAGGAAACCATTGCAACTTCAACCACTGCGACAATTATTGAGGAGTTAGAAAAATTTGCAATCAATATTAGTTTGTACCAGCAGCACAACTGGTTTACCAATATCATTGATTCCTGGATAGAACAGGAAATTGAAATCACCGGATCTGTTATTACTGAAATCAATTTTACCAATCTGGTGCAGGCTGGTTTTGAACCCAACAAAATTTTGTGCATGGGCACACCGGCAGCAATTGATGCAGCGGAACAACATCTAAAAACGATCGGGTTTCCAGCGCTTAACATCCATCAATCAAAACCAACTTACCTTGAAATAATAAATAGCAAAGCCTCGAAAAGCAAGGGCATTGAAAAAGTAATAAGTGCTTACGAAATAAACAGGGAAGACATCATTGCAATTGGAGATAACTTTAATGATATCGACATGTTGCAATTTGCAGGAACAAGTATTGCCATGGGCAACGCACCGGAAGCAGTAAAAAAACATGCCACCATAGTCACGGAAAGTAACAATGATGAAGGCATTCAAAAGGCATTAAATCAATTAATACAATAGCCCCATTTAAAAACATTATACGCTTGTAATTTTGACAAATGATTAGGTATACAAGTTCAACAACTGAAGAGGATTTTTTTGAGATCATTGCGTTGCAGGAAGAAAACCTACCCAGGAATCTACCCGAAAATGAATTAAAAAGCCAGGGATTTGTAACGGTGGTACATGCTCTGGAAGATCTGCAAAAAATGGATGCATACGAGCATAACCTCCTGATAAAAGATGATGATAAAATAGTGGGTTATATCCTCGCCATGACCAGGCAATCAAAGGCCGACATACCGGTATTGGTTCCCATGTTTAATAATTTTGAAAAAATCATTTACAAGGGAAAGAAAATTGATGAACATAATTTTATTGTTGTGGGGCAGGTTTGCATCCATAAAATTTACCGTGGAATGGGATTGTTTGATGAAGCTTACTCGGCTTATAAAAAACAATTTTCCGGCAAATACAGTTTTGCAATTACCTCCATAGCTACAGCCAATCAACGATCCATCAATGCACATAAACGTGTTGGCTTTGTTGAGTTGCATTCATTTACTGACCCCAATAATACGGAATGGAGCATTGTGGCCTGGGACTGGCAATGAGATTTCCCAACTAAAAACCTTGCTGCTTAGGGCGGACTTTTTTACCTGGCACCGTCATCTCAAAAATTATATAGCTTTGAATATAAATAAAACATCCGTTCATGAACATCGTAAACATTGAAGAAAAACTGTCACTTTTCCAGGATTTCTGGAATCCAAGAATTGTTGGTGAACTAAACGGGCAACATGTTAAACTGGCGAAATTGCAGGGCGAATTTGTATGGCATAAACATGACCAGGAAGACGAATTATTTTACGTGCTGCATGGCACGCTCAAAATGGAATTTCGTGATAAAACCGTGGAAGTAAAGCCCAATGAATTTATCATAGTACCAAAGGGAATTGAACACAGGCCGGTTGCTGATTCGGAAGTTGCCATTATGCTTTTTGAACCAGCCAGCACTTTAAATACCGGTGATGCAACCAGTGAATTAACAAGAGCAAGGTTGGATAATATCTAACTTTTAATTAGTGTATTAGTTGTTCGGAAATATTCACTATCATTATAAACAGAAAGGTATGGCTTAAGCCCACGATCATACTTAATGCTGCTATATTTTAACCCATTTATTTTAAAACAACTATCATGAACACCAGGCACCTTTTGTTTATTTTGCTAACCAGCATTTTACTTTTACCATTTGCTGCAAAAAGCCAGGGAACTTACAACAACGACATTAAACAAGCTGCCATTAAGTTGGTGAACTCCTTTGACAAAATGCAACATATTTCCGGAGTACTTTCGTTTAACGACACGGCAAGATTAAAGTGGAACAATTTACCTGTAGGCCTTAGAGCAAGGGCAGGCACAAGTATTGGCAATATGAGTGTAGATCAGCGTAAACTGGTGCATCGCATATTGTCTGTGTCGCTTAGTTCGCAGGGCTATTTAAAAGCCACCAGTATTATGCACCTGGATGATTTACTAAACCGGTATTACGATAGCCTTCACTACAAAAAAGAAATCAACGATACCATGTATGACTTTATGAGGGCATTAAAATGGTCGCACAAAAATTTCTATTTTGCTTTTTTTGGTGAACCTACCGATAGTATTTGGGGCTACAAATTAGAAGGGCATCACCTCTCCATCAATTTTACTTTTATAAAAGACAAACTTTCTGTTACACCATTTTTTGTAGGTACCGACCCGGCGGAATACCCAACTACCGAATACGCAGGCTGGCGGGTACTTGGACAGGAAGAAGACCTGGGCATTAAACTCATTCATTTATTATCGCGTGCACAACAAAAAATTGCAACGATGAGTAAAGCAGTTCCGGGAGACATTATCACCGCTGCGGAAAGTGGTAAGCGGCTGGTTGATAACTGGGGTTTGCTGGGCGCCGCAATGACCAAAGAACAACAGGCCACCCTGCAATACATGATCCGTGAATTTGTTTTTAATCTTGAATATGACAAGGCAATAATTGAATACAATAAAATTTTAGCAGCAGGTGTTGGCAAAATATATTTTGGCTGGATTGGTGCTTACGATGAATCAAAACCGCATTATTATGTATTGAACGGTCCAACATTTTTAATTGAATTTGATAACAGTGGTTTTGGAGGAAATGCCAATCACATTCATGCTATCTGGCGTGAAAAAGGAAACGAATATGGAGAAGATGTTTTGAAAAAACATTATCAATCGGAGAAACATTGACCGGCATTATTGAATGCTTTACCGAATCTATACTGTACGCCTGATAAAATTGTGCATGCTGAATATTGATCCAACAGTACAAGAGCCGATAGCTATCGGCTGCGACGCAACGATGCTTCATGCTTATTCTGTTGCCGGGTACATAAAAAAGCATTGCACATTTTTATGCTGCTTAAAGTACAACTAAATCAAAAAAAATGAACGCAACGAATACAGTTTTTTTTGCGCCTGAATTAATTATTAAAAACGGTACATTTAATATTGATTTTTATACAAACGCTTTTGGAGCGGTGGAACTAAGAAGATTCAGCAATGATGATGGAAGTATTCATGTGGCTGAACTTTCAATCAATGGCGCCTTGTTTCATTTACATGAAGCAATGTTAAAACCAGGCTCATTTAGTCCGGAGAAACACGATGGCACCACAACAAAAATTGGCCTGTTCGTTCCCGATGTTGATGCAGTTATGAAAAGCGCCATAGCTGCAGGCGCTTTAGAAATCTCGCCGGCACAGGATTACGATTACGGATACCGTCAAGGTGAAATTAAAGACCCCTTCGGCCATATATGGATGATTGAAAAAAATATAATAGTGGCAGTTGAACCTTTGTTGGCTGGCGTACGTTTCTAACGAATTAAAAAAACAATCATTAAACCCTGGTAAATTTATACACCAGTTCTAGATAATTGCAAATCTGTCTTCTTGTGAAAATAAATATAAGACACTATTAGAATTGCTAAAAATATCAATGGCATAAAGGTTTGAAAGTCGGGGCCATCCACTGCCCAATGACCAATGCAGGCTGATATCATGGTGATTGCAAACCCGGCGTAAGCCCATTCTTTTACACGTGCAGGCACCATCGGCAGCACCAATATGATTGCTCCAATTACTTTAAAAATCGTCAACTCAATTCTAAAATAATCGGGGAAACCCAGGTGTCGTATTCCTTCTTTTGCAAGGTCCGAATTTCCGGTAAGTGCAGGCAATACACCTTCCATAATAAAGATGATGATGGTTGCAATCCAGTAATAAATATTGATCTTTTTCATACTATAAATAATTTTAGATGGTTGATTTTTTATGTGTTGTCTGTGTCGCATGCTTATTATAATTCAGCAACCAGTTTGTTCCGAATTTATCGGTAAGTCCGCCAAATACCGCTCCCCAAAAAGTATCCTGCAGCGCATTGGTCTGCTGGCCACCTCTTGATAATTTTTTATAAAATAGTTTAATCTCCTGCTCACTGTTACAATTCAACATCAGCGAAATTGCATTGCCCTTTTGTAAACCATTTGCGCTTACCATATCCGTTGCCATCAGTACAATGTTATCATTGGTTAATGTGGCGTGAAGAATATATTTTTTAATCTTAACAGGCATTTTATCCGACCCGGATGATGCCCCAACGGTTTGAAAAACAAGCCCGCCTCCAAGGCAACGTTGGTAAAATTGCATCGCCTGCCGACAGTTGCCGTTAAAAGTTAGATACGAGTATATGATTCCCATGCCTGCTTATCCATTTTATCAGTGATCGGTTGTGCAATCCAACCGTGTTTAAATCCTTTTTACAGATCAGCCGGTTTATTCAGTTCAAGCAACCAGTGTTTACCAAATTTATCGGTCAGGGTTCCTATCAGGCCAAAAAACATTTCATGCAAAGGCTGATTTACTTTGCCACCTGCTGAAAGCTTTTCAAATAGTGAATGTACTTCTTCGTCCGTTTTACAAATAAGACAAAGTTGTACCGTATTCCCCTCATTAAAATTTCCGGGAACCATGTCAGTTGCCATCATTTCAAAGCTGTCTGTTTTTAGGGTTGAGTGCAGAACCTGGTCGTGGTATTTCTGCGGCATCTGGCTCGCAGCCGGCGACTCACCGGCCGTCATTAAATCGAGT
>JBKJUP010000067.1:0-22422 GCA_046590675.1 Ferruginibacter sp. | reverse complement strand
ACTTACATTATCCACATGCAAAATGATACAACACTTGTGTTATTGAGGATTCATGATGGAGAAATGGAAGTATGGGAACAATATAAAAGAGGTGATTAAAACACTTTTGGCTTAACTAATTTACCTGGAAGTTTCAATCTCTGCCACAAGCTAATTATCACTTTTAGTAACTACACAGGAATCACACCAAGTAAATACTCCGCTGATACTTCCAACATGTAAAAGAGTTAAGCCGCCCAACTTTGATACTACAAGAAAAAATTATTGATTGTTAACTACTTCGCTGGTGTGAGTGTGCAACCCTTGAAACGGCACACTTGCATCAGTATTTTTTATTAGAACAATTTACAGCAGTTAATAAAAGTTAAACAATGGTATACAGTTGAACCGAGCGTGGCAACCACTGATGCCATGATTGCAAATGCCGGTTAACAAAAAAAAATATTTAATGAAAAGGAAAGTTGAACTAAGAAATAATTAGTCAATAGAGTCTGACATGCGTTTTAAAAAATCAAATAAGTCGCTCATAGTTTCCACTTCTTCTACAATCAGAATTCCGTTTTTACCCACTTGTTTTAGCTTAGCCTTGTTGGTACCTTTTTGTAAAAACATGAGTAACCCATTAAAAGTTTCGCTTTGAAAATAAGGTGAATCGGGATTGCTTACAAAGAAACCTTTGAGTGTTTCATTCTTTAAGATCATTTTTTCAAAACCCAATCCCACGGCCAGCTTACGGCAACGTACAGTTGTAAATAAATCTTCAACAGGATCTGGTATCGGCCCAAACCTGTCGGTCATTTCTTTATGGAAAACCTGCAGGTCTTCTTCCGTATCGCAGTTGTCGAGGCGGCTGTATAAACTTAGCCTTTCCGTGATACTCTCCACATAACTATCGGGTATTAATATTTCAAGATCTGTATCAATACTGCAGTCCACTACAAAGTCATCCTGCTTTTGAATTTCTTCCCGGAACAATTCTTTGAACTCAGTTCGCTTTAATTCTTTGATGGCTTCGTCCAGGATTTTCTGGTACATTTCAAAACCTATTTCGGCAATAAAACCACTTTGCTCACCGCCCAGCATATTACCGGCGCCACGAATATCCAAATCTCTCATGGCAATCTGGAAGCCACTTCCAAGGTCGCTGTACTGCTCAAGTGTGCTCAATCTTTTGCGGCTATCCGGTGGCAAGGTGCTCATTGGCGGAGCCAGCAAATAACAAAATGCTTTTTTATTACTGCGTCCAACACGGCCACGTAACTGGTGCAAATCACTGAGGCCAAACTGGTGTGCATTGTTTACGATGATGGTATTTACGTTCGGAATATCCACGCCACTTTCTACTATATTGGTACATACCAACACATCATATTTACGATCCATAAAATCCAGTATGGTATCTTCCAATTGGTCGCCATCCATCTGGCCATGTGCAAACGCAATGCTGATATCGGGACAAAGTCCTTGTATCAACGACTTCATTTCCGCAAGGCCATTTACACGATTGTGGATGAAGAAAACCTGTCCGCCCCGTTCTGTTTCATAGTAAATGATATCACGAATGGCGTCTTCGTTGAATACCATTACTTCTGTTTGTATAGGCTGGCGGTTAGGTGGCGGCGTATTGATAATGCTAAGGTCCCTTGCACCCATTAAACTGAATTGTAATGTTCGTGGGATAGGAGTTGCCGTTAGTGTAAGTGAATCTACGGTGGTGCGTAGTTGTTTTAATTTTTCTTTGGCAGCTACACCAAATTTTTGTTCCTCATCAATGATCATAAGGCCGAGGTCCTTAAACTTTACGTCTATACTTAAGATGGCATGTGTACCAATAATGATATCTATTTTTCCGTCAGCTACTTTTGCAAGAGTTTCCTTTTTTTCTTTGGCAGATTTAAAGCGATTGATAAAATCAACCGTTACCGGAAAATCCTTTAATCTTTCACCAAAAGTTTTATAATGCTGGTAAGCCAGGATGGTAGTAGGAACCAATACTGCAGCTTGCTTTCCATCGCAACAACTTTTGAATGCAGCACGAATCGCTACTTCAGTTTTACCAAAACCCACATCGCCACAAACCAGCCTGTCCATGGGTGCAGATTTTTCCATGTCCCGTTTCACATCTTCTACAGCCTTGCCCTGGTCGGGTGTGTCCTCGTAAATAAATGATGCTTCCAGCTCTGTTTGCATGTAGTTGTCAGGACTGTGGGCAAAGCCTTCCTGGCTTTTTCGCTGGGCATATAGTTTTATAAGGTCGGTAGCAATATCCTTAACCTGCTTTTTGGTTTTTTCTTTTAGTTTGTTCCATACATCGCTGCCCAGTTTATTCATTTTGGGCACACTGCCTTCCTTGCCGCTGTACTTACCAATTTTATGGAGCGATGAAATATTTACATACAACAGGTCGCCATCTTTATATTGAATGCGAACAGCTTCCTGCATTTTACCATTGGCCTCAATTTTTTGTAATCCACTGTAAACACCCACGCCATGATCGATGTGCGTAACATAATCGCCGGGTTGTAATTCACGCAAGGTTTTTAAAGTAAGCGCCTTGTTTTTACTAAATGCCTGTTTTACTTTGTACTTATGGTAGCGTTGAAATATCTGGTGATCGGTATAGCAAACGGAACGTATATCATCATCAATAAAACCTTCGTGGATAGATGTAGGCACCGGTGTAACCTGGATTTCTGCTTTAAGGTCGGTAAAGATGATGTGCAGTCTTTCAAGTTGTTTTGGATTTTCGGCAAATATGTAAATGTTGTATTTCTTTGCTTCGTAATCCTTCAGGTCTTTTATCAGTAAATCAAACTGGCGATTAAATGCCGGTTGCTCCCGTGTTTTGAATTTTAAATTAAGATGGCCCGATACGGGTAAAAAATCCTGGAAATAACTTTTCTTGCCAAACTCAATAATATGCCGTTGTATTATTTGCTGTTCCAATTGAGCGGAACGAACAAAATCTTCCTGCGATACTGTTGTTTTTTCGTTGAGGTCATTGTCATCATCCAACGCTGCATTGGGCTTCACCGTTAGTAAACTGGCTACTTCCATAAAAAGTTCCAGGTCTTCTTGTTGCTGGTCAATCTTTTCCTTGATGAATTGCCAGTCTTCGGACCACACAATGGTGTTTTCAGGTAAAAACTCCAGCAAGGAAACTTTATCACCGGTTTCAAACTGTGTTTCTACGTTGGGGATAATATTTACCTGTAATAATTTTCTTTCACTTAGTTGAGATTCAGGATCAAAAATGCGGATGCTGTCCACTTCGTTCCCAAACAGTTCAATCCGGTAAGGTTTTTCGTTTCCGAAAGAATAGATATCAAGAATACCACCTCTTACTGCAAACTGGCCAGGTTCATAAACAAAATCGGTCCGTTCAAAACCATAATCCACAAATTTTCCCAGGATGGCATTCACATCCAACGTTTCGCTTTGCTTGATGGATATGATATTTTCTGATAATGTTTTAGGGAGTACTACTTTTTCGAATAGGGCTTCGGGATAGGTGATGATTACTTTTTTATTGGCACCGCCTGCAAATTTGGTCAAGGCTTCAGTCCGCAACATTACGTGGCTGCTGTTGAGTAGCCGGTAATTTTTTTTGTTTTTGAAAGAAGAAGGGAAATAAAAAATATCCAGCGCCTTGGTAATATTTTCGAAAGTATTGTGAAAATATGCTGCCTCTTCAGCATCACGTAATACAACAAGGTGGTTGAGCTGGCTGGCAGCCTGGTGGTTAAAAACTGCTGCAAGTACAAAGCTAAGCGCACTTCCATGAAGTCCGGAAAGCTGTATTTGCTGGGGTTTAGACAAAGTGATCCTGTCCGCAATCTGAAAACAGCGGGAATCATTTGCATATTCTTTCAACAACACCTCCAAATTCATCGGGTGCAAAGATAAGGCGAAGCGACTTGTGGTGGGACCGGATTTTAAATCCAACAAGATTTTATGATTGTCATATAGTATTAATTTAACAATTGGCGATTGCAATTTCCTGCCGGATATTTTTGAGTTAATATATTCAACCAGTCAATTTTTCGGCAATAGCGCAGGCAACAATAACGTTATCAGGGTTGTCTTATCAATATATTTAGCTATACATTTGGGTAAATTCAGATTATCCTTTCTTTTTTGTAAAAATCACCTTTAATGAAAAATTGCTTTTCCAGTTTTTTAACTCCCGTACTTTTCCTGCTTTCGTCTTCCATATTTGCACAGCAATCGCCAGAGCCAATCAGGTTTGCCAATGGTAATTTTTTGCCAACTAATAATGTCCAGCAACAGGCTTTTAAAACTACGGATCTTAATGGTTCCTTGTTTGCAAAAAAATATTTTGTTGTCATTCAATTTGCGGAATTGCCAAACACTCAGCAACAAAAGGCAATGAAACAAGCCGGTATTTTGTTGGAAACTTATGTACCCGGAAAAGCGTGGTTAGCAACTATTGATGCAGGTTTTAATTTTTCGATTGCAAAAGGATTAAATATTACTTCAATCAGTACGCTACCGGCTTTTTATAAAATGGATCCTGACCTGGCAGTTTTTTCTCCTGCAATAGATAAACAAACGGTGAAAAATATAGCTGTTGGTTATTATCAATCAATTGACAAATCGATGGTGATAGCTGCTTTGCAAAAAGCGGGAGCAAGAATAGTTTCCACTAAATATGATGCTGCCGGAATTATTTTTATTCAGCCCGATGCAGCAGTTGTGAATGCTGTTGCAGCAATTCCATTTGTAAGTAGTTTACGGTTACAATCAATTTTAGACAAGCCTTTAAATTATAACAGCATTGCAACCCATGGTGTCAGTGGTCTCAATGCTCTAAATGGTAAAAATTTAAATGGCAAAGGCGTGACGATTGGTATTGGTGATAACGCAGATATTTCTACCCATACAGATTTTACAAGCAGGTTGATCAACAGAAGCCCATGGATACCTGCAGATCATGGGACGCATGTGGCAGGTTCGGCGGCAGGTGCCGGCATTATAAATGTAAAAAATCGTGGCATGGCTGCAAAGGCATCCATTGTAAATCAATACTTCAGCGACATTATTGTAAATGCACCTGCCTATGTTGCAGATTATAATCTTGCAGTAACCAACAACTCTTATTATTCGGTGGAAACAGGTTGCATTGGTAATGGCAAATATGATGTATTGAGCAACTATGCCGATAACCAACTTCAAGATTACAACCAGTTATTGCATGTAGTAGCGGCAGGCAATGAGGGCAGCTCTTCATGTTCACCTTATTTACCGGGATTTGCCACGGTAAAGTCTGGCTGGCAAAGCGCTAAAAATGTATTGACGGTTGGGGCCATGAGAGACGACAATTATGCGATCGCCTATTTCAGCAGCCGTGGCCCGCTGAATGACGGACGTTTAAAACCAGAGATAACTTCCAGTGGATGGGCTGTTTTATCAACCAATGCAAATGATACTTACGGATATAATTTCGGAACCAGTATGGCAAGTCCGATGGTGACCGGTGGTTTGGCTTTAATGTATGAAGCCTACCGTAAAAAAAATACGGGAGCTAATCCTAAAGCCAGTTTGATGAAAGCACTTGCATGCAATACCGCCGAGGACCTGGGTAATGCAGGACCGGATTATACATTTGGATTTGGTATGCTCAATGTGCGCCGTGCAGTTGAAGCCATCGATAGCAATCGTTTTATTATGAATGCTGTTACCAATGGGGGAAACGGAAACCACGTTATTACTGTACCGCCCAATACCCGCCGGTTGAAAATAATGTTGTATTGGGCCGATGAAGCTGCAGCCATCAATGCCGCAACGGCGTTGGTAAATGATCTTGATCTTACCGTAACTGAACCGGCTGCTTTTTTGCATCGTCCATTGGTATTAAATCCTTCTCCGGCCAATGTAAATGACCTTGCTGTTGAAGGAACGGATCATACCAATAATATTGAACAGGTAGTTATTAATAATCCGCCAGCGGGAAATTATACCATCAACGTAAAAGGTTTTGCTGTGCCGGCCGGTTCTCAGGAATATATTATTAGTTATGAAACCGACCTTGCATCTGTAACCGTGGAATATCCGTTTGGTGGAGAAAAACTGGTGCCGGGTGAAACAGAAAATATCCGCTGGACAGCTTATGGTGATGAGGCCAACACGTTTACGGTAGAGTATTCTGCCAACAATGGATCAAGCTGGACAACAATCGATAATAATGTGTCAGCAACAGCAAGATCAATTGGTTGGGTGGTACCTGCTGCAGTTACAAACACTGCGTTGATAAGGGTGAGTAGAAATGGGACTTCGTTAACCGATCAGAGCAATTTTAATTTTACAATTTTAGGCAGCCCGGTTGTTACTGCAACCAATGTTTGTGAAGGCGCCATTTTACTAAAATGGCGCAAAATAACCAGTGCCACTTCTTACGATGTGGTGCAGTTAGTTGCTGACAGCATGCAGGTAATTGCCAATACAACGGATACCAACTACCTGGTTACAGGGTTGGATAAATATAAAAAAGCCTGGTTAGGTGCGGTTACAAAAAATGGAACAGTCAGCGGTCGCCGCTCCATTTCTGTGAGCGCCATACCTAACAGTGGCCCATGTACGTTGGCAGCTTTTAACAACGACGTTAAAGTGGATAGCATCTTAGAACCCAATAGTGCCCGCCAGGGTTTTGCCAATGCAGCCAATGCTACCAGGCCTATAAAAATATCAATCCGCAACCTGGGTACCACCACGGCAAATGGGCCATTCAATGTATCCTACAGTTATGCAGGTAACACAGTAACGGAAGTGTTGAATACAAACATCGGCGCAGGCGCTACTTACACTTACACATTTACGGGATTATATACAATTCCACCGGCTGGGTTCAAATACGATTTTAAAGCATGGGTTTCACTGGCAGCAGATGCCAATCATTTAAATGACACTGCGTACAAAACGGTTAAGTATATAAATAACGATGCCATTACCAGCCTGCCATTTACCGAAGGTTTTGAAACAATGCTATCGGATAATTTTACTAAACAGGAAATGGCGATTGGAGAAAATAAACGATTCGATTTTTCTACCAGCAGCCAGAAAGGAAGGGCAAGGTCTTTTGTGAATACCGGTTTTTCTTATAGCGGCATAAGGGCATTAACATTGGATCAAACACCTTATGATACCACTGCAACTGCCGACAGCATAACAGTAAGTTACAACCTGGTAAATTATAACAACAAGCAACTCCGCATGGATTTTTATTATAAAAATCATGGGCAGGCAAATGCTCCCGGAAATAAAGTGTGGATACGGGGCAATGAAAATAATGTATGGATTGAAGCCTATGATTTATACGCCAACCAGGCTGTATTGGGTGGATGGGCTCTGGGAAAAATTAATATTAATGATGTGCTGGGTAGTGCAATTCCGGTACAAAATATCACCTCAACATTCCAGTTAAAAATAGGACAGGAAGGTTATAACTCTGCGAATTCGGCCCATGCGGTTATTGACCTGGATGATGGATATACTTTTGATGACCTTGCATTGGATGAAGTAATGAATGATATCGCCCTGGTAAAAATAAATTCACCTGCATTGAGTGATTGTGCTTTAACAGCAACGAATCCTATCAGCATAAAAGTGAAAAATTACAACAATGCTACCCTTAATAATATCTTGGTGAGTTACCAGTTAAATGGCGGCGCTATTGTTACTGAAACGATTCCATCAATTGCACCCAATCAATCCATTGATTATGTGTTTGCACAAAAAGCAGATTTATCGGCTTATATTGATTATACGCTCAATACATGGGTTAAATATCCGGGTGATAGCTATCCAAAAAATGACAGCATATTAAAATTTGGACTGCACAACAGCCCGGTAATTACAAGCTTTCCTTACCTGCAAGGCTTTGAAATAGACAATGGATATTTTTATGCCAAAGGAACCAACAGCAGTTGGGAGTGGGGATCACCTGCAAATGTTGTTATCAGCAAAGCAGCCAACGGAGCCAATGCCTGGGTAACTAACCTTGCCGGAAATTATAAGGATAATGAAACCTCCTATTTATATTCCCCTTGTTTTAATCTTTCCGGACTTACACAACCGATGTTGTCTTTCAGTCATATTTTCGAAGTGGAATTAGACTACGATTATACCTGGGTTGAATATTCAACGGATGGTGTGCAATGGAGTAAATTGGGTACTTCAGGAAGCGGTACAAATTGGTACAACAATGTAACATTAAACAACTGGGGCATTTCCAAACCAAAGTGGCATGTTGCCAGTTTTGATTTGCCGGCAGGTGCATCCGGTATTCGTTTTAGATTTGTAATGAGCAGCGATGCCGGGGTTTCAGAAGAAGGCATTGGTATTGATGATATCCACGTATTTGATAAAGCAGGTATTTATTCAGGCGTACCTGTTACGGGCATCGCACAAAATGTAAATGGATCAGGCTGGATCGATTTTACTTCGGCGGGTAAACGCATTGTATCCATCAATGCAAACGGTATGAACCTTGGGAATACCACCGTTTCGGCATATCCTTATGCAGGTACTGTAAGAACTTCAAACAATACTTATTACCTGGATAGAAATATTGTAGTAAAACCTTTTAATGCCCCTGTTGGAAATGTTGGTGTGCGCTTTTATTTTACAGATGCTGAAGCACAAAATCTGGTGAATGCAAATAGCTGTACGTTTTGCGCAAAACCTGTTGATCCGTATGAATTAGGAGTTACAAAATACAGCAGCAGCCATGGTGACGAAAACGGAGTTTTGGCAGATGATACTACCGGCTTCTTTCTTTATGTACTTCCCGACAGCACAACAATTATTCCTTATGATAATGGGTACTATGCGGAATTTAACGTCAGGAATTTTAGTGAATTTTGGTTGAGTACAAATATGATAAAGCCGGCTGTTAGTGGTGTTTGTGCCGGCGACGTTATTGTTTATACATCTGCTGTTAGCGGAACTATTTATCAATGGCAGGTTGACGCTGGTAGTGGCTACATAAATTTATCCGACGATGCTTATTATTCAGGATCAAACACTGCAACCCTGGAAATGTCGTATATCCCGTCTTCCAATAGCGGGTATAAATATCGCTGTGTAACGGATGGCGTGCCGGGTGCAGCCAATACATTGCGCTTTAGTAATTCGTGGATGGGCTCAATTAATACAAACTGGTTTCTTTCAGATAACTGGAGTTGCGGTACAGTACCCGATCAGTTTACAGATGTAATTATCCCAGGTGGATTAATAAATTATCCATTGATCAATGCAAATACTGCGGTCCGCAAGATCAGTATTTATCCGGGTGCTACTGCAACATTGGTATCGGGTGTAAAGTTTGATGTGAAAGGGAGATAAAAACGGCGTAATTGCCCCGGCTCTTCAAGGGGACTGACTACCGTAGTTTTTGAGAAATTGAGTATTAATACAATTGCGATTTTCCGTTCTAAAACAGACGACTAAAAATCAATACTCCAAATAACTCCCCTTTAGAGGCTGGGGGCTTCTTTACTCTTTTTTGGTTGGGGGCATTTTTTATTTGTAAATTGACCCCTCAAAAAAAATTGTTATGGCTTTACAACCTTGGCGCACTGGAAAAGTTATCAAAATTTTAGACGAAACAAATGATACCAGGCGGTTCTGGATTGAGATACCTGATCTGTCATCTTTCGATTTTTTACCGGGTCAGTTTGTAACCCTGGATCTGCCAATTCATGAAAAGCCAAATAAACGCTGGCGCAGTTATTCCATTGCTTCGTGGCCGGATGGAACAAATGTATTTGAACTGGTAATTGTACTGGATAAAATGGGTACAGGCACTCCTTATCTATTTGATGAAATAGTGGTGGGTTCAGAATTATTGTTTCGTGGTGCACAAGGTGTCTTTACATTAAAGGAGCCGCTCGAAAATGATTTAGTGTTGATTTGTACCGGTACCGGTATTGCACCATTTCGCAGTATGGTTCATCACATAAAAAATAAAGCAATACCGTATAAAAATATCTTTCTTGTATTTGGCTGTCGGACCCAGGCAAGCTTATTATATTATGATGAATTTATGCAGTTGCAAAAAGACATGCCCCGCTTTCATTACCTGCCAACTTTGTCAAGAGAAACCTGGGAAGGAAAATCGGGTTATGTGCATGCTGTATATGAAACGCTGTGTGCGGAAAAGCAACCAGCAAATTTCTTTTTGTGTGGCTGGAAGGGCATGATTGATGAAGCAAGATCAAAGATTGTTGAGATGGGCTATGATAAAAAATCCATCCATTTTGAAATTTATGGTTGATAAAAACGGGCAGGATATATCAATTTTGCGCCTGTTCAGTTTTTGCCTTTTTTTACTAACTTGTAGGTCAAACAAGGAATCAGCAAATCTGCTTTTTCGGTACTGAAAATTTAAAACGCTTAGCTATGGGAGCCTCTTCGATGATTGTATTGATTATTGCAGCACTGGCATTTTCTTCTATCGCCATATTAATAGCCAAGATACTTACCAAAGCCACCACCAACCCTCAAAAGGGCGAGCCATACGAATGCGGAATTCCAACACAGGGTAAAACATGGATCCAGTTAAATGTGGGTTACTATCTCTTTGCACTTATATTTTTAATTTTTGATGTAGAACTTGTTTTCCTATACCCATGGGCGGTAGTAGTAAAGAAAGTTGGATGGCCCGCATTGGTGGAGATTGTAATTTTCTTTTTTATTTTATTTATGGGGTTTTTATATGCACATAAAAAAGGTGCATTAAAATGGATGTAGTGACGCTGGCTCTAAAAGGTAAACCTGTTGTATGAGGGTTGATATTGATTTTTAAATGAAAGGGAGACAATTAAAAAATGAACAATACTTCAAATAATTCAGGTACTTCAAAAGACGATTCAGTTGAAACTGGTTCGAAGGAAATTTCATTTCCAGGACAGATCCATGAAACACCCGGGGGAGGAATTGTATTAAGCAAACTGGATGATGTAATCAATTGGGCAAGATCCAATTCTTTGTGGCCTTTAACTTTTGCCACCAGTTGCTGCGGTATTGAAATGATGGCGGTCGCTTCTGCCAAATATGATTTTTCACGCTTTGGGTTTGAAGTGGCAAGAGCCTCACCACGCCAGGCCGATGTTATCATTATTGCCGGAACAATTGTAAATAAAATGGCTCCAGTACTAAAGCGATTGTACGACCAGATGGCCGATCCTAAATATGTAATAGCAATGGGTGCCTGCGCCATTAGCGGCGGGCCTTTTTTTTATAATACCTATTCGGTAGTAAAGGGTGCAGATCATGTGATACCGGTTGATGTGTATGTGGCCGGTTGCCCGCCGAGGCCGGAAGCTTTGTTGCATGCATTAATGAGTTTACAGGAAAAGATAAAAAGTGGATTAACAAGGGAGCAGATACAGGTGCCAAAACCATCAGCCGCCGGGGATCAATTGCACCAGATTTAATGAAATAAATACAATGACCAACGAATCACTACAAGCTACCATTACAGCACTATCACCTTCAGCAGTATTTGAGGAAGGGGGCGAATGGCTTGTTGTAAATATTGATGCCGAAGATTGGAAACAGCTTGCATTAAACCTCAGAAATGAACCGTCCTTATTAATGGATTATTTATTTTGCGTAACATGTGTAGATTGGAAAACACACCTTACTATGGTGTACCATTTATCCTCCACTACATTCCGTCATGCTATTGTTGTAAAGTCAAAACTTGATGCCGCGGAACCTGTCATAGATACGGTGAGTGATATCTGGCAAACAGCCAATTTTAATGAGCGGGAGGCTTATGAAATGTTTGGTGTTCAATTTGTCAATCATCCTGATTTAAGGTTATTAATATTACCTGATGGATGGGAAGGAAAGAAGCCGATGCTAAAAGATTTTGAAGATCCGATAAATATGATCAGGTTATAATAATAATTGGCACAGCGTATAAAAGCAGGAAAGATAATAGTCGGGACTAATAAATAAAAGAGTTAATAATATTCAATACAAATTCATCAATTCACCTTTAGGGTTTAGGGGCAATTATGGTTGAAGAAATAGGTAAGACAGCAGAAGGCGATATCATCATTAATGTGGGACCACAACATCCTGCCACGCATGGCGTGCTGCATTTAATTATTACCCTCAATGGCGAAACCATTAAAAAAGTAGAGCCTCACCTTGGATATATTCATCGCTCCATCGAAAAAATGTGTGAGAGCCTTAGCTACCGGCAATTCATATACGTAACCAGCCGGATGGATTACCTTTCTTCACACATCAATAATCATGCATGTGCCCTTTGTGTAGAAAAAGGCTTGCAGGTAGAAATTCCATCCCGTGCCCAGGTAATCAGAATATTGATGGACGAACTAACCCGTATTGCATCGCATGAATTGTGGTGGGGAGCAATGGCAATGGATCTTGGTGCATTTACACCTTTCTTTCACGCCTTCAGGGAAAGAGAAACCATCAATGATATAATGGAAGAAACCTGCGGTGCCCGCCTTACCATGAATTATATCGTACCAGGTGGATTGATGGCAGATATACATCCCAACTTTCAGCAACGCGTAAAGGATTTTATTACCCTGTTTAAATCTAAGGTGGATGAATATGATGAAATGGTAACAGGTAATATCATCTTTCAAAACAGGATGAAAGGCGTGGGTATTTTATCAAAAGAAGATGCCATTTCTTTTGGTTGTAGTGGCCCAACGGCACGTGGTAGTGGTGTACAATGCGATATTAGAAAACTATATCCATACGAAATTTATGATCAGTTACAATTTGATGAGATACTGGAAACTGCAGGTGATTCATTTGCAAGATATATGGTTCGCATCAGGGAACTCCATCAATCTGTACGCATCATCGAACAACTGATTGATAATATTCCGGAAGGCGAATTTCAGGCAAAAACAAAGGCAGTAATAAAATTACCCAAAGGAGAGTTTTATCAACGGGTAGAAACCGCAAGAGGTGAGTTTGGTGTGTACATTACCAGTGAAGGAGCAACTACGCCTTACCGCATAAAATTCAGGTCGCCGGGCTTTGCCAATTTATCTGCATTGGATCATATTGCAAGAGGAAGTAAACTGGGCGACCTTGTAGCAATGATGGGTACATTGGATCTGGTTATTCCGGATATTGATAGGTAGAAAAAAGAGGAAATCGATCTGCCTGCTCTGGCCCCTCTAACTCCCCAAAGGGGAGAACAAGATGCATAGTTGTTTGGACTGAACGGTAAGAGATGATTGAATGAAAAAAATTAAGAATACAATGATGAAGAATATAAAAAAGTTCAAAACAGCGGCCCCTCTGACTCCCCAAAGGAGAGAACGAAATGCATAGTGTGTTCGAAAAAAGGAGTAAATGATAATTGAGTACAAAAAATAAAAATTAGGATGATGAAAAATATAAAAGAAGTTCAAAACAGCAGGCTCGTCGAAGCTTCCCCTTTGGGGAAGTTTGGAGGGGCCGCTTTTCTGTAATCAATGCCGAGCTTTTCAAACATATCACAAAATGTAGATAGCTGGTTAAGGAATAACCTAAGTGCTACCTTCACGATGATCATAGAAATGATCATTGCTGGGATTTGTGTGATCAGTTTGTTTGCAATACTGGGACTGATATTGGTATTGATGGAACGCAAAGTTTCGGCATGGATGCAGATACGGTTGGGCCCAAACAGGGTAGGGCCAAAAGGTATGTTGCAGTCTTTTGCAGATACGTTGAAATTGTTGGTTAAAGAAGGGATGACACCAGATGGCGCAGATAAATTTTTATTTAACCTGGCCCCCATCCTGGCAATAATTGTTGCCATGTTATTGATGGCGCCTATTGCATTTGCAAAGGACTTTCATTTATGGGATCTCAATATTGGTGTATTGTATGTATCAGCAGTTTCATCTATTTCTGTTATCAGTATTTTAATGGCAGGCTGGGCATCCAATAATAAATATTCTTTGATGGGTGCAATGCGGAGCGGCGCACAAATTGTGAGTTATGAATTATCTGCCGGGTTGTCAATCTTATCAATTGTAGTGCTGTGCGGCAGTCTTAATTTAAATGACATCATTCAATCGCAAGCTAATGGTTGGTGGATCTTTAAAGGCCATATTCCGGTGCTGATCTCTTTTGTAATTTTTATCATTGCTGTAACTGCAGAAACCAACCGGGCACCATTTGACCTGGCCGAAGCAGAATCCGAATTAACAGCAGGATTTCATACCGAATATTCGGGGATGAAATTTGCATTATTTTTCCTGGCCGAATATGTGAATGTTTTTATTGTTTGCGCAATTGGTGCCACCTTATTTTTAGGTGGATGGATGCCCTTTCACATTGGTAGCTGGGAAGCTTTTAATCACGTGATGGATTATATACCATCAAGCCTTTGGTTTTTTGGAAAAACATTTTTCCTGATATTTTTAATCATGTGGTTTCGGTGGACTTTCCCCCGTCTACGTATTGATCAATTATTAAACCTGGAGTGGAAATATTTATTACCCATCAGCATGTTCAATATATTATTGGTAACACTGATGGCGATTATGGGTTGGCATTTTTAAATGCCCCCCCGACCCCCGAAGGGGGAGTTGGAAGATAATTATGGAAGATATTATTTGCTAAAATTGTAGTTTATAATTTTAATATTATGTTTATAGTAAAATATTTCAAGGATGTTTTTGGGGCGATCAAATCGCTGTTGGTGGGGCTTAGGCGTACGGGTTATTATTTTACGCATCACAAAGAAATTATAACACAACAATATCCCGATAACCGGGCAACGCTTAACCTGCCTGAAAGATTTAAAGGCGAAGTAGTGATGCCGCACGATGAAAATAATGAACATGCCTGCACGGGCTGTACCGCCTGTGAGCTGGCTTGTCCCAATGCAACCATTAAAATTGTGACTAAGTTTGATATTACACCGGAAGGTAAAAAAAAGAAGGCCATCGATAAATTTGTGTATCACCTGGAATTATGTACCATGTGTAATTTATGTGTGGTGGCCTGCCCGACGGATGCCATTAAAATGGCGCAGACATTTGAACATAGTGTATTTGACAGAAGCCAGCTTACAAAAATATTAAACAAGCCGGATTCAAAAATTCGTGAGGGCGTGGAGTAAGAGATACGCCGATTGTTAGTCGATGGTTCATGGACTATCAACTATCACAACAAAACAACCAATCATTTAAATGAACGGATCAACGATTATATTTTACATGCTTGCTGCGCTAACATTGGTTTGCGGGTTGCTGGCTGTTACTACCCGGCAAATATTCAGGGCTGCCATTTTCCTGTTGTTTTCGCTTATTGGAATTGCGGGACTTTTCTTTTGGATGCAGTATGAATTTATTGCCGCCGTTCAAATTGTAGTGTATGTTGGTGGCATCACCGTATTAATCATCTTCTCTATCTTTTTAACCCAGCAGGCCGGGGACTTATTACCTAAGCAAAAAATAGGCAGACAGGTATGTTCCGCACTTGCTGCATTTTGTTTATTTGCGCTCACGATGGTACAGTTGTTTCAGCATTCATTTATTAAAAGCTCCAATTCACCGGTAGAACCAAGTGTATCAAATATTGGTATAAAAATGCTGAGCGTGGAAGAAAACGGCTATGCATTACCGTTTGAACTGGTAAGTATGTTGTTGTTAGCGGCACTGGTGGGTTGTATTGTGATTGCTTTACGTTCAAAACCTGTAACCGCATGATGGAACCCGGACTATATCATATCCTGTTTATCAGCACTGCGTTGTTTTTCATCGGCGTGTTTGGGTTCTTTACCAGGCGCAACCTCATTACGATGTTAATGAGCATTGAATTGATTTTGAATAGTGTGAACCTGAATTTTATAGCATTTAATAAATACCTGTGGCCGGATAAACTGGATGGAATTTTCTTTGCAATTTTCATCATTGCAATAGCAGCGGCTGAAGCAGCGGTTGCCATTGCAATCATCATCAATTTGTATAGAAGCCATCGATCAATTGATGTGGACAATACAACGGAATTAAAGTATTAATGATAAGTTAAGTGTAACTCAATATTAATAGCACGAATTACAGTATTAATTCGTGCACAAAAATTCGTGTAATAAAATTAAAAGTAAGCAGCCCAACAAATGATCAGTGAACTATTACAAGTCCGCATACTTCAGGTTCTCCCTCTTGGGAGGGATGTAGCTGCTGCTGCAATTCCCTTATTGGCGCTGTTGTCATTTTTGTTATTGGGTTTGTGGGGCAGAAAATACCTTCGAGATTATTCCGGAAAAATCGGCACCACCGTTTTATTAATAGCAACCGCCCTGGCTTTTTATACAGCCTACGGTTATTTTTTTCAGTATGGAAAAGTTGATGGCGTTTATCAAAAAATTATTGCGTTTCAATATACCTGGCTCCAATTTTCTCCCGGCCTCTCCATCGATATGGGCATACTGTTAGATCCTATTTCTGTTATGATGTTGGTGGTGGTAACCTTTGTTTCCCTGATGGTGCATATTTACAGCCTGTCTTACATGAAAGGGGAAGAAAGATTCCCGACTTATTACGCTTTTCTTTCACTATTTACATTTTCTATGTTGGGCCTTGTGCTCTCTTCCAATATTTTTCAACTGTATTTCTTTTGGGAACTGGTAGGGGTATCTTCCTTCCTGTTGATTGGTTATTACT
The DNA here is from genome assembly GCA_046590675.1 of Ferruginibacter sp. GTDB lineage: Bacteria > Bacteroidota > Bacteroidia > Chitinophagales > Chitinophagaceae > Ferruginibacter. Next base: position 5,740 of record JBKJUP010000067.1, on the reverse strand, counting down.
ACGATCGTCCGGCTGCAGTAGCGGCCTGTAAAAAAGCGTTTATCGTTACCCGTTTCGCCGACCTTGGCTTCCTTGTAGGAATATTGATTTTATCTTTTCATGCAGGCACGCTCGATTTTAATACACTCATTCAGCGCTTAACAACCGCAGACGCCACGGAATTTCAAACCGCCGTTGCTTCTTCATTTATGGGAATATCTGCACTCACCTGGGGGCTTGTTTTAGTATTCATTGGCGGTGCCGGCAAAAGTGCCATGTTTCCATTACACATCTGGTTGCCCGATGCAATGGAAGGTCCAACTCCCGTATCTGCATTAATCCATGCAGCCACCATGGTAGTTGCCGGTGTGTTCCTGGTGGCAAGGTTGTTCCCGGTTTTCAGCATGTCGCCACCTTCATTAAATGTAGTAGCTTATACGGGCATTATCTCCGCATTATTTGCAGCAATTATAGCATGTACGCAAACAGATATTAAAAGAGTATTGGCCTATTCCACTATGTCGCAGATTGGGTACATGATGTTTGCGTTAGGCGTATCCGGTATGGACAATGGAGGTGTTACCGGTGCATCCAACCTGGGCTTTACTGCCTCCATGTTTCACCTGTTTACGCATGCCATGTTCAAGGCGTTATTGTTTCTTGGAGCAGGGTCAGTTATCCATTTTATTCACAGTAATGAAATGGAAGATATGGGTGGGCTCAGAAAATATTTGCCCGTTACACACATCACTTTCTTAATTGCCTGTCTTGCTATTTCCGGTATTCCACCGTTTGCAGGCTTCTTCAGCAAAGAAGAAATTCTACTGGCAGCATACCAGCACAACAGTGCCATTTACTGGGTTGCATTAATTACTTCGGGCCTTACAGCATTTTATATGTTTCGTTTATACTTTAATATTTTCTGGAACAAAACGGCTAGCATACAGGACGAAACGCACGGCGAAGGCGGCGCAGCTATCCTCATTCCTTTAATTCTTTTGGCGGTGGGTGCTGCATTTGCGGGGTTTATACCTTTCGGCAATTTTGTAACATCCAATGGCCAACCAGAAGCCGCGGAGTTTCACTGGCAGTTTTCCATCGCACCGGTTGCACTTGGATTGGCAGGCATTTTTGGAGCGCTATGGTTGTATAAAACCCGCAATGACCGGCCACAAAAAATAGCCGCTTCTCTTGGGTCCATTTATAAAATAGCTTTTCATAAATTTTATATAGACGAGTTGTATCTCTTTATTACCAGGAAAATAATATTTAATCTCATTGGTAAACCTGCAGCCTGGTTCGATAAAAATATTGTGGACGGAATGGTTAACGGAACTGCCAATACAACAGCAACGATTGCTGAAAAAATCAAAGCAATTCAATCGGGAAAAGTGCAGCAGTATGCTATTTATTTCCTGGTGTCGGTATTGATGCTGGCAATAATATTTATTTATATATGGAAATAGTGGGTATCAACATTTTAAAAAATTATTTATGGCGTGCCCTGTGGGCCGGGCTATCCGCTGCAAGTCCTCGTAACCGCTGGCGGGGTTTGCAACCACCGCCAGGGTTACTCCGGGCTTTCCGCTACTATCCCTCACGCAATGCGCTGCGTATTCATCACTTAATGGTATCCCTATACAAATGAATTTAACCCTGCTCCTCATATTACCATTACTAACTGCAATAGCCATCATGCTGATGCGGAATCAACAGCAGGTAAAAATTGCTGCACTGGTTGGCTCCATCGTTCAGTTAGTGCTTGCAGTTATTTTATTGGTTGCTTTCCAAAACCAGCAGGCAGAAGGTAACATGGCAACAATGTTGTTCCAAAGTCAATACAAGTGGTTCCCATCCTGGAACATTAGTTGTCATATAGGTGTAGATGGCATATCTGTCGCTATGATTTTGTTAACTGCTTTTGTGGTGATTGCTGGTGTACTCGTATCCTGGAACGTAACTAAAATGACCAAAGAGTTTTATCTCCTGCTCGTCCTGCTTAGCCTGGGAGCGTATGGTTTTTTTATATCGCTGGATTTATTTGTAATGTTCTTCTTTTTAGAAATAGCCGTGTTACCAAAATTTTTATTGATTGGCATTTGGGGCAGTGGCAAAAAAGAATATGCAGCCAATAAGTTGGCACTGATGCTCATGGGCGGCTCTGCATTGGTGTTAGTGGGTATGCTCGGATTGTACTTTGGCGGTACCGGCAACACTTTCGATTTAATGACTTTATCGGAATTACACATTCCATTGACTGTTCAAAAAATTTGTTTCCCATTGGTCTTTCTAGGCTTTGGTGTTTTTGCTGCCTTATTTCCTTTTCATACATGGGTACCCGATGGGCATTCTTCTGCACCTACAGCGGGCTCTATGTTTTTGGCCGGCATTTCCATGAAGTTGGGGGGCTATGGTTGTTTGCGTGCCGCCACATGGATTATGCCCGAAGCAGCTAAAGAATATTCGGCTATTATTATAGTCCTTTCTACCATCGCTATTCTCTATGGTGCCTTCACTACAATGATGCAGAAGGACCTTAAATATATCAACGCATATTCTTCTGTGAGCCATTGCGGATTTGTATTGTTGGGAATTGGCATGCTTACACAAACTGCCATGACTGGCGCTGTATTACAAATGGTAAGCCATGGCCTTATGACGGCCCTGTTTTTTGCCGTAATAGGAATGATTTACGAACGTACCCATACCCGGCAGGTAAATGAAATGGGCGGATTATTAAAAGTTACTCCGTTCATTAGCACAGTGTTGTTTATAGTTGGTTTATGTTCATTAGGTCTGCCGGGGCTAAGTGGTTTTGTAGCAGAGATGACCATTTTTATCGGCTCCTGGCAACATCCGGATTTGCTGCGAAGAATAGCAACCATTGCTGCCTGTATGTCTATTGTAGTTACGGCTGTCTATATTTTAAGAGCCATTGCTAAAACTGCAATGGGGCCATTGAAAGCTGAGTTTGCAAATATCACGGACCCCAAATGGAATGAAAAAGCAGCAGCAATCATTTTGCTGATCGGTATTTTGGCCATTGGTATTGCACCAGGTTGGTTAAATGAAATGATAAAACCGGCGACGGAGATTATCATGAATAAGGTGGCGGGGAAATAAGTAAAAAGTAAAAAGTAAAAAATTGGTGATTCATTGTCGTTTCATTAGTGACAACCGCCGTCAGGGTTTGCAACCGCTGACGGGGTTTGGCTCTAAAATAATTACCCAACAGGATTAAAATAAATTATGATCATAGATTTCTTCATATTAATGAAAAGCGAACTGGTGATTACCCTCATCATTTTTGTGCTGCTGTTTATAAAAGTGGGCGGCAATATGAAGAACGAATCGCTGCTGGCGCTGGTGCAGTTTTTATTATTGCTCAATGTAATTATTGGATTTGTATCGAATGAAACCGGCGACTTATTCGGTAACATGTATCACACCAATGCATTGATCGCTTTACAAAAAGGCATATTGAATATGGGCGTGTACCTGGTATCGTTACTATTTACAGGCTGGTTAAAAAAATCGGAACATTTACCTGAGTTTTTTATCCTGTTATTATCGGCGTTGCTCGGCATGTTCTTTTTAATTTCAAGTGGCAACCTTTTAATATTTTTCCTTTCCCTCGAGTTGGCAACCATTCCGGTTGCTGCCATGGTAAACTTCGACCTTGTTAAAAAAACAGCGTCGGAAGCTGCCATGAAACTGATCCTTAGTTCCGCTTTTTCATCCGGAATTTTATTGTTCGGTATTTCTTTAATTTATGGCGCCACAGGTACCATAAGTTTCACCGAACTGCCTGCAGTTTTAGATGGAAGCCCGCTGCAGATTTTTGCATTTATATTTTTCTTTACAGCCTTTGCCTTTAAACTTTCCATCGTACCATTTCATTTATGGACGGCCGATGTGTATGAAGGGGCGCCCGTTGCAGTTACCGCTTTTCTATCTGTTATTTCAAAGGGTGCCATTGCTTTTATTTTTGTGGCAACACTGTATAAAGTTTTTCAACCCATGCAGGCAACCTGGTACAATATGATCATGCTATTGTCGGTGGCCACCATGGTAGTCGGAAATTTATTTGCCCTGCGTCAGCAAAATATCAAGCGCTTTTTGGCTTTCTCTTCCATTGCACAGGTTGGTTTTATTTTGGTGGGCATCAGTGGAAATTCTTCAGACGGTACAGCTTCGGTGGTTTATTTTATATTGGTGTATATCTTCTCAAATCTTGCTGCATTTGGTGTGGCAAGCGCCATTACAAATCAAACAGGGAAGGAACGCATTGATGATTATAAAGGGCTGTATCAAACCAATCCTTTCCTGAGTTGGGTGCTGGCATTGGCGTTGTTTTCATTGGCGGGAATTCCTCCCACTGCAGGTTTTTTTGGAAAGCTTTTTTTAATCACAGCCGGTGCTGCAAAAGGCAATTATCTATTCATCATCATTGTATCGCTTAACCTGGTTATTTCCCTGTATTATTATTTGCGGGTGGTAAGGGCAATGTTTATGGATAAAAATGAAGCGCCAATTCAAAAAATAAGTTTAGATAAGGCCACAAAATTTGGCCTCATCATCTGCGGATCAGGCATTATATTGATGGGTATTTTTAGCTGGATCTACGATTATATACAATCCCTCAGCATATTGTAATTTCATAACTAATAATTCATATTTAATATTTAAAAAAGTGGCCATCAATAAAAATCATGAATTTGAAGAACTGAACGGTGTGAAATGTGGCATTGTTGAAAAAAACGTGCCGGCAGAAAGGGTTGCATTTCTTAGAAAGTTGCTGGAGTATAATAAGTATGAAGTGCAGGTAGCTTCATCACCTCCGCCAAAAGCAGCACCGGTTAAAGCAGGCGCCGAAGTTGAAGCTTCGGCAGAAGTTCTGCCACCACCCGAAACATTTACTGTAGGCGTAACCGATGTAACGTTTAATTCAATCAACGCCATTTTTGGCAGGCTGCTGCATACAACGGATGGGCATGTTGTAACCCTTGCGTACTGGCATCAAAAAGAATCAGTGAGTCACGATGAAATTCCATATTTTGCCAATGAAAATTAAATAGCTTTACCTTGTAATAATCAATCCCAACCTTGTTATGAAACAATTACTATTAACTGCAGTCACTTGCCTGGCCATTATGCTACCCGGCAAAGCGCAAACTTTTCCCAACTTAGGCAATGTATCCAACAGCGAACTGGAATTAAAAGAATGTTCGTTTGATAAGGATGCCAATGCCATCATATTATTGCATGAAGCCACTTCCGATTATGATGATGAGTATCATTTGGTAACCAGCCACCATGTGCGTATTAAAATTTTAAAAGAAGCAGGCATTTCAGTTGCGGATGTCAGTATTCCATTTTATCGCAAAGATGATTTTGAAGTAATATATCAGGTAGAAGGTATGACCATTAACCAGGATGCAGGGAATGCTGTTGTTACCACCAAATTAGATCGTAAATCAATTTTTACAAAAAAGACCAATGAGCGTTTGGGGGAAGTTGTTATTGCTTTTCCTGCGGTAAAAGTGGGCAGTATCATTGAGTATGAGTATGTAAGTAAGATGGGACATTATGGAGGTCTTGAAGACTGGGATTTTCAGGACAGGCTACCTGTATTATCCAGTAAGTAGGGCTTGCTCAATAACTCGTTCGCAGCCCAATTTTATTTTTCGGGATGAATAATATTAAAAGTAGGGACACAAGTGCATGCCTCGTCATGGCGACGAGGTTTAGCACTAAAGCT
>JBKJUP010000083.1:0-34613 GCA_046590675.1 Ferruginibacter sp. | reverse complement strand
AAGGGATAAATGAGTGATGTTTTATTTTGTTCTGTAAACAAATAAAACAGGCGTCATTTAATTTAAAACGCAATTGAAGTTGCCCATTGATAATAAGTACAAGAGGGCGATGCAACGTTGATGCCCATTGCTTTACTGCCCGGACAAAAATTCTTATTCACGTTTTTACCCCTTGCGAAGTATAAAAGGTTCATGCAAACAATATTTGTGTAGATAAACTATCATTGATACATTTGCATCTATCAATTTATTTTGGAATGGATATTAAACAATTAGAGAAGCTCTCTAAAGCGTTGGGTGACGTACATCGGTTAAAAATACTACAGGACATGGCGGCTCACGGTGGTTCTTTACAATGTGCGCAAATAGTGAACGTGACTGAATTGGCACAACCTTCTGTAAGCCACCATATCAAAATATTAATTGAAGCAGGATTAATTACTCCTGAAAAAGAAGGGCGTCATTACACCTATACACTGAATGAAAATGTGCTGACTGAATATGTACAACAAATTGCTGCATTTGGAACTGTTTCAACTAGCGTACTCTAACGATATTTGCTTGCTGGAAATAAGATGGATTTTAATTTTTAATATGCATAAATGTTTATACTAATAAGTATAAATATTGCATGGTAATTGGTTATTTTCCTTCATGTAAACGGGCAAATGCTGTTTGCGTTGCTCAATCAGAATTATTATTATACCATTATTAATTATGCATCAGCTCACATTTGTATTCCAGGGAAAGCTAAAATTCTCAACAATTATTTTATTGTTGTTATCTCCTTTAATGATTTTTTCGCAGTCCGGTGTTAAAGATAGTTTGCTAACCGAGGTGACGCTTAAAAATGCCATTGGGTATGCAATTGTGCGGCAGCCAATTATTCAACAATCGCTTATCGACGAACAAATATTGGAAACCACCATCAGAAGCAAACTGGCTGATTGGTATCCCCAGATTAATTTTAATTACAACCTGCAGCATAATTTTATTGTGCAAACAGCAGTAATCGGAGGCAACTCTGTAAAACTAGGCGTAAACAATACTTCGGCCGGGCAGTTTACATTTAGCCAGGCCATTTTTAATAAAGATGTAATGCTGGCAAATAAAACACAAAAAGATGTTCGCCTGCAGGCAAAAGAACTTACAGCCAGCGGTAAGATTGATTTAGCGACCACTGTTTCAAAAGCATTTTATGATGTGCTTGCAACGAAGGAGCAGATTAAAGTTTCTACTACCAACATTGAACGTATTCAACAAAGTTTGAAAGATGCATTTAGTCAGTACAATGCCGGCGTTGCCGATAAAATTGATTACAAGCGTGCAACCATTGCATTGAATAATTCCAAAGCATCAAAAAATAGCAACGAAGCATTATTAAAAGCAAAACTGGAATACCTGAAATCCCTTATGGGGTATCCAACCGGGGGCGAATTAAACATTGTGTACGATAGCCTTCAAATGGAAAATGAAATTGCCTTAGATACCCTTCAATCTCCACTATACAATACCCGGATCGAATATCAATTGCTTGAAACAAGAAAGCGGTTGTTGGAGTACAATGTGAAATATAATAAATGGAGTTACCTGCCAACCGTTTCGGCTAACGGGGCATACAATCTTAATTTTCAAAATAACAATTTCAGCAAATTATATAGCAACAATTATCCCAATTCATTTGCCGCACTTACATTGGGATTTCCCATTTTTCAGGGAGGAAAGCGCAAATCGGAGTTACGTGCTGCCGAATTGGAGCTTGTAAGAAATGACCTGGATATTGTAAGCCTGAAAAATAATATCAACACAGAGTATGCACAGGCAATTGCCGGGTATAAAAGCAATCTTGAAAACTACATGGCATTGAAAGAAAACCTTTCGCTTGCTAAAGAAGTGTATGATGTAATACAATTGCAATACCGCAACGGCATTAAAACTTACCTGGAAGTGGTGACTTCAGAAACTGATTTAAGAACGACTGAAATAAATTATTTCGCTGCTATGTACCAGTTGCTCACCAGTAAAATTGATGTGCAAAAATCTCTTGGGCAAATAAACTATTAAACTTTTCCGGCGCAGGCCGATGATAAATTATAAAATATGTTTTATATGGTTTCTAAATACTTCAATAAATACCTGGTAGCAGCGTCCATTTTAGTGCTTGCTGCCTGTAATGATAAAAAGGCTGGCCCACCTCCAACGCCACCACCGGCACAGGTAACGGTGCAGGATGTTACTTTATCAGATGCAGTTTACTACGATGAATACCCTGCAACAGTTACTGCATTAAACCAGGTAGAATTAAGGCCGCAGGTGAGTGGCTTTATCACGGGTGTGCATTTTAAAGATGGCGACAGGGTACGAAAAGGGCAGTTGTTATATTCCATCGATGCCCAGTTACAGGCTGCCAATTATCAACAGGCTGTGGCCAGCCTTAACATTCAAGAAGCTAACCTGGTGAAAGTGCAGAAAGATGCCAACCGCTATCACGAACTTGATAAAAATGATGCTGTTGCAAAACAGTTGGTTGACAATGCAGATGCGGCATTGGAAGTTGCCAAAAGACAGGTAGAGGCTTCAAAGGCCAATATCCAGGGTGTGCAAACAAGTGTACGTTATACAAAAGTTTATGCCCCCTTTGATGGCGTAATTGGAATTTCTGCAGCCAAGCCTGGGGCAGCGGTTACAGCCGGACAAACCATGTTAAACACAGTTTCTTCAGACCGAGAACTTGCAGTTGATTTTAATGTAGATCAGAAAGATATTTTTCGTTTTACAAAATTGATGAGTGAAAAACCTGCAGCTTCCGACTCAACTTTTACCCTTGCATTTGGAGCCGATGTGTATCCTTATCCGGGTAAACTTTACCTGCTCGACAGGGCCGTAGATCCCCAAACCGGCACCATCAAAACAAGGCTTACATTTCCTAATCCCAAAGGCTTGTTGATTTCCGGTATGAATGGTACCGTACGCGTTAAAAACAATGCTTCTACGCAAGCCGTACTTATTCCTTATAAAGCTATCACAGAACAGTTGGGAGAATTTTTTGTGTATGTGCCCAACGACAGCAATAAAGTGTCGCAAAGAAAAGTGGTTCCCGGACAGCAAATTGGCAACGATGTAATCATTAAAGACGGATTGAAACAAGGAGAAAAAGTGGTAGTACAGGGTGTGCAGAATTTAAGGGAAGGTGCGATGATAAGTACTACTCCTCCTGCACCACCGGCAGCAGCAGAAAAGAAATAAAACCTGTTCCGCTAACCCGAATAATCCGGAACAATCACAGCAACAATCAACGAATTGAGAGCAGGATCGAAAGACAGTGAATACTCAGGCTACCAGCACCGAGCCGTTATTTGAAGAAAATGATAATTGATCTTTTTCTTCATCGTACAACCGGAATAAGTAGTTTTTAAAGAAATAATATGATAGCAGATACTTTTATTAAAAGACCGGTAACGGCCATTGTTATATCAATCGTAATCGTATTGGTTGGTATCATTGCAATGACTACTTTGCCGGTTGCACAATACCCGAATATTACGCCACCGACTGTTACCATATCTGGTAATTTTACCGGGGCCGATGCCCAAACGGTGGAACAAACAACCACTACTGCCATTGAAACGCAGGTGAATGGAGTACCGGGCATGACTTATATTTCCAGTAACAGTACTGCCAGCGGCCAAAGCAGTATCAACGTAAATTTTGAAATTGGTACCGATGTAAACATTGCAGCCCTGGATGTTCAGAACAGGGTAAGTGTGGCCGAGCCATCTTTACCTGATGCGGTAAAGCGTTTAGGGCTTACTGTTCGTAAGCGTAATCCAAGTATCATGGTAGCGCTTGCCTTGTATTCACCCAAGGGAACCCATGATGCAAGCTTCCTCGGTAACTATGCTAACATCTATTTGAAGGATGCCTTGCAACGTGTAAAAGGTGTGGGAGATATTGTTTCAAGAGCAGATGATTTTGGAATGCGTATCTGGCTGAACCCCGAAAAACTGGCCAGTCTCCAAATGACAACTACCGACATTACCAGTGCACTCACTGAACAAAATTTGCAGGTTGCCGCAGGTACGGTTGGTGGTAATCCACAGCCAACAACCCAGGCATTTGAATATAGTGTACTTACCAATAGCCGCATCAATACAAAAGAGCAGTTCGAAAATATAATTGTAAGAACTGTGCCATCAACCGGTACGGTGGTTTACCTGAAAGATGTGGCAAGAGTAGAGCTCGGGAAATTTGATTATGGCAGTAATGCGTATGTTGATGGAAAACCTGCCGCATTTGTATTGATATACCAGGCACCGGGTGCCAATGCATTGGAGACTTACGATGGCATCAATAAAGCATTGGCTGAAATCAAAAAAACATTTCCAAAAGATATTGATTTTTCAGTTCCGCTTGAAACCGTAACAGTTGTTAAGGTATCCATCAATGAAGTTATTCATACACTGATAGAAGCTTTGTTGTTGGTTATATTGGTGGTGTTTTTATTCCTGCAAAACTGGCGGGCTACCCTGATTCCGGTGTTGGCAATCCCGGTTTCACTGATTGGGACGTTTATCTTTTTTATACCCTTTGGTTTTACCATCAACACACTTACCCTGTTTGCCTTTGTACTGGCAATTGGTATAGTGGTGGATGATGCCATTGTGGTGGTGGAAGCGGTTCAGCACTACATGGACCATGAAAGAATTTCAGCAAAGGAGGCCACCAAAAAAGCAATGAAGGATATATCAGGGCCGGTAATTGCAATCGCATTGATACTTGCGGCTGTGTTTATTCCCGTAGGATTTATCCCGGGTATCGTTGGCCGTTTATACCAGCAATTTGCTATCACAATTGCGGTATCTGTAATTATTTCAGCATTTGTGGCACTGTCACTTACCCCTGCATTGTGTTCACTATTATTAAAACCTTCCAAAGCGGTAGACGCCAGGAAGAATTGGTTGGAAAAATTCTTTGTGTGGTTCAATAAAGGATTTGGCAAAATGAATACAGGTTATACCAAAAGTGTGGGTAAATGGATCAGGGCCACACCACTGGTATTAATTATGCTGGTTTGTTTATTTGTGGGTTTGTTCTTTTTGTTTCAAAGCAAGCCATCTGGTTTTATTCCATCAGAGGATGAAGGCCGTTTGTTTGTAACTTATGAAATGCCTGAAGCTACCTCCACTGAAAGAAGTAAAACAATGTTGCTGGACATCATGCAACGGGTTCAAAGTATTGAAGGTGTAAGAACTGTGGGAGGCCTGGCAGGGTTAAACATCATCAGCTTCTCCAATAAATCAAATGTGGGAACCATGTTTGTAAACCTGAAGCCCTGGGATGAAAGAACCACACCGGAACTGCAATTAAAAAGCATCATCGCTGAAATTCAAAAACGAACTGCCAATATAAAAGAAGCAAGGGTAATGGCCATTGCACCGCCTGCAATACCCGGACTGGGAGCCACTGCGGGCTTTACATTTGAGCTACAGCAAACCACCAGTACCGACGATATACAGCAATTTGAAACGGTGGCCCGTAAATTCCTGGGTGTGCTAAATCAACGTGCGGAAATAGGTGGCGCCTATACTTTCTTTACCACACACACACCAAGTTACCAGGTGGATGTAGATAAAGAAAAGGCAAAGAAACTGGGTGTGAATGTAGCAAGTGTTTACAGCACAATGTCCACCATGTTGGGTAGCAGTTATGTAAATGACTTTAACCTTTACGGAAGAAACTTCAGGGTAGTGGCACAGGCAGACAGCAATTTTCGTTCGTCTATAAATGAGTTGGGAAAATATTATGTGCGGAATAGCGAAGGTAATATGATACCCATGTCATCATTGGTAACCGTAAAAGTTACCGAAAGCCCTTCATTGATTTCGCACTACAATATTTATCGTTCTATTGAAATAAACGGTGCACCAAAGCCCGGATTTAGTAGCGGTCAGGCAATTGATGCATTGAAAGAAGTGGCAGCTCAAACATTACCTGCCGGTTATGGCTACGAGTTTTCCGGCTTAAGCCGTGAGGAAATTAAAGCTGGCAGCAGCACCGTTACCATCTTTGCTATTTCATTAATATTCGTATTTCTTTTCCTGGCAGCTTTGTACGAAAGTTGGTCGGTACCATTCTCTGTATTATTTGCGGTGCCGATAGGAGCTTTTGGTTCCATCCTTACGTTGACCTTGTTGCCCAATCTTACCAATAACGTATATGCCCAGATTGGTTTAATTACTTTAATTGGATTGGCGGCTAAGAATGCCATCCTGATTGTGGAATTTGCCAAGGAAAGAGTAGATCGTGGTGTGGACATTGTAGCTGCAACATTGCAGGCAGTACAATTACGTTTGCGCCCGATCGTTATGACATCGCTGGCATTTATACTGGGTGTATTGCCACTGGCCTTTGCAAGTGGTGCAGCGGCTGAATCCCGTAAAACAATTGGCTGGACCGTGTTTGGAGGTATGCTTGCTGCTACCACGCTGGCAATTTTTGTAGTGCCGGTACTTTTTGTATTGATTACAAAGATGTCGTACGGTAAAAAAATGAAGCGGTTGAAACTGGAAAAAGAGCAGGAAGCTAAAGTAGACCGGTCAATTATTGAAGGAAATATTTGTTAGGAGATTTGATGAAATTAAAACGGCCGCTGATTTAGCGGCCGTTTATTATACTTCGATAAATCAAGGACTTTATCACTACTTTTTCCTGTTTGATTTTTCGTGTTTTTTTTGCCTGCCCCGTTTTTTCGGTGACCAACCGATGTTTTTTATGGCGGCTTCGTTGTGTCACTTGCCGATCTTATCGGCATCCCGATGTTACACTTGAATCGGGACTTGTACTTTTGTATTTTCATGGCATCTTTTCCCATTATCTTTTCAATAAATTTAATCGGAAACCACTATTTACAAAAGATAGCAGCAGCATTACTTTGCTGAATAGAATTACCCAAAAGTACAAGCGTGCGACGCAACGATGTTACATAGTAGCAATGCAGCCTGGCTCAAAAAAACTAAACACTTGTTTGCTTCTTGCGCAGTACAATAAACTGAGGGAGTAATTTATTCTGCCCTCCTTTCCTCTACAACTGCAACAGTAACCATCAACTGGCCAATGTGGCGCATGGTATGTTCGGCGGCGTGTACCAGCAAACCAATTACAGTAGTTGGTAATTTGGCCCGGCCAATGCCGCGGAATTCGGTAAGCGTTTCTTCAGGCGTTGTTTTTAATTGTTCCAGCGCTTTATCAACCTGCATGTTGAATCGTTCGGTTAATTGATATACTGAAATTCCTTCTGCTGAATTTTTTCCTTCCTGCGCCAGGTCTTCAAACTGCTGTGGAGTAAGCCCTTCATTGCGGGCATAAGTAAACACTCTGTCGAGTACGCCACTTAAATGTTGTAAGTGAAATCCGCTGGAGGCCATACCTGCAGGCCGCTCCCAAAGTAATTCCACAGCAAAATTTTTCGTCACTTGTTCTATTTCTTCCCGGGCCTGTAACAGTGCATGAGCCACGGGTTGCAATAGTGGAATGATGCCTGGCAGTGGGCCTCTTTGCCAAACTTCAGTAGTGGGATTTGCCATATTTTTTTAATTGATTTTGAAAAAAGTAACTCTTAGTAATGTGGCTGTAAGATAACAAACTGTGGACTGAAAATTTACCGGGTACATTTAAAAATCCAATAGGTATTGGATGGGCTGATTAAAATTTTGAGGTGCTGTCTTCAAACCCGAAGGGTTGTTATTATTGTAGTAATAGGATAAATTGTTGTACAAAACCCGTAGGGGTGATATAGCTAAACACAGAACTTATTTACTATGCCGGGAACATTTTCTCAAATTTGCATACAGGTTGTTTTGCTGTAAAACCTCCTGGAGGTTGTTTTGAATGTCCCTGAAAATTATGCTTCCATCTTCAACATCTCAAAATATTAATCAGGCAATGGATGTCGGCAACTTAAATGCCCCTAATTTATACCGCTGCCATCCATCCAATTGATATTTATCGCAAAAAATAATTACCTCGAAAATGTAAATAAAACACCAGGTTAATTATTAAATGATTAAGATTTTATCCGCAAGTCTTAGTTGGATTTTGCATTCTTTTTCACTAATATTGATTTACCTTTTATTACCCCGGAAAAAGAGAATTGCCCCACCGCAAGTTTTATGGAAAAGCATTGAATGAAGTTTCAAAGCATGCTGATTTACCGCATTTATATTTTATCAACATAAAACAAGTATCATGACTTTATCCGAACATCTTTCAAACAAAACATCTCCCAAAAGAATTCTTGCGCTTGATGGGGGAGGTATTCGTGGTGCACTTACACTGGGCTACCTGCAACGCATAGAAGATATTTTGCGCAAGCAACATGGCAATAGTAAAGACTTTCGCCTGTGTGATTATTTCGACCTGATAGGCGGCACCAGTACCGGGTCTATCATTTCCGCCGCGCTTGCAATCGGGCTAAAAGTTGCTGAAATAAAAGATATGTACATGGTATTGGGGGAAAGAATATTTGCAAAAAAATATAAGTGGTGGAAAATATTTGAAATAGATAATTTATTAAAAGCCGGTTACGATGAAAAGCCGCTTGAAGAAGAACTGCAAAAATTATTTGGCGACATAACGCTGGAAAGTGATAAAATAAAAACGGGTTTGTGCATTGTAGCAAAACGTGCTGATACCAATAGTATCTGGCCACTCATCAATCATCCGGATGGGAAATATTTTAATAGTGCAGATGGTATGAATAAGGATATTCTTTTGTGGAAGGCGGTAAGGGCCAGTTCTGCGGCACCCACTTATTTTTTACCACAGGTAATTGATGTTGGTGGTGGTATGAGAGAAGCAGCTTTTGTTGATGGCGGGGTAAGTTTGGCCAACAACCCGGCGCTACAGTTATTGATGGTTGCTACACTACAGGGATTTCCATTTCGCTGGAAATGGGGTGCCGATAACATCCTGATTGTATCTGTTGGTACGGGTATGGGAAAATTTAAAAGAATTCCGGCTGATGTTAAAAAGAACAACATTTTGAAGTGGGCCCAACAAATACCTGATATGTTTATGCAGGATGCCACCTGGCAAAACCAGTTATTGTTGCAATGGTTTTCCAACTCACCCAATGCCTGGGAAATTGATGGCGAAACCGGTACATTGGAGAATGATTTAATTGGTGGAATTAAAAAAGATAAAGGGCTTATTTCTTATGTGAGATACAATACATGGCTGGATGCGGAGAGCCTTAATCCATTGATGAAAAAAGAATACACGCAAAAGGAAATAGATGGATTGGTTGAAATGAGCAACGCTGCCAGCAGGTATGAGTTGTTTGAGATAGGTTCAAAACATGCTGCACAAGCTATAACAGAAGCACATTTTCCGGATTCGTTTAAAATTGTAAATTAAAAATTATGCAACCACTTTGTTTTGTGCTGATGCCATTTGGCACCAAAAAAGATGCAAGCGAAAAGGAGATCAATTTTGATACAGTTTACCAGTCATTTATAAAGCCTGCTATCATTCTTGCCGGTTTGGATCCCATTCGTGCAGACGAAGAACAATCCGGGGGATTTATACATAAACCCATGTATGAGCGCCTGATGTTTTGCGATTTTTCTGTTGCAGATTTGAGTTTTGCCAACGCCAATGTATTTTATGAATTGGGCATACGGCATGCTTTGAAGCCATGCACCACCGTTAGTATATTTGAAACAGGCACCAAACTTCCTTTCGACACTGCACCACTTAGAACATTTAATTACGATTATAAAGATGGTGCAATACTTAACCTGCAGGATAAAATTACCAACCTGGCTAATTTGATAAAAGTAAATCTCAATGCAACAAAGGCATTACACGATAGTCCGATTGCGCAGTTAATAACGGGGTACAAATTCCCTGATCTTAATTACCTGCAGGAAGATGCAGATGCTTTTAAAGATTGGGTAACCAGTAATCATGCTACTAAAGACAGCCTGGAAGACCTGGTAAAGCAGTGGAAGCAAGCCGGTAAAGCAAAAGATAAGGCAGCGGATGATGACAAGAAAAAGGAAGCAGCAGATGCACAGGTAACCGCACTTGAAAAAATAAAACAAGTGGAACAAGATTCGAAAACGGTATTAGGCTACAGTTATGAATTATTGTATGCCTTACTCAATGCGTATAAAACAGTGGGTGCATTTAATGAAATAACCATAATGTTAAAACCATTAGTTGAATCAACTTTTAAAGACAATATTTTTATTAAACAACAATTGGCCCTTGCTTACAATAAAATAAAACAGCGGCAAGATGCTGAGGAGATTTTGAAAACAATAACGGACCAGTATGGGCCCGACCCGGAAACAAATGGGTTGTTAGGCGCCGTTTATAAGGGAATGATGGATGATTATAAAGGTGAAATTGAAGAGAAGGGCTATCGCACAAAATCTATCAAGGCGTACCTTGAAGGATTTGATGCTGATCCACGGGATTATTATCCCGGCATCAATGCACTTTCACTGATGTTTTACGGTGATGTTACCAAAGATGTTTTTAATAAATATTTGCCATTAGTACAGTTTGCAGTTGAGCGACAATTAAAGAAAAAATCGGATGATTACTGGCTTCAGGCAACCAGGTTAGAGATTGCAATCTTAAATGATCAAAGCGATGAAGCATTTGATGCGTTGTCGGATGCACTTGCCTGCGATCCGGATGATTGGGCCAGAAGCAGCACAAAAGGAAACCTTCAAAAGCTATACGATAAGAAATTGACGATGGCTGCTGAAGCAGATCTAATCTGGTTGAAAAAAATTATTGAAAAAATGTAGATCATTTGTGGATAGGTAGTCATTTTTAAAATACATATATGAAACTTCTTTCACAATTATCAGTTTCCAGGGCTGGTGAAGATGATGCCCTTATTCAACTGTTACAGGGAGACCTGTCAGAAATTCCAGCCGAACATAAAACTGACTTATTGGTGGTGTCTGCTTTTCCGGGAAGTTATCAACCAATTGATGGTACCTTGATAGGGGCGCTTGAGAAGCGTGGTTTAAGCGTGGAAGCTTTGTCAAAAGATAAAGATGCAGATTTAAGAGCGCAGTTAAGTTGTTGGCTTTCCAGGCCATTAAGCCGGGAAGACCAGGCAAAATTTAATTTCAGGCGAATCATTTGTTTTGAACCCGGCGCTACAATAAAAGAATCAAATGATGTGGTTTGCAACATTTTCAGGTGTATCAATACTTTTGCATTTGATGAAAAGAATAATGTAATTGCGATGCCAATGGTGGCTTCGGGTAACCAGCGTGTAAGCCCAGCAGCCATGTTGCCGGCCTTAATGGAAGCAGCTCATTTCTGGCTTCAGAACGGGCTTCCATTGCAATGTATAAAACTGGTAATTTACAAGGACGCTGAAGCAAAGATGTTGATTGATATTTTTGAAAATTTCAGGCAGCCGACCAACCAATCTGTTTATGATAACCTTGAAATTTCCCAAAAAAGTTTACCGGTAGATAATGCCGGCGATGCGTCGGAAAGCCAGGAGGTAAATGTGAAGGCAAAACCACCTGCAGCGTTTGCACCACCGATACCGCCGCCTCCGCCTACACCGGCGTTACCCCAAATTATTTCAGACCAATACGATTACTTTATAAGCTACGCCCATACGCATGCTGTATTGGTAAATGAATTTGTAGATCAGCTAAAACAAAAGAACAATGATCTCCGGATTTTTTACGACAGGGACAGTATTCCACCCGGTGGGTTGTGGATTAAGCAGCTATCTGCAGCCATTCAAAAAGCAAAAAAAGTGTTAGTGATTTTATCACCTGACTATGATAATTCAATGGTGTGCTGGGATGAATTTCAATGCGCCAAACTGATGGAATACAATAGAAAGAAGCAGATCATACAAACCATTTATTTATACAATTACAAGGATATAGAGTTGCCCCCCATTATGGGAATATACAGTTACATCGACTGCAGGGAAGGAGATCCGGCCAAACTAAATTCCTGCATTGATAAATTACTTCAGTCACTTAGTTAATCATTTGATTTAAATCCCTTATAAAAAATAGTTAACTACAATTTGCATTCATGAAAAAAGCCCCGATACAAACCGGGGCTTTATTATTGTTATAGAATGAATCTTTAAGGAGTCGTTGACACATAAGCTGCCCTTGCAGCGTCAATGGTGGCATCCATCCTAACTTTTTGTCCTGAAGAAAACATGTACATACAACTATCGTCGGTATAGTCCATATAGTTCATCCATTGCTCATAAGGTTTGCCTGAACATTTGCTTCTTTCAGTGATGCCTGGGCAGCCATAGTTTGCTCCATCATGTAATGGTGTATCGTCCACATAGTCGTTGCCGCAGCGTCTGTCACCCCAAATGTGGCGCAGGTTAAACCAATGTCCAATTTCGTGCGTTGCAGACCTTCCGAGATTATAAGCAGCATAAAGAGAATAACCGGTTGAAGTAGTGCCAAAACCCTGGTAGTCTAATACTACGCCATCTGTTGCCGTACTCCCGCCTGGAAACTGGGCATATCCCAACAAACCAGATCCTAAATCGCATACCCACATATTTAACCAGGTGCTTGCATTTACCGGGCTGCTGCCACCCTGTGTACTTTTCTTAACAGCATCGTTTGTGCCAAAAGAAGTGGTAGCGGTTTGCACCCTGATGGTTTGCTTTAACACAAACTGAATTTTACAATTAGCAACATTGGCCAGGCTATAGCCGGCCAGGTAAACATTTGAATTGGATAGCTCCGTATTTGTTTTACCGTAGTCTTTATTGAGTACAGCAATTTGAGAAGCTATCTGGGCATCTGTAACGATATTAGGATTAGTATGCACCACGTGCACCACCACAGGAACATACAATGTAACATTTGACCGGTTGGCAATATTTCTATTTTTGAAATCCTGGATTTTCAATTCAAGGTCATCTAGGTATTTTCCACGGGTAGGGTCTGCTGCAATTTGCTTTTCCAATACTTCATTTGCAGCACATTGGCGACCGCCTATTACCAAAGGAGCTTCAGGCTCGTCTGCGGCAGTTACTTCTATTTCCTGTTTGGTACAGGAACTCAATAGAATTAATACTGTTGTAATACAACCAAAAAAGACTTTTTTCATAAATATTAATTTTGAGTATGAAAAGGTAAATTAACATTTATTTATCACTATTATTTCAACGTGCCGTTTTTATTTATTCACACCGTAAGTGGTTCTTAATATGAAGTTGCTGTAAAATAAACTGGGCACTGTGGCCCGCCATATAGGAAATTAACTGTTTCAGTCTTGAAAAAAATGAGGACTAAATTGATAAAGGAATAATATAAAATATCAAATAGCAAACTCCATCGAAGAAAAATTCATGTCCAGTATTTTATCAAGCTTGGAACATAAAATGCTGAAGTTGGTAGGTTTTGTAAAAAATAAGTGTGCACCCATCTGGCGAACACGTGCAACATCCTGTGGTTCACTTGAGGTGGTGAATATTACCACAGGAATATTTTTATAGGCCTCTTCTTTTTTTAAAAAATCTAAAAATTCATAACCATTCATCAAGGGCATATTAAGATCGAGAAAGATAATGTCGGGTGGGGGAGGGTTACCAATTTGTACCTGCGCTTCTTTGCCATTGTTGCCTATAACACATTCTACCTTCTTGCGCAATTCACTAATGGCGTCACGAAAATATAGCTGGTCATCAGCATCGTCATCTACCAATAAAATTCTTTTAGCGATATTCATTTGTTGTTGAGGATCAGCATGCTTTGGGGACAGACCAATTGCACGCAATATTAAATCTATTTTACAAATCAGGAAAATAAATGTTGAAAGTGGCACCTATACCCGGTTTTCCGGCGGCTGAAATAAAGCCTTGATGATTATGCATAATTTTTTTACAAATTGCTAAACCGATACCCGTCCCCACATAATCGCCACTGCCATGTAATCGTTGAAATAATTCAAATATTTTGTTTCCATACTGCTGTTCAAACCCTATTCCATTATCTTCTACGGTTATTTTCCAATAATTGATTTTGGGATCGGCCGCTGCTTCACCAGGGTACTTACCGGCTTTTAACGCAGAAGCTATTGTTATTTCAGGGGCAATGTTCTTCTTACTATACTTAATAGCATTGGCGATTAAATTTGTAAATAGTTGTTGGGTTTGAACCGTAATCAATTTAAGCTCGGGTAGGTTTGCAAATTTTATTATCACATTTTTTTCGGTTATTTCCTCCTGCAATTCATAAATAACCTCCTCAATTATTACGTTAAGATTCGTTTTTTCAAAGCTGGTATTTACGGCAATTGTTTTAGAGTAACTGAGCAGGGCATTAATAAGATTTTGCATCCTTGCCGCCGCAGATTGAATTCTGCCAAAATAGTCCAGGCTTGATGAAGAAAAGTTTTCACTTTCTTTACTAAGTATACGCTGCGAAAATGCCTGAATTTTTCTGAGCGGTTCCTGCAGGTCGTGGCTGGCAATATAGTTAAACGATTCCAACTCAGCGTTTGTGCGTTCCAGCTCAATATTTTTATTGTGTAATATTTCATTCTGTTGTTGATCACGGGAAATGTCCTGCACTGTACCAATCATCAATACGTTTTCTTCATCACCAATCAACTTTCCGGTTGATCTGAAATGCTTTACTGTTCCATCTTTAGTGATTAACCGATACGTATGTGGCGTGGTTAACCTGGTTACAATATTATGCTCTTTGCTAAAAATTTCAAGTGTCCTGTCTTCCGGATGTACGAGTGTAAGGAATTTTTCGTAAGTAGGGATAAATTCTCCGGGCTCAAAACCAAACAGTCGGAAAAGGTTGTCCGAATATTTCAGCTCATCTTCCTGCAGGTTCCACGAATAGCTACCTATAAGAGCATTCTCTTCTCCCTGGGTAAATATTTTATTTTGAATCGACAGGTGTTCATTCAAGGCTGCCAATTGCCTGGTACGTTCGTTTACCTGCAGTTCAAGTTTTTCTGAAATGTCTTTATGGTCCTGTATGTCTGTACTGGTTCCAACCCATCTTAGTAATAAACCACTGGCGTTTTTTTGAGGAATGGCCTGGCTTAAAAACCAACGGTATTCACCATGCTTATTTTTCAACCGATGTTCAAGTGTAAATATTTCAGCATTCTGAACAGCAGCTATCCATGTTTTTACGTTACCATCCCAATCTTCTGGATGTATAATATTTACCCATTCGGAATTGATGGCATCCATTGTTGAAAATCCGGTGTAATCAAAAATTGCCTTATTAAAATAAGTCAACTTTCCTGTATTATCACCCGTCCAAACTATCTGGGGCATCGATTCTGACAATAGCCTGAACTGAGCCTCACTTTTGGTTAGTTCTTCAAGAATTACTTTTTGCTGCGTTACGTCAAGTACGGTGCCGTACATGCGCAGTGCTTCTCTGTCGCTACTATGAATTATTTTGCCGTAAACATTGATCCATTTTATAGATCCGTCCTTATGCCAAATGCGGGCTTCATAAGCCAATGATTCGTTTACATAGGAATTTTTAACAGCTTTGTCTCTTATGTGTTTATCGTCTGCATGAAAGGTGTTTATTAAATCCTGGTGTGTAGTATTTTCGTTTTCAGAAAATCCAAAAATTTCCAATAAACGTGCAGAACTATAAAAACTTTGGTTTTCCATGTCCCAGTCAAATGTGCCGATATTGGCTGCTTCAATTGCAAGGCGAGATTGTTGTTCGGCCTGTGCCAGTTTATTACGGGCCGCTATTAATTCCGTTATCTCGTATGCAAATACAAGAATACCTTCTGAATTCCCTTTTTTATTAAGTATGGGTTGATAAATAAAATTATAGAATCGCTTTGTTGCCCGACCGCTTTCAGTGCCAATTTCAATGGGCGTTTCTTTTCCAATGTATGCCTCACCGGTGTTATAAACGTTGTCCAGTTTATCAAAAAAACCTTGGGCTGCCAATTCTGGCAGCACGTCTTTTATGGATTTACCCAGTACAGTACGATGCCCGGTAAATTCGCCGTATGCAAGATTTGTCATTTCATGAATATGATCGGGCCCTTTTAAAATCGAAAAGGCTGCGGGCAGATCCTTAAAATATTCATTCAGTTTTTTAATGCTATCCTGTGCATGAAAACGTAATTTTGTTTCACTTCTCAGAAAAAAATACGCAAGGGTTACAGCTAAAATTGCAAACACAGATAATACCAAAGAGTAAAATGGAGTAATGGTCGCGGCGTAATTTTTTTCCCTGGTTCGTTTTTTTAATAACTCATCTTCCATTGCCAGCATCCTTTCTACCAGATCTTTAACCTTATCAGTTAGTTGTTTTTCCTCAGCCATTACCCTTTTCATATCCGAGCCGTCATCGACATATTTTATTACAGCGCTTAAACCTCCTAATCTTCGGGACACCAGCGACCGTAGCTTTTTAGTATTGCTTAGCTGATCAGTATTTCCAATGAAAAGTGAATCAAGATCTGTAAGTACTACCTGCTGATTTTGGAAAGCATCAAAATATGGCTGTAAGTGGCTGCTATCTCTTGTTAGTAAAAATCCTCTTTGGCCTTTTTCTGCATCATTCACATAAAATAAAACTTCCTGCAATTTCATTTTTACCAGGTTAGTATGGGTAATCCAATCCGATTTCTCATTGAGGTCACGGATCCGTGTATAGGATAAAATAGAAAGAATACTTAACAGCGTAATGATCAGGATGAATATAGCGGCTGAAATTTTTTTACGGGTAAGCTTCATATACAGGTAAAATGGGGTTCTGATAGATAAAAAGTTGTTTCAAAAGTAATGTAATTAAATACAGATAGTTTTTTTGATTGTTTAAAAGATGTCTAAAATAATGTGCGTTATTTTAACGGATTTATAAGTTTCGTTTTAACATCATTTATCGCAGCTTTAGAAACATTTTTTATTTGATTAGCTTATTATTTGGATTGTTGTTTTTTTAGTAACAGATAAATTAATCCACTTTGCAACAGGCTACCTGCTTTTCCTTTAATCATGCTATTTCACCTTCTGTTAAAGCAAAGCTTTTGCAATGTTTCCAAAATTGTATTTTGATAGCAGTTATTATTTATTCATACAGAACGATTGCTATGCTAAAAGTATTATTTGCCAGGATGTCGCAGTTATTGCTGTTGACACTTGTTGCTGCCACTACACAAAGCCAGGGAATTACCACACCACGTACACCAAGCCCAGGTGCAGTAGTTACTCAAAAGATTGGAATTTTTACAGTCACTGTTAACTATTCCCGCCCTTCTGTTAAGAACCGCGAAGTTTGGGGGAACCTTGTGCCTTACGGCTGGAACGCACAGGGATTTGGAACCGGCAATTCAGCACCCTGGCGTGCAGGTGCAAATGAAAACACAGTCATTCATTTTAGCCATGATGCTAAGGTAGCCGGTAAGCCTGTACCAGCCGGTAGCTATGGATTATTTTTTGTAATTAATGCGGATAATACCGGGCAGGTAATTCTATCAAAAGATTACCGGTCCTGGGGTAGTTTTTTTTATACAGATAAACAAGATGAATTGCGGGTCGATATTTTATTAAAGGGAAATTTTTTTTACAGAAATACTGACCTATGATTTTATCGACAACACAAAAAATGCTGCCAACCTTGTACTTAACTGGGAAAAAAAGCAATTTCCGGTAAAGATTGAATTTGATGTGGATGCCATTGTAATGGCAAATGCTGCGGAGGAATTAAAGGGACCGGTGGGCTTTAACTGGCAGGGGCCTGCATCTGCTGCAAACTATGCACTGCAAAATAAAGTAAACATTCATGAGGGGTTAACCTGGATAGATTTGGCCATAGCGCAAAACAAAAGCTTTGCAACGCTCACTACTAAATCGGGTTTACTAAAAGAGATTGGCAATACAGCAGAGGCTGAGAAAATAATGGATGAGGCCAATGCCATTGCAACAGAGATTGAGCTTAATAATTATGGTTATCAGTTAATCAGCGCAGGAACTATGGACAAGGCGATTTCTATACTGGAGCTTAATACAAAAAGATTTCCAAAAAGTGCCAACGCATGGGATAGCCTGGGCGAAGCTCCAAATGTGAAGGCAAATTCTGAGAAATACCTGAAGCAAATGGGGGCATTGTAGATAAAGAAATCAGCCCATAATTTCAATCAGCATTACACTTCATTAGTCCATGCATCTCTGTCATCAGGACTTAGTTTCCATGGCGCAAAGTTATTTTCTATGTTGCCAAACATGGCGTTCCATTCCTGTGGAGCATTGCTGTCTTCCATTATGAGGGAGCGCCTTAGTTCAATAATAATGTCCAATGGATTGATGCTAACCGGGCAGGCTTCCACACAGGCATTGCAGGTGGTGCATGCCCGCAGTTCTTCTACAGTTATATAATCGTTTAGCAAAGTTTTGCCATCGTCTGCAAACGTTCCGCCATTTGCGTTCCTGTTTTTTCCGGTTTCGTCCAGGCGGTCACGGGTGTCCATCATTATTTTACGGGGACTCAATAATTTGCCGGTAAGGTTCGCCGGGCAAGCTGCGCTACACCTGCCACATTCGGTGCAACTATAAGCATCTAATAAACTTTTCCAGCTTAAATCAAAAACGTCTTTGGCACCAAATTTCATCGGTTGTGCGTCACCGGCAGGTGCAAGTTCGGGTTGCATCATATACAGCACTTCATTTTGTACTGTTTGCATATTATCAATTTTGCCTGCCGGTTCCAGCCGGCCATAATAGGCATTCGGGAAGGCAAACATAATGTGCAGGTGCTTGCTATAAGGCAGGTAATTTAAGAAAGCCAAAATTCCGAAAATGTGTATCCACCAGCATGTTCTTTCAATGGTAATTAAACTGCCTTCAGACAATCCGCTAAAAACAGGAGTCAATAAACCTGAGATAATAAAACTGCCTGTTTCATGATAATGTTCGCTGGAGAGTAGTTGTAAATTCCTGTCCGTAGCATTCATGGTAAGGAACAAACTCATGAGTATAATCTCTGCTATCAAAATATAATTGGCATCGCTGTGCGGCCATCCATCCAGGTCTTTACTGATAAAGCGTTTTATTTTTAAAATATTTCTTCTGCATAAAAACACCACGCATACGATGATTACACCCAATGCCAGTATTTCAAAAAAGTTAATCAGGAAACTGTAAAGGCCACCCAGCATCGGCAAAAACATGCGATGGGTTCCGAAGATTCCATCCAGCACAATTTCAAGCACTTCCACATTGATGATGATAAAACCTGCGTAAATCACAAAATGCATGATGGCCACCGGCTTATTTTTAAACATCTTTTTTTGTCCCAAAGCCAGTAGCAGCAGGTTATTCCATCGTTTACCCGGATTGTCAGTAAGGTCTTCATCTTTGCCCGACAAAATATTGCGGCGAATAAAGATTATATTTTTTGAAAATAGCCAGGTTGCAAAACCCAACAACAGCAGAAATACAATTTGTGGAATAAAATGCATAGGCAATAGTTGAAGTGCTAAGGTAATTACGAAATGTGAATTACAGTAATAATGTAGAATTATTGATTATTACTATAAATTCGTACAAATAGTTTTAATTAAACAGCGTATGGTAGCAAAAAGATATATACTAACCAGGGAAGCGGCGGCAAAAAAACTCAGAAGAATGGCGCTGGAAGTAGTGGAAAATAATTACAACCAACCCCGGCTTATATTAATTGGAATAAAAGAGAATGGGATCATCATTGCAAGAAAAATAAGGGAATATTTGCAGGATGTTTTTAATGGCGAAGTAGTGGTGGTAGAGCTTAGCCTGAATAAAAAAAAGCCAACAGAAATCACCATCAATCCACCGGTTGATTTTAATGGAAGTTCAGTTTTGCTGATCGATGATGTTGCCAATAGCGGGCGAACCATGTTATACGCGTTGAAACCTTTACTGGATACCTATCCCGAAAATATCCAGACACTGGCATTGCTGGAAAGAACCCATAAACATTTTCCCATTGCAGTCGATTATGTTGGCAAGTCCATTTCAACTACACCCAAAGAATATATTTATGTAGAAGTAATTGATGGCGAAGTAAACGGTGCATGGATAGAACAGCCGGATACTTAATATCACGTATGGTATAAAGTGTCGTTTTTAACTAGGGAAAATACTTGGTTAATTTTTGTTTTTTGAAGTTTGTATTAAAGCTTTTTTTATTCGACATTGGCTATTAAGCAATCAATAATTTTGTGGTTTTTTGTATTGCGTTAATTTTGATCTAATGACACAATAAGCGGTTTTGTTTATGTGGTAATGCAGATAGTTACACGTCACTTTTTTGACAAGTATTAGGGTGACAGGACACAGGAAAATTTCTTAACTTAGAATAAATAATATTGACATGATAGTTGAACGAACAACAAAAGAAGTAATTATAAGGTTGCCTGCTTCGGTGGATACAGAAGACTTACAGGACTTTTTGAATTACGCTCGTTATAAAGAATTGACCTCGTCTTTTAAAGTTGACCAAAAGGAAGTTGATAAACTTGCAAGCCAAATAAATACTAAATGGTGGACTAAAAACAGAAACAAACTTGTGAAATGAAAATTATCGTTGACACAAATATTGTTTTTAGCGCTATATTAAATTCTAATAGTAAAATCGGTAAAATTTTACTAAACTCAAAAGAACATTTTCAGTTTTATTCATGCGACTACTTGCGGACAGAAATTCGAAAACATCGTAACAAAATATTAAAATTAACAAAACAGCCAGAAGCTGATTTAGCAGAACTTGAAGAACTTATTACGCATAAAATAGTCTTTATTAACGAGCAGTTATTACCACAAGAACTTATAGCTAAAACTGAGTTACTTTTAAAATCAATTGATCCAAACGATACTCCCTTTGTTGCATTGACAAAACATTTAGAAGGCAAACTTTGGACAGGCGACATGCAATTGTACAATGGACTAAAAGCAAAAAGATTTAAAGACATTATACTTACTGCAGACCTTTCTAAACTGCTTGATGACTTAGAGCAAGATTAAGGCGGTGTGAAAAATCATATTTGCAAAATGTGGGCCTGCTAATGTTTTACGTAATAAGCAAACTAACTGCATCTAAACTAATTTTCATGAGCGTTGTGACAAATTTAATAATTACCACCTCGACATTAGAAGATACAAAATATCTTACTGAACAACTTCAAAAACACCTTGTTGATGACAAACCCTTCATTATCGCATCAGTAGATAGCGAAGATTTACCTAAAGCATGGTATGGAGGTAGTAAATATTGAGAATGCAAAATCTTAATTGGGGCCTATAATCACCTTGTACTTGAACAGCTTGTTGACTTCATGCGAAGTAAAATTGAATGGAATATGCCCGAATATGTGCAATTAATTATTAAAGGTCAGGACGATTTTAAATTTAGGATTATAGACTTGTTTTAATTCCCTTTCACTCGGAGTCTGCCATGCAGCCACTGTAACCTAATAAATAATAGAAGTTTCTATGCAAATGCCCTCATCTGTCAGCCGCAGTTGCAGTATGGAAAACTAAACATATTTTTATTTTATCAACTATTTTTTCATTAATGCAGGCGGCCACACGCCAGCAATCAAAGATTTCCCGGATTGAATTTAAGACTTTCATTAATTGTGGTGCAAGCTTCTTTTATTTATGAAAAGATTTAATCCAGGTTGAATGCCTGAACGGATACCATTTTCCCTGCGACAGGTTAACTGTTGAATCTATAAGTTGTTGTGGAGGGTTGTTATTTAAAGTTACTAAGGCGTTTGCGTATATCTGAATTTCAGGAAGTCCTCTGAGTGCAAAATCATTTTTTAAAAACTGGCTGTACTGCCAGATGATATCAGGCCTGGTGGCAACGGTCCTTAATTGTGCCGGAGTAGCTAATCTTTCCAGGTTTTTCCATTCCCTGCCCGTTGCGCTATCACGTGCTGTAAAACTTATTTGGCCGGTTTTACTTCTTAGCATCATTTGCCAACTCATCCTTAACCTTCTTCTGTGCAGTTATCAAGCTACTTTGCCTAAGTGGCGCCGTGGCTCAAGCCTGCACTAGTGTGTGATTCAAAGAGCGGAGATACTGAGCTGAATAAATTTTATTTAATGAGCCTTCATTTTTATCTTTGTTTACATTACATGAAACTACCTTTCATTAAATATATCGGGGCGCTCCTGTTTGTTTGCCTGTTCCTTTTTAAAGGAATGGCTACTGTACTGCCCATGTTTATCACAACGGACCGGTATGAAACAAAGCATATCCCTTCACCTGGTGACGAGTCTGAAGAAGGTAAAAAAAATGCTGAAGAAAAAATAGAAAAAGAAGGCAAGGAAATATATGTGAATGACCACCTGGCATCGCATGAAATAACCACTGATTTGTTTGTGCTTAAATTTCTTGCTGCTAATAACGAACGATACAAAAGTTGTGTGTATTTGTCCATACCCACCCCGCCACCGGAGTCTTCAAAGACTGTTTAACCAATTCACAGTTTAATTAAAAGTGCAGCCACATCCCGTGCCGGCATTTTCGTGTACACTTATTTTCAAAAATTTAAATTTTCATTTTATGTATAGTATAATAAATAGAATCAAAAAAATATCATTCGTAATAATAGCAATGAGCATTTCTTCAGTGGTATTTGCCCAGGAACTTTCGGATATTCAGATAAAAAAAAATGTAACTGATATCCAAAGCCCGCTTATGAAGTTGCTGCAACTGGAGCCAAAGATTTTTGAGTATAATACGCAACATTATAAACACCTGAAACTGCAGCAGGGCCGGTAATACGGATTTCTGGCAGATAATATGCAAACCACTTTCCCCGATCTTGTAAAAGTGAAAAGCGTACAATATATGTTTGGAAAAAATGTGTACCGCAATGCACAGATAAAAATAATTGATGATGCCAGCCTGATTCCTGTATTGGTGGCCTCTATAAAAGAGCAACAACAGGAAATAGAAAAACTGAAGAATGAAGTTGAAAAACTTAAACACGGCACAGCCATGGCTGCCAATTAAAAGTAAATTAAACGACCTGTGAAGCATTCATAAGCTTCGCAGGTTATTTAAAAGTTAGCAGACCACTGCCATTCGGCTACGGCTCCTTCGTTCAGTTATAGAAGCGGTTGGAGGGATGTCGTGTAGTTGGCTGATAAGGTTCATGATTTTTATCTTTCATTGCGCAAATTTTATCTTCAATCCATTATCGTCTTTAAAAAACGTAATTTTTCCCAATTAAAAGAGATCCTGCAACAATTGCGAAACAGTTTTCTTGGCTACTACGATTAAATGCTACAACATGAAAAAAGTCTTTTTATCATTCCTTACCTTTATTTTTTTGCAGCTTGCAAACGCCCAGCAGTCGTTTGTTACCGTAAAGAATCAACAGTTTTTGGTAAACAACCAGCCGTACTATTTTATCGGTACCAATTACTGGTATGGCGGTTTACTTCCTTTGGAAAAAGATAAAAGCAAAGGGATTGACAGGTTGCGAAAAGAACTTGATTTTTTAAAGGCAAATGGTGTTACCAATCTTCGGGTGTTGGGCGGCTCTGAAGGTTCGGGAATCATCAATGGCGTTACAAGAGTAGGCCCGCCGATACAAACGGAAGAGGGTGTTTTTGATCCGAATTTTTTGAAAGGCATGGATGCCTTTTTAAATGAGCTAAATAAGAGAAAAATGACGGCCGTTATTTACCTCAGCAATAACTGGAACTGGAGCGGCGGCTTTCTTCAATACCTACGTTGGAATCATCAAATTCCTGATTCTGTTTTCTTAAAAGATATTTCGTGGACGCTACTTGGCGACTATACCTGCAAATTTTATGATTGCGAAAAATGTGTGGCGGGTTATCGAAACCAGCTAAAATATATTGTGAGCCATATGAATACTATTACGCATAAAAAGTACTCCGACGACAAGGCCATCATGGCCTGGGAGATTGCCAATGAGCCAAGACCAATGTGTCCTTCTGCGGTAAACTCTTATAAAAAATTCATTGCCGGCACTGCCGCATATATCAAAGAATTAGATCCAAACCATTTGGTGACTACCGGCACGGAAGGTTACCAGAGTACACAGGGCATGCCGCTGTACCAGGAAATAAATGACTATCATAATATCGACTATCTAACTATCCATATCTGGCCCAAAAACTGGAGTTGGCTTGATGTAAAAGACATACCTGGCAGCATCGATTCTGTTGTTGCAAAATCGGTTACTTATATTAACCAACATGAAGCAGTTGCGAAAAAATTAAATAAGCCAATGGTGATTGAGGAATTTGGATTGCCAAGAGATAACCAGTCTTTTGACATGGGTTCCACCACAAAATACAGGGATATTTATTACAGTAAAATGTTAAGTGAATGGCTTAAAAGTGAACAGTCGGGTGGTGCATTGGCTGGCGTTAATTTTTGGGCTTATGGCGGCCTCGCCAGTACAACGCAGGGACAAGCCTGGTGGAAAGAAGGCGATCCATATATCGGCGATCCACCAATGGAAGAGCAGGGATTGAATACAGTTTTTAATGGAGATAAAAGTACCTGGACTGTGATTGAATCTTTTTTCAAAAAGGCATTAAAAACCCAGGCAAAATTATCTGCTGATTCAAAAAAATAGACTGTGGAGGCATACCTAAAGATATCCGGAAGAGTCCGGTATGCGGTATGAACGATCTCCTCTGATGCCTTATATTTTATAGCGTTTGCTTTGATGATTTCTATTTCAAATTACAGTATTTATTTTGCTATTAATTGCCATTATTGTTCGGGAAAAAATAACTTGATTTGCTGAAAGCTTTTACCAATAAGGGTTCTAAGCCCCTCTCTTTTGGAGAGGGGTTGGGGTGAGGTCATGCAGGCTGTACAAGACTTTGAAGCATTTAGTCGGACAACAATGATTAATTGCTACCAAAAAAATTATAGTATAGCTAGGTTTTAAATGTTCATCGGAACCTGATAAGTGTACATTTACTAAACTGTTTTAAATGAAGTTTATAAAAATTTATTCCCTGTTATTGATTTTTTATTTTCAGGGTCAGGCGCAAAACAGCTTCCCTGTTAAGTTAGCGTCGCCCATATTGTTTAAAGGCAATGATACAACTGCTTACCGCGATCCCGCTGTATTATATAACAATGGTGTTTTTTATCTTTTCTTCACGCTGGTAAAAACCGAATCCGGAAAAGTATTCTCCTATACGGCGATGTCCCAAAGCCGTGACCTCAAAAACTGGTCTGCGGTAAAAATCATCACTCCAAAAAACCAGGACTTGGATTATTCAAGTCCGGGTAATGTAGTACGTTTTAAAAATGAATGGATTATTTGTTTGCAAACCTATCCCAGGCCCGCCTACACTGTTGATCAAATGCCAAGGTTTGGATCCGGGGATGCCCGATTGTTCATTATGCGAAGTAAGAATTTACACGATTGGAGTGCTCCCGAGCTGATGAAAGTAAAAGGACCTGACGTTTCATTTGCCGATATGGGACGAATGATTGATCCCTATCTGCTACAGGATAAAAAGCAAGCTGGTAAATGGTGGTGTTTTTACAAACAAAACGGAATATCTATGTCTTATTCCTACGATTTTATTCACTGGAATTATTTTGGCAAAACACCATCGGGAGAAAACCCATCCGTGATATACAAAAATGGGAAATATATTTTATTCCATTCTCCTAAAAACGGAATCGCCATCAAAGAGTCCGAAGATTTAGAGCACTGGAATGACTGGCAGGAATTGATTACTTTAGGTCAGGATCATTGGCCCTGGGCAAAAGGACGTATCACAGCAGGGGCGGTGTTGGATTTAACATCGGACAAACGTTTTGGCTGCTACCTTTTGTTCTTTCACGGGTCAGGGCCTTTAACCGAAGAACTTGGAGATTTTGATAAAAATGCTTCGATTGGGATTGCCTCGAGTACGGACCTGGTGCATTGGCAATGGCCAGGCCAATAGTTAGTTTTTCAAAATAATTAAACTGAGTAATGAAATATAAACAAGTACTTTTTTTTGGTTTACTATTAATGTTGGTTACCAATGTTAAAGGTCAAGATAAGGATAACCCTATTTTAAAACAATGGCTAGATAAGGATGCGAAATATAATGATCCGCAAAATGGAAACCCATTGCTGCCCGGCTATTATGCCGATGCCACTATCATTGAAGACAAGGGTACATTTTATTTGTATGCCACCAGCGATCTTACTTCCTGGGATGCTATAACAAAACTGGGTATGTGGAGTTCTACAGATTTAAAAAACTGGAAATGCCAATATTTAAATTGGCCAACAAAGGAGCAATGCCAGAGTAACACCGGCATGAAAGATGGAGTGTGGGCGCCCAGTGTAGTAAAAGCTAAAAACGGAAAGTTTTATATGTACGTAACCGTGGGGCGGGAAATATGGGTAGGCGTTGCAGATACACCCGCTGGTCCCTGGAAAAATGCCCGTGCCGACAATGGGCCATTCATCCGGCAGAAGGAATATAACTATGTGGAAACGATCGATGCGGAATGTTTTATTGATGATGACGGCCAGGTGTATTTATATTGGGGATCGTCTGATTCGGGTTTTGATATTGAGGGCCGTTGTCTTGCTGTAAAACTAAATGATGATATGGCTTCGTTCAGTGAAGCACCCCGTGATGTAACACCACCGCATTATTTTGAAGCACCCTACATGTTGAAACGAAACAATAAATATTACCTCATGTACTCCTGGGGCCACACCTGGGATAAAACCTACCAGGTGCGATATGCTACGGGTGATACACCTTTTGGTCCATGGCAGGAAGGGCCGGTGCGTCCTATTTTGGTAGCCAATGAAAGAGACGAAATGATCACTTCTACAGGGCATCACACCTTATTGCATTATCAAAACAAATACTACATCATCTATCACCGTTTTAATACACTGAATAAATATGAGATATCCCGCAAGCTTCGACAGGTATGTGCGGATGAACTTAGTTTCGATGCGGATGGATTTATTCAACATGTGGTATCAACCAACAAAGGCATACAATTACCTGCAAGCAATGTAAATAAAAATATCGCCTTTGGTGCCAGGGTCAAAAGTTCTTCCGATCTGGATTCCGTTTGCAAAGCCTCGTATGTAAATGATGAAAATAATGGCACATTATGGATTGGCGGCACATCTGCCGAAGAATGGATACAACTTGATTTTGAAAAGTCTGTTCCTTTTAATAAGATCGAAGTTTATCCTGAATTTCCAATATATGCTTATCATTATAAAATTGATGTTTCAGAAAATGGCACCGAATGGAAGACGGTGGATGATGGAATTAAAAATAATACAATCGGCTCTCCGATTACTTTGCAAAAAAAATTACAGGCACGATATGTAAGAATAACAATGGCTAACAATAAAGATCTTCCCCGCCCGGGCATTTGGGAAATAAAAGTATTTTGAAAAAATTGAGGCGGCAATTTTGAATCAATTTTTTTTCCATTTCTGTTTAGATATTGTCATCATCAAAAAAAAAGTCATTATGAAAAGAATTATTGTAGTAATTAGCATCTTTGGCCTGGTGTTTTGCAGCATTGCTGGATGTTCGAACTTGAAAGAAAAAGAGGAGCACAAATTAGCTTTTGTAAAAGTGAGTGGCGTTCATTTAGAGCTTGATGGAAACCCTTATTATTTTATAGGAACCAATTTTTGGTACGGTGCTTATTTAGGTGCCGACTCAACATACGGCAATCGTGAACGTTTAATAAAAGAGCTGGATCGGCTGCATTCATTGGGCGTAAATAATTTAAGAATAGCAGCAGCATCGGAAGAGTCCAATTTTTCAAAACCACTCAGTCCGCCATTTCAATATAAAAATGGCGAGTATAACGAAAAGCTTTTTCAAGGGCTTGATTTTCTTTTAAATGAAATGGGCAAACGAAATATGAAAGCTGTTCTCTTTTTGAATAACTATTGGGATTGGACAGGGGGAATGGCCCAATATGTATCCTGGGCAGATAATGTGGAAATAGTTGACCCAACCTCCAATCCAAATCTTGGCTGGGATGATTATATCGGTTTTTCAGGTCGATTTTATGCCAGTGAAAAAGCCCAGGAGAGATACAGAAAATATATAAATACCATCATAAACCGAACAAATAATTATTCAAAGATTAGCTATAAAGATGATCCGTCAATTATGGCCTGGCAGTTGGCCAACGAACCCAGGCCTAATCCAATTGGTAATATCGATGAAAATGTAGCATTCTTTAGTAAATGGGTAGATGAAACTGCCGGATATATTAAATCACTCGATACAAATCACCTGGTATCTATTGGAAGCGAAGGGAGTAAGGGTAGTTTGAACACGCTTGATAATGCTCATAAAATACAGCAGAGTAAGCACATTGATTATTTTACTTTTCATTTGTGGCCAAAAAATTGGGGTTGGTTTAAACCTGAGCACTCCGATAGTCTTGAAACGACATTTGTAAATTCGAAAGAATATATACAAGATCACATTGACCTTGCAACGAAGTTAAACAAACCCGCAGTGCTCGAAGAATTTGGCTTAAACCGTGATTCCGGCTATACGCCAAATAAACCAGTCACATCCCGAAATACGTTTTACAAATTTGTATTTGAGTTTGTAAAAGATGCGAAACAAAATGGCGCTACTCTTGCAGGTTGCAACTTTTGGGCATGGGGCGGCGAAGGGCGTGCTCAGCACAATGATGCCATTTGGCAGGTTGGCGATTTAATTTATTTGGGAGATCCTTATGCTGAACATCAGGGTTTAAATTCAGTGTATGATACGGACAGCTCCACCCTCGAAATAATTAAAAAATACACGGAAATTATTTCGAAAAAATAGACTTGCCACCAGCAATAAGAAAATATATTTTGAAAGAAAAATCAAATTTCTTGTATGAAATTTTCAATGATGAATTTGGCAAAAATATATTTCAGGTTATTTTTTACGATGGCGCTATTTGCCACCGTTTGCAATAGTAATTTGTTTGCCCAGGTAAAAAAGGAATACCTCATTACAAAATACGGCGCTATCGGCGATGGCAAAACGCTTAACACAATTGCCATTCAAAAAGCAATAGATGTTGCCAATGAAAATGGTGGGGGAAAAGTGATTGTTCCAAAAGGAATATTTTTAACAGGCACGCTGGAATTAAAAAGTAATATCCAATTGTATGTTGATGCAAAGGCTACTTTATTGGGAAGTACCAACCCGTTTGACTATCGGAGTCTCGACATGAAAGGCCGGCCTGAAAGTCCCAAGAAAGATGACAATTCACAATTGGCATTATTGGTGGCGTATAAGGCTAATAATATTTCTATTTCTGGTAAAGGAACCATCGACGGGCAAGGAACGGCGCTTGCTTTAAATGTTGATAGTCTTCATCATGCAGGCGTTGCTATTGATCCTGATTACTCCATTACAAACAACAGGCCCAATGAAAAAATGAGACCCAAACTGATTCGGTTTTCCATGTGTGAAAACATTTTATTTTCTCATACTATTTTCAGAAACTCAGCCTCCTGGGGTTTGTCTTTAGAGTTGTGTTCTAATTTAAAAATGGATAGTGTAACTATATTCAACCGTGCCTATTGGAACAATGATGGCATGGACATTACGGATTGTAAAAATGTCCGCATTACCACTTCTACTATCAATTCTGCCGATGATGGCATTTGTTTAAAATCATATTATCCGGGTTATTTTAATGATTCTATTTTAATTGAGAATTGCACTATCATGTCCGGAGCCAGCGCATTAAAATTAGGTACTGCCTCCATTGGAGGTTTTAAAAATATCACCATCAAAAACATTAAAGTGTTTGACACCTATCGCTCGGCGATTGCGCTTGAATCAGTGGATGGAGGTTTTATTGAAAATATACATGTCAGTAATATCGTTGCTAAAAACACAGGCAATGCAATTTTTATTCGTTTGGGCCAGCGGAGTGGCGACAAACCCGGCAGCATTAAAAATGTTTATATAAGCGATGTTACGGTGCAAATTCCATTGGGTCGCCCTGATCTTAACTATGATATAAGAGTGTATGAAGCAGGTAATCACAATCCGCTGCCATCTTCTATTGTGGGCATTCCGGGAAATTATATTGAGCATGTAACACTGGAAAATATTAAAATTATTTATCCCGGCAGGGCAACAAAAGGCCAGGCTTATTTTCCGCTAAACAGGCTTAGCGAGTTACCTGAAAAGATTAAGGATTATCCTGAATTTTCTATGTTTGGCGAGTTGCCTGCATGGGCTTTTTATGTACGCCATGCAAAGGACATTAAAATGAAAAATGTTTCGCTCTTATTGAATGATTATGATTTTAGGCCTGCCTTTATATTTGATGATGTGGATGAAATAAATTTAGAAAAAGTTAGCTTCCCTAATAGTCTTCAAGCCAACCAGGTGATTTTAAAAGACTGTGACAGTTTTAAAATGAAACCCAATAATGACAAGCATGTTATAAAAATGGATTGATTCAGAAGTGAAGGGAATTATTTACAAGAAATCTTTTAAAACATACAAGTGAAAAAACTGATCTATATACTATTCATTTGCAAAAGTGCATTCGCCCAAAATCAACCTACCAATTACGTTAATCTTTTTACCGGAACATCCAATTTACGTTGGATGCTTTTTCCTGCTTCATCTTTAGACTGAAGAGACTTTTTTTAACGCAGTTTTCGGTAATTTCATAGTCAAATTTCTTATCAATATTTCCACCGGGTCGTATCCTGGCAGCCCAAAAAAAGCGCATGATTTGAACATTTTTTCCTGAATGGCGGCGGGTCCCACGCCATCACTCAAGGCTATTGGTGGAGACCCGCCTGGGAACTTTTAATTTAAAGAGGGGAAACCCGGAGAGCGTAGAAAACCTTAAATCTTTATTGTCTTGTCCCAGATATTAGCTAAATTTGGGACGAAATAAATTGTAATGCAACGACCAATTGTAGAAAATAAAATTGCCGAAGGATTGAAATTACATGAAAAAGGAAGTGTTCTTTTTGTGGACGACTTCTTAGATTATGGTAATTCCGAAAGTGTTAAAAAAGCCTTACTTCGACTGAAAGAAAAACAAACACTTGCTCGCCTTGCTCACGGCATTTACTTATATCCAAAAGTTGACGGAGAGCTTGGAATTCTATTTCCATCAACCGAAGACATAGCCAAAGCAATAGCAAGGCGAGACAAGGCAAGAATTGTCGCAACAGGAGTTCTGGCATTGAATAAATTGGGTTTATCAACTCAAGTTCCAATGAAGGTAGTTTATCTAACCGATGGGGCATCGAGAAGCATTAAAGTTGGAAAACGAACAATTACTTTTAAAAATACAAGTCCGAAAAATTTATTGGCAAAAGGCGAAATAAGTAGTTTGGTAGTTCAGGCATTAAAAACTATTGGTCAATCAAAAGTAGATGATGAAACAATATCGAAAATTCAAACGCTTCTTAAAAAAGAGAAATTAGAAAATATAATAAATGATGCCAAACTTGCACCAGCCTGGATAAAAAAAATACTAACACAAACGATTAAATGAATACCAACTGGCTAACATTACCAACGAAAAGAAGAATTGAAATACTGAATCAGGCAACAGAATTAACTGGTTTGCCAGCAATGGCTGTTGAAAAAGATTGGTGGGTAACACTGGCATTGAACGCATCTTTTTCATTACCCTGTAGTAAAAGTATAGTTTTCAAAGGAGGAACTTCACTCAGCAAAGGCTGGAATTTGATTGAGCGATTTTCTGAAGATATTGATTTGGCATTAGACAGAAAGTTTTTTGGTTTTGATGGCGATATGAGTAAAACTCAAATCAAAAATCTAAGAAAACAATCTTGTGAATTTATATCAACTACTTTCCTTTGTGACTTAACCAAAATACTAACCGAATGGAAAGCAATTGATGAATGTAAACTATTTGCTCAACCAGTAAAAGATTCAGACAAAGACCCACAGGTAATCGAAATCCATTACAATTCTGTAATTGATACATCTGAATATTTGCCACAACGGGTTTTGATAGAAGTAAGTTCACGCTCATTAATGGAGCCAATTGAGAAAAGGAAAATCAACTCAATTTTAAGTGATAATTTTTCACAACAAAGTTTTGCAACTGATCATTTTGTAATAGCGACTGTGCTTCCACAAAGAACGTTTTTGGAAAAAATATTTTTGCTTCACGAAGAATTTTCACAGGATAAAGAAAAAATCCGTATTGACAGGCTATCAAGACATTTGTATGATTTGGAAAAATTAATGGACACGGAACACGGAATTGAAGCGTTAAAAAATTCAGCTTTATACAACAGTATTGTTGCTCATAGAGAGAAATTTAATCCTTTACGAGGACTTGCCTATGCAAACCATATTCCAGGGAAAATCAGCATCATTCCTCCAGACGAAGTGCTAAAAAATTACGAAAGAGATTATGAAGCAATGACCAGTTTTATGATTTACGGAGAGCCATTAAAATTTAATCATTTAATGAAAAGAATGTTGGAATTACAAAAGAGAATAAATGGAATTGTCGAACCCTCTAAGTAAACATTCTTTGCAATTCGCATAACTACCCACAATCCAAAAATTACAAAAGATTATGCCTGTCTAAACCTTCAAACAAAGCGTCATTTGGTGGGCAAGCTACTACCAGGAAAGAACCGCCGCTATGTACCGAATTGGGTAAAAGAAAACTAAATTATGGCCCGAATAAGGCGGGGTAAAAAAGTATTTGGGGAAATCGGATTGAGCAAACGGGCATTGCAAATGTAGCGTCCCAGTCGGATTATCTATCGCCAAAAAATTGGGAAGGATGCGATAGCAGTGTATATTTGAGAGTTAGCGTTAAGCTGGCAGCAAATCTATGATTCAGACATTTTTATTTACAACAGAAACCCCTGAGGAATCTTTTCATCAAACTATTCACTCGGTTGATGTAAAGACGTCCATAGACAAATGGGTAAGACAAATTGGGGACTTGCAAAATCAACATTACTCGTTTAGCCGAAATCAAGTTGAACATATTAAGCAATTGTATTTGGAAGGACAATTTCAAATTTATATTGATAAAAAGCCTTACTTTTTAACATATAAAACCGGCGACAATTTTCAAGTTGTAAAAATTGATCAAGTTGAAAAAGGTGAGCCAGACTTTACTGCTAAAATTACTTACGTTGCAACAAATGAAGGAGGGAGGGAAAATTGTGCATGGTCAGGATATAGACCTCATGTTAAGTTTGAAGGGGAAAAAGTAATGACAAGCGGAGAGCAAATTTTTATTGACAAAGAGAAAGTATTTCCCGGTGAGACTGTAACAGCGGAAATTAGAATTTTAAGTAAAGACGTTTTTAAAAATTATTTATTCGCTGGTCAGCATTTTGAAGTTGGTGAAGGATCAAGAGTTGTTGGGCATGGAGAAATCCTTGAAGTTGTCAATCCTGATTTAAAGCAAGCTTAATTATAATACGCACTTTATTTCGTTTAGGATCAGGCGGTGGGGGCCACACCATTAATCAGAGCTATGCGTGGAGACCCGCCTGCGAATTTTTATTTCGAAGGAAAGAGGTCCGGGAGCAAAATAAGTGTGGGATAGTGGTGTATATTTGAGCGTTATCTTCTACATGTTATGGACGATTTAAACGAAATGGCGAGACTTCATTCTGCAGGCGCAACTGTTCGACACGTTTCGCCTTTTGAGCATTTGCATTCACATCGAAACGAATTTGATCTCCCAGGCGGCTTCATTAAAAAGTGGGCTGTTCCCTACTATATGAACATAGTTTCGGCTGAAAAGGAAGAATGGATTAAATCAATTAAGAACATCAAAAGTGAAATAACAAATGATATTTCACTTTCGTTGCTGGGAGATTTTAATTGGAGAACCCGTTTAGTTGGCGCTTATTTTTCTGCAGTAAGAAACTACTCAGACAATATTGACATCATTGGGGTACACCTGTTGAAAAGTGAAGTTTGTTGTGTGGGACATATTTATGCTTTGACGCTTGCATTCTTTAATTCGGAAAAATCTATAAAGTACTTAGGTGATTATTTAGATTACTATTTAACGAAGCCTCTTTTATATTTTGACCAGGACTATGTAATGGGAGCAATTTTATATTTAGACGAAGTAAATGGCACGAGTAATGGCGACAAATACAAAGAAAATTGGAATGCATTAAGTACAATTAGGAAAACTAAAAATGATAAATGGATTCCGAAATTTTTCGAAGAACAAATCCAGATACTAAAAGAATTGAACAAGTATAGCAGCTGACAATCGGTGCAACCGTACTAGCTTGTGATACCATTCAACAGCAATTATACATTGAGGTCCAGTTGAAGCCTTTCAAGTGGTCAATTGCCCAAATGTAAAGCGCCTAAAATGTTAGGTGAGATACAATTTAGCTTAATTTTTAGATCTAAATTTTCATAAAATGTCAAAACAAGAAATAGTACAAGCTTTAATTAGGGCTTGCTCAATAACTCGTTCGCAGCCCAATTTTATTTTTCGGGATGAATAATATTAAAAGTAGGGACACAAGTGCATGCCTCGTCATGGCGACGAGGTTTAGCACTAAAGCTA
>JBKJUP010000045.1:0-52602 GCA_046590675.1 Ferruginibacter sp. | reverse complement strand
TGTAATTATGTTTGCCCAATAAAATATGGTTAAAGATGAAGCGTTCCTTTTTTGTTATGGGTTTAATTGTAGCGATAGTAGTGGTGGTGGTTTCCTGCTCAAAGCTTGAACCTGCTGCACCCGCAGACGATCAGGTACTGGATGGTGCCGTGGATGGTTTATCGTATGCACAAACTGCACAACATGGCCGTGGCGATGCGGCCTTTACCAGCCAGGTTTTTACAAGAGAAGCCGGGCTTGGGCCAATATTCGTAGCTACAAGTTGCGGCAGTTGTCATGCCGGAGAAGGCAAGGGGCATCCATTTACTACGCTTACCCGATTTGGCCAAATTGATAGTACAGGCAACCTTTTTTTACATATTGGCGGGCCTCAGTTGCAAAACAATGCATTGCCAGGTTTTACGCCTGAACCCCTTCCTGCAGGTGCAACCTTTGCAAAATTTTTGCCGCCGGGCAATACTGGTTTGGGATTTTTAGAACTTGTTTCGGATGCTGATATCCTGGCCATGAGCGACCCTGATGATGTAGATGGCGATGGTATAAAAGGTGTTCCCAATTGGAATAATATCCCTTCTTTCATCACGCCAACACCAACAGCAGCCGTACGCAACGGAAAATACATTTGCCGCTTTGGTAAAAAATCGAGTGTTTATAACCTGCTTCAGCAAACTGCGGCCGCCTACAACCAGGACATCGGTATTACGTCTGTTTTTGAACCGAAAGATGTTTATTCAGGTTTGGATATTGATCCTGAAATTTCAATTAGCACGGTGAATGATGTAGTGTTTTACCTGCAAACTTTAAGGGCACCCATACAGCGAAATCAAAACGATGCCGACGTGATTGCAGGCAAGCAACTTTTTATAAGCACTAACTGTGCCGGCTGTCATAAGCCCGAATTGAAAACAGGCTATTCACCCGTTGATGCGTTAAGCTTCAAAACATTTGCTCCTTATACCGATTTGCTTTTACATGATATGGGGCCTGGTTTAGACGATGGTTATACAGAAGGTACTGCTAGAACAAGTGCCTGGAGAACACCGGCGCTATGGGGTTTAGGGCTTGCACCCAATTCGCAGGGCGGACAGTATTTTTTATTACACGATGGCAGGGCAAAAACTATTGAAGAAGCCATACAAATGCACGGAGGCGAAGCCACAAAGTCAAAGGATAATTTTAATGCGCTCAACGGATTTGAAAGACAACAAATCATGAAATTCTTAAAAAGTTTGTAACACAATGAACAGGAGAAAATTTATAACTAAAAGTTGTATCAGTTGTATGAGTGGGGGTTTAATGGTTGCACTATTAGATAGCTGTGCTGCTACAAAAATTGTGAACGCTGCTATTGTAGATTCGGATATGATTGTGCTGCTGACCGATTTCGAAATCAACAAGGGCAATTCAAAAGAATTTAAAAAATACCTGGTGGTTCAAAATGATGTGTTGCAATATCCCATCTGTATTTACCGGTTTAATGAAAATAATTATGAGGCATTATTGATGCGCTGCAGCCACCAGGGAACAGAGTTGCAGGTGTTTGGGGACAAGTTGCAATGCCCGGCACATGGCAGCGAATTTAACAACGAGGGAAAGGTTCAGAGCGGACCTGCAAGCACTTCTTTAAGAACTTTCCCCGTAACCATTACCAACAACCAATTACAAATATCACTGAAATGAAATTGAAATATGTTATGGGTGCATTTAAAATTGTCGCCGGTTGGTGGGGACACCAACCGGGGCAGTCAGCCGTGGGCGGTGTCTCCACCGCCCACAAGCAGCAAAGCAATGCGACAATTTTAAATGCACCCTATTTTGTACTTATTTCTTTTGCAATCATGGGGCTTTCCGCAACTGCACAGATAGACCCAAGCCTTTTAAGGCGCATACCAAAAGACACTACAAAGGCCACTTTAAATATGGATGCCATCTATAACCGTCCTGCTTTACAGCCTGGA
Organism: Ferruginibacter sp.; assembly: GCA_046590675.1. Taxonomy (GTDB): domain Bacteria; phylum Bacteroidota; class Bacteroidia; order Chitinophagales; family Chitinophagaceae; genus Ferruginibacter. Next base: position 50,644 of record JBKJUP010000045.1, on the reverse strand, counting down.
AAACTGGCCGTTTCACTGGGTGGTTATGTGGAAACTAATTGGCAACACCTGGGTACAGATGGCGTTTCAGACGGGCATCAATTTCAATTTAGAAGGTTGAGTTTATTTATTTCATCCAGTATTTCCAAACGTATAAAATTTTTAAGTGAAATAGAATTTGAACCTTCTGAAAAAGAAATCTCTGTTGAGTTTGCAGCCATAGATGTGGAGTTTCATCCCCTGTTGAATTTGAGAGCTGGCATGATTGTAAATCCTATCGGAGCGTTCAATCAAAACCATGATGGGCCCAAATGGGAATTTACTGACCGCCCCATTTCTGCTACTCAAATGCTGCCTGCCACCTGGAGCAATGCGGGTTTTGGTTTGTATGGAAAGTATTATAAAAAAGACTGGATGTTTGGATACGAATTTTATTTAACAGGCGGCTTTAATAATTCCATCATTGAAAACGACCAAAACAAAACTTATTTACCCGCTGCAAAAGATGATACAGAACGTTTTGAAGAAAGTGCAAGTGGCGAACCGTTGGTAACAGGTAAGATAGCGGTGAAAAATACAAAGGTTGGTGAAATTGGTTTGAGTTATATGGGTGGAGTGTACAACAAATGGCGGGATGATGGGTTGATATTGGATAAAAAAAGAAGCTGTGATATTGTTGCGGTTGATTTTAACACGAACATTAAAAAAACTAACACCAATATCATTGGAGAATTTGCGTGGGTTTTTGTGGACGTGCCTGGAACCTACACACAACAATTTGGCAGCAAACAGCGTGGCGGTTTTGTAGATATTGTACAACAGGTTTTAAAAAAGAAAATGTTCGGATGGGATGATGCGGTTCTAAATTTTGCCTGCCGCATAGAGTATGTAGATTGGAACGTAGGAAGGTTTACCCAAACAAAGGGCAATATTGCAGATGATCTTTGGAGTGTGATGCCTGCGGTAAGTTTCAGGCCGAATGCTCAAACAGTTTTTCGTTTAAATTACCGTATCCAACAACAACGGGATTTATTGGGAAATCCACCTGCAAATACTGCAGGGTTTAGTTTTGGAATATCCACTTATTTTTAAAGGGCAGGCTAAAAGCGATTATCCAACAGCCAAACAGTAATAGCTGAATTTAAAATTCCATACGCTGTATTCTAACCGCATTTAGTATGGCTAACAACGCCACTCCAACATCTGCAAAAACGGCTTCCCACATGGTTGCTAATCCACCTGCACCCAATACCAATACAACTGCTTTTACTATAAATGCAAGGCTTATATTTTGCCAAACAATTTTTTTAGTTTGCCTGCCTATATTGATTGCCATTGCAATTTTGCCGGGCCTGTCGTCCTGGATTACCACGTCCGCAGTTTCAATGGTAGCATCGCTCCCCAAACCACCCATGGCAATGCCTACATTGCTCAATGCCACTACCGGCGCATCGTTTACGCCATCGCCTACAAAGGCTACCGTTTCATTCCGGCTTTTAATTTCCTGTACTTTGTTTACTTTATCCTCCGGCAACAAATCGCCAAAGGCATTGTCTATGCCTAATTTATCGGCAACAAATTTTACCACATTTATTTTATCGCCACTTAGCATGGTAGTTTTTACGTGCATGCTATGCAGTTTGTTTACAGCTTGCTGTGCATCCTCCTTTATACTATCTGCAATGGTTAGATAACCGGCGTATTTTTTATCGTAAGCAATCGCAATTAAAGTATATACTATGTTGTTTGGGTCAATACCGTATTTGATGGAAAATTTATCCATCAACTTAAAATTACCTACCAATAATTCTTTGCCGTTTATGTCGGCCTTTAACCCATGTCCGGCAATTTCTTCTACAGCATTTAATTTTATTGCTGCGTTGATACTGCCAACGTATTGCTGAATGGCGGTAGCAACCGGGTGCGTACTTTGGCTTTCTAAAGCATTCACCAGTTGCAATATTTCATCTTTATTAAATTCGGGTTTGATGTTTACTTCCTGTACTTTAAAAACACCTTCGGTCAGGGTGCCCGTTTTGTCCATCACCACATGTTGAATATTGGCAATGACATCTAAAAAATTACTGCCTTTAAACAAAATTCCATTTTTACTGGCTGCACCTATGCCACCAAAATAACCCAGCGGAATGGAAATAACCAATGCACAAGGGCAGGAAATAACTAAGAAAACCAATGCCCTGTACAACCAATTGCTGAATACATAATGATCTACAAAAAGTATGGGCAGTATGCAAATGGCAATGGCCAACAACACAACGATGGGAGTGTAGATTTTTGCAAACTTCCTGATAAATAATTCTGTTGGTGCTTTTTTTGCCGTAGCATTTTGCACCATTTCTAAAATTTTACTCAGCTTACTATCTGTGTAAGCAGTGGTAATTTTTACCTGTGCTACCGTGTTTAAATTTATCATCCCTGCCAACACGGTGTCGCCTTTTGTTTTCGTGTCGGGTTTGCTTTCGCCTGTAAGTGCTGCGGTATTAAAAGAGGCCGTTTCAGCAATCAATTCTCCATCCAGTGCTAATTGTTCACCATGCTTTAATTGTATGATGTCGCCAATGTTTGCGGCTTCGGCTTTGATGGTTTTGGGTTGATTGTTTTCTAAAATGGTTACTTCATCCGGCCGCTGATCCAGCAATGATTTTATATTTGCCTTTGCTCTCTTTACGGCCAGTGTTTGAAATACTTCACCGATGGCGTAGAACAACATGACTGCAACGCCTTCGGGATATTGGCCAATGGCAAATGCACCAATGGTGGCAATGCTCATCAATAAAAATTCGGAAAATATTTCTCCCTTGCCCATGCTTTCGATGGCTTCTTTCAATACCGGAAAACCTACTGGTATGTAAGCGACTGCATACCATACAATGCGTACCCAACCTGTAAACCAATCGGGCTTTACATAATAATCAAAAGCAATGGCAACAAGTAATAGAGCTAAACTAATAACAGGCGGTGTAAACATTTGCAGCGTTGTTTGGTTGCTGTTTTCGTGGTCGTGTCCATCGCCTTCTTCGTGGTCGTGGTCATCATGGTCTAATTCTTTTTTAAACCGTAAACCGTGGTAATGTCCATCATTTTTAAAATGGCGTTCTTGTACTAATTCTTTTGCGCCTGCATTGGTGTAAATTTTTTCTTGTTGTGTACAGCAAAGCTGTTTACCGTTTTTGTCGTATGTATGTTGATGTGCCATAATTTGATTTAAATTTTTTTAATAAAAAAAGGTTGCCGATATGTTTATCAGCAACCTTTTACAATAATTGATTATTTATTACTACACTGTCATTGTAGCTACCATTCCCAGTAAGGAAGCAACCATTACAACACATTTCCAGCAATTGAGCCTGTTCATTTTCATGTTTGTTTATTTTATGGTTGTAAAAATACATACTACTTCCGTTTTGTATTGTTAATATTAATGTTCGTGTTCTCCTGTATTTGTCATTTTTGCCAATACAAAAAATGCACCCTTTACTACAATCCTTGCATCCTTCGCAATTTTTTTCAGTAAAGTGATTTCTGAATAGCCCACATCTGTGGTGCCTTTAGCAACCGGAATTTTTTCAAAAGTTACTCCTTTTTCTTCCTTATGCTGTTCTTTAGCAGCATGCTGTGTACTATTTTTTTCCTGTTGATGTTCATCCGCTGCATGTAAAAATCATTGCGGAGAAGATAGCCTAAATTCTTTCCGGCAACAATGGGAATGTTTGCAGTGCGGTGGCAAAAATTGCAGCGCTTTGGAGGTTGGATTCTTTGCTCCGGGTTTTGTATGCCTGCCAATGTGCTTGCCTTGCGGTGTTGGCCATTAGCGACTTTGCCTTTTCTGTCTAAGCCACCTTATTTGCTGTCCATGATTGCTTTTACTTTTTTCTGCAATTGTTTTTTGTCTGGCAGGTAAAGCTGATACTTTGAAACAAAAATTTTATTGGAGATTCCACCAGTCGCAAATTCAACTAACACTTCATCTTTCTCGGCTGAAAGAATAATACCGATTGGGTCATTATCGCCCTCAACATTTTCTTCGGTCTTGAAGTAGTTAAGATAAAGGTTCATTTGTCCAATGTCGCCATGTGCAACATTTCTTATTTTAAGGTCTATTAGTACAAAGCATTTTAAAATGCGGTGATAAAATACAAGGTCGATAGAGTAGTGTTTGTTACGAAGGGAAATCCTGTATTGTCTTGCTACAAATGCAAAGCCTTTACCCAATTCAAGTAAAAACATTTGCAGGTTATTAATGATTTTTTGTTCAAGATCCTTCTCTGTCATTCTATAGCTTTGCGGAATTTTGAGAAAGTCTAAAACATAAGGGTCTTTAACTGCTTCTGTTGCATGAGAAACTATATGCCCTTTTTCTGAAAGTTGTAAAACACCTTTTTTGTCTTTGCTCAATGCAAGGCGCTCAAATAAAGAAGAATTGATTTGCCTTTCAAGCTCTCTCACAGAAAGATTTTCGTTAAGTGTATGCTTTTCATAAAACTTCCGTGCAGTGTCGTCTGAAATACTTACCAATGCAATGTAATGGCTCCAACTCAATTTGGCAGACACTGTCTGCCATTTCTGATAGGCACTGTAAAACCTACGCATATCCAAAATATTGCGTCTGCCAAATCCTTTGCCGTACCGTTGTCTTAAATCTTTGGAAAGCTTTGTCAGTAGCTTACTTCCATACTCTGCCCTTTCCTGCCCGTGCTGCTCATATTCTACAATGTGTCTGCCAATTTCCCAATTAGCTTTTACCAGTTCTGTATTTACCGCTTTAATAGCATTTTGTCTTGCTTGGTCAATAGTAAGACCGATGCTGTCAAGTAGCTGGGTGTATTTGCTTTTAGATGGCTTCATTTTGAATTTGTTTGTTGGATTTTAGTACAAATCCTGCAATGATAATAATTCCTGAAATCAAGATACTGAAACATGGAGAAAGAAATATTAAATTCCCATCGCCAATTATTTTGCCGTAGGTGGATGCGCCCTAACCAAAAAAGAAAACCAAAAATAACCGCAGCAGTTGCAAAACCTGCAAGGGATTTTAATTTAGCCCGGTTACTATACAATGTTGCCATTATCGGTGGAAACAAAGCCAAAGCCCTGCCGTAAATGCTAAATCAGCAATTAAAAACCAAAAATATTTTAAAACTTCCGCTAAAAATATTGCCAATATAGTTGCACCAAAAAGTATAAAACGGGAGATTAAAAATTCCTTATTTGAATTTACGGAGGGTTCGTTCAACATCGGTTTAATGTTTAGCACTGCGGGTAACACGAAACCTTAGTTATTGGATGTAGTTCTTTAATTTTAATCGCCAGTTAATTCAAAACTTACGGGTAACATGAAATAAGTTGACATGAGTTCACCATCAATTATATACGGAGACCACTTTGGCATTTTATTTACAACTCTTAATGCTTCCATATCTAAATCATCATCTACATGCTTTACGACCGTGGCTTCAGTTATACTGCCATTTTCTTCGATCATGAACTTCACCTGAACTGTTCCTTCTATTTGATCTTTTCTTGCGCTCTTAGGATATTTCAGGTTTTTTAGTACAAACGCCATCAGTTTATCATTGCCGCCTGGAAATTCTGCTCTTATAATAAAATTGGTATGGGGCACTTCAATTCCATCTTCACTATATAGATGACCTTCTTTCAACTGCCCATCAATATATAAATCTTTTCTCTATAGTTTCCCGTTCTTAAAATAAGTCAGAACTTCGCCATCAAGATTGAGTGTAGTTTTGTAAAAATAATTTCTTCTTAATTGACCGTTATCGTACCATTCTTTTATTCTCCCCCCAATAAATTGGCCTACTTTATTTTTATAGAAAATCTTTTGCTCAGATTTCAGTTTGCCTGATTTATAGTATCCCCTAAGAGTGGTGTCGTTATTTTCAATGTTATCTTCAGTTACAACTTCATAATAATGGCACAGATCAAACGAAGAAACTTGCTTATAGTTTTTATCTACATAAGTCGTGTCTTGTGAAAAGACATAAGTGGAAAACAAAAGGGAAAAGACGAAGAGTATTTTTTTCATGGAAGAGTAGTTGATTTTATTATAAAAGCTTTTATGATTTAATGCTTACTCAAAATTTGATTCAAGTATTGTACTTTAATAGAGCCACATGTTTTATTTCTTTTTGCGCCGAGAATTTAATTATGCCACGTGAATTTTTAGAATTACAGCCAACGTTTGCATTGCCGCAACAAACAAAAAACCTGATGCAGCAATACACCAAATATAACTGCATATCTCCATCAAAGAGTGATCAAATAATTAGCTGGCAATACCAATACTAAAAAGCAGAAAAACCTTAGCCTAAAGCAGTTTTAAAAGCCAATCAATTTCAATCTTAAACAATGCGTATTACCGAAACTCAGCAATGAACTCCTGCCGCATGAGAAAGTGTTAAACCAGGGGATGATAACACAAGGCCATCATCCCCTGGCTGGAGTATTCAATACAATTAAAAAGTACGGAATGCCTTTAGGCCAACGTAGGATAAGGTTCCGCCGGTAACTTTTTCATAATTGTATAGATTGGTTAAAGTTTAGTTATGGGTGTAGATATGAATAACAATGCGGGTTTTGGATCCATCCAACTGCCGGAGGATAAATTTTTGCAGGTATTAATCCGAAATAAAATGGCGGTGACAATCATTCAATATCAAATGCAGCAGGAACACTCTATTAAATGGGAACCTGCTAAAATGAACTAAACAATGTTGAAATGGCTCCAGGTTATTTGCATGTAAAGTTGTTGCAGATGCTATAATAATTTTCATGGTAGATTATAAGGGTGCGTAAAAATAGGGGTAATATATTATTTCAAAAAAATATTTAACAACTCCCTGGAAGGATAGCGGTTTTTTTGGTTCAGGTAACCGCTTGCTTTTATAAAATCCGAAAGGTATCGGGGGAATAAAAAGGAACACTCAGCTTAGTGATCGCCGTATCAATTTTTAAAGAACGGTATGGCCAATACAGGGATAAAATATTTTGATAAAACTTATTTCTACTTTGACATGTCTAAAATTAAAGTTGGAAGTACAAATGGTTTCAATTATTAATTGGGAAAAGATGCCATGAAAAGATGCAGTAGAAGTCCCGATTCAAGTGTAACATCGGGATGCCGATAAGATCGGCAAGTGACACAACAATGCTGCCATAAAAACTGATGCTGGTCAACAAAAAAACATAGCAATATTTGACTTGTCAAACTAGAATTATTCCCCATTAAATTTTCATTACCAGTTCCACACAAATTTTATATAGCCGTACAATAAGTTTAACTGGTAAATAAATTTTTGATTTTAACTTGTTACCTTCAGGCAACATTTTCAAAACGGCATTTGTAGCTGGCTGTATCTTCAACAAACGCATATTATAATGATTAAAGAAATTTTGTTTGCTCACTTGCACTTATATTAAAATTGACCTTTCATATTAAAAATGAATTAGCATGAAACTTATTCGGTTCGGAACTCCCCATAATGAAAAACCAGGAATTAGTATTGATGGAAAAAACTACGATGTGTCGGGTTTTATCAATGATTATGATGAAAAGTTTTTTGAAAACGGAGGCCTGCCACACCTTGCGTGGATGATTGGCCGGCACGAAACAATGTTGCCTGAAGTGGCACCTGGCACAAGGATGGGAGCACCGGTAGCAAGGCCATCCAAAATAATCTGCATTGGATTAAACTATGCAGATCATGCAAAAGAAACCAACGCAACGCCGCCAAAAGAGCCTGTAATTTTCATGAAGGCTACCACAGCTATCACGGGGCCTTTCGATGAGGTGATGATACCAAAAGATTCGCTTAAAACAGACTGGGAAGTAGAGCTGGCCGTGGTTATAGAAAAAAAAGCAAGCCATGTAACTGAAGCAGAAGCGATGGAGTATGTTGCGGGTTATTGCCTGCACAATGATATCAGCGAACGGGCATTTCAATTGGAAATGGGCGGCACCTGGGACAAAGGAAAAGGCTGCGATACCTTTGCGCCACTGGGCCCCTGGATGGTTACAAAAGATGAAATACCGGATATCAATCATGTAAACCTGTGGCTGAAAGTAAACAACAAAATGATGCAGAACGGCAGTACGGCCAACCTCATTTTTAATATACCATTTTTAATTGCTTACACCAGCCGGTTTATGACTTTATTACCCGGTGATATCATCAGCACGGGTACACCGGCCGGGGTGGGACTGGGTTTTAAACCGCCGGTTTATTTAAAACCAGGAGATGTGATGGAGCTGGGTATTGATGGCCTTGGTAATAGTAAACAAACATGTGTGGCTTATGCAAAAAATTGATGCACACCAGCATTTTTGGCAATTTGAACCGGTTCGTGACAACTGGATCAACGATGAAATGAAAGTGATACAACGTGATTTTTTACCGGGCGATCTTCACCCTTTATTACAGGATTTTGATTTTGATGGCTGCGTGGTAGTGCAAAGTGATCAGTCGGAATTGGAAAATGAATTCCAGTTGTTGAATGCGGAGCAGTTTGATTTTATCAGGGGCATTGTTGGCTGGGTTGATCTGCAGGCTGCAAACATTTCGGAAAGGTTGGCCTTTTACAGTTCTTTCAAAAAAATGAAGGGTTTCAGGCATGTGTTGCAGGGCGAAACTGACAGGGCACTGATGCTGAAACCTTCGTTCATAAACGGTATCAGCCAATTGGAAAAATTTGGATTTACGTACGACATACTGGTATTTCCTGATCAATTGAAGCATGTTGAAAAATTTGTTCAGCATTTCCCCAATCAAAAATTTGTAATTGACCACATTGCCAAGCCAAATATTAAGGCGGGTGAAATAACGGAATGGTCAGCGCAACTGCTTGCCATTGCTGCTCACAAAAATGTGTATTGCAAAATTTCCGGCATGGTTACCGAAGCAGATTGGAACAACTGGAAAATGGAGGATTTTGCTCCTTACCTCGATGTAATTGTGCAGGCATTTGGTGCCAATCGAATTATGTTTGGTTCCGATTGGCCGGTGTGCCTGGTAGCAGCTTCTTATGAACAGGTATTGCAAATTGTGACCGGATACTTTGCCAGCCATACACAACAGGAAAGAGATAGGTTTTTTGGATTAAATGCAATTGAATTTTATAATCTTTAATAACATACTAATGGACTTAGGTTTAACAGGTAAAGTAATCGTTGTAAGTGGCGGCGCCAAAGGCATCGGCGAAGGTATTGTAAAAGTATTGGCCGCAGAAGGTGCCATACCGGTAATCATTGGCCGCAATGAAAAAGACAATGTAGGCACGGTAAAAGAGATAGAAGCTAATGGTGGCAAGGCTTTTCAACTGGTGGCTGAACTAACAGATCCGGCAGCTTGCGAGGCGGTCATAAAATCGGTGGTAGAAAAATTTGGCCGCATTGATGGCCTGGTTAACAACGCCGGTGTGAATGATGGTGTGGGATTGGAAAATGGCAACTACGAAAATTTCATCGCATCGCTGCATAAAAACCTGGTACATTATTATTTGCTGGCACACCATGCGTTGCCCGAATTAATCAGGGCGAAAGGTGCCATAGTTAACATCAGTTCTAAAACAGCAGATACCGGCCAGGGCAACACTTCGGCATACGCCGCATCCAATGGTGGTCGCAATGCATTAACCAGGGAGTGGGCCGTAGAATTATTAAAATATGGCATCCGTGTAAATGCAGTCATCGTTGCAGAATGTTTTACACCACTGTATGAAAGGTGGATAGAAACCTTACCTGACCCGCAGGCAAAGCTGAAAGAAATTACTGCTAAAATTCCATTGGGTAATCGCATGACAACCGCGGAAGAAATTGCCAATTCAGTGGCATTTTTATTATCACCTGCATCCAGCCATACTACCGGCCAGCTTGTGTATGTAGATGGCGGTTATGTACACCTCGACCGCTCTTTGGCGAATGCCTGATCTTAATCTATTCAATCATTTAACAATTAAATATTATTATGAAGCACCTGTATAAAATTTTGATGTTCCTGCCACTCGCAATGTTCTCATTTACCAACCCGCCCAAAAAAGTTACGGTGGTGTTTTTTGGAGATTCCATTACCCAGGCGGGTGTGCAACCCACGGGCTATATTACCAAAATGGATAGCATGGTTAAATCGATGCACATGGCCGATACCATTCAGTTAATCGGTGCTGGCATTGGCGGCAATAAAGTGTACGATCTTTATCTGAGGATGGAAACAGATGTGCTGGAAAAAAATCCGGATGTGGTGGTGATCTATGTTGGCATCAATGATGTGTGGCACAAGGCTACATCAGGCACGGGTACGGATGCTGATAAGTATGAAAAATTTTATCGGGCCATTATCAAAAAATTGCAGGATAAAAATATACGTGTGATCCTTTGCACACCTTCCGTAATTGGTGAAAGAAACGATAACTCCAACCAACAGGATGGCGACCTTAATTATTACAGTAAAATTATACGGGGCATAGCTGATGATTTGTCGTTGCCGTTAATTGATCTGCGGAAATTGTTTGCGGACTATGAAAAAGTAAACAACTCCAAAAATGTAGATAAAGGTGTGCTGACCGTGGATAGGGTTCACTTAAATGAAAAGGGAAATGAATTTGTGGCCACAGAAATGTGGAAGGTTATTCAGCATGTAGTTAAGTAAGATATTGTCAACTATTGCAAGAGAAAAATTGATTATTTCCATTAAAATATCAGCTTGGTGAAATTAAGAACGGTATTACTTTTTTCCGTATTGATCATAGGTTTAAATAGCCAGGCACAAAAAGCAACTGATGCTTTGTCGAAAGTATGGGTGTCCGACCTGGGAAATGGTACTTATAAAAATCCTGTGTTGCATGCAGATTACAGCGACCCCGATGCTATCAGGGTGGGAGATGATTTTTACCTCATTTCTTCCAGCTTTAATGCTGCGCCAGGCTTGCCCATCCTACATTCAAAGGATCTTGTAAACTGGACCATCATTACACATGCATTGCAGTTGCAACCACCTGTGGAGCATTTTAATGCAGTGCAACATGGCAACGGTGTATGGGCGCCTTCAATCCGCTATCATAACGGCGAATTCTATATTTATTATCCTGATCCGGATTATGGCATTTACTTAACGAAGGCAAAAAATATAACCGGTCCGTGGTCCACACCCGTGCTGGTGCAAAGTGGCAGGGGATTGATTGATCCGTGCCCATTGTGGGACGATAACGGCAAAGTTTACCTGGTACATGCATTAGCGGGTAGCCGTGCAGGGTTTAAATCAGTGATATTGGTAAAAGAATTAAATGCTGCTGGTGATAAGGTGACCAGTGATGGCGTGTTGGTGTATGATGGCCACGAACTGGATGCTACCATTGAAGGCCCCAAAATTTACAAACGCAATAAATATTACTACATTTTTGCACCGGCCGGCGGTGTAAGTACGGGCTGGCAAACCATTTTGCGCAGCAAAAATATATATGGCCCTTACGAAAGAAAAGTTGTGCTTAACCAGGGCACCACCAACATTAACGGGCCACACCAGGGAGCCTGGGTACAAACCCAAACCGGGCAGGATTGGTTCCTGCATTTCCAGGATAAAGATGCTTATGGCCGCATCCTTCACCTGCAGCCAATGAAGTGGGTGAACGACTGGCCGGTGATAGGAATTGATAAGGACAATGATAGAATAGGAAAGCCGGCAATGGTTTATAAAAAGCCTGCTGTTGGTAAAACCTATCCCATTGAAACACCCGCAGAATCTGATGAATTTAATGATCCCAAGCCCGGCCTGCAATGGCAATGGCATGCCAATCCTACATTAAACTGGGCTTACTGTTATCCTGCTAAAGGCGTATTGCGTATGAATAGTACGCCCTTGCCCGACACGGCAAAAAACCTTTGGGATGTTCCAAATGTATTGATGCAAAAATTTCCTGCAGAATCATTTACCGCTACTGCAAAATTTACTTTTACACCTAAAACAATTGGTGAAAAATTTGGCCTGGTAGTGATGGGCATGAGTTATGCAGACATAGCCGTTGTAAACAAAGCGGATGGCGTTTTTATTACTACGGGTGTTTGCAAAAATGCGGATAAAGGAAAGGTTGAAGTTGAAACCCAAATTGCCACTGCCCCGGTGGGTGATTTATATTTCCGGGTAAAAGTTGTGCCTGGTGGAATTTGCAGTTATAGTTATAGTACCGATAATAAAAACTTTAAAGAAGTTGGAGAGCAATTTGTTGCCGTGCCAGGAAAATGGATCGGTGCAACGATGGGTTTTTTCTGCACCCGGACACAGGTGATAAACGATGCCGGTTTTTCGGAAATAGATTGGTTTAGAGTTACAGCAAATTAGAAAAATGGTGTGCGTTTAAAATTGTAGCAAGAGGTGTTACCTTTTTTTACGGATTGTGTTTAAATTCTATTTACGTAAAGGTGACACCTCTGATTCAGAGAGCTACATCCGATGGCTATTGGACTTTAAATAAACCTGAAATATTGCTAACCGTTTTCACAGGTAAATCCTTCCTTAATTTTACTCCAAAATCTGCGATCAGGGTAAATACCGCAAAAGATAAATTGCCCCCGGTCAGGGTGTGAACGTTATCGGGAACGTTTGCGTAAATAAAGCCTATTCAATCGTTTATATCCTAAAAATATAGTGCGAAATTGATCCCTACAAACGATTAAATTGCAATGATCATATTGGTTTTTAAAGCTTGCTTTTTGCTAACGGCCACGGCCATTCATAAGTAATAAATTGCCAATCATCCTCAGGCCCACTCAATATTGTTTGTAAAAGAATTGCCAAAACTTTCATACTGCTTTAACAAAAAAAACTGCTGCTTTATTCATGTGGATTTATGCATTGGGCAGCATGCATGGTTTGTATATTTTAAAAAAAAATAAAAGATGAGTTTAAAAAAAACCGGGTTTATATTCATGTTATTGATCAGCGGATATGCATTTATATTACCGGGAAAAAAAGTGACTGTTTTTTTAATTGGTGATTCCACAATGGCCAATAAGCCATTGGAAAATAATCCTGAAAGAGGGTGGGGACAATTGTTTCCCAACTATTTTACGGATGAACTTGAAATTCAAAATCATGCAGTGAATGGCAGAAGTACCAAAAGTTTTATCAATGAACATCGCTGGGATACGGTGATGAGCAGGTTGAAAGCAGGCGATTTTGTAATGATACAGTTTGGCCACAATGATGAAAAATTTGAAGACAGTACAAGGTCGGCCCCGGCACATACTTTATACAAAACCAATTTGGAAAGATTTGTAAATGATGTGCGGAGCAAAGGCGCAACGCCCATTTTAATTACCCCGGTTATGCGCCGCAAATTTGACGATGCCGGAAAATTTGTAGATCAACATGGCGATTATCCCGGTGTGGTTAAAGAAGTAGCTGCAGCAATGAAAGTTGCTATCATAGATTTACATAAGAGCAGTGAAAAACTGATTGTAAAAGAAGGTGTGGAAGACTCACGTAGATTTTTTCTTACGATACCTGCGGGTCATTTTAAAAAGAATAAAGCCAGGGTAGAAGACAATACCCATTTCAGCGAATATGGTGCTGCTTCAATGGCATCGCTGGTTTGTGAAAGTATTAAGGAACAAAATTTACCACTGGCCCAATATTTAGCACCTTCAGCATTCAAGGAAAAATATGCTTTTGAATTGCCTAAAATTTATACCCCGCATTTTAAACTGGACAGTTTTAATATTTTAAATTATGGGGCCATTGCAGATGGATATACGCTCAATTCAAAAGCCATCAACAGTGCCATTGAGGCCTGTGCTGCCGGTGGTGGCGGTACGGTGGTTATTCCCCGTGGTTCTTTTGTAACTGGTCCTATCATTATGAAGAGTAATATCAATCTTCACCTGGATGCTGGCGCATTGATACTTTTCAGCAGCGATTTTAACCAGTATCCTTTGGTAGCATCTTCTTTTGAAGGCGTGGATGCAGCCCGCTGCCAGTCGCCCTTTGTGGCAGAAAACCTGGAGAATATTGCCATCACCGGCGAAGGCATTATGGATGGCAATGGTTTTTACTGGCGTCCGCTTAAAAAGGATAAACTCACCGAAACACAATGGAAAGAACACCTGAAAAAATATGGCGGTGTATTAACACCTGATGGCAAAGTTTGGTACTCATCAGCTAAGGCATTGAAAGGCGCCGAAGGAAGTAATATTGGAAAGTTGACCGCCGGAAAATCACTCAGCGATTTTGAAGATATTAAAGATTTTCTTCGTCCCAACATGATCCGCATTTCCAATTGCAAAAATGTGTTGCTGGAAGGTATAACTTTTGAAAACTCCCCGGCATGGACAACACACCTTATGTTGAGTGAGCACATTACTATCAAAAACCTGAAAGTAAAAAATCCATGGTTTGGTACCAACACCGATGCACTTGACCTGGAGAGCTGTAAAAATGCTTTGGTAGAAGATTGCGTGTTTGATACCGGCGATGATGGTATTTGTATAAAAAGCGGCCGTGATGAAGAAGGCAGAAAAAGAGGCAAGGCAACGCAGGATGTCATCGTAAATAATTGCGTGGTATATCATGCACATGGCGGTTTTGTGGTAGGCAGCGAAATGAGTGGTGGTGTAAATAATATGTTTGTGAGCAACTGCAATTTTATTGGTACCGATATTGGCCTGCGTTTTAAAACTGCTCGTGGCCGTGGAGGTGTTGTAGAAAATATTTATGTGAATAATGTAAATATGAAAGACATACCTGCAGAAGCTATCTTGTTTGATATGTATTATATGGCAAAAGATCCGGTAGTGCTGGCTGGCGAAAAAAGAGAACCTCCAAAAGTAGCAGCCAAACCTGTTGATGAATCAACACCACAATTCCGTAATTTTTTCTTTAGGAATATTACCTGCAACGGAGCTGCCAAGGGAATTTTTATAAGAGGTATTCCGGAGATGCATATAAAAAATATATTGATTGAAAATGCAGTGCTGCAGGCCGACAATGGAATTGATATACAGGAAGCCAGTAACGTAACTTTAAACAATATTACCATGCTTAGTAAGGATACCAACCCGGTTGCGTATGTGCTGAACAGTGACCATGTTACCATTAACAATTTAAGCTATCCTGAAAAGGCAGCGTTGTTATTGCAGGTACAGGGAGCTGCTACAAAAGATATTAAACTATTGAACACGAATACGGGCAATGCTGTAAAAAAATTAAACAGTGGGTTTGGTGCAACGGATGCGGTAGTGAGTTGGAAATGAAAAATTATTCAGATTGACCATCCGTCTTTGTGGCTGTTGATAAATGCATTTTTGGTTGGCTCAATAAAGTTTCAACTGTACACGAGTGCGACGCAACGATGTTAAATTGAAATACAATGGCCGGGTAAAAAATAATAAATGCATTTTTAAAATTGACTTATACATGAAAAGATTATCGATTGTTTTAATGGCGTTTTTTGCTTTTCAAATTTGTGAAGCGCAACAAATGCCATACTCTCAGCAAATGGCGCAAACTGCTATGAGCATGTGGAAGGATTCTTTCTCAATGGGTGGCAGGCCGGCACGCTGGAGTTACGACCAGGGCGTAATTCTGAAAGGAATTGAAGGCGTTTGGAAACTGTATGGCGATGCTCAGTACTACACCTACATCCAGCATAGTATGGATCATTATATCAGGGAAGATGGTACCATAAAAGACTACAAAACGAACGAGTATAATATTGACCATTTAAATAATGGTAAGGCAGTAATGACCTTGTACAATTATAGCTGGAAACCGAAATATAAAAAGGCAACTGATTTATTACGCAGCCAGTTGTACCATCACCCACGTACCAGCGAGGGCAGCTTTTTTCATAAACAAATTTATACCTCGCAGGTTTGGCTGGATGGCTTATATATGGGGCAACCATTTTATGCAGAGTACGCAAAAATGAACCATGAGGATACTGCATTTAATGATATTACCCGCCAGTTTACAAACATTGAACGGCATACCCGTGATCCTAAAACAGGCCTGCTATATCATGGTTGGGACGAAAGCAGGCAACAGGAGTGGGCCAATAAACAAACCGGTAACTCGCCGCTTTTTTGGGCAAGGGCATTGGGTTGGTATGGGGTTGCATTGGTAGATGTGCTGGATTATTTTCCTGAACATCATCCGGGCAGAGATTCTATTATTGCAATACTGAATCGCTTTGCTGATGCAGTCTCGAAAGTACAGGATGCCAAATCCGGCGTTTGGTATGATATTGTGGATTTGCCAAACAGGGAGAAAAACTATAAAGAATCTTCTGCTTCCTGTATGCTTGTTTATACATTGGCAAAAGCTGTTCGCAAAGGATATATTCCGGAACGATTTGCTAAAAATGCAAAAAAAGGATACGATGGAATTATTAAAGAATTTATTGAAGTTGGCGCCGATGGGCATACCAATCTTAAAAATACGGTGACTGTATCCGGACTTGGCGGTAAGCCATACCGGGATGGAAGTTTTGACTACTACATGAGTGAAAAAGTAATTACCAATGATGCCAAAGGAATGGGTGCTTTTATTATGTGCAGTGTAGAAATGGAAATGGCTGCTTTACCAAAACCCGGTAAAGGAAAACAGGTATTATTAGACGAATGGTATAACAACGAGTGGCGCAAAGATCTATATGGTTTCAATACCCGCAAGCATTATACCTGGGATGATACAGAGCATGGTGGCGTAAGTTTACTGGGGCATGTTTTTGAAAGTTATGGTGCCAGCCTTGCAAGCCTGGAAACTGCACCCACCACAGATAAATTAAAAGGCAGCGCTGTTTATATCATCATCGATCCGGATGGACTAAAAGATAATAAATCGCCGAATTATATGAACGAGCAGGATGCAGCTTCCATTGCCAATTGGGTAAAAGCGGGTGGCGTGTTGCTGTTGATGGCAAATGATTCTGCCAATTGCGATCTGCAGCATTTTAATATACTGGCCAATAAATTTGGGATTAATTTTTCTGACAAGAGTGTTAACATGGTGAAGGGCAGCGAGTTTGAAACAGGTGCCGTTTACAACAATGAAGCAAACCAGGTTTTTAAGAAAACTAAAAAAATGTATTTAAAAGAGATCAGTGCATTGGAGGTGAAATCTCCTGCAAAAGCATTGCTGAAAAAAGAGGGTGATGTTGTTTTTGCAACGGCGGCTTTTGGCGAGGGTTGTGTGTTTGCCGTTGGCGATCCATGGTTGTACAATGAGTACACAGATGGTAGAAAAATACCAGCGGAATTTCAGAATTTTTTGGCGGCCAATGAGTTGGTGCAGTGGTTGTTGAAGCAAGGAAAACAATAGCACGAATTTTATGCACTAATTACACGAATTAATACGAACAATAAGGGATGCACCTATTAATTGTTAACCTATCACTACTATAAAAAATGTTATTGAGTTTTAAAAACCACCTATTGTTTTTGTTGCTGGCAGTTTTCTTCGTGTCGGCACGCTTATGTGCTTTACCGGTTATTGTGGTGGCACAGGATGGTTCAGGTGATTTTAAAACCATACAGGAAGCAATCAATAGTTTACCTGCAACTGCAAAAGATCAACGCATTATTGAAATAAGAAAAGGCATTTATGCCGAGAAGATTTTTATTGACAAAGATTTTATCACACTGCGTGGAAACAATCCCGGGGAAACGATTGTAACTATTTCTTTGGCAAGGGATGAATGGCGCTGCGAAAACAATGATGATTATGGTACTGCCGCCATCAACCTGAAAGGCAGCGATATTACGTTGGAGAATATTTCATTCATCAACAATTATGGTAAAGATGCAACTACTGCTAAAACAATTACCTGCAAAAATGATAGCAGCGGATATAAAACATTTGCACCCAATGCACATCAAATGGCGCTGCGATCGTTTAATACCACCCGCTTGATTGTGATCAATTGTATTTTCAGGGCTTATGGAGGCGATACCGTTAGTCCATGGAACACAAAGGATGGTATGTTTTATTTTAAAGATTGTATCATGGAAGGTGGGGTAGATTTTTATTGCCCGAGGGGATGGGCGTTAGCAGACAATTGCACATTTATTTGCCAGAAAAGTCCGGCTGCAATCTGGCATGATGGCTCCGGTGCGGAATCCAGTAAAACGGTTTTGCTCAATTGCAAATTTACCGGTGCAGATGGTTTTTTGTTGGGCAGGTATCATAAGGATGCCCAGTTTTACCTGCTTCATTGTAGCTTTGCAAAAAATATGGCGGATAAAGATATTTACCTGGTTGCTACAAATAATAAAATTCAATGGGGTAGAAGGGTATACTATTATAATTGCCACAAAGAGCAGGGCGATTATAGCTGGTTTAAAGATAATTTGCCGGATGGATTTGGCATCAATGATATGAACATTCCGTGGGTGTATGATTATAAATGGGATCCGCTTACAACTGTTCGCAGTACCAAAAATGCAGCGGCGGTTGAGGTGGAAAATAGCGAGCCCGGTAAAGATATTGTTGCTGAAAATATGTTGCTTTACCAGCGCCGTAATGGAGGCTGGCCAAAACATTTTCAAAAAATTGCAGTAGATTATAAACACCAGCTTACACCTGCAGAACTCGAAGAATTGAAAGAAGGCTATAGTGAAAGTATTGATGCCACCATCGACAACAATGCCACCACAAAGGAAATATTTTATCTTTCAAAAGCCTATAAAAAGAGCCATGATAAGCGTTACCTGGATGCAGTAAAAAAAGGAATTGATTACCTGTTGCTGGCACAATATAGTGATGGTGGCTGGCCACAATATTATCCTGATAAAAGTAGTTATCGCAGCCAGATTACTTATAATGATGATGCTATGATCAATGTGCTTGATCTGTTGCAGGATATTGTAGAAGGGAAAGATGACCTGGACATTGTGAGTACCTCCTACAAAACAACATGCGAAAAAGCTGTGGAAAAAGGTATTCAATGTACTTTAAAAACACAGGTAAAGCAAGATGGGGTATTAACTTCCTGGTGTGCTCAATATGATTACCCGTCGATGAAGCCGGCAAAGGCCCGTGCATTTGAATTGATATCGTTGAGCGGCAGTGAGTCAGTTGGTATTATACGTTTCCTGATGCGGTTGAATAATCCAACTAAGGAAATGAAAGCAGCCGTTACTGCAGCAATCAACTGGTTTGAAAAAGTAAAAATAACTGGCTATAATTTTATATGGATTGCGGCACCGGGCACACCCAAAGGAAGGGATAAGGTTTTTGTGCCGGATAGCACTTCAACTATTTGGGCCAGGTTTTATAACATTGAAACCAACGAGCCATTTTTTTGTGGCAGGGATGGTATTGCCAGGAAAAATGTTGCAGATATAGAATATGAAAGAAGAACCGGCTATGCCTGGTATGGAACCTGGCCACAACAATTGCTGGCAAAAGAATATCCGGCATGGTGTTTAAAATGGGGCATTAAAAATAAATGACAGTCAAATAAAAAATTATAAAATCATCATTCATTAAAAGAGGCGTTTTATGTTACTTTCAAAATTTAACCTGAAGAATATTTCCGGCGAAAATGCATCCTTACCCGATGAAGGTATTTTTGCATTACCGGAAAAAGTGTTGCAGTTTGGTACCGGAGTTTTGCTTCGTGGGTTGCCGGATTATTATATCGATAAAGCAAATCGCCAGGGTATATTCAATGGTAGAATTGTAATTGTAAAATCTACCGATGGTGGTGATTCTGCAGCTTTCGACAAACAGGATAGTTTATATACGTTGTGTATTCGTGGTATTGATAAAGGAAATCATGTAAAAGAAAATATTATTAGTTCCTCTATCAGCAGGGTACTTTCTGCCAAACAGGATTGGGATGAAATTCTTCAATGTGCCCATAACCCGCAATTACAAATAATTGTTTCTAATACAACCGAAGTGGGCATCGAATTGGTGAAAGATGATATTCGCCGTCATCCGCCGGTATCGTACCCGGGTAAATTACTGGCGTTTTTATACGAGCGCTATAAAGCGTTTGATGGCAGTGCCAAAAGTGGTTTTGTGATAGTGCCTACTGAACTGATTTCGGATAATGGTAAAAAATTAGAATCCATTGTGCTGGAGCTGGCCCACCTGAATGGCCTGGAAGAAGGTTTTATTGAGTGGCTTGAACAAAGCAACCATTTCTGCAATTCATTGGTCGATCGTATTGTTCCCGGCAAGCCCGATGCAGCAGCACGCACTGCGCTGTATGATGAACTTGGCTACACGGATGATTTAATTACAATGAGCGAGGTATATAGTTTGTGGGCCATCGAAGGCGATGAGTATATCAGCAATGTATTGTCATTTGCCAAGGCAGATGAAAGTGTTGTAATTACCCCGGACATTACTTTATTTAAAGAACTGAAATTACGTTTGTTGAATGGCACACACACCTTAAGTTGTGGCGTAGCATTTCTTGCCGGGTTTAGAACCGTAAGAGAAGCGATGGAAGATGAAAAAATGTATGGCTTCATTAGTTCATTAATGAAAGATGAAATTGGCGTTGCCATTCCTTATAAGGTTGATGAAAAACAGGCGGCTGATTTCGCATCAAATGTGCTTGACAGGTTTAGCAATCCAAGCATTGAACATTTGTGGCTGAGTATTACACTCAACTACAGCTCTAAATTAAAGATGAGGATTGTGCAGGTGTTAAAGCGTTATGTTGAACTCTATGGCAATATCCCGGAAAATATGATCACTGGTT
The DNA here is from genome assembly GCA_046590675.1 of Ferruginibacter sp. Taxonomy (GTDB): domain Bacteria; phylum Bacteroidota; class Bacteroidia; order Chitinophagales; family Chitinophagaceae; genus Ferruginibacter. Next base: position 29,923 of record JBKJUP010000045.1, on the reverse strand, counting down.
TTGCGGCCTATCTTTTATTTACAAAGCCGGTTAAGAAAGAGGGCAATAAGTATTTTGGCGAATTCAATGGCAAATCTTATCCTATCAACGATGATAAAGCACCGTTGTTCATGGAAGCATGGCAGGAAAATGACCTGGCTGCATTTGTAAAAAATATTTTGTCTGATACTGCTTTGTGGGATACCGATCTTTCCGTTGTACCTTTATTAGCCGAAAAAATTACCGCAAGAATGGAAGAGATCGAAGCGGATGGGATGTTGAGCGTGTTACAAAATCAAAAAGTTAAAACAGTTTAAATAATGCAGCAGCAGGTTTTGAAAGTACATAAAGAGGACAATGTATTGGTAGCGCTTTCCGACCTGGCAAAAGGCGATACGATTGTGTTTGAAAATGAGTCCTATATTTTGCATGAAAATATAAATGCCAAGCATAAATTTTTTATGCATGATTTACAACCAGGTGATAAAGTAATTATGTATGGCGTGTTGGTTGGTACAGCCCAGGTTTTTATTCCCAAAGGCGGATTAATGTCAACTGCCAATATAAAACATGCGGTGGAACCTTATGCATACAGGCATGTGGATTTTAAATGGACGCCCCCGGACGTTTCTAAATTTGCCGGTCGCACTTTTAATGGATACCACCGTTCCAATGGCGCCGTTGGTACAGCTAATTACTGGCTTTTTATACCAACCGTTTTTTGTGAAAACAGGAACCTGGATGTGATACGTGAAGCCTTACACAACGAATTGGGTTATGCGGTTACTGATAAATATAAACAATACACCCACCTGTTATTAGAGGCATTTAATAAAGGGGAAGATATTGATAGTGTGAATTTATTTGATGCGCCGTTATCGCCTGTTAGTAAGCGCACGTTCAAAAATGTAGATGGTATAAAATTCCTCAATCACCAGGGAGGCTGCGGCGGTACCCGCCAGGATGCTGCAGTGCTGAGTAAGTTATTGGCGGCTTATGCTAACCATCCCAATGTAGCGGGTGTTACCATTTTAAGTTTGGGTTGCCAGAATTTGCAGGTGCCTGATTTTATGAACGACCTTAAAGCACTGAATCCAAATTTTGATAAACCGCTGCTGGTTTTTGAACAACAACAATCGCAAAGTGAAGAACAACTGATTGCGGATTCCATTAAAAAAACTTTTGAGGGCCTTGTACAGATTAACAAACTGGAAAGAAAACCGGCAACACTTGATAAATTATGCATTGGTGTAAAATGCGGTGGCAGCGATGGATTCAGCGGTATCTCTGCTAATCCTGCGGTTGGTTATTGCAGCGACCTGGTAGTAGCATTGGGTGGTAAAATAATACTGGCAGAATTTCCGGAATTGTGCGGTGCAGAACAAAATTTATTAGACCGGACAAATGATGAAGCTGCGGCCCAAAAATTTATACAATTAATGGGAGCGTACAGCGAATCTGCTTTAAAAGTTGGGTCCGGTTTTCACATGAACCCATCACCTGGCAATATAAAAGATGGCCTTATTACAGATGCTATTAAAAGCAATGGCGCCGCAAAAAAAGGAGGTACGTCACCGGTTGTAGATGTATTGGATTATACAGAACCTGTTACAAAACCCGGGTTAAATCTTGTATGTACGCCGGGGAATGATGTAGAGGCAACTACGGGCAAAGCTGCCAGTGGCGCAACGTTAATTCTTTTCACCACCGGCCTGGGTACGCCTACAGGAAATCCTGTTTGTCCTACCATTAAAGTGAGTACCAACAGCAACTTAACCAAACGCATGAACGATATTATTGACATAGATACCGGGCCAATCATTGAAGGTGATAAAACCATTGAACAAATGGGAGAAGATATCCTGGAATATTGTATCAAAGCAGCAAGTGGCGAAGTAATACCAAAAGCTGTATTACTAAACCAGGATGACTTTATTCCGTGGAAGCGGGGAGTGAGTTTGTAAAAAGCCGCCCCCTGTCTCCGCTGCGGCGGAGGAACTTAGGTCGGGTCAGAATTGTGAAGTAGTAACAGATTGTATAGTCAAGGCCTTATAAAAAAGCTTTTGCCTTTTGTCCGGGCATTTGATTTCCATGGCGACATCGTTGCATCGCCCTCTTGTACAGTATACCATTGATGAACTTTTATTGTGTTGCTCGTAAAAGCGAAATATGAGAAATTAATTCATTTGTAAAAATATTCCAACCTTCATTGAATTGTTGCAGTAATTGAAAAACGTTTAGATGTAGGTTGATTAAAATAATACAGTTGATTTGGAAGATAAAATATTTCGAAAAGGTAAGAAGCACCGCCTTCTCTCCCTGGGAGAGGAGGATGGGAGGTGAGGTCAAACAGCGTCTTCCTCAAATCAATATTAATTAAAAAATTATAACAGATAAATAAAAAACACTAACCCCATAAAATCCAAACAAACAACCTGACATGAAAAAATTCATCGACGAAAATTTCCTGCTGCAAAACGCCACTGCGCAGCGGCTCTATCACAATTATGCGAAGGAAATGCCTATCATCGATTATCACAATCACCTGATACCAGAGCAGATTGCCAACGACATGAACTTTGAAAATCTTACCCAGGTTTGGTTGTATGGCGATCATTATAAATGGCGGGCCATGAGAGCAAACGGTGTAAACGAAAAATATATTACAGGCGATTCTACAGATTATGAAAAGTTTGAGCAGTGGGCGGCAACAGTACCTTATACACTTAGAAACCCTTTGTATCACTGGACCCATCTTGAATTACAACGCTACTTTGATGTAGCTACTTTATTGTCGCCGGAAACGGCCCGAGAGATATATGATACCTGCACAGCCAAGTTGCAAACGCCTGAATATTCTGTCAGGAACCTGATGCGTAAAATGAATGTAAAGGTTGTTTGTACCACAGATGATCCTACGGATAGCCTTGAGTTTCATAAAAAAATTAAAGAAGATGGGTTTGAAATAAAAGTACTTCCTGCGTTTCGGCCGGATAAGGCAATGAATGTGGATGATATTGCATCATTTAATGACTATGTGAAGAAGTTGGAAGTAGTTGCTGGTGTTAAAATCGACAACTTTGATGATTACCTGGCCGCACTGAAATTGCGCCACGATTTTTTTGCAGAAATGGGATGCTGTGTAAGTGATCATGGATTGGAGCAATTGTATGCAGAGGACTACACCACTGCTGAAATTAGCCAGATTTTCACAAAAATTATTTCAGGTACGCCACTTGGCCATGGTGATGAATTGAAATTCAAATCTGCAATGCTGGTAATTTTTGCAAAATGGGATCATGAAAAAAACTGGGTACAGCAATATCACCTTGGTGCTTTGCGCAATAATAATACACGTATGTTGAGTAGCCTTGGTGCAGATACCGGTTGGGATTCAATTGGTGATTTTACACAGGGCAGGCAATTGGCAAAGTTCATGAATGTGTTAGATGGTAGCAATCAACTGGCAAAAACGATTTTATACAACCTGAACCCGGCCGATAATGAATTGATGGCAACAATGATCGGCAATTTTAATGATGGATCAACAGCAGGCAAAATTCAATATGGATCAAGCTGGTGGTTTCTTGATCAGAAAGATGGCATGACGAAACAAATGAATGCCCTCAGTAATATGGGTTTGCTTAGTAAGTTTGTTGGTATGCTTACAGACAGCCGCAGTTTTATGAGCTTTCCACGCCATGAATATTTCAGGCGTTTATTGTGCAATATTTTTGGAGAAGAAATAGAGAACGGTGAACTACCGGATAATGAAGCATGGATTGGTAAAATTATTCAGGATATCTGCTACAATAATGCAAAGGAATATTTTAGCTTTTAAAAAATAAGTTGATAAAAAATAAAAATGTCCGTTATTAACGGACATTTTTATTTTAAGATAATTTCTTGAAACTAAGCCTGTAAAAACAGGAACTGCTCGGGATCGGGCCCTGCCTACAAACTTATATCTTAACTTTAATCACCAATTTCTTTACAGCTTCTTCTGCTATCATGGGAGCATGTACATCTTCGGGAAAAAATATTACAAATTGTAAATCTGTCAATCCAAAAAACATATCAGGTGCATCGTTATAAAATAATACATCTTTATCAGGGTTGTATTCGCCTTTTTGAGCAAGACAGGTATTCCGGGGTTTCCAGCCAATCGTTTCATGACCGCTTATGCATACCTGGATATCTATGTGCTTATCGTGGCACTCAAATTTTTGAATAGATTCTGCAGCAGACACGCCAACCTTGTTAGAATAGATTGCCCTTAAATTATCACCATCAATTTCATACTTGCCCGGTTCTGCAGTAGCAAGGTCTGTACTGTTGATGTAGGCAAATGCCTTTTCAAATAAAGGATGTACTGCAAAATATTTTTGGGCATTGTCAAGCGAATCTACAATCATAATAAATTATCTATTTAACAGAAATTAAAAAATAAAAAGTCAAAACCAATTATCTGAAAATGCCGGATCAAAATGATGGACCGACCACAATTAGAAACTATGTTTGCCAAGCGAAAATTGTTGCGTTTTTAATTGCTTCATAAAGATATAAAGTACAAGTCCCGCTTTGAGAGCCGGGATGAAGTGCAACTGCCTTTCGTTCCTCAAGGCGTTGCAGCTAACATGTGCGACGCCACAGAAGTTTAATTGAAATACAAATGCCGGGTTAACAAAACTCTATTGACACAAACTGTATTTCATTCAACATTTAACATTCATCATACAAAATAACCACCCGTTCTTCAACAATTAAAAAAGTAACAACTATCGTTGTACTCTACCGCTACCGTCGCCCTTAACCAGCTCCTTCACTTCATTCAAAGTTGCATGATTAAGATCTCCGGGAATGGTATGTTTTAATGCAGAAGCTGCCACACCAAACTCAGCCGCATCCGGCATTGTCATGCCTGTAACCAGACCGTAAATAAGTCCGCTGGCAAAACTGTCGCCACTTCCTACACGGTCAACTATACGAACGCTGTATTGTTTGGTATGATAAAAATCGGTGCCGTCATAAACCAGCGCACTCCATCCATTATCGCTGGCACTGTGGCTTTCACGCAATGAAGATGCAATAAACTTAAAACCAAACTTTGCTTTCATTTGAGCAAATACATCTTTAAATCCATCAAGGTTTAATTCACCTTTTGTTACATCGGTGTCTTTTGCTTTAAACCCAAGCGTAGTATCTGCGTCTTCTTCATTTCCTATACATACATCAACATATTGACAAAGATTACTCATCACCTCTCTTGCTTTTTCTTTGCTCCACAATTTTTTACGGAAATTTAAATCTATGCTGGTTGTAATGCCTTTAGCTTTTGCTGCTTTTAAGGCGGCTTCTGTAAGTGCTGCTGCTTTATCGCTCAAAGCTGGAGTAATACCAGTTGTATGAAACCAGTCAGCACCTTCAAATATTTTATCAAAGTCAAATTCACTTGCGTCAACATCTGCAATAGATGCACCTGCACGATCATATACTACCTGCGAAGCTCTCATAGCGGCACCGGTTTCTAAAAAATATATACCCAGGCGATCGCCGCCTCTTGCTACAAACTGTGTATCTACACCATAGCGCCGCAAATGATTGATTGCAGACTGACCTATTGGATTATTGGGTACTTTTGAAACAAATGTTCCATTAAGTCCATAGTTACACAATGCCGCCGCAACGTTAGCTTCGCCACCGCCGTAAGTAATATCAAAAGAATCAGCTTGAACAAAACGTTTATAATCGGGAGTAGATAAACGCAGCATAATTTCACCGAGCGTTACAATTTTCTTAGCCATGCAATCAAAAATTTAAGTAAGAGAAATTTATAAAATAAAATAGAATGCTAAAGGTCTTCTTTAATTTGATAATCAACAAAAATTGCCCCTGTTATTAATATACTTTTTACGCAATCGTTTACGTAAAAAATTAGGGGTATCTCCATAAATTACAATAACATTGTTAAAAGAAAATTGATGTTTATATGAAAAAAGAACAAATACTTGCCCTTATTCCACAACAGGGTATGCTTCCCCTTTACTTTAATAAAGATGTAAATATTAGTATAGCGTTATTAAAAGCATTGTACAGCGCAGGTATACGAACGGTTGAATATACCAATCGTGGCGAAGCTGCATTGGCAAATTTTAAAGCGATGCGTAAAGTGTGTGACGAAGAGTTGAAAGATATGTACCTTGGTATTGGTACAATCAAGAATGGAGAAATGGCACAGGTGTTCATTGATGCGGGTTGCGATTATATTATATGCCCCGGCCTGGTGCCAGGCGTTGCTAAAACCGCCGATGCAGCAGGCATGCTTTGGGTACCGGGTTGTATGACACCAAGCGAAATAATTGAGGCAGAAACTTTAGGTGCCAAAATGATTAAGTTATTTCCTGGTAATATTATTGGAATGGCTTTTATGCAGGCGGTTAAAGAACTGTTTCCGGATTTATTATTTATGCCAACAGGTGGAGTAGATGTTACCAAAGAAAATATTGAAGGATGGTTTAAGGCCGGTGTGTGTGCTGTAGGAATGGGTAGCAAACTGGTTACAAAATCCATCATGGAAAATAAGCAATACGATGAGTTGATTGCGGCTACAAAAGACGTGATGGCAATCATTGATAACATCAAAAAATAAAATAAGCCAGGCTATATGAATCAAACAACCTCCGTAGGGAAGTACAGGTGGACTATCTGTGCACTTCTCTTTTTTGCAACTACCATTAATTATTTAGATCGCCAGGTATTGAGCCTGTTGGCGCCTGATCTTTCGAAGGAGTTTGGCTGGACGAATACTGACTACGCCAACATTACTGCCATCTTTCAATTTGCGTATGCAGTAGCGTTGTTATTTGCAGGCCGTATCATCGATAAATTAGGTACTAAAAAAGGATACACCTGGGCAATCATAATATGGTCCTTAGGTGCTATCATGCATGCCTACTCGATTTATGTAGGTGGAGTTTTTGTAAAACTGTTTGGTTGGGTAGGGCTTGCTGCCGGATCGGTATCCATTGTAGGTTTTATGGTTTCCCGTGCTGTATTGGCATTCGGTGAAGCAGGTAATTTTCCCGCAGCTATTAAAGCTACCGCCGAATACTTCCCCAAGAAAGAACGGTCTTTTTCAACAGGTATATTTAATTCAGGCTCCAATGTAGGTGCCATACTTGCACCGCTAACGGTACCATGGATTGCTGTTCATTGGGGTTGGGAAGCTGCCTTTATGATGATTGGAGGCTTAGGCTTTATATGGTTGATTTTTTGGCGAATGCTTTATGAACCGCCCGAAAAACAAAAAAAGTTATCTGCAGCCGAACTGGCATATATCAACAGTGATACCGAACAAGTCATTATTGATGAAGATCATTCTCCAAAAAAAGTTCCGTGGTTTAAATTACTGGGATACCGGCAAACCTGGGCCTTTGTATTTGGTAAATTCATGACCGATGGAATTTGGTGGTTCTTCCTTTTTTGGTTGCCCAAATATTTGCAGGCTCAATACGGAATGGTAAATGAAGCCATTGTTTTGCCTTTGTTTATTTTATATAGCATGACTATGTTTGGAAGTATCGGTGGCGGTTGGTTCCCGGTATATTTTATAAAAAAGGGTTATACACCTTATGATGGAAGAATGAAAGCGATGTTGATCATAGCATTATTTCCATTATTGGTTTTGGCCGCCCAACCGCTTGGTGGATATACTTTCTGGATACCGGTCATATTAATTGGTATCGGCGCATCTGCACACCAGGCATGGAGTGCAAATATTTTTACAACTGTTTCAGATATGTTCCCAAAAAAGGCAGTAGGTTCTATTATCGGAATTGGTGGTATGGCGGGAGGAATAGGAGGTGTGTTGGTGTCAAAACTGGGAGGGGCATTATTTGATTATTATGATGCATTAGGACATATACAAACGGGTTATACAATTATGTTTTCTTTATGCGCCGTAGCTTATCTTATTGCATGGGTTGTTATGAAAGCTTTGGTACCGGTTTATAAACCAATTACGGATTTGTAATTACATACTTCGCCGTTAATTAGCTATTTCAATTTTTTTATAAAGACAATGTTTAATGTACTTTACATTCAACATTGTCCTTTTTGTTTGTATCATGATGATACTACTTTCTGTTGATATTATGGGTGATACCGGTTATATCATTATTAAGTATAAACCATTTGTCATACCTAAATAATCGGCACAGGTGTTCAACATTTCCGGAAGGCATTAAAACTTGTTTCAATATTAACTAAGTGTCTGTTGGTTTTACAGATGCTTCATTTTTAATCTTGCTTCATATAGTTGCTTTTGATGAGCTTTCGGTAAATCAAAATGGCATAAATTTGTTACTTATTCAATAAAAATTACCACCACCCCAATGACCCAACGGCTAAAAGAACTTACAGCAACTTTAGAAGGCGATCTTTTTTTTGATGACACCATGCGTATTTTATATGCAACGGATGCGTCCGCATATCGTGAGTTACCACTTGCAGTTGCCATTCCCAAATCGGTAGAAGATCTTAAAAAATTAATTCTTTTTGCAAAGGAAAATGAAACATCCCTGATACCAAGAACTGCAGGTACCTCTTTGGCTGGCCAGGTTGTAGGCAATGGTATTGTTGTAGATGTATCAAAACATTTTACCCGCATACTTGAAATAAATAGGGAAGAAAACTGGGTAAAGGTTCAGCCCGGCGTTATCCGTGATGAACTCAACATGTATTTGAAACCTTATGGATTATATTTTGGCCCCGAAACTTCCACTGCCAACAGGGCAATGATTGGAGGAATGGTAGGCAATAATTCATGCGGTTCCAATTCCATCAAATACAAAAGCGTAAGGGAGCATTTGATAGAAGTGAAAGTGTTATTGAGCGATGGTAATGAGGCAACGTTTAACGCTTTATCAACGGATGAATTTCATGCTAAATGCGAAGGAGATTCATTGGAATCCAATATTTATAAAGGCATCCGAAGCTTACTGGGTAATTATGATAACCAGGTGTCGATCAGGAAAGAGTTTCCCAAAAAAAGTGTTGAAAGAAGGAATACCGGCTATGCAATTGACATGTTGGTAGATACTGCGCCGTTTACTGCCGGTGAGCCTGACTTTAACTTTTGTAAACTGATAGCAGGTTCAGAAGGAACGCTTGCGTTTATCACTGAAATAAAACTTAATGTCGTTCCACAGCCGCCCAAAGAAACCGGGTTACTCTGTGTGCATTTTAACACCATAGACGAAGCTTTGCGGGCCAATTTAATTGCAGTAAAATATCACCCAAGTGCAAGTGAATTGATAGATCATTACATTTTGGAATGTACAAAAGATAACATTGAGCAAAGCAAAAACCGGTTTTTTGTACAGGGCGATCCGGGTGCAATATTGGTAATAGAATTTGCAAGAGAAAACCGGGAAGCGATCATTGAAATTGTGGCAAAAGTGGAAGCTGAAATGAAGACCGCAGAGTTAGGTTATCATTTCCCTTTGTTGTTTGGCGAAGACAGTAAAAAGATTTGGAACCTGCGAAAAGCAGGCCTCGGACTGCTAGGCAATTTACCCGGAGATGCTAAAGCAGTACCTGTTATTGAAGACACGGCTGTAGATGTGAATGATTTGCCTGCTTACATCAGGGAATTTAATGATATACTTACCAGGTATGGTTTGCATGCGGTGCATTATGCACACGCCGGTTCCGGTGAAATTCATTTACGCCCAATCCTTAATTTAAAAACCGAAGAGGGTAACCAGCTTTTTAGAAAAATTGCTGAAGAGATAGCCTTTCTTGTTAAGAAATACAACGGCTCATTAAGTGGTGAACATGGCGACGGAAGATTGAGAGGTGAATTTATAAGACAGATGGTAGGGAACAAAAACTATGAGCTGTTAAAAGCCATCAAGTACGCCTGGGATCCACAGAATATTTTCAATCCTAATAAGATTGTTGATACGCCTCCCATGAATACAATGTTGCGTTATACACCCGGTCAAAAATCACCGGCATTCAATACAGTTTTCAGGTATCACAATCAGGATGTATTGCAACATGCGGAGCAATGCAATGGCTCGGGTGATTGCCGTAAAACGCATCTGTCTGGTGGTACGATGTGCCCTTCGTTTATGGCCACTAAAAATGAAAAAGACACCACAAGGGCAAGAGCGAATATACTTCGGGAGTTTCTTACCAATTCAGATAAAATGAACCGTTTTAATCATAAAGAAATTTATGAGGTGATGGACCTTTGTCTTAGTTGCAAAGGATGTAAATCTGAATGTCCTTCCAATGTAGATGTGGCAAAATTAAAGGCTGAATTTCTACAACAGTATTATGATGAAAATGGTGTGCCGTTGCGGTCAAAATTGATTGCCAATTTTACTTCTACCGCAAAAATGGGTGCATTGCTTCCCGGGGTTTATAACTTTATGATGAATACGCCAATCATCAGCAATACCATTAAAAGGATTGTTGGATTTTCACCCAAACGCTCTATGCCTACCTTATACAAAACAAGTCTTGAAAGTTGGTTTAATAAAAGAAAAGGAAGCGCAAAAAAAAGTGATAAAAAAGTATATCTTTTTTGTGATGAGTTTACAAATTATAACGACACCGAAATAGGCATAAAGGCCGTTCTTTTATTGGAGAAGCTTGGCTATGAGGTAATGATTCCCGATCACCTGGAAAGTAGCCGTACCTGGCTTTCGAAAGGGTTGGTGAGAGCAGCAAAGAAGATCATCAATAAAAATCTGCAATCGCTTGGCAAACTTGTAACCAAAGACGTTCCACTGATTGGGATTGAACCATCCGCTATACTCACCTTCAGGGATGAATACATTGATTTGGCAGATGACGAAAACTTTGAAACAGCTAAAGAGCTTGCAAAAAATGTATTTTTAATAGATGAGTTTCTTGCAGCAGAAATTGAAAAAGGAAATATAGACAAAGCACTTTTTACAAAGGAAAAAAGGCTTATAAAGTTGCATGGCCATTGCCAGCAAAAAGCATTGTCGTCCGTGGCGCCTTCGGTAAAAATGATGTCATTCCCCGAAAATTATACGGTAGAAACGATCCCTTCGGGTTGTTGTGGTATGGCCGGATCTTTTGGATTTGAAAAGGAACATTATGATTTATCCATGCAAATAGGCGAACTTGTTTTATTACCAGCAGTAAGGAGCCAGCCAGCAGATGTAATTATAGCAGCGCCGGGAACCAGTTGCAGGCACCAGATAAAAGACGGAACCGGAAAAATTGCACTTCATACCATTGAAGTATTATACGATGCATTGGTTTAGTTAATCGGGATTTTTACGTGGTTTACGGGCAGCAATTTTAACATAACTAACACGCATCTTAAGTTAACTTCGCAGTCGAAAAATCTAATTAAATAACCTCCCCAATAAACGTTATGAAAAGCTTAAAGCTTAAAAAAGTTTATCTGTTCTTTTCGTCCCTGATCATTTTTTTAATGCATATCCCGGTTGTTTTTTCTAAATCAAAAAACATTACGCATATATTTTCTACTGTCAAAAATTTGCCTGCAACCGCGATAGCTAGTACTTCAATTAACGCGGGGAATAACGTGCTTGCATCAAATATATATGATAGCCTGAAACTTGGATCTATTGGATTGGGGCGTAAGGTGTTCGACTATGCAATGAAGGGTTTTAGTTTTATAAAAGAAAAAGGATATGTAGATAATGACAATATTATATCCATTGTAGATTTTAGTAAGCCATCTTCTGAAAAAAGATTGTTCATCATCGACCTCAAAAATTACAAAGTGTTGTTCAATACTTATGTAGCGCATGGTATGCAATCCGGGAAAGAATTTGCTGAGCAGTTTTCCAATACGCTATCAAGTAACAAAAGCAGCCTGGGTTTTTATGAAACATTGGGAACATACATGGGTGGCAACGGTTATTCTTTAAGGTTACAAGGATTGGAGAGAGGAATAAATGACAATGCAAACAGGAGAGATATTGTAATACATGGCGCTGACTATGTAAATGAAAAATTGATTCGGTCGCAGGGATATATTGGCAGAAGCTGGGGCTGCCCGGCGGTTCCAAACAAATTACATAAGCCAATCATCGATAAAATAAAAAACGGCACATGTTTGTTTATTTATAGTCCCAATAAGAAGTACTTAAGCCATTCAAGAATACTAAACGGTAAAGAGTCGCCGTCATTTGCATTAAATTAGTAACCAATTCATATTTTATTTTGTAAAAGCTTCCTTTGAAACGGAGGCTTTTTCTTTGTTCATTTTGTCGGCAATAATTATAACTTCGCAAAAAAATTAAAGAATGAATTTACGGGAGCAATTAAAAGGAACCGGTGTGGCAATAGTAACGCCATTTAAAGCAGATGAATCAGTTGACTATGATGCTTTAAAGAAATTGATAAATTTTATTTTATCAAACGGTGTAGAATACATAGTTAGTCTTGGTACAACCGGCGAAACTCCCACTTTAGATAAACAGGAAAAGCTCGACATATTTAATTTTACCGTTGATGCTATAAACGGACGTGTGCCAGTTGTAGTGGGTATTGGAGGAAATAGCACAAAGGAAGTCATTGAAACAATTAACAGTTATCCGCTTGAAAAAGTTGCGGCAGTTTTAAGTGCTTGTCCATATTACAATAAGCCATCACAGGAAGGCATATTTCTACATTACAAAGCAATAGCTGAAGCATCGCCTAAGCCAATCATTTTATACAATGTACCTGGCAGAACAGGCAGAAATATGGACGCCGCAACAACAATTCGCCTTGCGAATGAAGTACCCAATGTTGGTGGTATCAAAGAAGCCGGAAATAATATTGGCCAATGCATGCAGATATTGAGAGATCGTCCGGATGATTTCCTGGTGGTTAGTGGTGATGATGACCTTGTGTTGCCTGAATTGGCTTGTGGCATTGATGGCGTTATCAGCGTAGCAGCCAACTGCTTTCCGAAAGCATTTTCCGATATGGTTAGGGCCGGACTTGCACAGGATTTTATCAAAGCAAAATCATTGAATGATCCATTACTGGAAGCATATAATCTCTTATTTACAGAAAACAATCCTGCAGGCGTTAAGGCATTTTTAACAGAAATGGGCTATATTCAAAATATATTACGCTTACCGGTAACGCCATTGTCGGCTACTGTTCATCAAAAAGTAAAGGATTATCTTCAAAATTGATTTATTAAAAAAGGAAACCGCTTGCTGAAGAATCATCTAAACAGGGATAGCATACGATTGTATGTGATGGGGATACTACTGATGTGCAGTGGTTGCTCCAGCGCTCAATACACCCTCCGGATGCAACTTGTTCAGGTGCCAGCCGGGCATTTAGGCGATTCGGTTTTTGTAGCGGGCAATTTTAATAATTGGAACCCTGCATCAGGCGACGATGTTTTTGAATCGGCAGGCGATGTTTATCACCTCGAACTCAGTAACCTTTCTGCAGGTGAGTACCAGTTTAAATTTACCCGTGGAAATTGGGAGAAAGTAGAAGTTGACAAAGCAGGATTGGTATTAGAAAACCGAACCATTAAGCTGGTTTCAGATACTGTTATCCAGGTTGCCATTGCTTCATGGATTGATGATTTTCCACCTTTTGTAAAAGAGCATACGGCTTCTCCAAACGTTCATATAATTGATACTGCTTTTTACATGCCGCAATTGGAAAGAACCAGGCGTATATGGCTGTATCTGCCTCCCGGATATGCGAAATCAACCAAACGCTATCCGGTTATTTACATGAACGATGGGCAGAATTTATTTGATGCGTACACGGCTGCATTTGGTGAGTGGTCAGTGGATGAAAGCATTGATTCTCTTATCAGGAAAAACAAGCCGGGGTGCATTGTAGTAGGCATCGATAATGGAGATAAAAGAATGAATGAATATAATCCCTGGGAATATAAAGATTTCGGTAAAGGAGAAGGGGATGCGTATGTTGATTTTTTAGCGAAAACCCTCAAGCCATATATTGATAAGCAATACCGCACACTTCCAGGTAGTCAAACCACCGTTATAGCCGGCAGTTCAATGGGGGGATTGATTTCATATTATGCCATGCTTAAATACCCTGCAGTTTTTGGAAAGGGAGGTGTTTTTTCTCCGGCATTTCAAACTGCACCTGAAATTATGCATTTGACAGATTCCCTGGGAAATCGTTTAACAGGCAAGATTTTTTTCTATATGGGAGAAAAGGAAGGCGAAGAAAATATTGCCAGGATGATTGAGGTGACTGAAAAGCTGGGCAGAAAATCCTCGGCAATTGTTTATGTGGTAACCGACCCCAACGCAGGCCACAATGAAGCTGCATGGCGCAATTGGTTCCCCGAGTTTTATAAGTGGACCCTGGCAAACGGGTTTAACAATATAATTAAAGTCAATTAAGCCTTGTAGCAGGTTCCTTCTATTGCCAGTTCTGTGTTCTCAAAAATTGACGTGGTTTCAGTAAGGAATTCATCCAGGCTTTCATAGCGAGACGAAAAATGTCCAATCAGTAATTTTTTAACCAATCCTTTTTTAGCAATTGTGCCGGCCTGTATGGTTGTACAATGAAAACGGGCTGCAGCCTTATCAGAAGCTGCTTCCAGGTAAGTGGTTTCATGATACAGCAAGTCAACACCTTTCACTTTTTCAGCAATGCTTTCATCAAATATGGTATCGGCGCAGTAAGCATAACTTTTTACCGGAATATTGGGCACGGTAACTTCTTCATTCGGAATGATGGTTCCCTTCTTTGTGGTATAATCTTCTCCGTTCTGAAGTTTATCATAAAAGGCCGCTGGTATTTCGTACGACTTTACTCTTACCGGGTCGATACTTCTTGGCTTCTTTTTTTGTTTAAACAAAAAGCCCCAGCATGCTATCCGGTGGCGAACGCTGAAACAATCCACCGTAAATTTATTGTCGTCCACTATTCTTCCTTCACCCGATAATGCATGGAAATGAAGTTTGTAGGAAAGTTTGGTATCCGCAACATTTAGCTGTAGTTCAAGTATCGTTTGCAACTGCGGCGGGCCGTAAAGATGCAAATCCTGGGTACGGTTGAGCAAACTCATACTTGTTATCAGCCCAATCAGGCCAAAGTAATGATCGCCATGTAAATGAGAAATAAAAATATGATTGATCCTGCTCCGGCGAATTTTGTATTTAGCCATCTGAAGTTGCGTACCTTCTCCACAATCAATTAAAAAATGGTCATCTTCCAATTGCAAAACCTGGGCTGTAGGATTTCTCCCGAAGGCCGGTATTGCAGAATTATTTCCTAAAATTGTGAGTACTAACAAACTTTGGGGTTTTGATATTAATAAGAATTCAATTCTACATCATGAGCATTTTTGAAAAGAATGTGCTGCACCGTAAATGACTGGCAAAGAAACTAATCCATTCCGCTCAGCAATTCTCTTTCAATTTCTTCCATTTGCACGATATCCCATGCTTCACTTTCGGTAGGTGTTACGTTGAGTATTTCAAGCAAATCCTGCTTATCAAACAACGCTTCCACCATTGGTTGAAGTTCACATATTACAAATGAATAATTATGCTCATAAAAATTTTGTTGCAGATTGGCAAGTATATCTGCGGACGCCGGATCAACTTCTACAACTGTTTTAAGATTCAATACGATATGCGGTATGTCTTTTTGCAGGTACGCACGCAACATATTGTTAAGTTCGGCTGTCATTATAGCAGTAAGCATCGATTCTTCCGGCGTAATAACAGTGAATTTCTCTTTGGTATCTGTTTTGACATTCATTCAGTAAAAAAATTAAAGGATTTTAGGTTAACTTAAACAAAATCAAATTTTTAGATTAGCGCTGCAACTAGTTTTGATGAGTGGCTTTTGATTTTTTTGTAAAGTAAAGGTATTTTTCGTTTTTCTTGTGCTGGCAAAAGTTGAAAAAGGTCATCGGGACCATGCTTTCATTTCCTGGCTTTTTAAATAGTCAATGGACTTTTGATACTCAATAAACCACCTGCAATTAAGACCAAGTCTGCAAGTTTTAACTTTTCAACATATCAACATTTCACTTAAACCCTAAACTAATTTTAGTAAATAATCGTTATTATTGTACAAGCTAAATTCAATAAAGGATGGACAACAATTTTTCAGCACAAGTAAAGGAAATTATTTCCTACAGCAGGGAAGAAGCACTGCGTTTAGGCAATGATTTTATCGGAACAGAACATTTAGTTTTAGGGTTGATACGCGATGGTGAAAACACCGCTATTAAAATTTTAAAATCATTGAATGTAGATCTTTATGAACTACGTAAAGAGATAGAAGTTGCCGTAAAAGATAAAACGGGAAAAAACATTGCCAACATTAATTCACTTCCATTAACAAAGCAGGCAGAAAAAGTAATTCGCATTACTGTTTTAGAAGCCAAGGCGCACAAAAGTGTGATGGTAGAAAGTGAGCATTTGATGTTATCAATTTTGAAAAACAAAGAGAATATTGCCACACAAATACTTAACCAGTTTGATGTTGACTATGACATCTTTAAAAACGAGTTAGGTTTTGTAACAAGCAATCCTCCGGCAGCAGAATTTTCAGACGAGAATGAAGATGATTTTGATGAAGAAAGGAAGCAATACAGCCAGCAACAAAAAGCACAAAGGGGAGGAGCTGCCAACCAGCCCAAAACAAAAACTCCGGTGCTTGACAATTTTGGCCGCGATATTACCCGACTGGCAGAAAATGGTACACTGGATCCAATAGTAGGAAGGGAAAATGAAATTGAGCGTGTTTCCCAAATTTTATCGCGTAGAAAAAAGAACAATCCCATTTTAATAGGTGAGCCTGGTGTGGGTAAAACTGCAATTGTAGAAGGGCTGGCTTTGCGGATAGTACAACGCAAAGTAAGCAGGGTATTGTTTGATAAAAGAGTGGTATCACTTGATCTTGCCGCATTGGTTGCAGGTACAAAATACCGTGGCCAGTTTGAAGAGAGGATGAAAGCGATCATGAATGAATTGGAAAAGAACAGGGATGTAATTTTATTCATTGACGAAATTCATACCATTGTAGGTGCAGGCGGTGCAAGTGGCTCTTTGGATGCCAGCAATATATTTAAGCCAGCCCTTGCAAGAGGAGAACTACAATGTATAGGGGCATCTACCTTAGACGAGTATAGAATGCATATTGAAAAAGATGGTGCCTTAGATCGTCGTTTTCAAAAAGTAATTGTAGAGCAACCTTCTGTGGAAGAAACAATACAAATACTTGCCAATATTAAAAGTAAGTACGAAGACTACCACAATGTAACCTACAGCGACCTTGCAATTGATGCATGTGTAAAGTTGAGTGAACGCTATATGACAGACAGGTTGCTTCCTGACAAAGCCATTGATGTAATGGATGAAGTGGGAGCAAGAAAGCACATCAAAAATATCAATGTGCCAGAAGATGTAATTGAACTTGAAAAGAAAATAGAAGATATTAAGTTAGAAAAAAATAAGGTTGTAAAAAGCCAGCGTTTTGAGGAAGCCGCTTCTTTAAGAGATTCGGAAAAAAGATTGCAGGAAGAGCTTGAAAAGGCTAAGAATGATTGGGAAGAAGAAAGTAAAAACAAACGTTTCCCGATTGAAGAGGAAGACATTGCAGAAGTGATAAGCATGATGACAGGCATACCTGTTAAAAGAATGGTACAGGCTGAAACAGAAAAACTTCGTCGGATGGGCGATGACCTGAAAGATGTTGTAGTAGGACAGACCGAAGCGATTTCAAAAGTTGTGAAAGCGATACAGCGCAACAGGGTTGGGTTAAAAGATCCTAAAAAGCCAATTGGAACATTTATTTTCTTAGGGCCTACCGGGGTGGGTAAAACAGAGTTAGCCCGTTCGTTGGCAAGATACATGTTTGACAATGACGATTCGCTGATCAGGATTGACATGAGTGAATACATGGAGAAATTTACAGTGAGCCGTTTAATTGGTGCACCTCCGGGATATGTTGGGTATGAAGAAGGCGGGCAACTAACAGAAAGGGTTAGGCGTAAGCCATACAGTGTAATATTACTGGATGAAATTGAAAAAGCGCATCCGGATATTTACAACATTTTGCTGCAGGTATTGGATGATGGCCAGTTGACAGATGGTATGGGAAGAAAGATAGATTTTAAGAACACTGTGATCATCATGACCTCGAATATTGGTGCCCGTCAGTTGAAAGATTTTGGAGAAGGCGTGGGATTTGCAACAGCGTCAAGGGTTCAAAATGCTGATGAAAATAACAAAGCTGTTATTGAAAAAGCTTTGAAGCGTACTTTTAGCCCTGAGTTTCTTAACAGGATTGATGATGTTATTATTTTTAATTCATTAACAAAAGAAAACATCTTTGAGATTATTGATATTCTGATGAAGGGTGTAATGAAACGGCTTGTAAACCTCGGCTTCAGTATGGAACTTACACCTGAGGCTAAAGATTTTATTGCAGAAAAAGGTTACGATCAGCAATTTGGTGCAAGGCCGCTTCACAGGGCCATTCAGAAGTACCTGGAAGATCCGTTAGCAGAGGAAATATTAAACATGCAGGTTAAAGAAGGCGATACTTTAATAGCTGATCTTGATGAGGCTAAAGAAAAGATTCTTTTCAGTTTAAAGAATGAAGAGCCCAAAGAACAGGAAGCTAAAGCCTGATTTTAATTGATCATAAAATTGATAAGCCATCCAAAACGGATGGCTTTTTTGTGCTTCTCACCTTTTTGCAATACCCGGTTCGTTTTTATAACAGGCCTCTTTTTTTGTTTTGAGAGATGAATTTTTTGCCTCACTTTTGTGAGGATGAAAAAAAATATGATTATTACAATTGATGGTTGGTCAGCCTGTGGAAAAAGTACTTTAGCTAAACAACTTGCAAAGCAATTAGGATATGTTTACATTGATAGTGGCGCCATGTATCGTGCCATTACATTATATTTTTTAAGAAATCACATAGATTGGACAGATGAAAACGAAGTGGAGGCCGCATTAAAAAATATTCACATTGAATTTCACAGCAACGAAAAAACGCTACAGTCTGAACTGTTTTTAAATGGCGAAAATATTGAGTACTTAATTCGTGATCTTGTAATTGCGGAGAAAGTAAGTGACGTAGCTGCTATCCGTGCTGTAAGAACTTTTGCTGTAAGTCAACAACAGGCTATGGGAAAGAAAAAAGGAATCGTAATGGATGGAAGGGACATTGGCACAACCGTTTTCCCAAATGCGGAAGTAAAAATATTTATGACCGCCGATGGAAGCGTACGGGTTGAGAGAAGATTCAGGGAATTGTTTGAAAAGAATCCAAATATTACCATGGAAGAAGTAAAAAGCAACCTGGAAATGCGTGACTACATAGATTCCAACAGGGAAGTAAGCCCCCTAAGAAAGGCAGCAGATGCCATTGTTTTAGACAATACCAATCTTACAATGGAAGAGCAGCTTGCCTTTGCTTTAGAACTTGTGATAAATAACCATTCCAGATGATATTGATATCACCTATGATCCGTCTTTTACCAGTAAATCAATTGTTATTACTAATATAATAAGGTTTAAAGTTTTATGGAATTGGCCATATTTCTAAAATATGTTCAAATAATACCCCAATTATCCGCTTATATATTTTTTTAAAGGCTTTTTCCCCAATCGACACTTCATTCGCCTAATATTTATAGTTAAATAATTTAACTATAAACCAATGATAAAATGTATTCTTCGCAGTAAAATTAGTGTGACGGTAAGTTGTTCGTATTATTTACCTGTATTTCCCGGCTTTAGAAGTTTGATTTGGCATGATTTACGATTAGTGATGATTAGACTTCTGTAGATGGTATAAAAGTTTACATCAACAAAGTATAGTTGATATCTTGTTGCGAAAAATCATTATTATTTATCGAACAAGAATGTTAATTTTAATTATCTCAAACCAAAACCGCCCAACTATGCAACACAAGAAACACCTGTTAATGCCGCTTATTATTTGCATTACTCTATTCATCTCATGTAAAAAGACTAATCAACCTGCATCCGTACCGGTTGAATTTAAAACGACAACTTACGCATACCTGGGAGCTTATGATGCATCAGGAAAGCCGGCTTACCTGCTAACAAGAGATAATATATCTGCGAATTTACTTGCCTTTATTGGCAGTACATTACCAGATAAACAGGATTTAAGAAAAACAAATCCTGATTTGCTTACAACCAAAGCAATTGCAGATATTGCAATTACTACAGCTTCAGATGTTTTTATAACTTATGTATCGCAGGGTGGAAGTGCAACGAACAGCTTTGCTTTTTACACTTATCCCACTAACCAACAACCCAAAAGTACTGATGACATAAAAGTAATTACCTACGTGTTTCCAAATTCTGGAAATACTACTCCGTTGCAACGGGGTGACAAGGTAAAGTTGGGCCGCTTTAATCCAGGCACATCAATTGGGTTTGTACTACTACAAAAGGGGTGGGATATTACCACCAAGACAACTGATAATAAAGTAGTACATTTTTGCTCAAATGATGTATTAAATCCTGAGGTAGATGTTAACCTTAAAAAACATGCTGTGTTGATTAATTATCCGGCTGAAAGTAAAGTATTGATTGGGTTTGAAGACACCGACAGAACGCTTCCGACATGCGACCATGACTTTAATGATGTGGTATTTTATTGCACAGTTACACCATAATTGATTAAAAGGAACGGCTTAAGTTTAAGCTGTTATTAATTGATGCCTGACTATATTCGTAAAGATATAGTTAGGCATTTTTATTAGACATAGTATAGAAATGATTTTTGTTCATCGGCCCCGATGGCTATAGCGAGTATTTCCCCGCATCTACAGCCGATCGCTATCGGATGACTCGGTTCAACTTTATATTTTTATTGCATCATTTTTACCCATAATATTTTACCTGGTTAAATTTAAGTACCTGGTGTATGGATATAGATAAACGGCAATGCCCATGATTTTTATAACACGCAGATGCCTGCAAGTATATGTTGCAGATTTATATGAAAACGTATTGTCAATTATGAAAGATGATCCATTCGCTTAAATAAATCATTTAAACCAAAACAATTATCCGAATAACAACATCAATTTATTACCACTAGCGCTTACGTCTATAAGTGTTGTTTGCCAACTGTTTTTGTTGAAATTTTTTGATCAACAACAGGCCTGCTATAAATCCTCCGATATGTGCTGCATAAGCAATACCACTTGCCTCACTACCACCCAGGTAGCCGGTGCCGTTAGCAATTTGCAGCAATATCCACGAACCTAATACTATAAAAGCAGGCACCGGTATTAAGATGAAAATTAAGAAAACCGTAACCCTCCGTGTCGGAAATAATAACAGGTAGCCACCCATAACGGCTGATATGGCTCCTGAAGCACCAAGGCTTGGAATAAGGTGGTTTTCACCAAACAGGTAGTCAGTAAACACATGCGTTAAGGAAGCGATAATGCCACAGATTAGATAAAACATTAAGTAACGAAAGTGCCCTAGTCTATCCTCAAGATTATCACCAAAAACCCACAAATACAACATGTTTCCGCCGAGGTGTGCAAATCCTCCATGCATAAACATCGAGGTAATTAAAGTAAGCCAAATGGGAATTGCAGTAACGCCCAGGCCTGGTATTTTAACCGCTTCTCCTGTCAATGGATCATGTACATAAGTTGCTGCGGTTACAATATCATGGCCACTCATTATTTCTGCCGGAACTGTCGCATAACTGTAGGTAAAATCGAGATTGCTACCAAATTGCTGATATATAATAAACACAAAAATATTTGCAGCTATCAGCAGGTAGTTTATAAACGGGGTCGTTTTCAAATCCGAGTCATCGTCACTTATTGGGATCATCTGTAGTACTTGTGTTGTTAGTAAATGCCAAATTGTTTGTAAAATATATTATCTGTGCCTATAAACCCACTTATTGATCACTAAAAACTTTCTTCAAAGCCTCCTTAAAATAATTATTGAGAAGATTCTGGCTGCAAAATATAAACTGATTTCTATAACCGAATGTTTTATTATTTCTATGCTAGTTAATTTAAAAGTTCAGTACCTGATTCTCTACAAAATCGACTTTTCGTCCATAATATGGAAACTGGCCCGTCTCTAAAATTTTTAATGGATTGAAAATCAGCAATTTGAGTTTGTGGCATTTCCATTGTTTTAACCCTCATCTGTTGGCAATAGAATGAATGTCAATTATTAAAATTTTACCAACAAAAAAATGAAAACTGATTTGAATCTTTCTACGAAAATCACTTGCAGAAAAATATGGTTCACATCACTTTCTAGCATTCAGCAACACAGAAACACCAACAATATTAAATTGATAAAAAAAGATTAACGGGGGTTAATACAGATCGGCAGTCCGGACTCACCTGCTATTGGTAATTACAGCCATAAGTCAGGTGATAAGGAAGGCCGAAATGGGAGTGCAAGTCTTGGGCTTGCACTTTTTTATATCATCAATTACATCCTCTTTACCAGCGACCTGATTTTGTTTCCTGAATGAACATAATTCAAAGCAAAAACCAATTGATTAAAACGTGATAGGGTGGTTATCAATTTATGACCCATTTCCTTTTAGTAAGTTTACATATTGTTTTCCTATACATTTGCATACCGGGTGCCGCAACCTTTTATCTAAACTTTTTATCCAATGGAATTTTTTAACGGGATGACCCCCTTGTTACAAACATTTTGGTTCATCGCATTACCTGCGTCACTTATTTTTTTAGTACAAACTGTATTAACCTTTACAGGTGGTGATGCTACAGATGGCTTACATGCTGATTTTGATAGCGACCTGGCCCACAGCAATGGTCCTTTCCAACTTTTTTCTTTAAGGAACCTCGTGAATTTTCTGCTTGGGTTTGGATGGTCAGGCATTTCATTTTATAATTCCATCGATAGCAAAGGCCTGCTTATTCTCATCAGCACATTGATTGGAGTAGCTTTCGTTGCCTCATTTTTTTTCATCCTGTTGCAGGTAAAAAAACTGGGGGAAGATAATTCCTTCAATATCAAAAATGCTGTTGGTAAAACAGGGTCTGTGTACCTCACAATACCCGCCTTAAAGTCTGGCGTTGGTAAAGTACAGGTAAGCGTTAACGGTGCTGTCCACGAACTGGAAGCCATCACCCTGGGTGAGAAAATATTAACCGGTGCCCTCATCAAAATTGTAAAAATAGAAAACGATCATCTCTTAATTGTTGAAACAATCTAAACCCTTTTAAATTATGCTTATGTCTCCTTTGGTAATTATTGTAGTTGCTGTAGTTGTATTTTTTGTAACCATATCGGCATTAATTTCCCGGTATAAACGTTGCCCTTCTGATAAAATATTAGTTATTTACGGACGCACCGGTGGTACTTCAGCAAAATGCGTTCATGGCGGTGGTGCCTTTATCTGGCCCGTCATCCAGGACTTTGCTTACCTGGATTTGAAACCTATTTCTATTGAAGCAAATCTTACCAATGCACTAAGCCGCCAAAACATCCGGGTGGATGTGCCCTGCCGGTTTACCATCGCAATTTCTACTGAAACAGACAGTATGAACAACGCTGCTGAAAGATTACTCGGCCTTAGCCCGGAACAGATACAGGAATTGTCAAAAGATATATTGTTTGGCCAGTTAAGGTTGGTGATCGCTACCATGACAATTGAAGAAATAAATTCGGACAGGGATAAATTTCTTGAAAATATTTCAAAGAATGTAGATAACGAATTAAAGAAGATTGGCCTTAAATTGATCAACGTAAACGTAACGGATATCCGCGATGAATCGGGATACATTGCGGCACTTGGTAAAGAGGCGGCTGCAAAAGCAATCAATGAGGCTATCATAAGCGTAGCCGAGCAGGTTAAAATAGGGGAGACAGGTAAGGCGCTTGCTGACAGGGAAAGAGAAACACAGATAGCAGAAACGCATCGTGACCGGGATGTGAAAATTGCCATCACCCAAAAAGACAGGGAGGTAAGTATTGCGGTAGCTGCAAAAGACGAATCGATTGGAAGGGCATTGGCTGAAAGAGATACACGTATCAAAACATCGGAGGCGAATTCTGTTGCCGTTTCGGGAGAGAATGAAGCGAAGATCACCATTGCAAATTCAGATGCAAGCAGACGTCAAAAAGAAGCGGAAGCACTAAGGCTTGCCGTTACTTCAGAAAAAGTTCAGCAGGCAAAAGCATTGGAAGATTCTTACGTAGCAGAACAGAAAGCAGAACATGCCCGTAGCGAAAGGGAGCGTGCCACACAAATGGCCAATATTGTTGTACCGGCAGAAATTGCTAAACAAAAAGCCATCATTGAAGCACAGGCAATCGCTGAAAGTATCAGGGAAAATGCAAAAGGAGAAGCAGATGCCATCTTTGCAAAAATGGAAGCGGAAGCAAAAGGTTTATTTGAAATTTTAACCAAACAGGCACAAGGTTACAAAGACGTTGTTGCTGCTGCCGGTGGAGATCCAAATAAAGCATTCCAGTTATTATTAATTGAAAAACTGCCGGAGTTGGTTAAGACGCAGGTAGAAGCCGTTAAGAATTTAAAAATTGATAAAATTACCGTGTGGGATTCTGGTACCAATGCGGATGGCAATACATCAACCGCCAACTTTGTAGCTGGTATGATGAAAACTGTGCCACCATTAAACGATTTGTTTAATATGGCCGGTTTAAATTTGCCAACATACTTAAAGGGAGAAGATCCTAAAACTGACAGCGGGGCTCCAATAAAAGAGTAAGTATTTTATAACGAATGGTTCAATAAAAAAATAACAACGGCTGCTGATAAAGTGGCCGTTTTTTGTTTAAATAATTTCATTTTTCTCCTTAAAAAAGAAAGCAGAAATTTGCCGGCACGTAACAGCGTTTGTTGGCGAATAAGCCATCATTATTCAGCTTGTATGCTTCATCTGCTGTATCATTTTGAATTAATATCATTTAAACGAATCGTCCTTCATATAAGTACGCTGCTCTTTTTCCTTGAAGCCCGTTAATAAGCCCTGATTTATTTGGGATTTTTTTTGAAGACCTGAGTTAGCAGCGGATGGCGGTTTGTATGCCGAACTCGTGCAAAACAGATCTTTTGATACTGCTTCTATACTTCAGTAAATTTGATGAATAAAGGATATGCGGAATTTATATAAAATGAGGAATTGATTTAAAATATCAGGCTCAAATAAACGTCTGCAGTTAAAAACCCACTAACAGGTAAATGAAGGAAAAGAAACCCGGCATACTTAGTTTACTCAAACCTTACTTGGGTATTGTGTTACTGCTGATATTGTTTACATTATCCAGTAATGGCATCAACCTGCTGATCCCTAAAATGATCTCCACCAGTATAGATGCTTATACCGGCGGCACATTTGTTTACCGCCCATTTATTATTGAGTTTGTTATAGCCATTGTCAGCATATTTATTTTTAGTTACCTGCAAAGCATCATTCAAACTTATGCTTCCGAAAAAGTTGCCAGGGATTTAAGAACCAAACTTTCAGATAAAATATCCAACCAGAGTTATGCATTTATAGAGGAAGCCAATCCATCAAAATTATTAACCAACCTTACCGCAGATGTTGACTCAATAAAGCTCTTTATTTCGCAGGCCATTGTATCCATCGTTTCATCCTTATTCATCATCATTGGTGCAAGCGTATTACTCATCACCATCAACTGGAAACTGGCATTGTGTGTAATCGCCATCATCCCCATCATCGGCATTACATTTTACCTGGTATTAAAAAAAGTAAGGGCAATTTTTATTCAAAGCAGGGCAGTAATAGACTGGTTAAATAAAGTAATCAACGAAAGTATTTTGGGTGCTGCCATCATCAGGGTGGTAAATTCACAACAACCGGAATACAATAAGTTTTTAGCTGCCAATACCAAGGCACGTGATTTTGGATTAGCCATCTTAAAACTCTTTGCAGGACTTATTCCCGTAATTACTTTTACTTCTAACATAGCAGCGTTGACCATCCTTGCATTGGGCGGCCATTTTGTAATCAATGGTAGTATGAGCCTGGGTAATTTTGCCGCCTTTAACAGTTACCTGTCTATGCTGATATTCCCAATTTTGATCATTGGTTTTATGAGTAATGTTATTGCACAGGCATCCGCATCTTACGAGCGCATCAGCAAAGTAATTGAAACACCAGACCAGCCGGAAACAGGGAACATTACCGATGACTTAAAAGGCGAAATTTCAATGCAGGATGTATCGGTATTGTATGGCCAGGTGCCGGTCTTAAAACATATTTCTTTCAATTTGTCGCCGGGGTCCAAAGTTGCAATCATTGGCCCTACCGCTGCCGGTAAAACGCAATTGCTTTACCTGCTTACCGGTTTGATTAAACCTACTTCGGGTACTATTCAGTTTTATGGAATTCCTATTGGATCATACAAGCAGCAGGTCTTTCATGAGCAGGTTGGTTTTGTATTCCAGGATAGTATTATTTTCAATATGAGCATCCGGGAGAACATTGCTTTCAGCGATACCGTTACGGATGAATCCTTGCAAAAGGCCATTGAAACAGCGGAGTTAAAAGAATTTATTGACGGCCTGCCAGGCAAACTCAGCACCATCGTTTCTGAGCGTGGTTCCAGTCTTTCAGGCGGACAAAAGCAACGCATCATGCTGGCCCGTGCATTGTCGCTCAATCCAAAAATTTTGCTGCTCGATGATTTCACTGCAAGAGTAGATAACAATACAGAAAAAAGCATATTGGATAACATTCAGCGAAACTATCCTGCACTCACATTGCTGTCGGTAACGCAAAAAATAACAACGGTAGAAGATTACGATCAGATAATTTTACTGATGCAGGGTGAAATTATTGCCACAGGCAAACACGATGAATTAATGCATACCAGTCCCGAGTATGTGCAGTTACTCAATTCTCAAAAAAGCACCAGCAACTATGAATTACAATCTTAATGACACTGTTGTTAAAAAGGAGAAAGTTTCTACCTGGTCGTCTCTCAAAAGCCTGCTGGAACTGATAGCACATGAAAAGAAAAACCTGCTGGTGGCTGTGCTCATCATCCTGCTCAATTCTACATTAAACTTACTGGGCCCGTTAATCGTAGGCCACACAATTGATAAATATGTTCAGCATAAAGAATACAGCGGCGTGTTGTTTTTTTCAGGCGTGCTGCTGGCCATGTATATAGTGGGTTTGTTTACCAGTTATTTTCAAACCAAGCTAATGGGCAGTATCAGCCAGCGCATGTTATTTACATTACGCAACAGCATCTTTAATAAATTGCAATTGTTACCGGTTGCGTTTTTCAATGCAAATAAAGCCGGCGATCTCATCTCAAGGGTTAACAACGATACGGATAAGATCAATAGTTTTTTCTCCCAATCCTTAATGCAGTTTATTGGCGGCATTGCAACCATGACGGGAGCCGGTATTTTTCTTTTACTCATTCATTTTAAACTCGGCCTTGCGGCACTCTTGCCTGCCTTGCTCATTTTAATATTTACAAAAATAGTTTCTCCATGGGTTAAGAAAAAGAATGCAACCAACCTAAAGAGTGTAGGTGGCATGAGTGGCGAAATACAGGAGAGCCTCAACAATTTTAAAGTGATCATTGCATTTAACAGGCGTGATTATTTTCGTAAGCGTTTTGATGAAGCCAATCAGCAAAACTACCAAACAGCCATTGGTGCCGGGCTGGCAAATAATATTTTTTTGCCGGTGTATAGTTTGTTTTCTGGCATAGCGTTGTTGACTGTGGTAAGCTTCGGTATTTACCTTATTTCAACCGGCGACTTCTCCATTGGTTTATTGGTGAGTTATATTGCCTATACAACTTTCTTTTATAATCCGCTACGGCAGCTTGCTTCATTGTGGACCAGCTTCCAGGTTGCAATGGCAGGCTGGGACAGGATTACAGGAATACTGTCTTTAAAAACAGATTTGGTTACCGTTGCTGATGAAATGAAAGTCTCCTCCGATGCTTTACTCGAATTCCGTAATGTATCTTTTAGATACGATGGCAGCCACGAAATATTACATGATATCTCTTTAAAATTAGAACGGGGAAAAACCTATGCATTCGTTGGCCCAACCGGCGGTGGAAAAACAACGACTGCTTCTTTAATTGCAAGGTTGTACGATCCAACAAAGGGTGTCATTTTATTAGATGGAAAAGATATTAGGTCTTACGAAGCAGGGGAGCGTTCACAAAAAATCGGGTTCATTTTACAGGAACCATTCTTGTTTACGGGAACGGTAAAAGAAAATATTTTGTACGGAAATGAAGCCTATCAAAATTATAGCGATGAAGCAATTGAAGCGGTCATCAATGCGGCCAACCTGCAAAGCCTGCTAAGCATTTTTGAAAGCGGCCTGCAAACAAGTGTTACGTCCAGTGGCGATAACATCAGCCTGGGGCAAAAGCAACTCATTGCTTTTATGAGAGCGGTTTTGCGCAACCCCGAAGTGTTGATACTGGATGAAGCCACAGCCAATATTGATACCATGACAGAACAGTTGCTGGAAGATATTTTAAAGAAACTACCGGAAAGCACTACACGAATCATCATTGCTCATCGCTTAAACACCATTGAAAATGCAGACGAAATATTTTTTGTTAATGCAGGTGAGGTAATAAGAGCCGGCTCTTTTACAGATGCCGTCAATAAATTACTACATAATAAAAGAGTGAGTTAGAAAATAACATCTTCAATAACTACAACATTCATAATTTTTATTGTCCCGGCTGAAGATCGTTATTCAGCTTCACAGGCGTCGCACCTTTGTACAATATATCTTTAATGAACTTTTCCTGGCTAACTAATTTTTTTACTGCCCAAGATGGAAGTATAATTTTCAGTGCCATTTCTCAGTAACCTCAAAGGGGTGATATTATTATAGAAAAAATAGTAAAATGGGATAAGAACCCCGAAGGGGTGATATCTGCAAACGATGGGTGTAGCCCATCGGCATACCAAACATCATTCATAACCATCCCCGCAGGGCAATGTCATTTAGTTAAGTGTTTTATGTTCCATGGGAACATTTGGTGGGTAGGGATTTGCGTGCCGTAGGTACGCATGGGAATAATTTGCGTTATACCAGCCGTTCCTAAGGAAAGTTTGTCGTTCTCATTACATTATTCTCCCACTCACCAAATGTTCAGATGCGACATGGGTGTGTTAACTAAATGACATTGCCTCGCAGGGGCGGAATAACCTAACGATGTGTATAGCGCATCGCTGGAATACAAGGCTTACGCTTTTGTGACTTTTTCATGGCGAGTGTCTATGGTCCCTCGTTAATATATATCACCC
Source organism: Ferruginibacter sp. (assembly GCA_046590675.1). Lineage (GTDB taxonomy): Bacteria > Bacteroidota > Bacteroidia > Chitinophagales > Chitinophagaceae > Ferruginibacter. Next base: position 610 of record JBKJUP010000045.1, on the reverse strand, counting down.
CGTTGGGGTTTTGTACAACAATTTATCATGGTACTATAATAGTAACAACCCTTCGGGTTTGAATACTGGAGCTCAAAATTTTAATGATACGCTATTGATCATTGATTCATTAATTTCAACAAGCCTTACTTTCAAAAATCTTACAACCGTTTTGCTCTATGCTCACCACCGTTGTTTTTAAAATAAATGTTCGTCACTTTTCCTTGTCAACTGTATTGACTTAAGGAACGAAAAGCAATTGCATTTCATCCGGCTCTCAAAGTGGGATTTACACACTATATCTTTAATGAACTTTTCTAAGCTAACTGATATTTTTACTGCCCAAGATGGAAATGTAATTTCATTCCCATTTCTGAATAACCCCAAAGGGGTGATATTATTATAGAAAAAATAGTAAAATGGGATAAGAACCCCGAAGGGGTGATATCTGCAAACGATGGGTGTGGCCCATCTGCATACCGACCAACATACATAACCATCCCTGCAGGGCAACGTCATTTAGTTAAGTGTTTTATGTTCCATAGGAACATTTGGTGGGTAGGAATATTTGGTGGGTAGGGATAAAGTCGGATTGTATTTGCGTGCCGTAGGTACGCATGGTGATAATTTG